>NZ_SRLD01000024.1 GCF_004745955.1 Hymenobacter elongatus | reverse complement strand
CCTTACGCCAACGCTGCGGGGTACTGGTGCGCAAGTCCTGCTCGTTTAGCCGCTTGCTGGCCATGCACCATGTGCGTATCCAACTCGTCATTGACGAGCACAATCGCCGATACACCACACATGAGACTACCGCCCTCCCCTGCTTATTAAGACCCTTTATTAGACAGCACTTAGGAATATTAGGCCGGAAGTGCAATGAGAGTAATTAACAGCAACGAAGCCATGAACGTTGCTTTTCAAGCCTATTCTATCCACTCTATAGTAAATTTTGCCCAGGGCTTACTGGACTAAATGCAGTCTTGCGCTTGGGAAAGCTTGATTTAAACTTCCCTAAAATTTTGGAAACGAAGCAGAACTGGGCGAATAAGGCAGGCAAGCAAGCATAATTGCTCACTACCCTAAGTACGCTAAAGTGGAGCATGGGTAACCCACTCAGCTTGGGTGACACCAGCAAAATGGCGCGGACAGGGGGAAACGTGTAGGGCTTGTAGCGCCAAGCCGAACGTAAGCTAAAGCCGCTCTAAGCTACCACCAGCTCCTACACGCTTCAAAAGTCACCTGCAAACGCAGACTACCCCTCAATAGTATTCCTCCTAGCTAAGCGACTTCAGCTAGCGCACAAAAAATCCTTTTTCCTCCCAAGCCTTCACATTCTGGGAGCGGACAAAACGCGTTTCAATGTGGCCCCAAGCGTCCTGCTTGTACATGATCGTCTTGCCTTCTTCGCGGGTATGCGAGGCAACTAATTGTTCGGCGTATGAAATAACAGGCACTGCCCGTTCAGCAGATTTCGGGGAACGGGAACGTTTTACGGATGTTGACATACTGTAGTAACTCGAAACTCATCTAAAAAGATCCGCAATTTACGAGTATCGCTGAACTAATTGTGAAAGAGTGCTTACGTATGTTCCTCCGGCTTATAAGCCCTTAGTCTAGTCAACCTTTTCAGAGCGGTGCCAGTATTCTAGTAAGAGAAATATCTCCTACTTCCTTCCGCTTCGTCATGAAAAACTACCGCCTTCTTCTGCCTTTCTGCCTGATCCTGCTAACTTTCTCTTTAAGCAGTTGTGAGTTGGCTGGTGATATATTTAAAGCCGGAGCTTGGACGGCTCTTATTGGCGTATTCCTGGTTGTAGTCCTGGTTGGATTTCTCATCCGGAAGATGCGCGGCTAGGCTCATTAAGCAAAAAAGAAAGGACCTCATCCAACGAAGAGGCCCTTTCTTTTTGTGTTCTATTTCACAACCTACTGTTTTATCACGCGCACAACTACGGGTCCATTGGCCGTGAGTAGCCGTACCATATACACCCCGGCCGGCTGGCTGTCTAAGGTAAAGCGGGTACGGGCGGCCCCAGCAGCTATTGGCTTATTAAACTGTACTACTTGCTGGCCCAAAGCATTGAGCACTACGCCCCGCAACTGGGTGGTCTCACGGAAATTGGTCCATAGCTCGTATGGGCCGGCCCCAGGATTGGGCGTCACAGAGAACTCGGCCTGCTGGCTGCCCCCGGACACGGCCACTACCGGCGAAAAGGCCGTGGTACCATCGGCATCGACTTGGCGTAGGCGATAATAGGTATGGCCGGCTGGTGGCTGCGCATCCGTGAAGCTATAGCTATGGCGCTGGCTACTGGTGCCGGCGCTGGCTAGCCGGCCTATTTCGGCAAAATCCCGGGCGTTGGTGCTACGCTCCACCAAAAAATAGGCACTGTTGGTTTCGCTGGCCGTGGCCCAGGCACATACCACTGTGGCGGCAGCACGCCGGGCGGCGAAGGCCGTAAGCTCGACAGGCAGCACACCGCCGCCGCGGGAGGCCACGCCAAAGGGTGAAAATCGTTTTACGCCACCCCGCTTGGCTCCTTTGCGGTTGTTGGCGGTTGTAGTGCCAGGTGTTTCCTTTACCCGGTCCCAGCTGGCACCAGTGGTATAATGATCTATAAAGGCATTCGTCTCGTCGAAGCCGGTGCCTTCGTCTTTTGGGTTCCAGAAGGCTTGTAGCGTAATGTCGGAGTTGCCCGGCACTTCTTCGCTCACAAACCAGGTTTTCTTCACGACACCCTCCGTTACCGGGACCGCGCCATTTTCGTTGGCATCGTAGCTTCGATACACATCGTTCACCACCCGCACTTTATAAGTATCCTCCGAGTTGGCGGCAGTTTGCGACAAGACCACGGGCGTGTAGTCGGTATCAGCGGCGCTTACTGCCACCGGAAAAGTTACTTCCGCGCCGGTGCTGGTCACAGTTTGCCGCAGCCCACCCTTGCCATTGGTCACGAAGAAGGCAGTGCCAGATAAAGTTCGGATGCGCCCGTTCTTCAGAATGGTCAGGTTGTGGGCTGCCAGAGCCAGCGTAGAAAGCCCCGCGCTGGTAAAGGCGACGTCGCTGGTAACCAGCACGGGGCCGGCCAGGGTTTTGGGGCCTATATTGTTCAGCTTGAGAATTCCATAGCTGCCGGCATTGACCAACTGCATGGTAGCTGCCGAAGCATTAAGATATTCGACCACACTTTTCAGGCCCAGCGTGCCCAGCGTAAACGAATTGCTGGGTTTGGCGATGCGCAGCCGGGAGCCGGAAGTCACGTCGATGGTAGCCGTGATATTATCATTAGCTCCCACGTAGAGCACGGTCGGCTCGCTCGCCGTGCCTATCACCAGCTTAGAGTTGGCTCCCGATATAGACCAGGCATCTGGCACGCGGCTGGCCAAGGAGTCAGTGCCGCGCACGTAGAAAGTCGTGTTGGCGACGGCGAAGTTCTGCGGCTTGGTGCCAGTGCCATTGGTATTGATGCCCCACCGGTTTCTATCGTTGAGGTTGCCACTGGCATCCGAGTAGAAAACGTTGGTTTCGGGGGTAATCGTCACATCATCAATGCTCAAGCCATTACCGTTGCTGGAGGAGTTGAAGACATACGACCAACGCACCATGATTTCCTCGCCCGGGGCCAGCACCATGCCGTTGCCACCCAGCAGCTTGGCCTGCATTACCCGGCGGTTGGTGGCCGCATTGCCGTCGCGCGGGGTGATGGCAGTGCTGGTAGAAGGCGCGGCCACGTCAAGGTCGGCAATGGGCGTCCAGGTGCCGCTGGCCAGCTGTGTTATGGCAGTAGTTGAGCGCTGGTAATGCACGCGCATCGTGGCCTCCTGGGTATTGCTGGAGTTATACCACTGCTCCATAGCATACTTTATTTCCAGGTTCTTGATGGGCACTGAGGAACTGTTTTTCAGCCGTATTCCAATGTAGCCCACGCCGGGCGTGATGTTGGTGGAAGCAATGCCACCCAAGGCGCGCTCGGTGCTACCGCTGGTGCCAAAGTGATACCAAGCCGCGCCGTGGGGCGTGCCATCGGCGTCCACCGTTGAGGCTGTGGCAATACCTTCCTTCCCATCGTCCGGGGCCAGCTTAGCCGGTGTACTCAGCCGCTGATACGACTCGAACTCCGCGTTACCATACGGGGCCAGCGTGAAGCGAGCATATATGCCTGACAAAGTGCTATTGCTGTAGAAATGGGTATTGGTGCCCGCCAGCGCGTCAAAACTCTGGGTATAGGCACCCAAGCCGGCTGAGGTGGCATCAGGCTGATTTTTGAACTGATACTGCGCCGCTGCGGGCGAGCAGCACAAGCCAAGCAGCGCAAGTATGAAAGTAGTACACGGTGTCTTCATAGGTAGCGGGAAAAAGGGAGCGACTAAAAAAACTCAAACCGACTGGATAGCAGGTAGTAAGCACAATATGAGTAAAGCAAAATTATGTAATTTATTCTCATAAAAAGAATAACTAACTGAATTTAGTATAGCTTTAACGGAATAATATATAATAAAATACGCTACATAAGCATTGTATAAGTCTTCTAATAATCATATATTAACCATATTCGTACAACGGTACTGTGCAGCCAAAACAAAACAGCCTGACTCTTGCGGAGTCAGGCTGTTGCGTGTTAGATAGTGGGGTATTAGCTCTTCCCTACTTTATCGGGCATCGTACCAATAATGTGGTCCCACAAGGTGCTGGAAACGCCAAAGGCAATTTCATCCTGCCGGTAGTGGTGCTGAGCGTGGTGGTGCCACCACACTTTCAAGAAGTTCTTGGGGGGCGCGTAGGCATGAATGGCATAGTGCACAAACAAATAAAGCGCGTACCCAAAGGTGAAGCCCGCCAGAATACCGAAAGCATAGCTGCCGAACGTGAAGCGGAAAATAAAGAACAGCAGCGAAGCCACGAAGACCGTGATGATGGGCGGCATAGCCAGCCGGGTTTTGTCCTTGGGAAACTCGTGGTGTACGCCGTGCATGGTGTACTGAAACTTAACCCGCTTGGGCGTGGTAGCCGGAATGTGGTAGAGGTAGCGATGCATGGCGTATTCCACGAAAGTGAACATAAACCAGCCCAGCAGGAATAAGCCGAACGCCGACATACCGGTAATGAACCCACGGGTAAGGCCATAGTAGAGGCTCACCACGGCAGTGACAAGGAAAATGGACACCGGTAGGGCAATGTGCGTATGCGTCAGGCGCTCCAGAACAGGGTTCTGAAACAGCTTAGCAGAACCCTTGTGCTTGGGTTTTACCTGGTCAGGGGCTTTCACCGGAGTAAGAGCCGTAGCGAAGGCTGATGTGGAGGAAGCGGAATTCATGGGAATGATCAGCTATGGAAGAAGCAAAAGTACGTAGTGCCGCACAAACACTGCGCCGAATGCGCAGAAGAGGCGAAGTTAGCTGCTCGTTTGGTAGCGGCTCAACAGCTGCTGCACGGCGGCTACGCTACAGGAGGTAGCAGCACAACGCAACGGAGCACGACTATAAAACTGCTGCCGGGCCGCTAAGGTTTCACGCAGCCGCTCGGTCAAGGCGGCGGCGTCGGTGGCTGGTGCCAACAGGGGCCGGCTTGCGGCAGCCTGTTGCAGCCGCCGCACCAGCTCGGCCACGGGCACCTCCAGGTAGAGCGTGTGGCCGGTACCGAGCAGCACGTCCAGATTCTGGTGAAAGCAGGGCGTGCCGCCGCCCGTGGCCAGCACCAGGGCTGGCAATTCCTGCACTACTGCGCGCAGCGTGGCTGCTTCCTGCTCCCGAAAATAGGCTTCGCCTTCGGCGGCAAAAATAGTGGCAATACTGCGCCCTTCGCGCCGGGTAATCTCCTCATCCAGGTCCCGGAACGGTAGCTCGTAGGCCGTAGCCAAAGCGCGGCCCAGTGTAGTTTTGCCCGCTCCCGGCATCCCAATCAGGTACAGACGCATGCAGTAAGATTGAAAAGTGTCAGTTCAGTTTCACTCGGGGGTCGAGCACGGCGTAGAGTATATCGACCACGATATTGACGACCACAAACAGGAAGGCAATGAAGATTGTAGCTCCCATCACGACCGGGAAGTCCAGGTTTTCGACGGCCCGCAACGTGACGGTGCCCAGGCCCTTCCAGTTGAAGATGTACTCGATAAAAAAAGCCCCTGCCATCAGGGACGCCAGCCAGCCAGATACGGCCGTGAGCACCGGGTTCAGGGCATTTTTGAGGGCGTGGCCCACCACCACCTGATAGCCCGAAAGCCCTTTGGCGCGGGCCGTCCGGATGTAGTCCTGGCTAAGCACATCGAGCATGGAGCTGCGGGTAAGCTGGGTAATAACGGCCAGCGGCCGAATACCCAAGGCAAACGCGGGCAGCAGCAGATTGCGCAACACCAGGTGTCGGCCCGAAAATGGGTCGGTTTCGTAGAGCTGTCCGGTCAGGTTGAGACCGGTCCAATGGCTCCAGTAGAAGCCAAAGGTCATGGCAATCAGAATGCCGGCCACGAAGGAAGGCACCGAAATACCGAGTACCGAAGTCGTAATCAGGGCGCGGTCGAGCCACGAATGGGGCTTGAGGGCGGCCACGATGCCAAACCCGATACCCAGCACCGAGGCCAGCAGCATGGCCGCCAGAGCCAGCCACAACGTACCCGTAAAGTGGTCGAGCAAAATACTGAGCACGTCTTTATTGCTCTGAAACGAGCGACGCAGGTAGGGCACTTTCAGCACCACGGCCTTCTCTCCCAGCGGCAGCAGCGCTAGGCCGCCGTACTTGGCCGTGCCGGCCGAGTCGCGCGGGTGCAGGCCCAGCGGCGACACGTCGTTCAGATAGCCAACCAGCTGCAACGGTACCGGCTGGTCGAGGCCCAGGTCGGCGGCAATGGCAGCGCGGGTGGCCGGGTCGGAGCGCTGCCCGGCCAGCAGCGCTACCGGGTCGCCGGGCAGCACCGTGAACAGGAAGAACACGGTGAGGGCCACTCCTACCAGCACCAGCGCGCCCTGGGCCAGGCGGCGCAGCACAAAGCCGATGGTCTGGCTCACAGCAGCTCTTCGAGCGTGGCGCGGCTCGGAATATCGTGGTAATGAAACTTGCCCTTCACCACGCCATCCTTGAGCAGTATAAAGCCCGGATTGGACCGGATCATGGACTTAAGCACCGTCGCGTCGGCGTAGTAGAACGGTGCCACCAGATTCACCTCGTGGCGGAAAGCATCGAACTCGGCCGGACTGCTGCTGGTAATCACCAACGGCGTAATCTTTTTCTGGGACGAGTCGGCTGATTGCATCAGGTTGTTGATCAGCTCAAAACGGTCCCGGTCCGTCTTGTCGGTATTCTGGATGATGAGCACCAGGCGATTCCCCTTCAGCAGCTCGGGCGTGTAGTCGCCTTGGTCGTTCCATACTTTGAAGTCGGTGATTTTGGGGCCGGCATCGGGGTTGAGCGGCACCATCTGCTTGTATTTCCAGGTACTGTCGGTCGGGTATTCCGTGAATTCCTGGGTTTGGCCGCCACGCTCCATAATGTACTTGTAGCGCAACGGCTCCGAGGCCTGCATCAGCTTCCCAATGTCGTTGCCAACTTTATAGGGCAGAAAATCCAAGTAGGGCAAATGGCCCAACGCCCGCACCCCAATGCCGATAGCCACTGCCGAGGCCAGCGTGATATACATGATACCGAGCATGCCTTTGGCAAATACCCGGCGCATGTAGCGCTGGTTGAAAAACACCACTGCCCACAGTACCAGCAGAAACACGTCTTTGGAAAACGACTGCCAAGGCGTGAGCTTGATGAAGTCGCCAAAGCAGCCGCAGTCGGTTACTTTATTAAACGCTGCCGAGTAGAACGTCAGGAAGGTAAAGAACACGAGCAGCCCCAGCAGCACCCACAGCGTTTTGCGTAGGTACCAGCGCAGCAGCAGCGCTACGCCCAGCACCACTTCCAGGGAGCTGAGCAGCAGGGAAAGGGTACGCGTGCTGTTCTTGAATAGCAGAAAGAAGCTGCCGAAATCCACGGCAAACACCTCGAAGTATTCCTCCAGCTTGTAGGCCGTCCCGATGGGGTCGTTGAGCTTGATGAGCCCGGAGAAGATGAAGAGGACGCCCAGCAGGAGCCAGCAGATGCGGGTAATGAGTTTCATAACGCTTTAAACTCCGGATTCTGAATCAGGTTCGGGCGCGGCGGCGGCGGCCCCACGCTTGATCAACGCAAATACGGCATAGTTGAGCATGTCGCGGTAGTTGGCATCCACGCCTTCCGACACGCGCGTGCGGCCGGCCAGGTCCTCAATCTGCTTGGTGCGGTGCAGCTTCATCAGAATAATATCGGTGATACTTTCCACCCGCATCTGCCGCCAGGCCTCGCCGTAGTCGTGGTTTTTGGCGAATAGCAGGCGGCGGTTGGCGGCCACTTCCTCGTCGTAGGCGGCGGCCACATCGGCGGGCACCAGGTCCAGGGGCGCGGTGGCGGGCAGGCGCAGCTGCATCAGGGCAATAACGCAGTAGTTGATGATGGCCACGAACTCCTCGTCCACGCCATCGGCCACCAGCTGGGTACCCTTCTCCTGAATGGAGCGGATGCGCTGGGCCTTGATGTAGATCTGGTCGGTGACGGAAGGCAGCCGCAGAATGCGCCACGCCGTGCCGTAGTCGTGGGTTTTGGCCAGGAACAGGCTTCGGCATTGGCCCGTTACCTGGTCGTACTCGTGCTGGGTTTGGTTACTCAAAATTTTCGGCCTACTTTTAAGAATCCCGGTTTTTAGCCTCTCCGCTCATGTCTGCCCAGGCCGCGAAAGATACGTGTTTTTCTCCGAGGCAAACGCTGCGTTGCCCCCGTGGCCGCGTCCTGAATCTGGGCTCGCCGCAGGTGATGGGCATCCTGAATCTGACCCCCGACTCGTTCTACGCCGGCAGCCGCCTGGGCACCACGCCCGACCTGCTGCACCGCGCCGAAGCCATGCTCCGGGCCGGGGCCAGCATCCTGGATATCGGCGGCTACTCGTCGCGGCCGGGGGCCGAGCACATTCCCGAAGACGAAGAAAAGCGGCGCGTCCTGCCCGCCATCGACGCCCTGCGCCGGGCTTTTCCCGAAGCTTTTTTATCCATCGACACCTTCCGGGCCGGGGTGGCCTGCGCGGCCGTAGCGGCCGGGGCCGACCTCATCAACGACATCAGCGGCGGCGAGCTGGACGCGGCCATGTTTGCCACAGCCGGGCAGCTGCAGGTGCCCTACGTGCTGATGCACATGCGCGGTACGCCCCAAACCATGGCCCAGCTCACCGACTACCCCGACGACATTGTGCTGGAGCTGACGCGCTACTTCCGCGACAAAGTAGCCGCCCTGCGCGCCGCCGGCGTGGCCGATATCATTCTCGACCCTGGCTTCGGCTTTGCTAAAACTGCTGCCCAGAGCCACGAGCTGCTGCGCCGCCTGCGCGAGCTGCAGCTGCTGGGCTTGCCCATTCTGGCCGGACTCTCGCGCAAGTCGATGGTGTATAAGCCCCTGGGGTTGACGCCGGAGGCCGCCCTAAGCGGCACGGTGGCCGTGAACACCATGGCCCTGCTCAACGGGGCCGCACTGCTGCGCGTACACGATGTAGCAGAAGCCGTGCAAACTATCCGGCTCGTTGCCCCCACCTTCCTTCCTCTCTCCCCGTGATTGGCTCCTTCGGCATCGGCTTCCTGCGCATTGGCTGGATAGACGTCGTGGACGTACTGCTGGTTACGGTGCTGTTCTATCAGCTCTATAAGCTGCTGACGGGAAGCGTGGCGCTGAAGATTTTCCTGGGCCTGATGTCTATCTACACGCTCTATCTGGTGGTGAAAGCCGCCGGCATGGAGCTGCTGACCAGCATTCTGGGCCAGTTTATGAGCGTGGGCGTGCTGGCCAGCATTATTCTGTTTCAGCAGGAAATCCGGCGCTTTCTGCTCACCATCGGCAAAGCCACGGCCTTCGACCGGATGCGGGTATTTCCGTGGCGCCGCGACGTGCCGGCGGAGCGGATGAATCTTACGCCCTTCGTGGAAGCGGCCAAAAGCCTAGCCGGCAAAAGCACCGGGGCCCTGATTGCCTTCACGCTGTCGTCGGAGCTGAAGTTTTACGCCGACTCGGGCGACCTGATCGATGCGGCCATCAGCAAGCGCCTGCTCATGTCGATTTTCAATAAAACCAGTCCGTTGCACGATGGCGCGGTCATTATTGCCAACAACCGCATCCGAGCGGCCCGCTGCATTTTGCCCGTCAGCGAAAACCCCGACGTTCCCGCTTCCATGGGCCTGCGCCACCGCGCCGCCATTGGCCTGACGGAAATGACCGACAGCGTGGTGTTGGTGGTTAGTGAAGAAACCGGCCAGATTTCCCTGGTGCGCGGCGGCGAAGTGTTCCGCAACCTCTCCGCCACCGACCTGCGGGCCCGCCTGAACGAGCTCCTGTTCGACGTAGCGCCCAAGCCGGCCAGCGCCTCAACCTCGGCGGCAGAAGTGGCGGCTTGATTCTGGCCGTTGGCGCTTTTCCTTGCAGCACTACAGCTTGCTATACAGCACAACGCCCTTTTCCATGGACAGGAAAAGGACGTTGTGCTTTTACCGGCTTTATCCAGCCAAGGGAAATTATTGGCTGGACTTCTACCGACCGGGGCAGCTTACGGCGTGTTCGTCACTACTTGCCCCGCTTCGGGCCGGGCGGCGCTACGGTCTTTGAGCGTGCCTAGCTCGTTGCCTACCTCAATGAAGGCAGCAATGGCTTTGTCGAGTTGGGCGCGGGTGTGGGCCGCACTCAGTTGCACCCGAATGCGGGCCTGACCCTTGGGCACTACAGGGAAGTAGAAGCCAACCACGTAAATACCCTTCTCCAGCATACGGGCCGCAAATTCCTGGCTCAGCTTGGCATCATACAGCATCACGGGCACAATAGGGTGCTCACCGGGCTTGATGTCGAAGCCGGCGGCAGTCATCTTTTCGCGGAAATACCGGGTATTTTCTTCCAATTGGTCGCGCAGGGCGGTGCTTTCGGTGAGCACCTCCAGCACCCGAATAGATGCGCCCACAATAGCCGGGGCGAGGGTGTTGCTGAACAGATAGGGGCGGCTACGCTGGCGGAGCATGTCGATGATTTCCTTACGGCCCGTAGTGAAACCGCCCATAGCGCCACCCAGGGCTTTGCCCAGCGTGCCGGTGATGATATCGACGCGGCCCATCACGTTGCGGTGCTCGTGGGTGCCGCGGCCGGTTTTGCCCAGAAAGCCCGTGCTGTGGCACTCGTCCACCATCACCAGCGCCTCGTATTTGTCGGCCAGGTCGCAGATCAGGTCGAGGCGGGCGATGGTGCCATCCATGCTAAACGAGCCGTCGGTGACGATGATGCGGTGGCGCGTGCCTTTGGCCACGGCATCCTGGAGCTGGGCTTCCAGGTCGGCCATATCGTTGTGGGCGTAGCGGTAGCGCTGGGCCTTGCAGAGCCGCACGCCGTCGATGATGCTGGCGTGGTTGAGGGCATCGGAAATAATGGCATCCTGCTCGTTGAACAGGGGCTCGAATACGCCGCCGTTGGCGTCGAAGGCCGCCGCGTACAGAATTGTGTCTTCGGTGCCCAGAAACTCGGCCAGCTTGGCTTCCAGCTGCTTGTGAATGTCCTGGGTGCCGCAGATGAAGCGCACCGACGACAGGCCGTAACCGTGGGTGTCGATGGCGTGTTTGGCGGCTTTAATCACCTCGGGGTGCGAGGACAGGCCCAGGTAGTTATTGGCGCAGAAGTTGAGCACCTCCCCCGCTTCCTGCGTCTCGATTTCCGCGCCCTGGGGCGAGGTGATCACGCGTTCCTGCTTATAGAGGCCGTTATCTTTGATTTCCTGAAGCTGCTGCCGAAGATCGGCCTGAAGGGTAGTGTACATAGGAGGAAGTGGTGAACCGGTGAGTACGATACTGGCCCTAAAGATACGGGCATTCGGGACGTGCGGTCGGCACGGAGACGGGCGGGCCGCCACACTATTTTTTTCCGCGCCGCCCCACTCCATTTCACCAAATCGTTACTGCACCACCGCCTCACTCGTATCTTTGCACTCCCACCCATTCTCTTCTCTTCGCATACTATGCATTCTACTCCCAGCGACACCATTCTCATCATCGGCGCCGGCGGCCAGCTTGGCCTCGAACTCACCCATGAACTGCGCCAGCGCTACGGGGCGTCGCAGGTGGTAGCGGCCGATGTGCGGGCCCCGAAAGATGCCGAAACGGCGCAGTCGGGGCCCTTCGAACTGCTCGACGTGCTGGATAAGAATCGGCTGGAAGAAGTGATGCGTCAGTATCGGCCGAAACAGGTGTATCACCTGGCAGCGCTGCTATCGGCTACGGCCGAGAAGAACCCCAAATTCGGCTGGCAGCTGAACATGGACGGCTTGTTTAACGTGCTCGACGCCTCCGTGGACCTGGGCGTGCAGCAGGTGTACTGGCCGTCGTCGATTGCCGTATTCGGCCCCGATACGCCCCGCGACAACACGCCCCAGCTCACCATCATGAACCCGAACACGGTGTACGGCATCAGCAAGCTGGCCGGGGAGCAGTGGTGCGAGTGGTATTTCCGCAAGCACGGCCTCGATGTGCGCAGCCTGCGCTACCCCGGCCTGATTGGCTACAAGAGCCTGCCCGGCGGCGGCACCACCGACTACGCGGTTGATATTTACCACAAAGCCGTGGCCGGCCAGCCCTACGAGTGCTTTCTGAAGGAAGACTCCTACCTGCCGATGATGTACATGCCCGACGCGCTGAAATCGACGCTGGACCTGATGCACGCCCCCGCCGACCAGATCAAGATCCGCTCGTCGTATAACCTGGGGGCCATGAGCTTCTCGCCGAAGGAAATTACGGCCAGCATCCAGCGCCACCTGCCCGATTTCCAGGTGACGTACAAGCCCGACTCGCGGCAACAGATTGCCGACTCCTGGCCCGCCAGCATCGACGACAGCCGCGCCCGCCAGGACTGGGGCTGGCAGCCCGATTTCGACCTCGACAAGATGACGGACGATATGCTGGTGCATCTCAAGCAGTTGCAGCCAGCATAAGGCGGCAGGAGGGAGCAGGCAATGTACTGTTTGCTGTCTGCCATCCTGCGTGTAGCGGAACGAAGAACCTTCCTCCCCTACCCCACTGAGGCCTGCTACATAGACAACGCCCTTTTCCACACGCTGGAAAAGGGCGTTGTCTATGTAGCAGGCATTTTACTTATCAGAGACAAGTTCTTGGCGGGCGAGGGCAGGCAAGTGGATCGGCTTGCCCTGCTACCCCACGCGCTGCTTGCCCTTCGTATCGGGCTTGCGTGTGGGCATTTTGGGCATCGTCATGTGGCGGGGCACGTTGAAGAGCAGCGACGTGACCAGCGGCACCACGAACATGCCCACGGTAATCAGAGTAAGGCCCACATCGGCGACGTGGCTGCTCAGGAAGTGACTGAAGGCGTGATTGGGGAGGTAATGCTCGAACAGGGACAGCATCAGCTTGAGACCCAGAATACCAATCACGAGGAAGGCGGCCGTTTCCAGGAAAGGGTATTTGGCCATCAGCAGCACGAAGGCCTGCGCGACGAGGCGCATGGCCAGAATACCAATGAAGACGCCCAGGCAAATCAGAATCAGATTGTTGGTGAAGGCGACGACGGCAAACACGTTGTCGATGGAGAAGGCCAGGTCCATGAGCTCAATCAGGGCTACGGTGGCCCAGAATTTACCGAACAGACCCAGGGTATTCTTATAGAGCCAGCTTTTATTCTTATCGATTTCCTCCTCCCCGTGGTACTTGCGGGACTTGAAATGGTCGTAGACCAGATAGACCAGATACAGGCCTCCGAGCGGCTTCAGAAACCAGAACTCAATGAGGTAGGCGGCAAACAGGATGCAGAGGCCCCGGAACACGTAGGCCCCGATGATACCGTAGCGCAGGGCCTTCTGGCGCTGGTCCTTGGGTAGGTCGCCGACCATCGTGGCCAGCACCGCCGCGTTATCGACCGACAGCAGGCTCTCGATGATAACTAGGTTGCCGACGATAGCCAGGGCGGCCAGCGGATTATCGAGTATTTGCTGGATGTGTTGATTCATAGGAAAAAGAAAAAATACTACCGGCCCGCCACTCCACAATACGTGGCTGGATGGCCTTGCAGTCACCAACCAACGCCTTACCAGGCCTGGAGCCAGCTGGCGCAACGAGACCCGCGGCTCTCTATAACCGAAAACAGGGCCGCTCGTTGGCCGGAAAGATACCACGGGCCTTCGTAAGTACACTATCGGGCCGGCTACCGACACGCGCGCACCTGCACCGACGGCACAACGGGCACCGGAGCAGCCGCCGTACTAACCAAAGGCAAAATGCCGGAATAACATGCCGTGGCAGCCGTAAAATATGCGGGCACCATGCGGCATCCTGCTGGCCCGGCTCACTCCTGCCGGCTCTACCGCACGGCAGCACAACTGGCCTGGGCTCCCGAGCACGGCAACAGTGGGCACTATAGTCTGCTTAACCCCGCACGAAAGCCATCCGTAGGAGCAAGCAGCTATTCTTGCGCTGAACCCTCACTGGCTCCCCTTTTCATGATCGTAAACCTGACCCCCGATGGCTGGCAGATAATCTACCAGCAAGCCCACGCCCTGCTGGCGGCACAGCTGGCCTGGCAGTGGCAGCCTGTTGGCCCCACCGACCAGTGGGTGGGCCTGCTGGCCGCCATTGCCCAGCACGACGACGAACAGGAAACCTGGGATGGAAGCTACGGCCTGACGGCTGCCGGTGCGCCGGCCAACTTTACCATGAAGGATTTTTCGCTGTCCCAGGCTACCGGCGTCATGAAGGCAGCCCGCTTTCAGGGGCAGTGGCGGTGTTTGCTGACCAGCATGCATATGAGCTTCCTCTACGAGAGCCTGCGGGGCAAGCAGCCGGAAATCGACGAGTTTCTGGACGAGCAGCTGGCTGGGCAGCAACGGTGGCGGCGCGGCTTGAAAGTAACTAAAAAAGACGCCCAGCAAGCGTATGACCTCATGCAGTGGTGCGACCGGCTCAGCCTGATTCTGTGTCGCCAGGAGCTACCGGAAATGGGCCGCCACCTCGAAATCAGCACCGGGCCCGATGGGCAGCGCTACGAAGTGATGCGCCCCGACGCCGACGGCCCGATCCGGATTACGCCCTGGCCTTTCGCGGCCAAGCAGTTCGAGGTGAGCGTGGAAGCCTGCCTGCTGCCTCAGTTGCAGTTCAAAGACGATGCGGAGCTAAGCAATGGCCTGCGTGAGGCCCGGATTGTGACTCTGCGCTGGGAATTCACGAAATAACAGGGTAGCCGAACTTTGAAAAAAAGCCACTCCTGTCATGCTGAGCAAAGTCGAAGCATGACAGGAATATCGATATTCCAAACACGCTCTACTATCCTTACTCCAGTCGGGCGATGGGCTGCGGGTTCTGCATCACGTTGGCGGGCACCGTGGCGCGGGCCGTGATGTGGTTTAGACGGCGACCGTCCTTGCCATCGGTGCGGTCGGCGGCTAGCAGCAGAGTGTTGTAGGGGCGGTACTCGGTCCAGCGGCGGCGGAAAGCGGGCTGGGCATCGGTGGCTTTGGGGAAATATGCCCACTCTTCCACCAGCTTGGTTGTGGGGCTGATATAGACTTCGTACTTGTTGTCGGGTGTCACGCCCACGTTCTTGAACGTCATCGTGAGCACCTGGGCCGGAGTGCCATCCATGAGCTGGCCCGCCCCTTTGTAGGTTAGCGTCACACCCGAGTCTTTGAGCTTAAAGGGCATCAGCAACCACCAGGAGTTGTTGACCCAGATAGGATACATCCGGTCGAGTAGCTTTTTGCCCTTCTCCGACGCCGAAATGTCCTGGCCTTTGCTGAACGCCTTGCCTTGTTTGGCGCCGAGATTATAGACGGCCACCAGCGTGTCTTTCTGCCAGCGGAAGTCGCCGGTTTGCTTGTCCCAGAGCTGATAGGAGCCGTCGAGAAAGTCCCAACCCAGCAGGCGCGTTTGCTGCCAGGCCGCATAGCCGCCCATCTGCCGCATCACGGTATCGGCCCAGGCCAGGGCGCGGGCATCGGAACCAGCCTGGTCGAAGCCCGCCGCGGCCGGATACGCAACGAGACCAGCCGCCGCTACACCAGTGATGGGGGCCGGGCTGGTCGTCAGGCCTTTGGTGGGGCCGCAGGCGCTGGCTGCGCCAAGCAGCAGAACAATGGCGGCACCGGGCAGGAAGTTCGGAGTAGCGGGAACGAGAGGCATAGAGTGGGAGTAACAGGAAGGGCAGCGTGCCCCGGCAAAGCTATCAACTATGCGCAAATAGGATGGTTTTGGTTGGCTCAACCAAACGTCACCGGCCGCAGGCCGTACTACTGCTACCATATCCTTTCCAGCGTTCTGCCCCATGGCTACCCACTACCGTTTTTCCGACGTCCTGAGCATCCTCAAAACCACCGCCAGCGAGTTTATCGTCAACAACTCGTTCCGGCATGCGGCGGCGCTGTCATACTACACCATTTTCTCGCTGCCGCCGCTGCTCATCATCGTCATCACGGTGGCGGGCACCTTGTTTGGCAATGAAGCCGTCACGGGCCAGGTATTTGCCCAGATGAACGGCCTGGTAGGGGCCGAGTCGGCCAAGTTTATGCAGGATAGTATCACCGAGTTCAACAAGCAGGAGCGTAGCGGCCTGGCCGCCGTCATCGGTATCGGCACCCTGATTTTTGCGGCCACCACGTTCTTCGTAACCCTGCAGGAGAGCATCAACGACATCTGGAACCTGAAAGTGAAGCCCCGCAACGGCCTCTGGCAGTTCATCCGCGACCGGCTCCTCTCCTTCGGCCTCATTCTGAGCGTGGCCCTGCTGCTGCTCGTTTCCTTCGTTATCAGCGCCATGCTGAGCTTTTTCACCGACTATCTGCAGCGCCTGCTACCCGAGGTTACCATCGTCGTGATTCACCTCGTCGATTTCGGCCTTTCGCTGCTCATCACCTCCCTGCTCTTCGCCCTGATTTACCGCTTCCTGCCTGATGCCATCATACGCTGGCGCGACGTAGGCGTGGGAGCATTCATCACCGCGCTGCTTTTTCTGATCGGTAAGTACCTGATTGCCTTCTACATCGCCAAAGCCGACCCCGGCTCTACCTACGGAGCGGCCGGCTCGGCCATCGTGCTGCTGGTATGGGTAAACTACTCGTCGCTGATCATCTTTTTCGGGGCCGAGTTCACCCAGGAATTTGCCGATGCTTTTGGCCAAAAAGTGCAGCCGAAGGCCCACGCCGTGCGCATCGAGACGCGGGAGGTGCCGGAGGGCGAGTCGAAGGAGGAAATAAGCACGGGCCGGCCTCGCTCCACCGGCCGGTTTCGGGCGTAAGCTGCGTGTGGGGGCCGCTACGGCAGCAGGCAGCCCGCCCGGGGTGCGTAGCCGATAAAATACTTGCTACTCAGCCTGCGACCACAAACCAAAAGACGTTCCTGCTGCGTTAGTACAGCACACGAACGAAGTTTTTGGCTTATGAAAAGGCAGTTTCTATTTCTGGCGCTGGCAGCGGGCGTAGCTTCCTGCAATAAGATCGTCGACGATAAGCTGCCGGAGCCCACGCCCGAATCCACGGCGCTCTACCGCGTTACGTTCGAAGCCACCTGGAGTGCCGCTACGCACCCGGGCAGCTACCCTGCCGGGGCTCACTTTTCGCCCCTGATCGGCGCTTCTCACCGCCCGGCTGTTGATGCGCGCTTGTTCCGGGCCGGCTTTCCGGCCAGCCCCGGCATCAAGAATATGGCCGAGCTGGGCAACAACACCGCTTTACGGGCCGGAATCAAGGCGCTGATTGGCGAACAAAAAGCCTTCCGCCTCCTCGACGGCCGCAACGCCACCGCCTCGCCAGGCCTGCTCGTCGATACGCTCCGCCTGGATGTGCAGCACCCCGTGGTGACGGTGGTAACGATGATAGCGCCCAGCCCCGACTGGTTTGCCGCCCTCGACGCGGAAAACCTGCTGGAAAACGGCAACGTCTGGGCTACTACCCGGCGCATTCCGGCCATTTTCTACGATGCCGGCACCGACAGCGGCCTCGAGTACACATCTTCTGACCAACCAACCACCCCCGCCACGCCGATAGTGGTCGGATACACGCCGGGCGCGCCGCTGGGCTACTTCAAGCTGGAGCGCATCAAATAGAGTACTCTGACAAGGGCCGCCGGAAGTACTTCCAGCGGCCCTTCGTGCTTGGTGGTCCGAGGGGTCAAGCTCGCTTTTACGTGGCCGGCCGCGCGGTCAGGTTCAGCGTCAGCCGAACCGTGTAGTGCTCCGCTCCGGCTTCTAGGCTAAGCGCGTACTGCCCGGGATAGAGCAGTTCCAGCCGCTTGCGCACGTTACTGAGCCCCACGCCCCCGGCTGCCACCGCAGCGGGCCGGCTGGCCGCCGGTACGCTGTTGACGACCAAAAATTCCAGCCTACCCTCCTGCACGGCGGCCTGCACGTGCACGAAGCTGCGGCCCCGCACCTTGCTCACGCCGTGCTTAAAAGCGTTTTCGACGAAGGAAATAAGCAGCAGCGGGGCAATGTAGCCCGTAGTAGCCCCACTGCCGGAGCGCACGAACTGGATGTCGGCCTGCGTGCCGTAGCGTGACTTTTCCAGCTGCAGGTAGCTGTTGATATACTCCAGCTCCCGGCCCAGCTCCACCCGGCTGTGGTTGGATTCGTAGAGCCCATAGCGCATCAGATCGGAGAGCTGCAACACCTGCGCGGCCACTGGCTCGTTGCTGTCCACGACCTGCACGTAGATGCTGTTGAGAATATTGAACAGGAAATGCGGGTTGATCTGCGCTTTCAGAAAGTTCAGCTCCAGTTCCAGATTGCTACGCTCCAGCGCTATCTGGTCCCTTTCCAGGCGCAGGTTCCGGTTCTGAACCACCACAATATCGCGCACAAACTTGGCGCTGAGCAGAATAGCGACGATGAACAGGCTGAAGCCGCAGTTCCAGAGCGCCACGGTGAGGGACGTGAAACAGCCCAGCCAGCCGGCGGGCCGCAGCACCTGCTGCCAGATGCGCTCCACGTAGGTGAGCAGCGGAGCCGCGAAACCGTTGCTGAGCGGTTGCAGGTAGTGAAAAAGGTGGTAGCTGCCCACATACACCCCGAAAAACACCAGCAGCAAATGCCCCGCCAGCCACAGCGGCCGAAGCCGGAACAGGTAGCGCGGCAGCACATAATATTCCAGCCAGTAATAGAGCGCTATGGTCTGGAAAAACATGAAAGCGGTGGTCAGCCCCACTACCTGGGCGTTGTCTTTGAATAAGCGGGCAGCCAGGAAATATTCGACCAGCAGCGTCACAGCCCATTGGAGCATGTGCCGGCCCACGCGCCGCCCGGTGATGGACAGCCCGGCCACAGACGGCACCGGAATCGGCGGTAGCAGGCTCACATCAGGTTGTGTTTCATGGCTTCCATCACCCGCTCGCGGTAGGTGACCCCAATCGGCACGCGGCGGCCGTCGGTGGTCGTAATCAGGTTGCCGTCTATTTCCTTAATGGCCCCGAGCCGCACCAGGTAGGAGCGGTTGACGCGCCTGAACTCGGAGGCCGGCAGCAGGCTTTCCAGCTTGCTCAGCGTCATGTGGGTGGTGATGGTGCGGGTAGCGAGGTAGATGTTCAGGTAGTCTTTGAGGCTCTCGACAAACACGATTTCCTGGGGCTCCAGCCGAATCAGCTTTTTATCTTCCTTCACCAGGAAAAAGTTGGTCTTACCCGTCGGCGCTTCCGCTTCCGGAAGTGGCGGCACGGGTTCCGACGCGGCTACCCGCACCAGCGGAACTGTGGCCGGGGGCGCGGCAAGGTCGGTTTCGGGGGCCGAGCGGCGGGGCGCTACCCGGTTGATGGCCCGCATAAACCGCTCGAAGGAGGCGGGTTTGAGCAGGTAATCGACTACTTCGTGCTCGTAGCCTTCCACGGCATACTGCGGGTAGGCCGTCACCATAATCACGGCCGGCAGGCGCTGGCCGGGACGTTGGGCGGCCAGCACCCGCATAAACTCGAAGCCCGTCATTTCGGGCATTTCCACGTCCAGAAACAGCAGGTCGGGCTGTTGCGACTCCAGGGCCAGCAGCGCGTCTACGGCGTTGGTGGCCTGCCCGAGCAGCGTCAGATAGGGCAGGCGGGCAATGTACTTGGCCAGCAGCTCGCGGGCGGCTGGTTCGTCGTCGATCAGATAGCAGCAGAGAGGCTGACTCATAGCAGAAGGGCTGAAAGGCCGGCAAATCGCCCGTTTCAGATGCCGTAAGTATACACGTATTCGCCGGTATAAAGCGGGGCATTGAGCGAAACATGTTGGGGCAGCACGCGCGAAAAGCCTATTTCGGAGCGTCAACGCCCTCCGGGCTTTCCGCTATCCACTTCATTTGCCCTTCCCCCATGAACACCTTCCTCCTCAAAGTGCGCAAGCTGCGGGAAATTCACGGCTACCCCCAGGAATACGTGGCCTTCCAGTTGGGCATCAGCCAGGCCGCCTACAGTAAGAAAGAGTCGGGCCGCACCCAGCTTTCCCTGCTCTGCCTCACCAAACTCGCCGAACTCTACCAGCTGAGCCTGACGGACTTCATCAGCCTGAGCGCGCAGGAATTGCTATTGCGCTGTATCCAGTCCAATCAGAAGCTGGCCGCCTAACGCCGCCCACGCGCACTGGCGGCAGCCGAAGCATCTGCCGGGCGACCATTGCCAAACCATATGTCCTGCTGAGCCTGTCGAAGCATCTCTACCGCCGTAGTAATCTGATTACTGTGACGGTAGAGATGCTTCGACAGGCTCAGCAGGACTGTTTTGGGGCATTCCGGGTCGGTATGAGCACTAATTTCTGTCTTTGCAGATAGAAATCAGTGCTCATACCGGCCCGGAATGCCAACAGCTATTTGCTTAAGCTAATGGACACGCCGGCGAATACCGTGCGGTAGGCCGGTGGCTGCACCTGGGTGCGCGACTTGCCATCAGTAGAATAGCGGTAGCCGAACACGTTGCGGGTGCCCAGCACATTGTCGACGGTGGTGTAGAGCACTACGTAGCTGCGCTTTACGAATAGCACTTTGCTCAGCGACAAACTCAGGTTGTGGTAGGCCGGCAGCTTGTCGCCCAGAAATTCGGTAGCCTCGTGGGCGAAGTAGGTCCGGCCGCTGGCGTAGCGGTGCGTGCCGCCCACCGATACGCCCAGCTTGGGCAGAAACTGCTTGTACACCAGACTCACATTGTGGCGGGAAGCATAGGTAGGCGTGGCCAGGGCCTCGAAGTTGCCGGCCAGGCGCTTGGTGTCGAGCAAGGAATAGGACACCCAGAAGTCGCCGTGCCGGATGGTTTTCTGGTCGCGGAAGAACACGTCGAGGCCGCGGGCGTAGCCGTAGCCGCTGTTGTCGGTGGCGGCCGTTACGAGGCGGTAGGGGTCAGGGTCGAAGCCCACGAGGCCCTGCTCCCGCACCAGCTGCGCGTACTGCTTGTAGTAGCCTTCCACCCGAAACGTGCGGTCGTTGTGCGTGTGCTGGAAGTTCAAAATCAGGTGGTTGGCCTGCTCAAAGTTCAGCTTCTGGTTGCGGTAGATGTAGTTCTTGTCGGGCGTCTGGTAGAACTGGCCAGCCGCCACCGACACCTGGCTGTGGGCTCCCACCTGGTAGGCCACCGACAGGCGCGGTGCCGCGTTGGCCCGCCCGAGTACACCGGCCTGCTCGGCCCGCACGCCCACGCGGGCCGCCAGCTTCAGGCCCAGATGAAACTCGCCCTCCGCAAACGCAGCTTTGTAGGAGTCGCGCAGGGAATACTTGGCCGTGACCAGCACGTTGGTAATATGGATGTGGTGCACTTCGGCCCCGGCCAGCAGCACGTGGTTGCCCTTCAGGTAGCGCGTCAGCACCGTGCGGTACTGCAGGCGGCGGTCGTAGCGGTCCAGCGACTTGGTCTCGGCCACGTTGATGTAGTCGTAGTTGTGGCTGTAGGAAAAACCCGCTTTCAGCTCCCACTTGCCTTCATCGAATAGCCGCTGGTAAGAGTTGGTGGTGAAGTAGTTCTGATTGCGCAGCCGCAGCGGATATACCTCGGCGGGCCGCTCGTAGGTCGGCAGGTTCACGGTGGAGTTGCTGTGGCTGCTCATGGCGTAGAGCTTCAGGCTGCTGGTGGCCGAGAGCTTTTCCTTCACCGTAATGGAGGCATCCAGGCCCTCCGGCGCCTTGGCCCAGCTGCGCGTCTGGCGCATCAGGGCAAAGTAGGGCTGCATGTTGGTGTACGAAACGCGCCCCGTGATGGAGCCGTGGTGGGTGTAGCTGAGCGCGGCGTTGGCCAGGTTGGCGTCGAAGGTGAGCTTGTTGGCGTCGTTTACCTTGTCTTGGGTGTCGAGCAGCAGCACCGAGGAAAGCGCCTGCCCGTATTGGGCCGAGTAGCCGCCGGTGCTGAAAGCCGTGCCTTTGAACATAGCCGGCTCGAAGCGCCCGCGCTGGGCCACGTCCGGAATGCTGCTGTAGAACGGGTTTTGCACGATCATGCCGTCGATGAGGGTATTGGTTTCACTGGCTGCCCCGCCGCGCACAAACAGGCCTTCTTGCTCGCCCACGCGGGCCGTGCCCGGCAGGTTCTGCATCACGCTGGTGATGTCGGCCCCGGCCCCGGCGGTAGTCACGATGTCCATAAACTTGAGCGCCGTCATGCGTGTGCCGTCGCCGGCCTCAAACAGCCCCGCCGAAATAGTGACTCCGCCCAGCAGATTAGCCACGTCCGGTAGCGTGAGGCGGAGCGCGGTGGTATCGGTGCCCAGGCGCAGGCTGCGCTCCTGGCTGGTGTAGCCCACCGACGACACCACGAGCGTGTGCGGGCCGGTGATCTGAGTGCGCAGCCGAAATCGGCCCAGGCTGTCGGTGGAGGTGCCTTCAAAATTGTCTTTGAGGTACACGTTGGCCCCGGGAATGGCCTGGCCCGCCTTGTCGGTCACGAGGCCGTGCAGCTGGGTTTGGGCGTGGCTGAGGGAAGCAATAAGCAGGGCAGCCGAGAGAAACAGCGCTTTCATGGCAAGGGCAGTAAGGAGGATTGATGCCCCGAAACTACCGGCACCACCCGCCGGCCGCCAGGCTTTTCGGGCGAACCGCCCGGCCGCTGGTACAAACGCCCCGAAAGCCTGCGTGAGTAGGAACGCAGCACCACGAGCAGCTCGGGCAACGATGCTGAACCCGGTTCGAAAGTGCTGCAAAACCGCCGCTACGCAGCCGGCAATTTATAACCAAACGGCATAAAGTATAACCGCAAGTAATTGATAGCCTGCAGCAAAGCTCCCACATTTGTCTATCAACATTGCTCAACCAAATCCATTCACCCTTACCCTCATTTCGTATGAAACGCACCACCTTCACCCTCGCCCTGCTACTGTCGCTCGGCTATGCCAGCCAAGCCCAGCAAGCCGCCCAACCCGGCCTCGAAACCACGGTGACCAAGTTCACCACCTCTCACTCGATGGCCGAAGTGCAGCAAACCGCCAACGACTTCGAGCGCCTTAGCCTCAGCGACAAATCGGCGTGGTTACCTGCCTACTATGCTTCGCTGGTGAACACGCTGATGGCTTTTTCCGAAAAGGACCCGGCCAAAAAAGACGCGCTGCTGGACAAAGCCGACCAGTTTTACCAGCAAGCGGCCAAGCTGCAGCCCAAGAATGAGGAAATAGAAGTGCTGCACGCCAACATTGCCAACGCCCGCATCAAGGTGGACCCGGAGAAGCGCTGGGAGAAATACGGCGAAATCGTGGAGTCGAGCCTGAACAAGGCCCAGAAGATAAACCCCAACAACCCGCGCGTGACGCTGCTGAAGGCCCAGAACCTATTTTACACGCCCAAAGAGTACGGCGGCGGTCCGGCGAAGGCCATGCCCGTGCTGGAGGCGTCGCTGGCGCAGTTTGGCACCTTCAAGCCGGCCTCGGCGCTGCACCCTAGCTGGGGCGAAGACCAGGCCAAGAAGATGCTGCTGGCCTGCCAGAACGCTACCAAGTAATTCCAGCCGGCGCGCTGGTGCTGCCTGCCCGGCAACATCGGCGCGCCCCGAATTTCACCCGCAACCGCCCCACCGATGGAAGCCGTTCTGATTGACCACGACCCGCAGGCGCTGGCGCGGCTGGCGAATTTGCTCAGTGCCTACCCCGCCGACGTGCAGGTGGTGGGCCAGGCCACCGACGGCGCGCAGGGCCAGGCCCTGGTGCGCGCCCTGCGGCCCGAGGTCGTCATCCTCGACATCGAGCTGCCGCTGCTTTCCGGCTTCGAGCTGCTGGCACAGCTGGAAGTGATGCCCATCGTCATTTTCACCACCGCCCACGAGCACTATGCCGTGCGGGCCTTCGAAGCCGGAGCTATTGACTACCTGCTCAAGCCGCTCGACCCGAGCCGCCTGGCCCGGACCATCACGCGGCTGCGGCACATTCAGCAGGAGCGCACGGCGGGCGTCAACCTCAACGACCTGGGGCAGTTTCTGCGCCACCTGAAACCGACCGAAACCCTGCGCAGCCTGTCGGTGAAGTCGGGCGACAAGATTCTGCTGATTCCGCTGAGCGACATCAGCTACTTCGAGTCGCAGGAGCGCTACGTGCTGCTGCGCACGGTGCAGGGCCAGCAGCACCTGACGAGCTACACCATTGCGGCGCTGGAAGAAAAGCTGCCCGCCCACTTCGTGCGCATCAGCCGCTCATGCCTCATTAACACCACGTACATCAACAACCTGCAACGCTACTTCAGCGGCAAGTTCTTGGTCACGCTCACCGACCGGGCTGCCTCCTGCCTGGAAACCGGCACCGCCTACGGCAACAACCTCAAGCGCCTGCTGGAACTGTAGCGAACTATGGACCGGGTGTACGGCGCCGCGCGATTGTAGCGCCGCAGCATAGCTGGCACTGGCGCACAAAAAAGCCCTTCTAAATCTAATCGAAGGGCTTTTTACATTCTGAAGCTAGTTAAGAGGTAAAATAGAACGTCCTGTCGACCATGCTGCTTGATACGCAGAATGGTCGACAGGACGTTTTAGCGTGTTTCGAGCAAATTCATAAACAGCTTCGCTATAAAAACGTCCTTACGCCACTTCCGCTTTCTGCTTCACGGCCAGCTGCCCGCAGGCGGCGTCGATGTCTTTGCCCCGCGAGCGGCGGATGTTGGTTTGCACGCCCCGGTCGGCCAGGAACTTGTGGAACGCGGTAATTTTGTCGGCTTCGGCGTTCTGGTAGCTGGCGTTTTCGATGGGGTTATACTCAATCAGGTTCACCTTGCAGGGCAGCCACTTACTGATGACGTATAGCTCGGCCGCGTCTTCCAGCGTGTCGTTGAAGCCATCGAATACGATGTACTCGTAGGTGACTTTGCGACCGGTTTTCTCGTGATAATACTGCAGGGCCTCCTTCAGCGCGGCCAGGGAATTGGCTTCGTTGATGGGCATAATCTCGTTGCGCTTCGTATCGTTGGGCGCGTGCAGGCTCAGGGCCAGATTGGCCTTCACGCCGTCGTCGGCCAGCTTCTTGATCATCTTGGCAATGCCGGCCGTGCTGATGGTGATGCGGCGCGGGGCCATGTTCAAACCATCGGGGGCGGTGATGCGCTCCACGCTTTTCACCACGTTGGCGTAGTTGAGCAGCGGCTCGCCCATGCCCATATACACAATGTTGGTAAGCGGCGTGCCGTATTCGGCCTCGCACTGCTCCTTGATGCGCACCACCTGGTCGTAGATTTCGGCCGCGTCGAGGTTGCGCTTGCGCTCCATGTAGCCCGTAGCGCAAAACTTACAGGTGAGCGAGCAGCCCACCTGCGACGAAATGCAGGCCGTCATGCGCGTGTCGTGCGGAATGAGCACGCCTTCCACAATGTTGCCGTCATACAGCCGGAACGCCGACTTGATGGTGCCATCGTTGGAAAGCTGCTGGTCCTGCACCTGCACCGCGTTGATGACGAAATGCTGGGCCAGCAGCTCGCGGGTGGCCAGCGAGATGTTGTTCATCTCCTCAAACGAGGACGCCGTGTTTTTCCAGATCCACTCCTGTACCTGCTTGGCGCGGAAAGGCTTTTCGCCGTGCTCCACCATAAAGGCCTTGAGCTCGTCGGGGGTGAGTTTGCGAATGTCGCGCTTGGAAAGTACGGTCAGAGGAATCATAGGGCAAAGATACAACGCGGCAAGCAGTTGGGTTCCATGCGTATGGGCTTATCCCTATTCTTTACCGACGGGCCCGCCCGGGCCTTATTCCAGCAGCCGGGCCGGCGCGGCAGGCGCGCTCAGCCGGGCTTCCGACTCGGCGGGCAGGCGGCGCAGCTTGCGCGCGGCGTAGTCGAAGCAGAGCATGCCGGTTTTGGCGCGGGCTATTTCCTTGTCGGCCTGGTTTTTCACCCAGTACACGACATCAAAGCCGTAGGTGTGCAGGTCGGTGGCGGCGAGGTGAATGTGGAGGATGTCGCCGTAGAAAGCCTCGCCCTTGTACTCAATAGCTACATCGGCCATAATGGTGCCGGTGCGCGTAGCAGTGTCGAGCTCCACGAGGCCCATGTGGTGCAAAAACTGCACGCGGGCTTCGTGCAGCAAGCTCAGCAGGGCATCGTTGCCGAGGTGGCCGCCGTAGTTGAGGTCGGTGATGCGCACCGGAATCTGGACGGTGAGCGAATATGTATCGGGTAACGCTACTTTTACGCGGGCCATAAGCAGAAGGAAGTCAGGTATGCAGTACGAAACAGAAGATGGTGTAAAAGTAGAAGTTCGGACGACAGCAGACGGCTCCAGCACCTTGTATGTACCCGCTCTTGATGAGCACTACCACTCCACGCACGGCGCCCTGCAGGAGGCGCAGCACGTGTACCTCGGCGCGGGCCTGGAGCCCCGGCTGACCACCGCCAAGACGCGGGTCCGGGTGCTGGAAATTGGTTTTGGCACCGGCCTGAATGCCCTGCTGACGTTGCAGCGCAGCCTAAGCGCCAACGCCGGCATCGACTACGACACGCTGGAAAAATCTCCCCTGCCGCCGGCCGTCATCCGGAGCCTGGGCGTGGAGCGCTACGTGCTGAACCCCGAGCTGCGGGCCTACCACGAGCAGCTGCATGGTGCGGCCTGGGATGAGCCGGTTGGGCTGACAGCGGGCTTCACGCTGCGTAAGATGCACGGCAGCTTACAGGACACTACTTTGCCGGCCAACCAGTATGATGTGGTGTATTTCGACGCCTTCGCCCCTGAGAAGCAACCCGATATGTGGACGGATGCAGTGTTTACCCAGCTCTACGAGGCTACGGCTACCGGCGGCGTGCTGGTGAGCTACTGCGCCAAAGGCAGCTTTCGGCGTAGCCTCAAAGCGGCGGGCTGGCTGGTAGAGAAGATTCCCGGCCCGCCCGGCAAGCGCGAAATGACGCGGGCCCGCAAACCCGACTACTAGCTGCATGCTGTAGCAGGGACCAAACAACTACGAGAGAACCAGGCAATAAGTATGAGTAGAAAGATGCTCGAAACTGAAGGGCGCGAGTGGGTGCACAAGGGCATTATTACGCCCGAGCAGCACCAGCGGCTGCTCGCCTTATACCCGTCGGATGAGCGGGTGGTGGGGCTGCTGCCGCTGCTGGGCAGCCTGCTCGTGGGCCTCAGCGCCCTTAGCCTGGTGGCCGCCAACTGGCAGGGCCTGCCCGAGTGGCTCCGGCTGCTGCTGCTGCTCGGCAGCCTGAGCGGTGCCTACGCTACGGGCGAGTATTTTCTGCGCCGGGGCAACGCCTCCCTGGGCATGGGCCTGGTGGGCCTGGGACTGCTTCTGTTCGGAGCCGGAATCGTGCTCACCAGCCAGATGTACCAGCTCATCGGCTACGACGCGTCGGGGCTGCTGGCCTGGGCGCTGGCCGGCACGGTGCTTACCTACCTCTACCGCAGCCGCTTCCTGTTTATTCTCACCGCCTGCATCGGGGGCATTGTGCAGGGCTACAGCACCGGCCAGCTTGGGGGGTTCAGCTATTTCACCGCTGCCCTGGCTATTGTTGGGCTGGGCTATTATTGGTGGCGGCAGCCCGATGCGGTGCTGGCTACCGTGCTGGCCAGTGGCTTGCTCTGGCAGGCTGGGCTGCTTGTCAGCCACTTAAACGCTAAAATCACTTGGTTCTTCATCCCGGCCATGCTCATCTACGCCGTGGGCGACTGGCAAACCGACCGGCCGGCTGGCCGGGCCTTGCAGGCTCCGCCGCTGGTAGCCGCTTTTCTCTTTACCCTGGGACTGGCTTTGTATGGAGAAGCCGATACCTACGCGGGCCTGCTACGGCCGCCGTTTCTGGCGTATAGCAGCGCCTTGGTGCTGGTGTTGGGCCTGTCGGTGGCGGGCAAATACCAGCGGGGCCGCCTGAGCAGCGCCACCGATTGGCTGCTGCTGCTACCGGGCTTCTATTTGCACGGCGGCCTAGCGCTGGCCATTGCCACGCTGGTGGTGCTCTATGCCTATTCGGGCACCGTGCTGTGGCGCGGCCACCAGGAAAATAACGCTGACCGCGTCACGCTGGGCACGGTGCTCTTCATCCTGACGACGATGGTGGCCTATTTCAAGCTGACGTGGGCATTCATGGATAAGTCGCTGTTTTTCCTGGTGGGCGGCGCGCTACTGCTGGGTCTGAGCTCGTATCTGCGCCGCAAAAACGCGCAGTCGTTGTCTTCCAAGCTTCCCGAATAGCCGTATGATGGCTCCCTCTCCTTCTTTTTTTACGCGTCGCCGGCTGCTATGGGCAGCCCTAGCGGCGCAGGTGCTTTTTATTCTGGCCGTGGCCGGGGCGGGTTATGCCACCACGGCATTTGGCCGCGTCGTTGTGTTGCGCACCACGCCCGTCGACCCGCGCGACCTGCTTTTCGGCGACTATGTGCGGCTGAACTATACCATTAGCCAAGTGCCGGCGCGCCTGTGGCACGGCCCGCAGCCGCCGCAGGCGGGGCAGCCGGTGTACGTGCTGCTTCAGCCACTGCGCGGAGCATACGAGGCAGCGGGCGTGTATAGCACCGAGCCAGCCGCCGACGCACATCAAGTAGTTCTGCGCGGCTGGGTCACGGATAGCTGGGCCCACGGCATCCGGCTGCGCTTTGGGCTGGAACGGTATTACGTGCCGGAAAAGACCGGCTTGTCCCTGGAAAAATCAGCTACCCGGCAGCCCTTGCTCGTGCGCGTGAGCGTAGCGCCCTGGGGTCAGGCGCGCATCATGCAGGTAGCACCCGCTCAGAACTAGCGCGCTTATACAAGTAAGCTGGCAAGAACAGAAAGGAGGATTTGACAAACTTACTGCTCACACTTATCGGTTCAAGCAAGTCAGCTCCACCCTACATTCCGGTATCAGCCGGCCGGCCGAAACGCCAGATCTTGCCCGGTGTCACGCAGGCATGCAGGCGCACGTCGCCTTCCCAGGCATCGGCGATACGCGGCACGGGGTCTTCCACCGACAAGCCAATGAGCAGCACATCGGGACGACACTGCCGTAGAAAACGGTCGTAGAAGCCCTTGCCGTAGCCCACGCGGTGGCCGGCTTCGTCGAAGGCCAGCAGCGGCACCAGCACGGCATCCAGCTCCTGGGGCATTACTTCCTCGGCGTGCAACGGCTCTGGCACGTCCCAGGAGTTTTCGACCAGCTCCGTATCGGGCGTCAATAGGTAGTGGCGCAACGTTACGCCATCTTTCTGCATCACGGGCACCACCATGCGCACCGCCGGAAAGTCGCGCCAGAAACGGCGAATGATTTCCCAGGTATCCAGTTCCCGCTGCCGCTGAATGGGCAGAAAGACATGCACAGTGCCCAGCTGCGTCAGGTACGTTTCCTTAAACAACTGCGCCGCTACCTGCCGGCTGCGGGCCACCAACTCCAGATCCGACAGGGCCCGCCGCCAGGCCAGCATTTGCCGGCGCAATTCACTCTTCAGCATATAACAACCAGGTTCATTCGAAGATACCGTATTAGTAGCAAGTCTATTAATCCTGCACCGTCACGTAAAAGCTGATTTTGGGCTGCATACCAGCCAGCACCGCTCCCACCGAAGTCCGTTCCCAAGTAGCTTGGCTGGTTTGGCGCAGGTAAAAATCGTTGTTAGCATAGCCCAGCCCCGCCACAAAGGCCAGATTCGATTTCACCTGGGCCTGGTTCGGGCCGTCAATCCACTCCAGGGCCAGCATAAAATCCTCGTCCAGAATCAGTTGGTCGGGCGTCAAATCCACGCTGATCGTGCCTTTCTCACTGCCGAACGTTACGATGACGTCGCGGCGCAGCAGCTTTTCCTCCGAGGGTTTGCCATCGGGCCGCAGCCGGTACATATTCACCCGAAAGGTCAGCGGGCCGCTGTGGTTGTAGGCCACGTTGAAGTTGGCATTCACCACCCGCGTGGGCCGGCGGCTCAAGTTGATAACCGACCCGATTTCGGTTCCCAGATCATTCGATGACATGGTGAGCGTGCCACTGGCGTCCGGGTTTTTGAACCCCAGCAGATGGGTGCGCTTATAGAACCCTTTGGCTTTCACCTTCACCTCGCGCAGCAGCACGGCTTCGGGGCTCAGCTCCACGGTGGGCTGCTGCTGCAGCTCCTGCACCCGCAGCAGCCGCGGCCGAAAGCCCAGGCCCGACACCCGAATGGTGTCGTGGGCCGACACCGAGGCCACGCTTAGGTGGTAAGCACCTTGCGCATCAGCCACCGTGCCCACGCTTTTGTGCAGCACCCCGATGTTGACGAAGGGCAGCACCGCGTGGGTTTTGGCGTCAAGAATTTTACCGGAAATGACTTGGGCCCGTGTAGTGGCCGGCAACAAGAAAGCGGGCAGTGCCAGAATCTTCAACCAGGAATAAGAGGACATAAGTAGTCGTGGAACCGGATAAAATCTGGAGCAATATAACGCAGAACAGGCGCACCCGGAACTACCGGATGCGCCTGCCACAACCTAAGGATCCGCTCTGGCAGCTTATTCTTCCTCCACCACGGCAAATTCCAAGGCCAGCGGCTCGAAAGCAGCCAGCAGCTGCGCAACAAAGCCGGGGTTATTAATCAGAATAGACAATACGTTATCGACGCGCTCCTGCAGCTCACCGTTGGGAAACAACTTGTCCTTCACGGTCGTGAGCTGGGAATAAGCCGTGTCGTGCTTGGCTTCGGCCGCCTTGCTGAGGCGCTTTTCCAGCCCGGCCAGGCCGCCAATGACTTTCTGGGCTTCGGCCGCCACGGTTTTCACCAGCGTGGGGTCGAGGCGCTGGGCCAGATCGGTTATTTGCTGGAACGCTGCCGCCACCGTTTGCTGCTGCGGGCTCAGGCTGATTTCTTCCTGCCCCAGCGTGGCGCCCACCTGCTTCTTAAGCTCGGGCAGCGGCCGGAACACGTCAAGCGGCGTCAGGCCCAGCTTGCGCAGCTTGCCCGCGTTGGCCTTGCCCAGGTACAGCGCCGAGTTGCGGAGCAGCAGCATCGGAAAAGGCACTCTGTTGTCATCAAACACCTGCTTGAGCTGGAACCAGTAGGCTACTTCCGCGCCGCCACCCACGTAGCAAAGGTTGGGCAGCAGCAGCTCCTGGTACAGGGGCCGCAGCACCACATTCGGGCTAAAGCATTCGGGTTGCTGCCGGGCCAGCGTCAGCAGCTCCTCCTCGGTGTAGCACAGCGTAGTGTTGCGCACGGCAAAACAGTCGCCTTCGCGCTCAATCCGCTCCCGCTTTCCTTCGGTAGTCAGAAAAAACAGGTTGAGTGGCCGCGAGTAGATCTGGGGCTTGTAGCCCGAGGCCTCCAGGTGGGCATTGGTGGCTTGCACCGCCGTGTTGGAAGCCTGCTCCCGAATTTCGCGCTCCAGCACCGGCACCAGCGCCTGTTTCAGCGCCGCACTATCGCCGTCGATGCTCACCAGCCCAAACTCCCCGAACAACGCATGGGTCAGGTGGCGGGTGGCCTCGGTAAGCGTGCCGCCGGCCTGGTAAGCGGCCCGGAAAGCAGCCGGCACATCGGCCGGCAGCAGGTCCAGAATCTGCTCCTGCAGGCCATCGAGCGCCATGCGCCCCACTGGCCCGCCCACGTGCTCCGACTGCCACTCGTGCTTTTTGCCGAACAAGTGGAAGTGGTTGATTTCGGCGAAATCATGGTCTTCCGTGGCCATCCAGTACATCGGCACGAAATCGTACTGCGGATATTCGGCCTTCAGCTGCTGGCACAGCTTGAGGGTCGTTACGATTTTATAGATAAAATACAGCGGCCCCGTGAGCAGGTTGAGCTGGTGGCCGGTGGTGACGGTAAAGGTAGTTTGTTGGCCCAGCAGCGCCAGATTGGCCGTCACGGCCGGGTGCGGCACATCCAGGGTTTTGTATTGCTGCTGCAAGGCTGCCACCAGCCGTTGCCGGGCCTCGGGCGTGTAAGCTGCCTGCTTCTCGGTCAACTGCTCCGCAAATGCCGCCAGCGTCGGAAAGCGGTGATAATAGGACGCTAATGCGGGATTCTGGCGGATATAATCGGTAATAAACGACGAAAACGCGCCCGTGTCGGCGTAGCTGATAGAATGCAGTGGCATGAGGAAGGGTACAAGTGGCGGTGCAAGGTCCGGAAAAAAAACCGCAGAACTCCCGCGAGGTCCGGCCATAATGGGCGTCGCGCGCAGCACCTTTGGCTGTCGGCGCGGCGGCCAGCCGGCGTGAATAGGTGTCAAACCACGGCCGCCCCAATCTGTTTTGGCTCGCCTGCTAGCCGAGACTGTGTTACCAGCTCACATGCTACGGCCATCGACGGGCCGAAACAAGAAAAGCTGCCCGAGCGGGCAGCTTTTCTTGTTCTTTCTGGCAAGTCACGAAGGCCGGCTATTTCACCAGCTCGCCATACAGGTCAAAATCCGACACGTCGTTGATCTTCACCGTTGCGAAGCTGCCAATGGGCACGTAGGTATCGGGCGTAGCCGGCACCAGTACTTCGTTGTCTACCTCCGGTGAGTCGAACTCGGTGCGCCCCACGAAGTAGCCGCTTTCCTTGCGGTCAAACAGCACTTTGTAGGTCTGGCCCACCTTCTGCTCATTCAGCTCCAGCGAAATACCTTGTTGCAGCTCCATAATCTGGTCGGCGCGGCTCTGCTTCACCTCCGCCGGCACGTCGTCGGCCAGCGTGTGCGAGTGGGTGCTTTCCTCGTGCGAATACGTAAAAATGCCCAGGCGCTCGAACTTGGTTTTCTCCACGAAGTCGTACAGCTCCTCAAAATCCTGCTCCGTTTCGCCGGGGTGGCCCGCAATAAGAGTGGTGCGCAGCGCAATGCCGGGCACCCGCTGCCGGATCGTGTCGACCAGCTCCACCGTACGGCGCTTGCTGATGCCGCGGCGCATGGTCTTGAGCTGGCTATCCGAAATATGCTGCAGCGGCATATCCAGGTACTTACAGATATTCTCCCGCTCCATCATCACATCCAGCGCTTCCAGCGGAAACTGCGACGGATACGCATACTGCATCCGGATCCAGTCGATGCCGTTCACGTCGGAGAGGTTGCGCAGCAGGTCAGCCAGTTTCCGCTCGCCGTAGTGCTCCAAGCCGTAGTAGGTCAGGTCCTGGGCAATAAGAATCAGCTCTTTGGTACCCATCGAAGCCAGGCGCTTGGCCTCCTTCACCAGGTCTTCAATCGAGCGGTCGACGTGCTTGCCGCGCATCAGCGGAATGGCGCAGAACGAGCAGGGCCGGTTGCAGCCTTCCGCAATTTTGAAGTAGGCGTAGTGGCGGGGCGTGGTCAGCAGCCGCTCGCCCACCAGCTCATGCTTGTAGTCAGCCTCCAGCGTTTTCAGCAGCTGCGGCAGCTCCAAGGTGCCGAAATAGGCATCTACCTGCGGAATTTCGGCTTCCAGATCGTCCTTGTAGCGCTGCGACAGGCACCCCGTTACGTAGAGCTTATCCAGCTTGCCCGCCTCTTTTTCGTCGGCATAGCGCAGAATCATGTCGATGCTTTCCTGCTTGGCATTGTCAATAAAGCCGCAGGTGTTAATAATCACGATGTTGGCATCCGACTTCTCGGCCTCGTGGGTTACCTGGAAATTATTGGCCTGCAACTGCCCCATCAGCACTTCCGAATCGACCAGATTCTTGGAGCACCCGAGCGTAATGACATTGACTTTGTTGGCCTGCTGGCTTCTTACTTTCATGTTCTTCTTCTTTCTGTCAGTCGGCGCTTGCGAAGTTTCTCAACCCACCAGGCCGATTAGCTCTGAACGACAATTCGTCCCAGCAATTCGTTCCGGCGCGGTAAGGTCCTTCGCAGGCACCAGTTGACAGCCTGTTAGGTTGCTATTTCTTCGAAAACAGCGAGTTGACGTACGTATGCCGGTCAAATAGCTGCAAATCCGTCATCTTCTCGCCCACCCCGATGTAGCGCACCGGAATGTTAAACTGGTCGGAGATGCCGATAACAACGCCGCCCCGGGCCGTGCCATCGAGCTTGGTAATAGCCAGGGCCGTGACCTCGGTAGCTTTGGTAAATTCTTTGGCCTGCAAAAACGCATTCTGCCCCGTGCTGCCATCCAGCACCAGCAGCACTTCGTGGGGCGCATCCGGAATCACCTTCTGCATCACCCGCTTTATTTTGCTGAGCTCGTTCATCAGGTTCACCTTGTTGTGCAGGCGGCCGGCCGTATCAATGATAACCACATCGGCGCCCATTTCCACGCCTTTCTGCACCGCATCGTAGGCCACCGACGCCGGGTCGGTGTTCATGCCGTGCGACACCACGGGCACGCCCACGCGCTGCCCCCAGATGATGAGCTGATCGACGGCGGCGGCGCGGAACGTATCGGCCGCGCCCAGCACCACTTTCTTACCCGCCGAGTGGAAGCGGTGCGCCAGCTTGCCAATGGTCGTGGTTTTGCCCACGCCGTTCACGCCTACTACCATGATAACGAAGGGCATACCGGCATTGTCGGCCCGGTCGAGCAAGCCCATCGAGCCCGAAGTATTATCGGAGAGCAAGCCCACGATTTCCTCGCGCAGAATGCGGTCCAGCTCCGAAGTACTCACGTACTTGTCGCGGGCCACCCGTTTCTCGATGCGCTCAATCACCTTCACCGTGGTTTCGATGCCCACGTCGGCATGCACCAGCACGCTTTCGAGGTCGTCGAGCACCGCTTCATCCACCGTTGTTTTACCAACTACGGCTTTGCTCAGCTGATCGAAGAAGTTGGTTTTGGTTTTCTCCAGCCCCTTGTCCAGCGACTCCTGCTGTTCCTTGTTCTCCTTATCTTTTTTAAAGAAATCGAAAAGTCCCATGTAATGGTGCTTAGTTAGTGGTGCTTTGCCGCGCAGCAGCTACGGAATAGCTAGTCGTCGGTGCAAGCTCGCTCTTTCCGCGCGCTTTAGTACCAAGCACCAACGACTAAGCACTAAGCACCATAAAATCCTTAACACGCAAAAAAGTCCCACAACGGCGGGACTTCTTCACTGCATTCAGAACGCCGAAGCGTCGAATTACTTCGTGCCGGAGGCAATGTATTCCTGCACTTTGTCGACGGGCACCATTTCCTCACGGAAGGTGTACGCACCGCTCTTAGGCGACTTTACAGCACGGATGACCTTTGCCCAGTCTTTGCCGCCTGCTACTTTCAGGGTTGCTACTACTTTCTTAGCCATCGCTCAATTACTTGATTTCCTTGTGGACGGTCATTTTCTTGAGCACCGAGTTGAATTTCTTCAGCTCCACGCGCTCAGGCGTATTCTTACGGTTCTTGGTGGTAATGTAGCGCGAGGTGCCCGGCATACCCGAGTTCTTGTGCTCGGTGCACTCCAGGATTACCTGCACCCGGTTTCCTTTCTTAGCCATCTCGACTTGGGGGTTTTTGGATTAAGGACTGCAAAGGTACACGGCTTTTCGGAATTGTCAAACCCTCAGCCGAATGTATTCTTAACTTTTGCTCTTCCTCACCCGGTAGGTATCTGCCAAATGCCGTTTTACGAGCTTTAGCGAACTAAATTACTTGAGTACGGGCCATTTGAAGCTGTCCAGCACGCTGGGCTTAGCCATCAGCGCCTCAATTTCTGCAACTGTGCGGGGCGCGCCAGCCGACAGGTTCTCGTGGCCGGTCGCCGTTATCAGGATATCATCCTCGATACGCACCCCGATATTCCACCATTTCTTATCACAGGGGCTGTTTTCGGGAATGTAGATTCCCGGCTCCACGGTAATGACCGCGCCCGGCGGCAGCGGCTTGTAGGTACCCCGGTCGTGCACGTCGAGGCCCAGGTAATGAGAAGTGCCGTGAGGAAAGTAGTTGCGCACATCGGCGGCGTCGGTGATAATGCCCAGCTTCAGCAGACCGGCGGCTATAACTTGTTGGGCCGCTTTGTGCGGGGCCTGAAACTCGCTACCCGGCTTGCATTCCTTGAAAGCAGCTTCCTGGGCAGCCAGCACCAATTCGTAAATCTGGCGCTGGGCCGGGGAGAACTTGCCGCTGGGCGGGGCCGTTCGCGTCACGTCGGCCGAGTAGCCGTGGTATTCGGCGCCGCAGTCCATTAGGATGAGGTCGTTGCCGAGGCGCGGCTTGTCGTTGGTTTCGTAGTGCAGAATGCACCCATTGGCACCCGCGCCCACAATGCTGGGGTAGCCTTCAAATTCGGCCCCGTAGCGGCGATACACGAATTCATGCAGGCCCTGCACCTCATTTTCTGACATGTCGGGCCGCAAAGCCTTCATCACTTCTTGCTGGCCAATGGTTGAAATACGGATGGCGCGGCGGAGCAGCACTATTTCCTCGGGAGTTTTCACTTCCCGCAACACATCCAGCACCTCGCTCAGGGTCGAAGCGTCGTAGCGGTTCAGGGGCCGGTTGGCCGCCGCTTTTTGGCGGTCAGCATCAGTGGCGGCCTGCCGGTAAGCCTGAACATAGGCATCGGCGGCAACGGCGGGCACGGCTTTGCTCTGCGCCTCTAGGCGCGGCAACAAGGTAGCCGCGTTTGTCGCGCCGTACCGTTGAATAAGCTTGTGCAGCCCTACTAGCTCGGGGCTATAATCGACCGGCACCCCGGCCTGCCGTCGAAAGTCGGCCACCAGATTGGCCAGGTCGGCGGGGTCGCGGGAATCGTCCCGCACATCCGTCGGCAAATCAAGAAACAGGATCTGGCCAAAATCAGCCCATTTGATACCGGCAGTGGCAAAAGCTTTATTGTCGGCACTGAACTGGAGCTTCAGCTGCTGCTTGGCTCCTTCCGACCCCAGGCGCCGGCCGGTCCAGGACTCCCGCTGCGGGTCGCGGGGCTGAGTAAACAGGGCTTCCGTAATGCCGGCCTGGCCGCCGATAGTCTGGGGCTCTTTGAAGAGCACTACCACCGCATGGGGCTCGGTGTAGCCGGTCAGATAATAGAAGTCCGGGTTCTGATGGTAGAGAAAATCCACATCGTTGGCCCGGTTGCGGACGGGAGCCGCAAACAAAACGGCAACGGAGCGAGCCGGCAGCGCTTGGCGCAGCAGCTCTCTCCGTTGCCGGTGAAAGGCGGGGTCCAGAAAATCAGTGGGACGGTCGGCACGGGCGGCTCGCTGAGCGCGGGCCTCCGATGACAGGCCACCCCACGAAGCCATCAGAGCGACGACTAGGAGTACCCGAGGTATTGTAGACGGAAGGGAGTAGAGCATACTGCCCGGAAGGACGCCAAAGCTGCGCGCACGTTGCGTGCCACAATTACTCTGGTGTGCCGCCACAGGTGGGCTCAGCGCTTCCGAAAAGCCTAGTAAACGATAAAGCCCTGCTCTTTTGCCTTCTTCAGGACCGACATGATGCCGTTCTTGTTGATGGTGCGGATAGTGCTGGTCGCTACTTTCAACGTTACCCAAGAATCTTCCTCAGGAATGTAAAAACGTTTTTTTTGCAGGTTCGGATAGAACTTGCGTTTCGTCTTATTGTTGGCGTGCGAAACGTTGTTGCCTACGCGGGTACGCTTGCCGGTCAGATCACAAACTCGTGCCATGATATGGGGAGACTTAGAGGTTTCAATGCTGGAAAAAGGGACGCAAATATCGGTATTTGTTCGATAGTAACAAACCGGCACGCTGAAAAATAAGCGGTTAGCAGCCGGGAAGCGGGGCTGGGGCTCGCTTTTCGTCAGTGGCAAAACCCCACGGACAGTGCCGGCAGCGGCTTTTACAGCAGAATCCGCGACGCAAATGATATTGCTCGGTGAAGACCATAAAACCTTCCGGCGACAGATAGTAGTCGCCCGGCTGCAAGGGTTGCGGGGTGAGAGCCATAGGCCGGCAAGTTACGACCAAAAGCCCGACAGCCGGGACCAGTAGCCCTGGGCCGGGCACGGCAACTGCTGGCTTTCGGACCTCAACTAAGGAGGCCAGCAAGCGGTAGCGCCGCCAACTGCATATTCCTAAACCTGCCCCCAATACAGCCGTTTTTTAGTACCTTAGAACCTCTTTCCGGGGCGGAAAGCTACTATTCCACCTATGCTTTTGCTTCGTACGGCCTGCCTGATAGTGCTGCTGCTCGCTGCCAGCGGGGCGGGATGGGCGCAGCAGGCAGCGGCCCCCGACCGCCCCGTAGCCGTGGCAGTAGCCGAGAGCGAATCGGTGGGGCCGGCGCAGTCGATGGCGCTGTTTGACCAGCTTATCGCCAAGCCGGTCAAGGAAGCCTTACGAACTTTGCCCCAAGCCAAAAAACGCTACCAGGCGGGTCTGAAAGCCGGTGAAGCGTTTTACCTGACCACCCGCGTAGTGGACACGGACGGCAAGTTTGAGCAGGTTTTTGTGCGGGTAACGCAGTGGGAAGACGCCTACATTCAGGGTACGATTGCCAACGAGCTGCAAACCGTGCAAGGCTACACGAATGGCCAGATCCTGGAGTTTACAACCAACGCCGTGTTCGACTGGACCATCGTGCGGGCCAATGGCTCGGAGGAGGGCAATTTCGTGGGTAAGTTCCTCGATATCCAGAGCCGGCTGGATGCGTTGGAGGAGTAGGTCTCACGCGTTCAGCTGTAGTGCCAACGCCTTCCGGGTCTTTTCCGTAATTTTGGGCAGCTGAACTCGTTTTGCGGCTTAACACTCCTTCGCTATGCACTCTGCCCCCACCCACTCTGCCACTGACACCACTACAAGCCGCAGCCAAGAGCTGATGGCGCTGGAAGACCGCTACGGAGCCCACAACTACCACCCGTTGCCCGTGGTGCTCAACCGCGGTGAAGGGGTGCATGTGTGGGACGTGGACGGCAAGCAGTATTTTGATTTTCTGTCGGCGTATTCGGCTGTGAACCAGGGCCATTGCCACCCGCGCATCGTGGGAGCCATGATAGAGCAGGCGCAGAAGCTCACCCTCACGTCGCGGGCATTTTTCAACGACCAGCTGGGGCCGGCAGAGAAGCAGTTGTGCGAGTTGTTCAACTACGACAAAGCACTCCTGATGAACTCGGGAGCCGAAGCCGTAGAAACGGCGCTGAAGCTGGCCCGCAAGTGGGGCTACCAGGAAAAAGGCATTGCGCCCAACCAGGCCCGCATTCTGGTGGCCGAGCACAACTTCCACGGCCGCACGACCGGCATCATTTCCTTCAGTACCGACGCCGACAGCACCGGCGGCTTTGGCCCCTACATGCCGGGCTACCAAGTGGTGCCCTACAATGACCTGGCGGCACTGGAGGAAGCCTTGCAGGACCCGCACGTGTGCGGTTTTCTGGTGGAGCCCATTCAGGGGGAAGCCGGGGTGATGGTGCCTTCGGAAGGCTACTTAGCCAAGGCGTACGCCTTGTGCAAGGCGAACAACGTGCTGTTTATTGCCGATGAAATACAGACGGGGCTGGGGCGCACGGGCCAGCTGCTGGCCGTATGCTACGAAGGCGTTCATGCTGATATTCTGATTCTGGGTAAGGCCTTATCGGGTGGCACGATGCCGGTATCGGCGGTGCTGGCCCCCGACCATATTATGCTCACGATTCAGCCGGGGCAGCACGGCTCCACGTTTGGTGGCAATCCGCTGGCTTGCGTAGTGCTGCGGGCGGCGCTGGATGTGTTGCACGACGAAAACCTGGTGAGCAACTCGCGGGCCCAGGGCGAGGTATTTCGGGAGCGGATGCGCCGCGTGATGGCCAAACGCCCCGAGGTAGTGGAGTTGGTGCGGGGCAAAGGCCTGCTCAATGCCGTGATTATCAAGCCCCACGCCGATGGCCGCACTGCCTGGGATGTGTGCGTGACGCTGATGGAGCGCGGCCTGCTGGCCAAGCCCACCCACGGCGACATCATCCGCTTCGCGCCGCCGCTGGTTATTACTGAGGAGCAAATGCACGAGGCCTGCGACATTATCGAGCAGGTAATTCTGGAGTTTTAAGCCAGCTTCTTTTTACGAAAGCAAAGCGGACCGCCTGATGCTGGCGGTCCGCTTATTTTTTGCTGATGCACGTACTCTCCGGAAGCCGACTCTTTCTTCTCTCCTGTGTCTTACTGCTGGGCTGCCGCGCTGAAAAAGCGGCCTTCCAATTTCTCCCTGGCACGGGGCCACTAGTGGCGACGGCAACTCCAGCTGCTCCAACTGCGCAGTCGGTAGCGCCACCAGCCTCAGCCGCAGAACCCGCCGCGCCCGGCACAACAGCGGCACGGCAGCCTACAGCACCCCGGCCGGTGGCTGTAAGCCGAGCAAATCCGGCTCGTAGGCTGCGGCACCAGCCGCAGCGGGAGATACAACGTAGCAGGGCCCGGCCAGCGGCTCGCGCGCAGCGGCCGGCAGCCGACAGTACCGATTTTTTCCACGTGGTGCTGGGCGCCCTACTGGTTGTCGGGGGGGTGCTTGTGGGGTTGTTTCTGGGCGGCTGGCTGGGGCTGGGAGTCGGTGCCGCCGTGGTTATTCTGGGCTACTACTTTCTGGTGCTCGGCTTTGGTGGCCAGCACGCGTGGCTGGAAATCTTTCAGGAGTTTTTCAACATGTAGCCCCTGGTGCCAGGCCGGCAAGACAGGCTTTTTCTGCTCGTGGTTTCATGCGGCGCTACTACCGGCGGCGCAACCTTACCTTTGCTGGCGTTGTTTTTCCCGGCTGACTCTTTCCAACATTCTTTATGGCCCTACTCCCCACCCACCGCCCCCGGCGCAACCGCAAGTCGGAAGTCATTCGCAACATGGTGCAGGAAACCAACCTCACCGTTCATGACTTCATCTACCCGCTATTTCTGATTGAGGGCCAGGATAAAACGATAGAAGTCAGCTCGATGCCGGGCATTCACCGCTTCACCGCCGACCGGCTCATCGACGAAATTGGGCAGTGCGTGGAGCTGGGCATCAAGGCATTCGCCCCGTTTCCCAGCATCAACGACGCGCTGAAAGACCGGCTGGCCAAGGAAAGCGCTAACCCCGAGGGCCTGTATCTGAAAACGATAGCCGACATCAAGCGGCAGTTTCCGGATGTGCTGCTGATGACCGACGTGGCCATGGACCCCTACTCCAGCGACGGCCACGACGGCGTGGTGGACGCCGAAACCGGCGAGATTCTGAACGATGCCTCGCTGGAAATACTGGGCCAGATGGCCCTGGCCCAGGCCCGCGCCGGCTCCGACATTATTGGCCCCAGCGACATGATGGACGGGCGCGTGGCCTTCATCAGGGACGTGCTGGACCGCAACGCCTTCAGCCATGTGAGCATCATGAGCTACACGGCCAAGTACGCGTCGGCGTTCTACGGTCCGTTTCGCGACGCGCTGGATTCGGCTCCCAAAAAGGGCGACAAGAAAAGCTACCAGATGAACCCCGCCAACCGCCGCGAGGCCCTGCGCGAGCTGGCCCTCGACGAACAGGAAGGAGCCGACATGGTAATGGTGAAGCCCGCTCTGAGCTACCTCGACGTGATTCTGGACGTGAAGAACCACACCAATCTGCCCGTGACGGCCTACAACGTGTCGGGCGAGTATGCCATGGTGAAAGCAGCGGCCCGCAACGGCTGGCTCGACGGCGAAAAGACGATGCTCGAAGTGCTGCTCAGCATCAAGCGGGCCGGCGCCGACGCTATTCTGACCTACTTCGCCAAGGAAGCCGCCGCCGTATTGCGGCGCGGCTAGCGCGCTTTATTCCGGCCAAGAATTAGGAACGCGCTGCGGCGCGTTCTTTTTTTGTCCGTCCTTTTTCACTCTTCGCCTTGCCTTATGCTGATTCGCCTCGCTACCACTGCCGATTTACCCGCCATTATGGCCCTCGTTCGGCAGGTGGTGCCGCTGATGCAGGCAGCGGGCAATTTTCAGTGGGAAGGCGACTACCCGAACGAAGCTGTTTTCCAGCAGGATATTGAGCGGCGGCAGCTGTGGGTGGCGGAGCTGGCCGAAGCAGTAGTGGGCGTAGCGGCCCTCACCCAGGACCAAGACCCGGAATACGCGCAGGCCGACTGGGACGCTACGGAAATGGCCGTAGTAACGCACCGCCTGGCAGTGGCCCCGGCCGTACAGGGACGGGGCGTAGCCGCCGCTTTGCTACAACAGGCAGAAACAGTGGCCCAGGAAAAAGGATTGAAGTCGCTACGCGTGGATACCAATTCGGAGAATACGGCTACGCAGCGACTGTTTCCGAAGCTGGGCTACCGGTTTGCGGGTGAAATCACGCTGGCTTTCCGGTCGGGGCTGCGGTTTTTCTGCTACGAGAAACGACTACCCTAGTCGGCAGTCTGGAAGGCGTGCCGGGCCTGAAGCTCGGTCAAAATCTGTTGTTCCCAGACGGCTTGCGGTTGAGAAATCGTGCCATACGCTGTTTCCTCCGTGTAATCCACTTGCCGCTGCTGGGCCTCTTTAACGTGCCGGGCACTTAGCTCGGTCAGGTTGGGCTTGCCGATCAGGATGATTTTGCGGGCATTGGCGCGGGCTTCCTGGCGGAGCCGACGCACGTATATTTCCTGGATATCAAACAGCGTTTGCTGGTAACAGATGCTGCGCGACACTTCGGCAACCTCCGTAGTATCGAGCCAGGAGGCGGGGCGAAACATGCGGTTGTACACGGCATTGTTGCCGCGCTTGCCCAGCAGGTCGTACGCGTTGCCATCCATCCCAAGGACGAAGCTGGCACTGCTGCCGCGCATATTGGTATTGGCCCGCAGCTGCATGCGGAAGTCGGCGGCGGTGAGGCGACGCGTGGCGCTCCAGGGCAAAAAGTCAGTATCGGCCGGGGCGTTTTGGGCCCGGGCCGGCACCGCGAGTAGCAGTAGGCCAAGCAGACAAAAGCACAGAAAACGTAGCATTAGTTATACCCTCAGAAGTGTTTAGAGCGTGGTTGGGAAATGGTAAAACCCCATTTGCGTCCTGCTCATCTAGCGTCCGCGCAGCGGAGTCAAAGCATCTTTACCGCTCCGCCGAAAAGCCGCTAATGGCGCGGTGGAGATGCTTCGGCAAGCGGACGCAAGATAGAGCAGAACCGTCAGGCGACTTCCTAAACAGCTTCCGTGATTGAGAATCGTCCCGCTTCAACAAGCCGACCCCAAATCAAGCAGGCTGAAAACGATGTTCTCATCCGTTTCTGGGTGAGGCTTTAGCTTGCAAACGGCCATTGCCCCCGGCGGCGGCTCCATAGCAAAAACACGATGATACCCGTGCCAATAACGGTGAGGCCGGAAAGCATGAACGTGGGGCCGGTACTCCAGAAAATCAGCAGCCACACGGCCACGGCAATGATAACCGGCAGCGGATACAGCGGCATTCGGAACGGCAGATGAGCCGCGCCATTCCGGCGGCGCAAAAGCACGAGGCCAATAGCCTGCCCCACGAACTGCACCAGAATGCGCATGGCCAGGATGGCGGTGATGACCTCGCCGAGGCGGAACAGCAGGCTGAATACGAAGCCCAAACCGCCCAGAATCAGCAGCGACACGTGGGGAAAATGCTTGGTGGGGTGGGTTTTGGCGAAGAGCGGCAGAAACTCGCCATCGGCCGCCGCCGCGTAGGGAATGCGGGAGTAGCCCAACAGCACCGCGAAAAGGGAGGCAAACGCCACCCACAGCACCAGCGCCGTAGCCGCTTGGGCCGCTACTGGCCCATAGAGCTTCTCGACGAACGTGCTGACGATGAACTCGGAGTGCTGCGCTTCCTGCCACGGTATAACGGTGCCCACGCTCCAGTTGAGCAGCAGATACAGAGCCATGATGCCCAGGATACTCAGGAAAATGCTGCGCGGAATCACGCGTTGCGGATTCTTGATTTCGCCGCCCAGGTGGCACACGTTGTAGTAGCCCAGGTAGCTGTACACCGTCTTGACGGCCGCCTGCCCCATGGCCGCCGACAGCAGCAGGCCCGGCAGCGCCGAGAAGCCGCCGGCTGGCAGCCAGGCCACGGTATGCTCGGCGTGCGTCAGGCCGCCGAAAATCAGCCAGGCCATGAGGCCCAGCACGCCCACCCACAACATCACGCCCAGACGGCCGATGTCTTCGATGCGGCGGTAGAGCAAGGCAATGAGGGCCAGCACCACGAGGCCCGACACCATTTTGGGCTGCCACCATACCGTGAGAGGCACGAGGTAGCCAAAATACTGGGCAAAGCCGATGGCGCCTGAGGCTACCACCAGCGGAGCCTGCACCAGCGTTTGCCACACGTAGAGAAACGACATCAGCCGGCCCCACTTCTTTTCGCCGTAGGCCAGCTTCAGAAACTTGTAGGAGCCGCCGGCCTCGGGGTAGGCTGCGCCCAACTCGCTCCAGATCAGGCCGTCGACAATGGCCAGCCCCGCGCCTACCAGCCAAGCCAGCAGGAAGTACGGCCCCATCATGCCCATCACCAGCGGCAGGGTCACGAAGGGGCCGATGCCGACCATGTCAATCATGTTCAGAGCCGTGGCCTGCACCAGGCCCAGGTTGCGGCGGAGCGGGGCGGCGGTAGGGGTGGCTTCGGTAGAGGTGTTGATCATAGGGCCGTAAAAGTCGGATAAAAGCCGATTGTTCCATGCCCGTTGCCAACTTCCATTTGGCTGCCCCCGTACCACGGGCAACTAACTGTCTTTTCTATGGCCGGAACTTCTTCTTCCAAACTGGTTGTGTACGGGGCCATCGGGGCTAATCTGGCCATTGCCGTTGCCAAGTTTGTGGCCGCTTTTTTCACGGGTAGTTCCGCCATGCTCTCCGAAGGCATCCACTCAATGGTGGATAGCGGCAACGGCGTGCTGATTCTGTGGGGGCTGAAACGCGCCGAGCAGCCGGCCGACGCCACCCACCCCTTTGGCTACGGCAAGGAGCTGTACTTCTGGACGGTCATCGTAGCCGTGCTCATCTTCGCGGTGGGCGGCGGCATGTCGCTTTACAAGGGCTGGCAGCACATTCAGGACCCGACGCCCCTCTCCGACCCCACCTGGAACTACTGGGTGCTGGGCCTGTCGGTGGTGTTCGAGTGTATTGCCTGCTTCCTGGCTTTCCGCGAGTTCAACAAGACGCGCGGCGACGCCGGTTTCTGGCAGGCGCTGCGCGCCAGCCGCGACCCGGCCGTGTACGCCATTCTGCTCGAAGACCTGGCCGCCCTGGTCGGGCTGGTTATTGCCCTGGCCGGGGTGTTTTTCGGGCACCTGCTCGGCAATGTCTACCTCGATGGGGCGGCCTCCATGGCCATTGGCCTGCTGCTGATTGGCATGGCAATGTTCATGCTCAAGGAAACCCGGGGCCTGCTGGTGGGCGAAGGTGTAGACGCCACCACGCTGGCCAGCCTGCAGGCCCTGGCCGCCGCCGAGCCGGCCGTGGCCAGCATTCGGCCGCCGCTTTCCATGTACCTTGGGCCCCAGGATGCTTTTCTGGCCCTGGACGTGCGGTTTCGCCAGGATTTGTCGGCCCAGCAGATGGAGGATGCGGTACTGCACCTGGAGCGGGCCATTCGGGCCAAGCACCCCGAGTTCAAACGCATCTTTGTGGAAGCCGAGTCGTTTGCGCCCGAGCACCGCACTGCTTCCTAGCCGCGCTTTTGTCCGCGCCATCTCGTTTCTTTACGCCTCACCTTCGCTTGTTCCATGTCTGCCGGTTCTTCTAAAATTGCTATCTACGGGGCCATCGGGGCCAATATTGCCATTGCCATTGCCAAATTTGTGGCGGCCTTTTTTACGGGCTCCTCCGCCATGCTGTCCGAAGGCATTCACTCGCTGGTCGATAGCGGCAACGGCGGCCTGATCCTGTACGGGGTGAAGCAGGCCGAAAAGCCAGCCGACGCCCGCCACCCGTTCGGGCGCAGCAAGGAGCTCTACTTCTGGGCCCTTATCGTGGCCGTGCTGGTGTTTTCGGTGGGCGGCGGCATGTCGTTCTACGAGGGCATCGAGCACCTCAAGCACCCTGCGCCCATCACCGACCCCACCTGGAACTACTGGGTGCTGGGCCTCTCGCTCGTGTTCGAAAGCATTTCCTGCTACCTAGCGTTCAAGGAGTTCAACAAGAGCCGCGGCGACTCCGGCTTCTGGGCTACCCTGGGCCGCAGCAAGGACCCGGCGGTGTTTGCCATCCTGATGGAAGACCTGGCCGCGCTATTCGGGCTGGTTATCGCCCTGGCGGGCGTGTACTTCGGCCACCTGTTCAACAACCCCTACCTGGACGGGGCCGCCTCGATTTGCATTGGCGTCCTGCTGGTGACCGTAGCCATCTTCCTGATTTATAAGACAAAAGGATTACTGATAGGTGAGGGCGCGGATGCCGAAACGCTGGCCTCCGTCAACGCTATTTCGCAGGCCGAGCCGGCCGTGGAGCACATCCGGACTCCGCTGACCTCGCACCTGGGGCCGACCGACGTGGTGCTGGCCCTGGATGTACAGTTCAAGCGCGACCTGACGGCCGTGCAGGTGGAGGAAGCCGTGGACCGACTGCAGGACGCCATCCGGGCCAAGCATCCGGAGTTTAAGCGTATTTTCATCGAAGCCAAATCCATTGGCCATAAGCAGCGGCACACCGAATCCGCCCGCTGATTCTGCTCCGTTTGCTCCCGCCCCACCCCCGATGCCCACACGTCGGGGGCTCACTTATGAAAACCCCGTGCGCATGACCGTTTCCAACCCAACTCCGCACTTGCAGCCGGCTAACCCCTTCCGCTCATTTTGGATGGGCGGCTACGAATGCACCGACCAGCTCAATGCCTTTGGTCACCGCGTTGACTTCCTGACTCTGACCGGCCACTTGCAGCGCATCGACGCCGATTATCAGGATATAGGCGCTTTCCAGATCGGTACCGTGCGGGAAGGAATTCGGTGGAGTCAGGTCGAAAAAACGGCGTACCAGTACGATTGGAGCACGGTGCAGATACTGCTCGACGCGGGCCGGCGTCAGGGCATTCAGCAGATCTGGGACTTGTGCCACTTCGGCTACCCCGACGATCTGACGCCGCTACACCCGCAGTTTGCCCGCCGCTTTACCCACTTATGCCGCGCCTTCGTTGACTTTTACCGCGCGCAGCGCCCCGATGAGGTGCTTATCGTGACTCCCATCAACGAAGTAAGCTTTATGAGCTGGCTGGGCGGCGACGTGCGCGGCACGTCGCCCTACTGCGTGGGCCAGGGCTGGGAGGTGAAGCGCGGGCTGATGCGGGCCTACATTGAAGGCGTAGCCGCCCTGCGCGCCGCCGACCCCACCATCCGCATCCTGACCACCGAGCCGCTGATTCACATTGTGCCAGCGCCGAACTCATCCCGCACCCATCGGCAGCGGGTCGCGGAGTTCGACAACAACCAGTTTCAGAGCGTGGATATGCTGGCCGGGCGCCTCTGCCCCGAGCTGGGAGGACGCGAGGAATACCTGGACCTGCTGGGCTTCAACTATTACTACGACAACCAGTGGCAGCTGGAGCCGCGCCAGACCCTGCCCTGGGCCAACAACGACCACGACCCGCGCTTTCGCCCCCTGGGCTTTTTGTTGCAACGAGCCTGGCAGCGCTACCAGCGCCCCGTGGTGCTCACCGAAACCAGCCACCCCGGCATCGACCGGCCCGCCTGGATACGCATGATCGGCCGCGAATGTGCCGCCGCGCTCCGTGCAGGCGTGCCACTATTCGGCGCCTGCCTCTACCCCATTGTTGACCGGCCCGACTGGGACCACCTTACGCCCTGGCACCGCGCCGGCCTCTGGGATGCGGATGTGCAAGCACCCGAACCCGGCCTGACCCGCGTGCTGGACCAAGCATACGCTACGGCCCTGCGGGAAGCGCAAACGATGGTTTCAGAAGCTATGCCCACGTCAGAAATAGCCAAACCGAAGCCGGCGGCTTTATCACTCTTCTTACGCTAACCCACGATGAGCTATTCCGCCACCGACCCGGCCGGGACGTCAGAGCTGCTACGCCACTTCGAGCGGGCCTTCGCCGATTCTACCCTATCGGCGGCGGAAGCGCAGGAACTACGCAAGCGGCTGGCGGCGCATGGCCAGCAGGGAGCTGCCCTGGCCCACCTGCGCCACCAGCTTTTTGCCATGGCACGGGAGCGGTTCAACTCCTTCGAGGACAAAGCAGCCATTGAGTGGCTCGAAGCAGCTAGTACCCTGCTCCTGCCGCTGGCCGCGCCCCAGTCGGCGCAGGCTACCCAGGCGGCCCATACCACGGTGCATTTCAGCCCCGGAAACGAGTGCGTGGATGCCATCCGGAAGCTGATTGGCCAGGCAGCCCGCCAGCTCGACGTCTGCGTGTTCACGATTTCCGACGACCGGATTACGGAAGCGCTGCTGGCCGCCCACCGGCGCGGGGTGGCCGTTCGGCTGCTCACCGACAACGACAAGCTCTACGACAAAGGCTCGGACATCGCGCAGCTGCACGCCAGCGGCCTCCGTATCCGCATCGACCGCACCACCGACCATATGCACCACAAGTTTGCCGTGGCCGACCGCCAGCTGGTGCTGACGGGCAGCTACAACTGGACCCGCTCGGCGGCACTCTACAACCTCGAAAACCTGCTCGTGACCGACGACGCTACCACCGTGCAGCGCTACACCACCGAATTTGACCGGCTGTGGGAGACCATGGCCGTGTTTGAAGGCGTGTAGCGCACGGGCTAAAGCGCACCCAGCGGCTGCCACCAAGTACTGTACTCAAATGACATTTGTGGCCGATTTCGCCTACTCCTACCTGCCTTCTCCCATCGGAATGCTGGAGCTGCGGGGCTCGGCTGCCGGACTGGCTGCCGTCACGTTTCTAGACGAAAGTGTCGCGCCTGCTCCAACCCCGCTGGTGGCCGTGGCCGGCTGCCTGCGCGAGGCGCACCAGCAGCTGCACGCGTATTTCGGGCGCGAGCTGCGGGAATTCTCCCTGCTATATGATGTGCCGGGCGGCACCGAATTTCAGCGGCGGGTGTGGCAGGTGCTGGTGGGCGTCGGCTACGGGCGCACGGCTTCGTATCTGGCGCTGGCGCGGCAGCTGGGCAATGCAGGGGCCGTGCGGGCAGTGGGCGCGGCCAATGGCCAGAACCCATTGGCCATTGTGTGGCCCTGCCACCGCATCATCGGGGCCAATGGCCAGCTCACGGGCTACGCCGGCGGGCTGCCGCGCAAGCGTTGGCTCCTGGCATTCGAGCAGCCAGCGGCCCAGGCCGAGCTATTTGGCTGAGGTGGCGGGCACGGCGGCCGGTGTGGTGGTGGTGGGCAACTGTGTGGTCGGGCCCACGAATTTCAGCAGCGCCTGGTATATCACATTGTCTTTCCAATAGAGCTGCAACACCATGGGCACGTGCTTTTTGCCGGCCAGCACCGAAAACTGCGGCTCATGCCCCAGCCGCCGCAGCTTCTGCCGGAACAGCTCGCTGCTGCTGCTGATGGAGGGATAGGTTTCGCCGCCGACAAACAGCAGGAAGGGCGGCGTGGCAGCCGTGATGTGGTACATGGGCGACATGGCCTTCCAAACGGCTTGGTCCGGACCGAACGGCACGAGGTATTTCTCGTCGCCGTCATACTTCATCTTGCGCAGGTAGTCGTACATGTCCAGGCCGGCGGGGTCGTCGAGGATAGCACCGCGCACGGGATTGGTGGCCAGGCCCCGGCGCGCAAACAGCTCGTTGTCGGCGGCCAGTAGCGCGGCTAGGCCGCCTCCTGCCGAGTGGCCCATCGTGAACAGGCGCTGCGGGTCGCCGCCGTATTCGGCAATGTGCTGATAGGTCCACTGCACGGCGCGGGCGCAGTCGTCGGCCATGGCGGGCACTTGTACGGCTGGAGCCAGCCGGTAATTTATTACCACGGCTACCACGCCTTGCTTGGCCAAACGGCGACCAATAAACGAGTAAAAATCCTTGTTGCCGCTGGTCCAGCTGCCGCCATGAATAAAAACGACCACCGGATAGGCGCTGGCAGCGCGCTGACGCGGAGCGTACACGTCGAGCCGGTGACGCTCCGTATCGAAGCCCGCTTCGGTCGTCGGCACGTAGGCCACGTCGGCAAAGCGGCGGCCAGGCCGTGCCTGGGCATACTCGTTGGCCACAAGCAGCAGCAGCACAAAAACCAACACGGCCGGCAACGCCAGAAAACGAAATAGAGTCATGGGGGAAGAGTTGCGGCGAATGGAAGCGCCCGGTACGGGAACCTGGGGCCGGCTTATATACTAGACTTGTTCCCGAATAAGCAATAATGAAAAAAGAACGTCGTGCTGAGCGCAGCCGAAGCATCTCTACCGCATTAGTAATCAATGCTACAGCAACAAAGCGGTAGAGATGCTTCGACTGCGCTCAGCATGACCGCTGAATTTGCGCTTTTCTGTATTTGGGAACAAGTCTACTTAGTAAACCGGCTGGCCGGATTGGTAGCCCGCCGCTTCGGGGTTTGCCAACGGGCCTGCCCGGCCGAGGTTGCCTACCACGGCGCTATATTTGCGCCACCAGCCTTTCTTTCCCCTTCCTGCCATCTTCATATGAAAAAATATCTGTTGCTTCTGCTCTGTGGCCTTGTTCTCGGAATAGCGCCGGCCCACGCGCAGCGCAAAACCAAAGTCAAGGTAAAGTCGGGAGCCGGCAGCACTGCCAACCGTCTGCAGCCGTTGTTCGGTGGCGTGTCGGTGGAAGCGGCGCAGCAGGCAGTGGGGGCCGCTTTTCTGGCCGACATCGACCGGAATTTCGCATCCCGGGCCGAAGCCAGCAAGTTCTTCTCTACCAAAGGCTACGAGTACATCGGCGAAAACAAGCCCGATACGGCTCTGTACCGCTTCAACCTGGCCTGGCTGCTGGACCAAAAAAATGCCGATGCCTACCGGGGCCTGGCCGTGGTAGTGAGCCGCAACGAAACTCCGGACGAATCCATCGGCCTGCTTACCCAAGGCCTGACCCTGGAACCCAACAACTCGGCGATGCTCGGCGACCTGGGCACGAGCTACCTGATTCGGTACCAGAAAACCGCCAAAAAGAAGGACCTGGAGCAGGCCCAAAGCTACCTGGAGAAAGCCGTAGCGGCCGATACCGCCAATGCTTTTGCCTGGCAGCAGCTGGGCCGGGTGCATTACCTGCGCGAAGACTATACCAAGGCCTGGGAAGCCGTGCACAAAGGCCGCAACCTGAATGTGAGCAGCCTCGATTTCGACCTCCTCAGCGACCTATCGGCCAAGCTCCCCGACCCGCAGGGCATGTTCAAGTAGGCTCACTACCGGGCACTTAGGCAACGACTGCCGGGCAAGCTGCGTATCTCCGCTGCTTACCAACTCCATCCGGCCGTGAACTTTCGCCTGATATCTCTGGGCAGCTTGCTGCTCCTCACTCTTTTCGCGCACGCAGCGCAGGCCCAAGGCCCCGAGCGGCGGCGGCGCCATTTCACCAACTCGGCCCGGCCCTATCACCGGGGTCCTGTATCGTTTACGCTGGGTGGTGGCATAGCCTATTACAACGGCGACCTGGCCGAAAGCTTCGCCGACAACCTGCCGGGGCCCAGCGGCAGCATCGGGGTGCTATATATGGTGCGGCCCCGTGTTATTCTCGGCACTGAGCTTTCTCTTTTCAAGCTGGGAGCTAAAGACCAGCTACCGGAGCGGGGCCTGGCTTTCCAGGGCAAAAACGGCGCGCTGACAGGTTTTGTGCGCTATGAGCTGATTCGGGACGAGTCGGAGTTTGCTGACCCGCGCAATTCGGGCTCGTTTATTACGCCTTATGTGAAAGTAGGCGGCGGCTTTATGCTCTACACTCCCGAGGCCTACCTGGGCACCGAGCGCCCGGTAGGCAGCACTGTTTTTTTGCCGGCCGAGCGCAACGACTATCCCGCCACGGCCCTTATAGCGCCAGTTGGCCTGGGCCTGACCTTCCACCTACTACCTAAGCTGAACGCCACGGCTGAGGGCAGCTACTACTTCACTACTACCGACCACCTCGACGACATCAGCCAGCGCGGAAATTCCAATCGCAACGACGGCTTTGGCTTACTGGAAGTAAAGCTGGAATATTCGCCCTGGCGTTAACCAGCAGCGCCTGCTGCGGCCGAAACTCCGTTGCGCAGGTACTCTAAACCCCAAAGAAAAAGGCCCGTCATCCGACGGGCCTTTTTCTTTGGGGGCCACAATCGGCTAGTGCTTCACGAAGCGCTGGCGGTACGTCGTCTGGCCGTCGCTCACGGTCAGGGTGTACATGCCTTGGGCCAGAGCGGAGATGTCGAGTTGGCCGTTGCCTTCGTGACGGGCAGCGGTGCTCGAGGCACCGCGCGCGTCCAGCACCTGCACCGATACTACGGGCGCATTGTTGGGCAAGACGATGGTCAGGTGGTCGGTGGCGGGGTTTGGGTATACGTCGAACCGAGCGGCGCTCACGCCGCCCGCAATACCAGCCGGGCCGTCGAAGGTGGTGCCACCGGTGATGGTGACGCTGTAGTCCTCGGTTTCGCCGTAGCTGTAGGCGTTGCAGCTGGTAGTACCCGAGGCGTCGCTCATCACCATTCGCAGGCGAGTAGTGCCGTTTTTGGCGGCGGCGGGCACCGTAAAGCTGCTGCTACGAATGGCACTACTGCCAGAGCCCGCCGCGCTGACCACCAGCTCGCCGGCATCCGTAAACAAGCCGTTCTGGTTGTAGTCGATGTACACCTTGAAGTACTCCGTATACGCGCTGCCCACAAAGCCCGCGCTGTAGCTGATGGTCTGCAGTGTGCCGGCCCCGAGGCTGGGCGCGGCCAGGGCCGTGCCGTTGTAGTAGCCCGCGTCGGCCCCCGAAGTGCGGGTCAGCGTGCCCAGCTTCACGTAGTCGATAAACTCGTAGGCCACGGTGTTGCTCTTCGACGCGCAGTACGTGATGCCGGTTGGCGGCGGTGTGCCGCCGCCGTAGGCCGCGCCGACGCCCACGGCGCTCCAGGCGTTGGTCACGGCAATTTCCTGCGCCGAGCCCGCGCCATACAGGTCCTTGGCCGACTGAATGGAGTAGGTGCGGGCCGCCGCGTAGTTGCTCGACGCCGTGAGGTACACACTCTCGGTGCGGTAGGCAATTTTGGCGGCGGCATCGATACCGATGGCGGCCACGGTGAAGGCAGTGCCTTTGTCGTTGGTGCCGCTGCCGCCCACGCTCAAGCGGTAGAACCAATGATTGAGCACGCCCGAGTTGGTGTGCACGCCGCCGTTGTCGCCGGAGCCGGCGTACCAGTAGGTTCCCTGGTAGGTATCGGGCTGGCTTTCGGCGTTGGGGTTGCTCATCGAGCGCAGCGAAGGCCGCACCTTATCGATGTCTTCGCCAATGAGCCAGGTCTGTTTGGCGGGGTCTTTATAATACTCCACGCAGGCGCCCCAGATATCGGAGAAACCTTCGTTCAACGCGCCCGACTCGTACGAATAGGTCAGGTTGGCGGTGCTGGAGCACACGGCATGGCCAATTTCGTGGGCCGCAACATCGAGGGAAGTCAGCGGCTCGAAGCGGGTGGCGCCGTCGCCGTAGGTCATCACCGAGCCGTTCCAGTAGGCGTTTTCGTAGCCCGCGCCGCCGGGCACGTCGTCGAAGTGCACGTAGCTCTTGATCTTGGCCCCGGCGTTGTTGTAGGAGTTGCGGGCGTGCACGTTTTTGAAGTAGTCGTAGGTGCTTTGGGCACCCCAATGGGCATCGAGGGCGGCGTTGTCGAAGTTGGCGTTGTTGTACTCCGTCCAGCTGTTGTCGGCATCGATGAAGTCGACGGCGGCAGTGTAGCTGTTGCTCTTGCGGCAGTTGTAGGTTTCAATGCCCGAGCCGCGGGTCAGCTCGCGCAGGCGGTAGCCGCCGATAGCAGTTTCGGTGGCGCTGCTCTGGGTGCCGGCGTAGCGGGTGGCAAACGTGCCGGTGGCCGCTACGTGCTTGATGATATTATCCTGCAGCACGACCTCGCCCGTGTGGGCATCGACGTAGATGTAGGCCCGGCTGATGGGCAGCTGGGCGTAGATGTCGAACTTCCAGGCCACTGTTGGCTGGCCCATGCGCCCGGTGCCAACGGCCCGCCGGTTCTGCACGATTACCAGCTCGCCGCTAGGCTTGTAGGTGGCAGCCGGGTTGTTTTCCTGTTCGCGCAGGCCGGCTTCCTCAGCCGCATCCTGCCACATGTACTTCCGGGCCCCCACAAACCGCAACGCCGACTGTAGCGCCGTCTGCGCCGTAAGCGAAGCCGTCACGTTCAGGCGTTCGATGCGCTCGAAGCTCCCGCTCATGCTCTGCACCACGCCTTGGCGGGCGTGCAGCACGTAGGAAGCATGCTCCACTCTGATGCCTTTGTAATATTGCTGGTAGCGCTCGTGGGCGAAACCGAGCTGATCTACCTCAGTTTTGGCTTGCAGCATCTGGTCGTTGTTGCTCAACTGCAACTGCTCGGCAAAAGCCTTGCGGGCATCGTTGAGCGTGTAGGCCGGGGCATCGGCCCGGAAGGCAATCAGCTCGGGGGTGCCGTTTTCGGCCAGCACTTTCTGCTGCACCCGGGCCACATCCTGGGCCTGGGCAGCGGTGCCGACGAGGCTGCCCACGAGGAGCAGCGCTACGGTTGAGTAGTTTCTTTTCATAGCTCTGGAAATAAGAAAGAGTGGAAGAAAAAACGCACGCCACGGGCACCACGAAACTGCTACGATTCGTAAAAACAGCGGCGCATTACCTTCAATATCGTCTATATTTACAATAAATAAGGCATTTTATTGAATAATTATCAAATAAATAACAAGCTTCGTACACGAACTAAAAACATCGTCATGCTCCGGCACCACACCCGGCGGCGGCTACCCGTATCAGCACCGCAGTTTATTTTCGCACCTTCCCTTAAAACCAAGCCTTCGGGCCCGCTGTCTGCTATGAATAACCGTTGGAATTTGAGGGGCCAAACGGCTCTTGTTACCGGAGCCTCCAAAGGAATCGGGGCCGCTGTGGCCGAGGAGCTGCTGAGTTTTGGCGCTACCGTGCTAGCCGTAGCGCGCCACGCCCCGGAGCTGGATGCGCAGGTAGCCAAGTGGCAGGCTCAGGGCTTCGACGCCCACGGCCTCACGGCCGACGTAAGCCGCCCCGACGACCGGCAAGCGCTGCTGCACGAAGTCAGCCGCCGGTGGTCCAAGCTGCATATCCTGGTCAACAACGTGGGCACCAACATCCGCAAGTCGACGGATGTGTACAGCGCCGAAGACTACCGCCACGTCATGGAAACCAACCTGGAATCTACGTTCGGCATGTGTCAGGCGTCCTACCCGCTGCTGAAGCTGGCAGGCGGCGGCAGCATCGTCAATATTTCGTCGGTAGCCGGCCTGCTGCACCTGCGTACCGGGGCCGTGTATGGCATGACGAAAGCCGCCATTATTCAGCTGACCCGTAACCTGGCCGTCGAGTGGGCCCCGGATCAGGTGCGGGTCAACTGCATCGCGCCCTGGTACATTCGCACGCCGCTGGTGGCCGGGGTGCTAGGCAACGAGGACTACCTGCGCGAGGTGCTGGCCCGCACCCCGATGCAGCGCATCGGCGAGCCCGAAGAAGTGGGAGCCGCCGTGGCTTTTCTGTGCCTGCCCGCCGCCAGCTACATCACCGGGCAGTGCCTGAGCGTAGATGGCGGCTTCAGCGTGAATGGCTTCTAGCCGCTCGTTTTTTCCGAAAAAGCGTCGCCGCTTTACGTTGTAAAGCCGTTTTAGCTTTCCCGCTACTGAGTAGAGCGTGTTGGGGATGTTGCCTTTCGTGTCATGCTGAGCCCAGCCGAAGCATCTCTACCGCAATGGTAAACTCAATTACTACTGCCGTAGAGATGCTTCGACAAGCTCAGCATGACACGAAAGGCAACATCCCCAACACGCTCTAAGGTGAGCTTTCTACGTTGTCAAAAGCTACGCTGTAAAGCGGCCTCGTAGCGGGCGAAAGCGCCGGGGCTGGAAGCCAGGTACAGAAAAGGCTCGATAAGCTCCAGCTCCATGAGCAGGAACTCGCCGTTGGCATCGACGCCATCGACGCGGGCGTACAGGCAGCCCTGGGCAAACTGCTTGATAATGGCATCGGCAGCCTGGCGCAGATGCGTGGGTGCTTCGCGGGCCTCGATGCCGCCGCCGAGGTAGTGCTGCACCCGGAAGTCGCCCGATTTGGGGGTTTTCAGCACGCAATGGCTGAACTCGCCCCCCAGGTAAATCAACGACCACTCGCCTTCCGTCTGAATTTCGGGCTGGAAAGGCTGCACCAGAAAGTCTTCGTGCTGCACCAGTTGGGCCAGCTCAGGAAGGCGCTCGGCGGTTTGGGCGCGGGTGAGGGCGAAGGTATTTTTGGCCCCGCCACTAATAGCGGGCTTCACTACCAGCTGGTCGCGGCCCAGAATATCGAACAGCTCCTCAATCACTACCGGGCTGCCCTGGGGTAGCCAGTGCGTGGGCACGATGCGCACGCCGGCCTGCTCCATGGCGCGCAGGTATTTCTTGTCGGCATTCCAGCGGATGGTGGCCGCCGGGTTCAGCAGTCGGATGCCGGTAGCGTCCATCCGGTCGAGCCAGGCGTAGAAATCACCGACCCGGTCGAAGTAGTCCCACGGCGACTTGACGACGACCTTGTCGTAGCTGGCCCAATCGACGGCAGAGTTGGTCCAGACGCGGGGCGCGACGGTGTGGCCCTGCGCGCGCAGGTAGCGCGTGAGCAGCGTATCCTCGTCTTCGACGGTAGGAGCGGCATATTGAGCCAGACTCTCGCAGGTAACTAGGGCAATATTCATTGAACGGCTATTTTTTCAGCGTCAGATAATCGGCGGCCAGCGTGGCCAGGGTTTTGACGCCCAGCGTCAGACCACTCTCGTCGATGCGGAAGCCGGGTGTGTGGTGCGGGGCGGTAGTGGCCGGGTCGGTACCCTTGGTCATGCCGCCCACGAACACGAACACGCCGGGCACTTTCTCCTGGAAAAACGCAAAATCTTCGGCCCCGGTCACCGCTTTTTGCAGCACCACTTTGTCGGCACTACCGGCGGCGGTGCGCAACGACGGCAGCATGCGCTCAGTGAGCGGCAGATCGTTGTTGGTCACGGGCGCGTAGTTTTCAATGGTGACCTCGGCCGTGGCGCCGGCGCTGGCGGCAATGTTGGTAGCGGTGCGGCGCACATCGGCCCACAGCTTCTGCTGCATGTCCTTGTTCAGGGTGCGAATGGTACCGGTCAGCTCCACCATTTCCGGAATGATGTTGTTGCGCACCCCGCCGTGAATCATGCCTACGGTAAGCACGGCCGCGTCCTGGGTCAGCTCGGTTTGGCGGCTGATGATGGTTTGGAGCCCCATAATGATCTGGGCGGCCGTCACGACCGGGTCCACGCTCAGCCACGGATACGCGCCGTGCGCCGATTTGCCTTTCACCTTAATGGTAAACACATCGGAAGCCGCCATTTCGCCCCCGGGGCGGTATTTCAGCGTGCCTACTTCCGTCTGGGCATTGATGTGCACCCCAAAAATGGCATCGACCTTGGGATTGTCCAGCACGCCTTCCTTCACCATCAGGCGGGCGCCCCCTTCCTGGCCGGGCAAGGAGCCTTCTTCAGCAGGCTGAAACACGAACTTGATAGTGCCGGGCAAGTCCTTCTTCACCTGGCTCAGCACCTCGGCCGCGCCCATCAGCATGGCCACGTGAGTATCATGGCCGCAGGCGTGCATCACGCCTACTTCCTGTCCGTTGTAGCTGGTGCGGGCTTTGCTGGCGAAGGGCAGCTCGTTTTTCTCCGTTACGGGCAGGGCATCCATATCGGCGCGCAGGGCCACGACCGGACCGGGCTTGCCGCCGCGCAAAATCCCGACGACGCCGGTGCGGGCCACGCCGGTCTGTACTTCCATACCCAGGCTTTTGAGGTGAGCCGCCACGATGCCCGCCGTGCGGGTTTCCAGGTTGCCCAACTCGGGGTGCTCATGAAAATCGCGCCGCCAGGCAATGACCTTGGCTTCTTCCTGCGCGGAAAGCTTGGCAATGCGGGCATCCAGGGCCGCATTCTGGGCCGTGGCAGGTGCGGCGGCCAGCCCGGTCAGCAGGCAGGCGGCAACGGGAAAGTACGGGAGCTTCATCGGAAACGGGGAAAGCAGAAGTTGAGCCGGCAAGGTACACTGCCCGGCTCATTTGCCGAAGCCCGCGGAAAGCATCCGAACCCGGGTATAGCACCTATTTTTGGCTTTTTATTTCTTCCCCAACTCTATGGCGGCTTCTTCCGCAGGTGCACCTTTGCCTTCCGCTCCTACCTGGCCCCAGCTGTGGCGGCAGCCCGCGTTCCGGTGGCGGCTGGGTGGCATTCTGGGGGGGCTGCTGGCGCTGGGGGCTGTTATTCCACGCTTCTTCGCCTTCATCGAAGCCCGCCCCGGCGTGGTGCTACCCGACCCGGTGCTGGCCTGGCTACCCGTGTACGAGGTGTCGGGGCCCACGTTCGGGGTTATTTACCTGAGCATTGTGGTGGCGCTGGTGCACCTGCTGCCGCGGCCAGCGCGGCTGCTGCGGGCGCTGTGGGCCTACGGACTACTGCATCTGTTCCGGCTTTTCACGCTCTGGCTCACGCCCCTGGAGCCGCCGCTGGGCATGACGCTGCTGCACGACCCACTGGTCGACCGGTTTTTCTACGCCTCGGCCACGCCCATCACCAAGGATTTGTTCTTCTCTGCCCACACTGCCACGGTGCTCATTCTGGCTATGGCCGTCGGCAGCCGGGCCTTGCGGTGGGGCCTGCTGCTGAGTGCCGCCCTCACCGGCCTGCTCGTAATGGTGCAGCACGTGCATTACTCCTACGACGTGGCGGCGGCCCCACTATTTGCCGGGCTTAGCTTCTGGCTGGCCGGCCGCGTGGCCCGCTGGTAGCCCAGCTAGGTTTACTTCAGGTACTTCTCGTAAATATTGGCGGCAATTTTCTCGGTTATCGACTTGGGCACGAACCCCGTGAGCGTGGCCGACACCTTGTTCAGCGCCCCCGGAATGACTTCGGCCTCGCCGGCCAGCAGCGCGGCTACACCGGCCTGCGCCACTTGCTGGGGCGTCATCGAGAGCTTGGCCGCTACTTCCTGCAAGCCCGCACTCATCCCGGCCCGGTCGGCAAAATCGGTGGCAGTAGCGCCAGGACTCAGGCAGGTAACGGACACCGGCGAGTCGCGCAGCTCGTAGCGGAGGCCCCGCGAGAAGGTGAGCAGAAACGCCTTGCTGGCCGCGTAGAGCGTGAGCGTAGGCACCGCCTGATACGCCGCCGTGCTGGCAATATTGAGAATATAGGCCTTGGGCTGCCGACGCAACACGGGCAGCAGCTGGTGGGTTAGCTCCATGGGCAGCAGCATATTAAGCTGGAGCATATTCTGCTGGGCCGCCAGCGGCAGCTCCTCAAAGCGGCCCCACAGGCCGTAGCCCGCGTTGTTCACCAGCACCGCCAGGTCGGGGGCCTGCTGCCGGGCCCACGCCGCCAGCCGCGTCGCCGCGCCGGGTTCGGCCAGGTCGGCGGCAAACACGTGCGCCGCTACGCCATGCTGCTGCCGCAGCTCGGCCGCCACCTGCTCCAGCTGGTCGGCGCTGCGGGCCGTGAGCAGCAGGCCATAGCCGCGCCGCGCCAGCTCGCCGGCCAGGGCACGTCCAATTCCGCGGGAAGCACCCGTAATGAGAGCGTAGGGCATTGAGGGAAAATGAAATAGTGATTTTTCGTTCTGGCTTTCCGCGCGCCGGTCACCAGCAGTAGGGAAGCTGCGCGCAGTATTTCCGGCGCTTATTTCACCAGGTGCAGAAAGCGCAGGTAAAATGGCGTGGGGCTGTCGGCTTTTTTGGGCGTGTACTTACCCGCAATGACGGGCACGTACATCACCCGGCGGCGCGACACCTCGCCCACCAGCGGCGACTGAGCCACGCGGTGCCACATGCGGCCGTCGTGCACGGTCAGGTCGCCGGCTTCGGTTTCGACGGCTATTTCCTCGGCGTCGGCGGTGTTGTCTTTAAAGTACTTCTTGCGAAATATCATTTCGCGCAGCGACTGATGGTGCGTGCCGGGCAAAATGCGCAGGCCGCCGTTGGTGGCCGGCGTACCATCGAGGTGGACGCCCACGTTGAGCATCGGCCCGATGCGCTTGCCATAGAAGACGTCGCGCAACGAGTCGGTGTGCCAGCCCATCTGGCTGAACTCGCTGCCCGGCATGTTCACGTAGTGGTTGATTACCAAGCCGTCTTTCTCGTCTTCGCCGACGCGCTCATTGGCGGCTTCCAGCAGCGGAAACAAGGCCCGAAACCGGGGCTCCCGCAAAAAGTCGTGCAATACCGGGCTGTGCTGGGAGGCGAAGGCAAAACGCTGCACAATGCGGGCACCGTCCACGTCTTTGCCGTATTTGATGGGCACCCCGTTCACTTTTTCAACGCCGCTGGCCACCCACTGCTGCTGAATGGTTTCGGTAGCCCGCAGAATTTCCTGCACCTTATCGGGCGAGATAAAAGCGCGAAAATGCAGAAAGCCGTAGCGCTGAAAGAATTCCCGCTGCTCGGTAGTGAGGGCATGCCCCAGGGTAAAGCGCGGATAGTTCTGTAATGAGGCCATAAAGCAAAGCGGCAGATAAGTACTCTTTGGGAGGACAAAGATACGATTGCCGCGCCCGTACCCCTACACTTCCGCACGAAACCCTGCGGCGGCACTATTTCCGGAGCCCACCGCACCCACATTTGGGGCTTCCGGTAACGCTACAGGCGGTAAAATCAGGTCCGGAGTGGCGGTAGGCAGCGGGTTTGGTTTGGGCGCATCCTCGTATCTTAGGGCCAATGCCGGGCTTCTTCTCCTTCTCCGTTGTGCTGAAACCAGTACCCTTCCTGCTCGCGGCGCTGCTACTCACGGCCGCCCAGCCCACCCAGACCACATCGGCCCGCCTGATTCCGTTTCATAAGGGCGACAAGTGGGGCTACGCCGACCAGAGCCGCCGCATCGTGCTGCCGCTGCGCTTCGATGAGGCCGGGCCATTCGTGCAGGAAATTGCTTGGGTGCGCATCGGCAGTCTGTATGGCTACATCGATGGGGGCGGCAACGCCGTGACGCCGGTGCAGTTCGGGCGGGCCAGCACCTTCCACCACAACCGCGCCACGGTGGAGCTGAACGGCGAGACGTTCGACATAGACGCCAGCGGCAACCGCCTGGCCACCCCGCCCGAGCCGGAGCCGGAAAGCGAGTTTCTGACCCAGGGCGACCTGACGCGGCAGAGCGGCAAAGTCGGGTTTCGCTTCACCATCGGGCAGGCCGTGGTGCCGCCGCTCTACGACGAAATTCAGGAGAACTACGACGGCTTGCTCTTTGTGCGGCAGGGCACGAAATGGGGCGTCATCAACAACAAGGGCAAGCTCACGCTGCCCCTCGACTACGACGCCATCCGGGCCGTGGAAGCCAATGGCTTTGTGCATGCCATAGTGGAGCAGCAAGGCCGCTTTGGCTATCTGGATACGGATGGCCGCCTGCTGGTAGCGCCCAAATACAGCGCCGCCGAGCCTTTCCTGGCCGCCGTAGCCCGCGTCACGACCCCCGACGGCCGCACCGGCTACATCGACTCGCGGGGCCGGGAGTTTTTCGAGTAGCTACAAGCAGTTTCATCACCCGTGTAGGCGGGCAGCCAACTGGGTGCCGCAACGCGTACCGAAAGCCAGCGAAGCGAAGGGGCGCGCCGCTGCAGCCTGGCCATGCATGGCTCGTGCAGCTGCTGTGGTGCGTATTCGACTGCTGATGTACCACCAAAAATCCTTTTCTTGCGGCTTGATTTCCCGAACCACCTGTTCGGCTCTGCCCGCTCTATCCCTATTGCATTTTTAGTGATTTCCCGTGCCGGCCACACCACTTAGGTGCGTCGAGCCGACTCCTCCCTGTTTTTGGCAGCCGGACCAACGTGTGCTTTACATTCACCCCCCCTATACCTACGTATGAAGTACTATTCCTGGCTGTTGGTGGACATGCCGCTACGCCCCCGGCACCACGACCCGGAGCACGGATGATCTGGACGACACCTTCTTTCACGAGCTGGCCCACGGCGTGCACTACGGCCAGGTGGGCAACGACTACTGGACCGCCTACATCGGGCATATCGTGACGGCCTTTGCGCAAAGAAGGCTCAGCATATACGGCCGCAAAACCGATGCGGGCGCGGGCCGGATTGCCATCAGTGAGGCCTGGGGCAATTACATCGGGGGCACGTTCAACGCCAGGAAGTATGACCTTGTAAATAGAAATGTCAGTGTTGCCAGCAGGGCTAATTTAGAGAACCAACAGCCGAACGATAACGTGGACGATGATAACGGCTGGATCGTGTACGGAATGTTGCACGACATGACTGACACGGGGGAACCCACGTTCACGGGCGTAACAGACGATGTGGACACCTATACCACCCCCGAATTATTCCGGGCCCTGCAGTCTGACGTAGTGAGCGTGCGCCACTATCAGCAGCGCGTATTGCTCCAGAACAGCAACAAGCAAGCCCCCCAGCTGGAGCAGCTGGTAACCTCTTACCGTTGGTAGCCATGAAACACCTCTTTTTGTGCCTGCTGCTGCTGGCTGGCTGCAAGCGCGAGCCCGCCCCCGAGTTCGTGGACCTCATCTTTCAGATTCCCTTCGCCCTGACTCCGGAGCGCGACACGGTGGCCGTGGGCGACACGCTCTGGCTCACGGCCGACTTCTCCGACCAGCTCCGCGACTTCTATACGGGCCAGCGCTACCCCGTACCCCCGGCCAACTTCAGGCTGCGCACCCTGCTGGGTTTGCTTCGGCTCACGCTCCCGACCCGGAGTACGGGGGACCAGCCGGCGGCGACGGAGGATTTCACCTTTGTCAACAAAGTCGGGGCCGTGGGCCGGCAGTTTCCCACCTACAACGAAGTCAGCTACGTGCATGCCCAGGGCCGCTACCACCTGCGCGTGGGCCTCATTCCCCAGCGACGCAGCGTGTTCTGTATCAGGTTTCTGAATGGCTGGCTAACCAGGCGGCGGGACGAGCCGGAGCCCGACCTGTCCTACCTTAACTTGGGCAAAACGGCAGACGGAGGACCCCGACAGGCTGTGTTCAATGGCTTCTTTTATTATATAAACGACGGCCGCACCAACTTCGAGCTGTTCAAACAGCACTGTGCGGTGGTTTCCCTCAACTATCCTGACCCGGGCAACATAAACGCCGAGCAGGAAGGTACGCTCACCTTTGTCGTGCGATGAGCGGCCACCTACCGGTATCCCGTGCGGGGTGCCGGTAGGTGGTGGCCGCACTCTTACCGTTGGTAGCCATGAAACACTTTCTGTTGTGCCTGCTGCTGCTGGCCGGCTGCAAGCGCGAGCCCGCCCCCGAGTTCGTGGACCTTACTTTTCAGATTCCCTTCGCCCTGACTCCGGAGCGCGACACGGTAGCCGTGGGCGACACGCTCTGGCTCACGGCCGACTTCTCCGACCAGCTCCGCGACTTCTACACGGGCCAGCGCTACCCCGTACCTCCCGCCAACTTCAGGCTGCGCACCCTGCTGGGCTTGTTCCGGCTCACGCTCCCGACCCGGACCTTGGCAAATCAGCCGGCAGCTACGGAGGATTTCACCTTTGTCAATAAAGTCGGGGCCGTGGCCCGGCAGGCCCCCACCTTCAACGAAGTCAGCTATGTGCATGCCCAGGGCCGCTACCACCTGCGCGTGGGCCTGATTCCCCAACGCCGCGGCGTGTTCAGCGTCAACTTTCTGGATGGCTGGCTAACCAGGCGGCGGGAGGAAAAAGAGCCCGACTTGTCCTACCTCGACCTGGGCAAAACGGCAGACGGACTGCGCCGACAGGCTGTATTTAGAAGCTTCTTCCACTACATCAATGAGGGCCGCACCAATTTTGAGCTGTACAAGCAGCACTGTGCGCCGGTTTCCCTCAACTATCCCAATCCCGGCAACATAAATGGTGAGCAGGAAGGTACGCTCACCTTTGTCGTGCGATGAGGGCACCCATACCGTTGGTAGCCATGAAACACCTCTTTTTGTGCGTGCTGTTGCTGGCTGGCTGCAAGCGCGAGCCCGCCCCCGAGTTCGTGGACCTCATCTTTCAGATTCCCTTCGCCCTGACTCCGGAGCGCGACACGGTGGCCGTGGGCGACACGCTCTGGCTCACGGCCGACTTCTCCGACCAGCTCCGCGACTTCTACACGGGCCAGCGCTACCCCGTACCTCCCGCCAGCTTCAGGCTGCGCACCCTGCTGGGTTTGCTTCGGCTCACGCTCCCGACCCGGAGCATCAGTAATGCCTTGCACGCCCGGCGCACGATTGATTAGCCTTCTACGCAAAACCTTTCTATTTTACTCCGCCATCTCCCACCGTATCTCCTTCCGCGCCCTATGATCTTTACGCCCAGCCCCATGCTTCTCAAGCTGCTCTACACGCGCGGCAGCCTGCACAACACGCCTGAAGGTGTGGCTTTCAGCATCAAAAACCGCCTCGACACGGTGCGCATCACCCGCATTGACGCCGTGCTGATTGATGGCGTGCGTTTGGGCGCGGAGCAGATTGCCCTGGATCTGGGCGAGGGCGACGTGCGGCCGGCTACCACCTTCAATGCCGACAGTGCGGGCGTGGAGCTGCCCGTGGGTCAGGCCGCCACGTTTCATTTGGCCACCGGGCACCTGAAAGAAGGCATGCACACGGTGCAGGTGCAGTTTTCGGCCGACCCGTTTGGCGACCTCAACGTGGAAGTGGAAGACGCCATTGTCAGCATTCCCGACAACCGGACCCGCATTCCGCGCCAAGACCAGGACGACTACTCCGAGGCCGCTATTGAGGCCCGGCAACGCTTTGCCGAGGAGTTTTCGGGCCAGCAGTTCGAGCATCTCAAGCGCTATTCCTTCGACCCGCACATGCTGCAGGGCAACTGCGAGCATTTCACCGGCGTGGCCCAGATTCCGGTGGGGCTGGCCGGGCCGCTGCTCGTGAACGGCGAGCATGCCCAGGGCGAATTTCTCATCCCGATGGCCACCACCGAAGGCACGCTGGTGGCTAGCTACAACCGGGGCATTCAGGTGCTCAACCTCTGCGGCGGCGTGAAGTGCACCGTCATCGGCGACGCCATGCAGCGGGCCCCGGTGTTCGTGTTCGACGACGCGCGCGGGGCCCGGGATTTTGGCCGCTGGGTGGAGGAAAACAGCAGCTCCATCCGGCCCGAGGCCGAAAGCACCTCGCGCATTGCCAAGCTCCAGTACATCGACACCTACCTGAGCAACAAATTTGCCTTCCTGCGCTTCAACTACAGCACCGGCGACGCGGCGGGCCAGAACATGGTGGGCCGCGCCACCTTCGCCGCCTGCTCCTGGATTCTGGAAAACTACAAGGGCGCGCCCATTCGCCACTTCTACCTCGAATCGAACTTCGCCACGGATAAGAAAGCCAGCCAGATCAATGTGATGCGCACCCGGGGCAAGCGCGTGGTGGCCGAGTGCGTCATCAAGCGCGACGTGCTGCAACAGCGCATGCGCGTGACGCCCGAACAGCTGGCCTACCACGGCCAGGTGAGCAACGTGGGCGCTTTCCTTTCGGGGGCCAACAACAACGGCGCGCACTCGGCCAACGGCATCACGGCCATGTTCATTGCCACCGGCCAGGATGTGGCCAACGTGTCGGAGTCGTCGGCGGGCGTGCTGTATTCGGAAGTTACGAAGGAAGGGGACTTGTATCTGAGCATCACCATTCCCTCCCTGATTGTGGCCACCCACGGCGGCGGCACCGGGCTAGCGACCCAAAATGAGTGCCTGCGCATGTTGGGCTGCGTGGGCCGGGGCACGGTGAATAAATTTGCCGAAATAGTGGCGGGCGTGGTGCTGGCCGGCGAGCTAAGCCTGGGCTCCGCCATTTCGTCGTCGGACTGGGTGAGCAGCCACGAGCAGTACGGCCGCAACCGGTAGCCCCGAACGTCATGTTGACCAGCGGGAGACACCTCGCGTGTACTACTCCCTGTCATCCTGTTTTTAAGCCTCGGTTACGCCCACACCCTATTGCCCGCTATGAGAAGACGCTTAGTGCTAAGCCTGTTGCTGACGCCGGCCCTGCTGCGCGCCCAATCGGCGCACCCCAATGTGCTCATCAGCGTGCAGAATCAGCCCAACGAAACCTCTATTGCCATCAACCCCAAGAATACGCAGCAGCTGGTAGCCGGGGCCAACCTCAACAACCAGTACAGCTCGCTCGACGGTGGCCGCACCTGGACGTGGCGCACCCTGACTTCGCCCTACTCCGTGTGGGGCGACCCCGTGGTAGTGGCCGACACGACGGGCGCTTTCTACTACTTCCACCTCTCCAACCCCGGCGCCACTTCTATTGGCTTTCCCTTCATCGACCGGCTACTGGTGCAGCGCACGGCTTCGGCGACTACGCCCTTTGGCTTTCGCAGCTTTTTTGGGTTAAATGCCCCCAAGCAGCAGGACAAGGAATGGGTGGCCGTAGACCGCAAAACCAACGCGCTGTATGCTACCTGGACGGAATTTGACGCTTATGGCAGCCTCAACACGCGCGACAGTACCCGCATTCTGTTCACCAAATCCCTGGATCAGGCCCAAACCTGGAGCAAACCCCAGCGCATTAGCTTTTATGGCGGCAACGCCGTGGACGAAGACGCCACGGTGGAAGGAGCCGTGCCGGCCGTGGGGCCCAACGGCGAGATTTACACCACCTGGGCCGGCCCCCGCGGCATCGTTTTCAACCGCAGCCTGGACGCGGGCCAGACGTGGCTGCCGCGCGAGCGAACCATCCTGAGCCAACCCGGCGGCTGGGATTACGCCGTGCCGGGCATCTACCGGGCCAATGGCCTGCCCGTGACGGCCTGTGACGCCAGCGCCGGCCCCCACCGGGGCAATGTGTACGTGAACTGGACCGACCAACGCAACGGCCCCTCCGACACCGACGTGTGGCTGGCCCGCAGCACCGACGGCGGCCAGACCTGGAGCGCCCCCACGCGGGTGAACAATGACCCGCCGGGCCGCCACCAGTTTTTCACCTGGATGACCATTGACCAAAAAACGGGCTACCTGTGGTTCGTCTTCTACGACCGCCGCAACTACGCCGACACGCGCACCGACGTGTATGGCGCCCGCAGCACCGATGGCGGCCTTACGTTCCAGAATTTCCGGCTGAGCCAAAGTCCATTCGTGCCCAACGAAGGGGCTTTCTTTGGCGACTACACCAATATTACAGCCCACGACAACGTGGTGCGCCCCGTCTGGACGCGCATGGACGGCACCGAGTCCAGCGCCTGGACCGCGCTGATTGCCGTGCCAGTGCTGACGCCGGGCACCGCCGCCGCCCAACTCGAGCTGACGCTGCAGGCCTACCCCAACCCGACGTCGCACACGCTAAACCTGGCCCTGGAGCTACCTGTAGCCGCTTTCACGCACGTCGAGCTGCTGAATGCTACCGGGCAGCGCGTCCGCACGGTACAGTCTGGCCACCTGTCGGCGGGACACCAGCAGCTGCGTGTGCCGGTGCAGGATCTGGCAGCCGGCATGTATCTGCTCCAAGCCAAGGTTGGTGCTACCAGCCTGCACCGAAAAATAACCGTGCTGCACTAAGAGCGTGTTCAGAATTTTACTTTTCGTGTCATGCTGAGCTTGTCATTGCCTATTCGGATGGGCTCTAAGCAAAAAGGGCCGCTGAAATCAGCGGCCCTTTTGCGTTACGTATTCCGACAGCTGCCTTACAGCGGATCGGCGGTTATTTTGAATTTAGAATCAGCGCGCACCGTAATTTCCTGGGCAATGGACCGGCCTACAGTAGCCTCCGTGTAGAGCGTGTAGCTGGGGGATTTGATATACTTATCAAGCTTGGTACCACTCGGCGTCAGTTCGATAACCGATACGCCCCGGGGCACCTGGGCTAGCGACGCCAACGGCACAATGTCGTTCTGGTCGGTGCCGATAGAGATTTTGATGCTGTTCAGGAAATCGAAATTCGCCGCCGATGGGTCGGTGATAGTGAGCGTGAATTTGGTCAGCGACACGTCTTTCACCAAGTCGGCATTGGTGTTGTTGTTTTTGAATGTCTGCTCGGCGTTGGACGTAACGGGTACCGGCAGAATAACCGGCACAGTGACAACAGCGCTGGCCGGAATTTTAATGTTCTGGCTATTCGAAATCTCAAAGGTGAGTAACTCAGCCAGTTTTTTGCAGCTCAACACGCCCAACAGCAGGAACAGAGGAGCTATAAAGAGGATTTTTTTCATGTCGGTCAATTGTTGCAGAGAAGGTGAGTAGAGGAGAAAACCCACAACGCCAGCGCCACTCGTTTAGTGCCGCTGGGCGTTGTGGGTTCAATATATAGATTTTATTCAGTCCATCATATCCGCTGCCCGGGGCGGCTCATGCTTGAAATCCGGGTTCCAACTCATAGGATAATTCTCATCCAGATAGGACAGTGCAGTCTCCGTCAGATACAGGGGCCGGAACGTATCGACCATCACGGCCAACTCGTGGGTTTCCTTTTTGCCGATGCTGGCCTCCACCGTGCCGGGGTGCGGCCCGTGCGGAATACCGCTGGGATGGACCGTAAACGAAGCCAGATCCACGCCTTTGCGCGACATGAAGTTGCCGGCCACGTAGTAGAGTACCTCGTCGGAGTCGACGTTGGAGTGGTTGTAGGGCGCCGGGATGCTGTCGGGGTGATAATCGAACAGGCGCGGCACGAAAGAACAGATGACGAAGTTGTGCGCCTCGAAGGTCTGGTGCACGGGCGGCGGCTGATGAATGCGGCCCGTAATGGGCTCGAAATCGTGAATGCTGAACGCGTAGGGATAAAAGTAGCCGTCCCAGCCTACTACGTCGAAGGGCGAGTGGCCGTAGGTGAGCTCGTGCAGGTAGCCTTCCTTCTTGATTTTGACCAGATAGTCGCCCGATTCGCGCGTGTCGCCCGTCACCAGGGCATGGGGCGGCCGAATATCCCGCTCACAGTAGGGCGAATGCTCCAGCAGCTGCCCGAAATGGTTGCGGTAGCGCCGGCAGGTCTCAATGGGACTGAACGACTCGATGATGAGCAGCCGCACCGCGCCCTCATCGAAGTGCAGCTGGTGAATAATGGTGCGCGGAATCACGAGGTAGTCGCCGGGCTCGAAGCGTACGATGCCCAGCTGGCTCCACAGCTCACCGCTGCCCTCGTGCACGAAAACCACCTCGTCGGCCAGGGCATTTTTGTAGTAGTAGTCCATGCGCCGCTCCGTGGGGTTGCAGATGCTCATGGTCACGTCCGCGTTGCCGATCAGCGTTTGGCGGGCCTGGAGGTAGTCGCCGCCGGTGGTGGTTTGGCCCAGCGTGCGCAGGTGGCTAGGCTCCAGGGGCCGGTCTTTCAGCAGCCGGGGGCCGTAGGGTACCGGCTCGCCCACTTTCTTAATCTGGGTGGGCGGGTGCACGTGGTAGAGCAGCGACGATACGCCATGGAAGCCGAGCGTACCCACGAGCTGCTCGGAGTAGAGCGAGCCGTCGGGCTGCCGGAACTGCGTGTGGCGCTTGTGCGGAATCTGACCAATACGATGGTAGTAAGCCATACAGGAGAGTTTTTCGGGTGGGCAACTGGGAGGGAGTCCGGTGGGTGAAGGTAAGCACTACCGGGCAAAAGCCGGCAGAGCTGCTCATGGGCAGCGGCTTCCCAAACAGGCTTTTTAACTGGTAGCCCTTCGTTTACGAAAACAACACCGCTACAAATGAATTGTCTTTCCGACCTGAGTGTCTTAAGAAGCCTTGCCGTGCTACTTACCTTTGAGCTGGCAGGCTAGGTTGCGGCTACGCCAGTCCCCTGCGGCCGCCAGCGCTGGTTTTCGGCCGGCATTTATTTCCCTTTACTTTTCCTGCTCCCGTGCGTTCTCTTTTCTCCTGGCCCAAAGCCTTCCTGTTTGTGCCGCTAGCTGGCGCGTTGCTCGCCTGGAATGGCAAACCCCACCCCAAAGCGGCCGTGCGGGCCCGCACGTTTGCCTTCGAGTACACGGCCACAGTGAAGGACCTGCCAGCTCAGGCCAAAGCGGCCGACCTCTGGATACCGGTTCCCCACGCCGATAAGTCGCAGGATATCAACAACCTGGTAATTACCTCGCCGTATCCCTACGAGCTGCTCGACGCGGCCCACGGCAACAAGGTGCTCCATCTACGCGTGCTGAACCCGCAGCCCACGAGCTTTTCGGTCACGATGAAGTTTGACGCCACCCGGCGCGAACACAAAAACCCGGTGCTGAGCCCCGAAACACCCGGCAAGCGCGCCAAAGAAGCCGCCGACCCCGATATGCAGCGCTGGCTTCAGCCCGATCAGCTCGTGCCGCTCGATGATAAAATCCGTCTCTGGGCGCAGGCCGTGGTAGCTCAGGCCAAGGCCACAACCGATCTGGAGAAGGCGCAGGCTATCTACAACCATGTGGTAAGCACCGTGACGTACGACAAAACCGGCCAGGGCTGGGGCCGGGGCGACATCTACTATGCCTGCGACGCCCGCCGGGGCAATTGCACCGACTTCCACGCCGTATTCATTGGCTATTGTCGGGCCGTGGGTATTCCGGCTCGCTTTAGCATCGGCTTCCCGCTGCCCACCGAGCGGGGCGCGGGCGAGGTGAAAGGCTACCACTGCTGGGCTGAGTTCTACACGCCCGCCACTGGCTGGGTGCCCGTCGATGCCTCCGAGGCTGCCAAAGACCCGGCGCGCCGGGCCTATTTCTTCGGGGCCCACGACGAAAACCGTGTCGAGTTCACCCGGGGCCGCGACCTGACGCTGGCTCCGCGCCAGCAGGGCGTGGCACTCAACTACTTCATTTATCCTTATGCCGAGGTCGATGGCAAGCCGTTCACTTCCATCGACAAGCAGTTTCGCTACCACGACGTAGTCCAGACTGCGAAATAGCTCCTGTAGCAGTCCAGGCTGCTACGTGGCGTAAAGGCTGCTTAGGAAGTAGACTTGTTCCTGAATTAGGAACCAACCGGTGCTAAAATGCGACGGTCATGCTCATCTGGCGACTTCCTAAACAGCTTCACCAGAGCGGATGCTTAGCGTTTCTGAAAAGTCATTTTCATCACGAAAGCCCCACTGGAAGTAGCGACTCGATAGGCCAGTTGCAGGCGGGTTTCCGTCAGCTCGTCTATCTGCCAGGTGTCATCAAAAGCGGCTCCTTCGCCGATGATGGTTACGGTGCGGCCATCTTTAGCCAACTGCCATTTGCCCTGGGCGCTGCCGCTGGGCTGGCCGCAGCTTAAGGTGCCTTTGCTTTCTGTATATAGCTGCTGGCCGTGGCTGTGCTCAAAGCGGATAACATCATCCTTCCGGCAGGCATCGATTCGCTCCCGGCTGGCTTGCGCCCCAGTCTTTTCCGTCCAGCTGACCCACACCCAGTCTTTACCGACCAGCAGACGACTGACAGCCAGCGCAGGTGGCTCTTTCCCGCAAAGCCCGAACAAGCCGACGCTAAGCAACAGAAGCAGGCCAAGATATTTCATGGGGCCGGAAGGATGCGGTGACCTACCCCGCTTCTGACTGCCAGAAACCGAGGGGACCAAAATTCCACTTCTCTGACGCTGGTTGCAATACCCAGTTCTGGGTATTTTGTCTCCGGGTTTTCTGGTATACACACAAGCGGGGCGCTGCTTTCCCGTCAGGAAGGCAGCGCCCCGCTTGTGTGTTTCGCGGTGGGTTATTACTTCAGCAAGCCCAGCAGCCCGGATGCTTCGCCGCTGGTGCCCAGGGCCCGCAGCGCCTGCTGCAGCTCCACATCCTGGTCGCGCAGCACCTGGTAATAGGCTGTTTTGCCGTAGGCGCTCCGCGCAATGAGTGCTTTTAGCTGGCCTCGCAGCAGTGTGGCGCAGCGCCGCATACCGGCGGCGTCGGCGGGCACGCCGTTGCGTACGCCCTGGGCCGTAACGGCCTGCAGCTGCGTATCGGAGATGTGAAACGTGGTATTGAACTGTTCAAAGCGCAAGGCTTCCAATTCGGCGCGGTGGTCCTGGTAAAAATTCAGGGCGTACTCCCGGACCAAATTGTGGCTTTGCAGCCGCGTGTAGTAAGCCGAGTAGGCCGTGGTGTCGCGGGGCACAAACAGGTCGGGCATGATGCCGCCGCCGCCGTACACGGTGCGGCCTTTATCGGTGCGGTAGCGCAGCGAGTCGGCAAAGTGAATGCTGTCGGCGTGGAAATACTCACCGTGTTTCTGCCGCTGCGCCAGTTCCTTCTCGTATTCTTCGATGCCGCCCCGGTACGACTTCTGAATTGAGCGGCCCGAGGGCGTGTAGTAGCGGGCAATAGTGAGGCGCAGCTCCGAGCCATCATTGAGCGCAATGGGCTGCTGCACGAGGCCTTTGCCAAATGTGCGGCGGCCTACCACCAGGGCCCGGTCATGGTCCTGCAAGGCGCCGGCCACTACCTCAGCGGCCGAGGCGCTGCCTTCGTCCACGAGCACTACCAGCGGGCCTTCCTCGAACTCGCCCACCGTGCGCGAATACGTTTGGGTGTCATACACGTCGCCTTTACCATCGGTATACACGATTTTCTTGGTCCCCCCGATGAACTCATCCGCCAGCTTGGTGGCCCGGTCGAGGTAGCCGCCGGGGTTGCCGCGCAGGTCGAGCACCAAGCGGCTGAGCCCTTGGCGGCGCAGGTCGCCCAGCGCTTGCTTAAACTCATCGTAGGTGCCGCTGGCGAAACGGCTTACTTTTATGTAGCCAGTTTCATTATCAAGCATGTAGGCCACATCCACCGAGCTGTTCGGAATCCGGTTGCGGGTTACCAGCACGCTCAACGGCTTGGTTTGGTGGCGGCGCTGCACCAGCAGCTGCACCTTGCTGCCACGGGAGCCGCGCAGCTGCGTAAACATTTGCTCGGTGGTGATGTGCACGCCCGAAACCGGCTCGCCGTTCACGGCTAGGATTCGGTCGCCGGGCTGGAGGCCGGCCTGCTCGGCAGGGCCACCGCTGAGCGGCGAAACGATGGTTACGGTGTCGCGAAACAGGTTGAACTCAACGCCAACACCGTCGAAGTCGCTTTGCAGAAAGGCCGATGCCTGCTGCTGCTGCTTGGCCGGAATAAAGACCGAGTGCGGATCGAGGCGCTCCAACATGCGGCTGATGGCGTAGTCGGACAACGCTTCGGCGTCGACGGAATCGACGTAGTCGCGGTCGACGTAGCTCAGGATTTCTTTGAACTTTAGGTAGCCCCGGGCCGTGCCGTCGGGATTTTGGTCGGAAGACCGAAACGGATTCGCGCCCAGCAAAATACCACAAGCCAAGACAATGGCCAGCAACAGCGGCTGCCGCACCTGAGCCCGCATGTTGCGGGGAGCAGCAACCGGAACACTCTCCGATTCGGATGCCTGAGCAATAGGTGGCTCAACGTTCATAAGCAACTGAAAGTGTAGAAGTTCGTGCTATAAGAAGGAGGTATGAAAACCAGGCAATCCTTCAAAAATATTAAAACTTTTCTAAGAAACCCAAGCCATACATAGCCTTAGGTGTATTTTCAAATAACAGTGCAAATATTTATTCAATAAGAACTATAATCACTCGTTACGACTAGCTAATCTGCAAATTACGGCGAGCCGTAACCCACTGGCACACAAAGATAAATCTATCATTTTTCGAAGGCCGGGCTGTTTAGACGAAATACGCTTCTGACCGGTTGGGCCAAGGGTTCTGGAGGCCTAACCCAGGCCGTGGTATCGCCCGGAAATGTGTGTCCGTTCTGGTGGGCTGTCGTATCTTTGCGGGCCGGAGCCGGTTGGGAGTACTACCGCTTCTTTTTTCACGCATTCCATGGGACGCATCCTTGCCATCGACTACGGGCACAAGCGGGTAGGGCTGGCCGTCACGGATCCGCTGCAGCTTATTGCCACGCCGCTCGAAACCATTCACAGCCAGAACCTTCTGGCCTACCTCAAAGCCCTGCACGCGCGGGAGCCGTTGGAGGCTCTCGTTATTGGTATGCCCCGCACGCTGCTCAACGAAGCGACCGACTCGACCAGCGCCGTGGTCGGTATTGTGCGCCGCCTGCGCCGGGACTTTCCGGAGCTGCCCGTGCACGAAATTGATGAGCGCTATACCTCCCGCATGGCGCACGCGGCCATGCTGGCCGGTGGCCTCTCCAAAAAAGACCGCCGCGACAAAGCCACCGTCGACCGGGTCAGCGCTACCCTGATTTTGCAATCTTTCCTCGAATCCCGATGATTTACCCCATTGTTGCCTTCGGTGACCCCGTCCTGAAAACCCGGACCAAAGACATTCCGGCCGAGCTGCCCGCCGATGAGCAGCGGCAGCTGATAGCTGATATGTTCGACACGATGTACCACGCCAACGGCGTAGGGCTGGCCGCGCCCCAGATCGGCAAGGGCGTGCGGCTGTTCGTCATCGACTCGACGCCCATGCTGGCCGGCGATGATGAGGACGAGGAAGAAGAGGACGTGGCCGCCGACGCCACCGAGGCCCCGGTGAAGCGGGCTTTCATCAACCCCGTGATGGTGAGCGAAACCGGGGAAGAATGGGGCTTTGAAGAAGGCTGCCTGAGTATTCCGGGGGTGCGCGAGATGGTGTACCGCCACGAAACCATCGTTATCCGCTACGAGGATGAGCAGCGCGTGCGGCACGAGGAAACCTTCTCGGGCATGACGGCCCGCGTGATTCAGCACGAGTACGACCACCTGGAAGGGGTACTGTTTACCGACCATTTATCCAGCTTCAAAAAGCAGCTCATCAAAGGCAAGCTCACCCGCATCAGCAAGGGCGACGTGACGGCCGACTACCGCATGCGCTTTCCCGGCCAGGGTCGCCGCTAGCGGGGCGCTTACCGAGTCGAGAAACCGCCTATCCGAGCCGCGAAAAAGCGGCCCGGATAGGCGGTTTTTTTTGTTACTTGGGTGTCGGCAGAGCGTCATGTGGGACAGCAGCAACACGCGGGACTCCTCGCCTTGGCGTGAAATGACGCGCTGCTTTTACCCCAGTACCTACTTCAACTTCTGCCTCCTGACGATATGCGTAAGACCCTTGCTCTGGCTTTCCTTCTGGCATTGCTCCTGCTGCCCCACCGGCCGCAGGCGTGGGGGTTTTTCGGGCATCGGCTCATCAACCGGCTGGCGGTTTTTGCGCTGCCGCCCGAAATGGTGGGGTTTTATAAGGCCAATATCGACTACATGACCACCAACGCTACCCGCCCCGACTCGCGGCGCTCGGTGGTGGTCGGCGAGGCGGCCCGGCACTTTCTGGACGTGGATGCCTACGGCGACAGCGCCCTGACGCGGCTGCCGCACAACTGGGCCGACGCCGTGGCCCGCTACGGCGAAGACTCCCTGATGCGCCACGGCATTGTGCCCTGGCACGTGGTCCGGATGAAATACCAGCTCACGGAAGCCTTCAAGGCCCGCGACGCCGACCGGGTGCTGGGTCTTTCGGCCGATATGGGCCATTACATTGCCGATGCCTGCGTGCCGCTGCACACCACCCGCAACTACAACGGGCAGCTGACGGGGCAGCGCGGTATTCATGGCTTTTGGGAAAGTCGGCTGCCGGAAATTCTGAGCGCCAACTACGATTTTTTCGTGGGCCCACCGACGTATTTGGAGAACCCAACCCAAACCATCTGGTCGGTCGTGGAACGCTCCCACGCCGCCGTCGATTCGGTACTGCGCTTCGAGCGGGAGCTAACGGCGCAGTTTGCCGAAGACCGCAAATTTGGCTTTGAGGAGCGCGGCAACCAAACCGTGCGCGTCTACTCCCGCGAGTTCACCACCGACTACCACCAGCGTCTGAACGGGCAGGTGGAGCGGCAGATGCGGCTGGCCGTGCATTTGGTGAGCAGCTATTGGTATACCTGCTGGGTAGATGCCGGCCAGCCCGACCTGCGCAAGCTGCCCCGAACGCCCTCCGAAACCGAGAAGCAGCGCCTGGCCAAAGAAGCTACCGAGCTCCAGAACGCGCCGGCCCAGGCCGTGGTGCCGGGCCACGAAGATTGAGGCGGTACTGCGCAACAACCAGCTGGCCGTTCAACACCCCCGCTGGGGAGCTTGAACGGCCAGCTGATGGTTAGGTGAGGTCTGTAGATAGAACCGCACATCCTACTCCATCTAGCGGACACTTGTCGAAGCAGGACGCACAATACTAGCGCGGTTTCGGGGTCAATGGATAGTAGCGCGAACTTTGTAGTTCGCGTCCCCACGCCGTTCGCAGTCGTTCTACCGGCGCGGCGACGCGAACTACAAAGTTCGCGCTACTGCGACCTCGTACACTGAATCCGAAACCGCTCTAGCGCTCCGTTCTGCCAGCCTCCAGAGGCTACAGACCTTGAATCTCTTCCGTCTCGTGCAGCCGGTCGAGGTCGAGCACCAGGATACCGTCTTCCCGGATGTCGTAGGCCCGCACGTAGCGCCGGTCCCATTCCAGCTCGTCGAAGCGGTAGGAGTTGCGGGAGTGCACGTCCTGGGCGAAGGTGTCGTCGTAGCCTTTGAGCAGGATCAGGATTTCGGCTTCGCGCGCGGCCAGGTCGGCGGCGGTGAGGTTGTGGAGCGGGCTTTCGGGCGTGATGTCGTGCACGATGGTCCAGTTGAGAGGAAAGAAATACACCGACTCGCGCTCCAGCGGCAGGTCCTGGTAGCTGCGGTTGCCGTTGGCGTCGGTGAACTGCAGCAGCACCCGGGCCCGCAGATCCACGAGGGTACTGCGGTGGCGGTTGGCGACGCGAAACTGCAGGTTGCGGGTACCATCGGCGCGGCGCGACATCAGGGCGGTGTGGCTGAAGAGAATACCGGCGCGGGGCCGGGAGAAGCGGCCGTAGAGCAGCCCCGTGGCCAACGCCGCCATTAACAGCCCCGTCAGCGCCTCCACGCTGGCCAGCACGCCCGTGCCAATGCTGTTGGGCGAAATGCTGCCGTAGCCGACGGTAGTAAACGTCTGGACGCTGAAGAAGAACGCCTGCAAAAACGGCGGAATATGACTCAGGGCCGCCGTGCCGCTGAGGTTATCGAGCCCAAGCAGCAGATAGCCCCCCGCAAACAGCACATTAACCAGCGTGAGCACGCCCATGAGCAAGGCCATAAACGGTCCCCACGACAGCGTTATCAGCTCCTGGTAGAGGTCGTGGACGTGGCTGCGGCTACTGCGGCGCAGCACGTTGAAGCTGCCGTCGTGGTTGATGGCCCGGCGCGTGGGGCGGCCGAAGTTCACCCCGATGCCGGGGTCGAGGGAGCTGGGCGGGGCGGCAGGCGGGGCCGCTGAGCGAGAGGAGAAAGGCATAGCCCGTCTAAGGTAGCTACTTTCGAAAAGCCGCGCCACGGGCCGGCAGCATCTGCGTACACCCTCTTTCCTTTTTTTTCCAACCCATGAAAAGTCTCTACACGATCCTGCTGCTCGCTATTTCCAACCTGTTCATGACCTTCGCCTGGTACGGGCACCTGCAGTTCCGCAAGATTTCGTGGCTGCACGGGCTGGGCCTGGTAGGCGTGATTCTGGTGAGCTGGGGGCTGGCGTTTTTCGAGTACGTGTTTCAGGTGCCGGCCAACCGCCTCGGCTTCCAGGAAAACGGCGGTCCTTTCAGCCTGTTCCAGCTCAAGGTTATCCAGGAAGTGGTGTCGCTGACCGTGTTCACGCTGTGCGCGGTCTACGTGTTCAAAACCGATAAGCTGGGCTGGAACCACCTGCTGGGCTTCGGGCTGCTGGTGGCTGCCGTGTACGTCATCTTCAAGAAATGGCAAAGTAAAACTCCTTCCGTGCCGCTTCGGTAGTCGCTCGGCTGCGCCAGTGGCTGCGCTTCCGGCAACGGCCCCTATATTGCCGCCGGGCCCTACCCCAGGCAACTCCCCTTAGCTGAATGCGTAGGGAAAGCCGCTACCGAATCCGGTGCCTACTCCTCCACCCTCCCCCATGCGCAACGTCTACTGCTGGCTCCTGCTTCTGTTGGTTTCGGCCTTTTCTATATCTCCCGTTTCGGCTCAGAAAGTAGGGCTCGTGCTCAGCGGCGGCGGCGCCAAGGGGCTGGCTCATGTGGGCGTGCTCAAGCAACTGGAGAAAAACCGGATTCCCATCGACTACATCGTGGGCACCAGCATGGGAGCCATTGTGGGGGCACTCTACGCGGCGGGCTACTCGCCCAAGCAAATTGAGGAAATCGTGCTCAAGCCCGAGTTTCAGAGTTGGGTATCGGGCGAGCCGCTGGAAGGCAAAGTGTATAATTACTACGACGCCGACCCCACCCCCGCCGCCCTGCACCTGCGCCTGGCCGTAGACACGACGTTCAAGGCGCGGGTAACTCCCAAGCTGGTCGACGATGTAACGCTGAACTACGTGCTGGCCACCATGCTGGCCCCGGCCGGCGCCATTTCCGGCTACGATTTCAACAAGCTATTGGTGCCCTACCGGGCCGTGGCTTCGGAAGTGTTTACCCGCGAGAAAGTGGTGCAGCGCGGCGGCTCCCTCTCCGATGCCGTGCGCAACTCCATGGCTTTTCCGCTGGCTTTCCGACCCATTCGGCAGGCCGATGGCCGCTACCTCTTCGACGGGGCGGTGGTCGATAATTTCCCCACCGGCGTCATGACCGATGAGTTCAAGCCCGACATCATCATCGGAGTGAACGTGGGCGACGTGGCCTTCGGCAAATACCCAAAGGAAAAAGACGACAAGCTCCTGACCAGCACCCTGGTGTTTCTGGGTTCCAACGTGGCCGACACGCTCTCGGTGGGCCGCAACGGCATCTTTATCCAGCCTGATCTGGACGGCATCACGGCCGCCGACTTCAACAAGGTGAAGCAGCTGGTGCAGCTGGGCGAGCAGGCCGCTGAGCGCAAAATGGCCCTGACGCTACGCCGGATTCAGCGCCGCGAGGACACGCTGGCCCTACAGGAGCGCCGCCGCTTGTTCCAGGAAAAAGCGCCCCGCCCCGATTTCAAGCAGATAACCGTGCAGGGCCTGCCCCGCCAGCAGCAGGATTTCGTGCGGCGCTTCTTCGTGAAGAACGGCTCCAGCTACTCACCCGGCGACGTGGAAGAAGGCTACTACCGGCTCGTCAGCAACGACTTTTTCAACAATGTGTACCCGCGCATTCGCTACGACCAAAAGCAGGAAGGCTACGTGCTGAGCGTGGACGCGCGCCAGAACAGCAACCTGACCGCCGACCTGGGCGTGATGCTCTCGACCCGCTCGATGAGCAATTTTTACATCGGCGGGGCCTACCGCTACCTCAACCGCTACCTCTACACGGTGAAGGCCAACACCACTATCGGGCGCTTTTATAACGGGGCTGAGGGCTCGTTCCGGATGAGTATTCCGGGCCGCGTGCCACTCTACTTCGAGCCCACCGTCACCTTCAACAACTTCAACTACCAGGACACCGGCGGCCTGCTGGGTAAGGCCGCCCAGAACACCCAGCTCCAGCAGCGCGACTTCAAGACCGAGCTCCAGATTGGCTTCAGCCCCAACTACCGCAGCCGCTACATTCTCAGCGGCGGCCTGTTTACGAACCGCGACCGGTATGCCAACACCGACGCAATCAGCACCAATGCCGTCCTCGACCAAGACCGCCTGCAGGGCCTGACGGCGGCGTTGCGCTTTGAGCGCAACTCCCTGAACCGGCGGCAGTATTCGGTAAGTGGCCGCCGCGTGGAAGCCGCTTTCCGGGGCGTGCTGGCCGAAGAAAAATACACGCCCGGCACCACCGCCGGCGAGCTGAAGGAGCGGACCCAAGGCCAGGATTTTCTGAAGGCCAGCCTGTTTATCGAGCAGTATTTCACCTTCAACAAGGTCGATTCTGTGGGCACCCGCGTCAATGCCTGGGGCTACATTTTCGATGCCGTGGCCAGCACCCAAGGGCGCTTTGGCACCTACCGCGCCTCGCTCACGTCGTCGCCGGTATTCCTGCCCCTCCCCGACTCGCGCACCTTATTTCTGGACCGCTACCGGGGCACGGCCTACGCGGCCGTGGGCCTGCGCTACATCAAGGCGGTGCTTGGGCCGGTGGAGTGGCGCACCGAAGTGTATGGCCACATACTGGTGCGGCCCTGGGAGCGGCAGAAAGTGAATACCGTGCTGGCCCAACGGGTGCAGAGCGTCAGCCGCCCCTACCTCACGGCCATGACCAGCCTGACCTACCAGACACCGGTGGGCCCGGCGGCGCTGCAGTTCATTCACTACGATGATAATGAGCGCAAATTCGCCGTCTTTGCTCACATCGGCTTCGTGCTTTTCCGCGACCGGGCCCTGGAGTAGAGCCGCGCGTATTGGCTACTCGGCCACGGCCTGCGGGTAGCGGGGCGGCTCGGTAGCCGAGTCGGCCTCGTGTGGGCTGCCCTGCGCCGCCGGACAGCCGGCCAGAATCGCACAGGTCAGACTCTGGCCTTTGTGCAGGGCCGTGAAGAGAATAGTGGCCAGCCACATGCCGGCAATGGGAGCTACCCAATACAGCCACAGCCCCGCGTAGCTACCGGCGGCCACGGCGCTGCCCAGCGTGCGGGCCGGGTTGAGACTCATGCCGGAGAGTGGGCTTTCGAAGGTGATATAGAGCAGCAGCAACAGGCCAATGAGCCAGCCGGCGGTGCTTTTAAGTCGCTCGTGGTGCAGCGCCAGCAGCAAAACCAGCATCAGCAGGAAGGAAATACCGAGCTCCGCCCCGAAGGCCACCCACTGCCCATTGCGGCCCGGCGGAGGCTGGGTGAGCATAAAATTCACCGCCGGATGTGCATAGTACGCGCCCAATACCGCTTGCAGAACCTGGGCGATGAGCAGTGCGCCGGCCAGCTGGGCCAGGAGGTACCAGAGGGCATCGGCCCGCCGGATTTTACCGAGCTGCCAGAAGGCCAGCGTCACGGCAGGGTTGATGTGCGCCCCCGACTTCTTACCCCACGGATTGTACACGATGCACACGATAACCAAGGCCACGCCCACGCCCAGCAGCAGACGCCGCAGCAGGGGCGCGGTAGCCAGCGCCGGACGCACCGGAAAAGCCGGGTGCTCGACCACTATCGTGAGCAGGGCCGAACACAGCATAAAGAAGCCAATACCCGCCGCCTCCGCCGCATAATGCGGCCAATGACGACGCCAGGCAACCAGCATTTCCGAAACGAAGGCCATAAGGTGCTTTGCGGAACCGTGAAGGTTGAAACAACGCGCAAACCGGAGCCGGGTTACGCCCGGCGGGGCTAAGGCTGCACCAAAATGAGAGCCGACGAGGCCGGCAAGTTGAGCGGCTGACCGGACAGCTGCACCATTTTGTCCAGGCCCTTGGGGTTCAGCTCGCCGCCGCGCAGCACCACCGTATAGGCTCCGGCTGGTACCGGCACGGCCGTGGCCGTGCGGTTGCCATTGAACACCACCGTAATGGTGCCCCAGGCGTCGCCGCCCGCGTGGTTTCGGAGCTGGTAGCCGATGGTATTGGCGGGCATAGCGGGCAAAAACGCCAGGTGCTGCTGCACCAGTTCCCGCGTGGGCAGGCGGAACGCGGGGTGGGCACGGCGCAGGGCAATGAGCTTCTGATAGAAGTCGAACACCGCCCGATACTGCGTTTTGCGGGCCCAGTCGAGCTGATTCACGTTGTCGGGCAGGTTGTAGGAGTTGTGCGAGCCGCCCTTGGTGCGCAGAAATTCGTCGCCGATGGGCAGAAACGGAATGCCCTGCGAAGTAAACACGATGGTGGTGCTGAGCAAATCCATCCGGATCAGCTCGGCCTCCGGGGCACCGGGATTGGCCACCGTGAGCTTGTCCCACAGCACCCGGTCGTCGTGGCAGGCCACGTAGTTGATGGCTTGGCTGGGCTCGTTGGCCCACGCGGCTTTTGAGTAATTCACCTTCGCGTAGTCGAGCTGGGGGTGCTGCACGGCCCCCACGATGCCGAACTTCACGCTTTCTTCCAGCCCGGGCTGGCCGCTGGCAAAGCCGGGCTCGGTCTGGCGGGCGTAGTGGCCCTTCACTCCGTCACGCAGCTCGTCGCCGAAAGCAGCAATGCGGTCCAGCTTCAGCACGTTGGCTTTCACGGCACGCTCAGCTTCGGGCAGCGGGCTGCTGCCGGCCGTCCAGCCTTCGCCGTAGATAAAAATGCTGTGGTCAATTTCGTCCAGAGCCACGCGCACGGCCCGCATGGTGCGGACGTCCAGCACGCCCATCAGATCGAACCGGAAGCCGTCGACGTGGTATTCGCGGGCCCAGTACGCCACCGATTCCACGATGAGCTTGCGTACCATGGGCCGCTCGGAGGCCACCTCATTGCCGCAGGCCGTGGCATCGGAGTAGGTGCCGTCGGGCTTTTGGCGGTAGTAGTAGCCGGGCACGAGCTGATCGAAGGAGCTGCGGCTGGCGTTGGCGGTATGGTTGTACACCACGTCGAGCACAAGACGCAGTTCGCGCCGGTGCAGGGTCTGGACGAGCTGCTTGAGCTCCCGGATGCGGCTGGCGGGGTCGGCGGGGTCGGTGGCGTAGCTGCCCTCGGGCACGGAGTAGTGCAGCGGGTCATAGCCCCAGTTGTAGCGGTTTTCGCCCAGCTGGCTTTCGTCCACGGAGGCGAAGTCGTTGGTGGGCAGCAGGTGCAGGTGCGTGATGCCCAGCTCCAGCAAGTGCTGCAAGCCGCTGCCTACGCCTTCGGGGCCGTGGGTACCGGTTTCGGCCACGCCCAGAAATTTGCCTTTGTGCTCGATGCCCGACTGCGGATGCATGCTCAGGTCGCGCACATGCGCCTCGCCAATCACGATGTCGGTGGCCTGCTTCAGCTCGGGGCGCCGGTCGTCGGGCCAGTTGGCGGGGCTGGCGGTGGCCGGGTCAAGCAAGGCTCCGCGCAAGCCGTTGAGGCCCACGGCGTGAACATACGGGTCGGGCACTTCGGCCATCTGCTGGCCCCGAATGGTGGCCTGCACCACGTAGAACCGGCCCGGGGGCTGCGCCGGCAGCTGGTGCACCCACATGCCGCCCACCGACTTCTGCATGGCATACGTGGACACCGGCTCGCCGCCCGTGCCCTCCGCGTAGAGCTTGAGCTGCAGGTTTTCGGCCGTGGGAGCCCACACCCGCAGCGTAGCCTGGCCCCGCACGAACGTCAGGCCCAGGTCGGAGCCGGAGTAGGTGGGGTAGGTGGCGAAATCGGGGAGTTTAGCGCCCGTTTTGGGCGATACGGCGCAGGCAGCAGCCACGAGGAGCAGGCTGAGAAACGACAGAAACTTCATGAAAGCAAAGTTGCTGAAAAGCGGCCGGGAATGGGCAGGATCAGGACGACATTGCGAGGCGCAAGCCGAAGCAATGTCGTCCTCTGCGCAGTACGTGCCTCGCTTCTACCACAAAGCCCTTTCCCGCACGAGCGGGAAAGGGCTTTTCAGTGAAGGAAACCTAAGGCTTGGTAAAACCAGACAATTCCCGGGTTGTCGACACTACAAAAGAGCCATTCCGGGCATCTTCAGTTCTTCAACTCTATGCTTACCTGGCCACGAACAAGCCTTCGAGGTCAGAAGCGTTAGCCACTGCCGATTTTTAACAGCGTCTTACGTGTTTGGGGGGTTGTTTTTCGTGTCATGCTGAGCTTGCGAAGCATCTCTAGCAATGGCAATCAGATTACTAAGAAGCTGTCTGAGCTCTTAAAAACGGTCATGCTGAGCTTGTCGAAGCATCTCTACCGCTTCGTTGCAACGGTAATTCAACGAAGCGGTAGAGATGCTTCGACAAGCTCAGCATGACAGGGTGCAACCCAAATTGTCGCTGCGTATTCGTAACTTAGGTCATGACTACAGCCCCCTCCACCGCCATGAGTAAGGCCGAATACCTAGCGTTGGCCGAGCAAAAATACACCGAGTTGCAGGCCCTTG
>NZ_SRLD01000023.1 GCF_004745955.1 Hymenobacter elongatus | reverse complement strand
AAGGGGATGAGCCTTCGGGGTATGCACCGGCAGCAGCGGCCGCAGACGCTCCCACAAGGCATCGGAAATGATGAATTCTTGAGTCGTTGCCATACCCGAAAATAATGCCTATTTGGATAGGCTCTAAATGCCTACGATTCCGGTAGTAGGTAGCTGAGCAAAACTGGCTGATGAAAGTACGCTTAGTACATATCCCCAAACGTCACCTACAATGACAGCTAGTAAATCTGAAAGGGCATAAAAAAAGGACGCCGATACGACGTCCCCTTTTCCACAACCAAAACACCTAAAAAACTATTCTTTCAGGGATTTTAGTTACAACTTCTGTGCCAAAAGCGAAATTACTGCGCTTAAAAACACTGTTTTGAGTTTTATTTTTCGCAAATCAGCAACCTTTTTATCTTTCTTACCAACAAGGTCCCAGTACTATGGGAAGTCTTTGTCGTACAGGGTGGCGTGAAAGGCAGCGTTTACTCTTTCACAATTCGGGTTATGACTTTCGCGCCTGCTGCTGCCACGGTTACCAAGTACATGCCCGGCTTCACTTGCGGCAACGCAATACGGTGCGCATTGGCTCCTGGTCGAACCTGAATGCTCTGGGTTACTACCGACCGGCCCAGCACATCCGAAACCTGAACGATACCAGCACCGGCACTGCGGGCTTCGAACGTCAGGGTAACTTCGTTCTGGAAGGGGCTTGGATAGCTGGCAAACGTCTCGGCGGCTAAGGCAGCAGACTGAGTTTTCAGCACTAGCTGCAGATTACGAGCCCCACGGAATACCTGACCGCGAATCTCGCCGCCCGGGAACTGGGCAGTGTGCAGGTTCACGTACATACTGTCGCGACGGAACTGAACCGAGCGGCGTAGCGTGAACGGACGGGCCGCATTAGGGGCCCCGTTAGCTGTTGGCTGCCAGTAGCCCTCGGCAGCGGTGGGGGCAGTAGTGCTGTTGAAGAAAGGCGTCAGCTCAAATACGACCGGCCCGGCCTGGGTGCGCAGGCCAGTATGGAAATGCCCGGCTTGCGCGGGCCCGGTGAGGCCGCCCCACGAGAGCATAAAGTGGGCGTTGCTCTGGTCGCGGTCTATCGAAACCAGGCCCGAACCGTAGCCGGGCGAGTTTACCGGGTTGGGCCGCTCCTGGGTGCCATTCAGGGCAAAAGTATAGCCCTCGCGCGCCAGCCGGTATACCTGACCCCGGATTTCGCCGTTGGGCAGCGCGGCCGTGGCTAGCTGCAGGTTGATATTACCAGCCAGCAAATCCCGACCCAGTGCGCCGTTGCCAGCGTTTAGCCCCGTAAAGATTACGCCCAGGAAATCGTTCTGAATGAGTGTTACCAGCTCATTGCTGGCTCGCACGGCCGGCGAGGTGGCCTGGCCTACTGGCGCAGTATACAGAATGGCCGAGGTGACCGGACCACTCAGCCCGGCGTAGGTAGCAAACACGGTCATAGAATCGAGCGTGGGGCTCAGCCGCAATATGGCAATGCCCATACCAAGGGAAGAGCGCCCGCCTACCACCTGCGAGCTATCCAGGCGGGCGTCGAAATTAATGTTATTACGGTCCTGGAAGATCCGCCCGCGAATCTCACCCCCGGCATTGGCCGCCGTCGTTACGTTGAGATAGAGCATGCCGGCCTCAAAAGCAGTCAGCAACGCAGGTGTAGTAGGAATTTCTCCGGCAATAGCATTCCTGTTATTGGAGTTTATGAAAGAGGTCAGTGGCAAAGCCAGAGTTCCGGCCGTGGTATTCGTTGCATCACGCAGCTCAACCCCAGTAATGGCACCGCTCAGGCCCCGAACGACGGTTTGAAACTTGATTTTGGTTTTGTCCTGCGACAAAGCGAAGGCCCCGAAACCCGAAGCCATGGTACTAACAGCGGGCACGGCACCGGGGCCGCTTAGCTGGGTAATGTAGGCGAAGTCTTTTTCCAGCTCGATCTGGCCTCTGATTTCCCCGCCAGGGTTGGCCGCCGTATGAATATTGATGTAATAGGCTCCCAGCAAGTATTTGCGCCGCTTCGAAACGTCGAATTCGGAGCCGGTGAGAAAGCCCTGGAGCCGGTTGCCTTTCAGCATGAACACCAGGCCGCTGACGATGGGGCCGGAGATGCCCCGTGCGCCTAAGTGCACGTGCGCCCCGGTAATAGGCCCGCTGAGACCAACAAAAGAGGCTGTAATAAACAGAGTATCCCGCGTGGGATTCATCGTGAAGCTGGCCACGCCTCTGGCGGCAGTAGCCACGGCGGGCACTTCCTGCGCGCCTTCCAGCTTAGCCGACATCAGCAGATGCGGCCGCAGATGGTCTGCCCGCACGATGCCGGAAGCCAGCATCAGCAAGCCCGTCAAAAAAAGGGTAAGATGTTTACGCATGACGCTTAAAATGAGGTGAACAAAAAGCTAGTAGCCTCAGTAGCTGATTAGCCACTCGCAATAACCAACGAATTGACTGCCTTTCCTATATCATTTTTTTATCCTTTCCGATCGGCCTTTTATGCTAAGCCCCGACACCCCGACTTCTTCCCTTCTCCAGCGCGGGTTGGGCGGAGCCCGGCACCTACTGTATCTTGCGCCCTTCTTCCCTCCTATTTTTCTCCCTTATGGAAGCTCCCCGCGACGAATTTATGCGCGAAGCCATTCGCCTTTCAATTGAAAAAATGCAAGCCGGCTACGGTGGTCCGTTTGGAGCCGTGGTAGTGAAAGATGGCCGCATCATCGCGCACGGCTTCAACCAGGTAACCAGCACCAACGACCCCACCTGCCACGCCGAGGTCGATGCCATTCGCAAAGCCTGCCAGGAACTGGGCACTTTCCAGCTCGACGACTGCGACCTGTACACCAGTTGCGAGCCCTGCCCCATGTGCCTGGGCGCCATCTACTGGGCCCGCCCGCGCCGCGTGTTCTACGGCAACACCAAACAGGATGCTGCCGCCATCGGCTTCGACGACCAGTTCATCTACGACGAAATCGAGCAGCCGCTGGCCGACCGGCAGATTCCGATGACGCAGCTGCTACGCGACGAGGCACTGGCTGGCTTTCGGGCCTGGGAAACCAAGGAGGGCAAAAAGGATTATTAAGCCCTGGCAACTCCTGTTCCGCAGTTTTCGAACTTCACAAAAGGCCTCTACGGAGGCCTTTTGCTATATTACCACCTATGAAATCATATCATTTGCTCGCTGCCACCACGCTGCTACTTGTGGGCTGCGCCGAAACGCCCGAAGAAAAGAAGGCCATCATGGCCGTGGAGCAACACGTGCGGCAGCAAATCGGCAGCGAGGTGAAGACCGTACATTCGGAGGCGCACACCGGCCACCAAGAAGATGCGCAAGGCCGCAACCGCAGCGGGCACACCGTGGAGTACACATTTGAACTGGAGCGCACCCCAGGAGAGAAAGAAGAAGTTACGACCGTGTATTTCGCCGACTCTGCCGGCAACGTCACGCCGTCCACCAAATAATTTCCGGTCGTCTCCGCTGCCGATACTGTAGTATCTGCCGGCTCCGGATGCGGCGGAGCAGCAGGTTAACAAGAGCCAGAAGGTGCTGATTGTGCGGTAACGAGCTGAGGCGGCGGAGCAGGTAAGCAGGCAAAAAAACCAAAAAGGCCGAACCATGTATCATGGTTCGGCCTTTTTGATTATTCCAAGTTGAATTATTTGCCGCGCATGCCCATCATTTTGGCCATTTGCTGCATGCCGCCTTTGGTGCTGCTCATCTTATTCATGGTGCGCATCACTTTGCGCATGTCCTCGAACTGCTTCATCAGGTTGTTGACCTGCTGAATGTCGGTGCCGCTGCCTTTGGCCAGGCGCCGACGGCGCGAACCGTTCAGCACTTCCGGCGTGGCGCGCTCCTGCGGCGTCATACTCTTGATGATGGACTCGATTGGCTTGAAAGCGTCGTCGTCGATATCCACGTCCTTGATGGCCTTGCTCATGCCGGGAATCATGCCCACTAGGTCCTTCAGGTTGCCCATCTTCTTGATCTGCTCCAGCTGGGAGAGGAAGTCGTCGAAGTTGAACTGGTTTTTGCGGATCTTCTGGTTGATGCGCTTGGCCTCGTCCTCATCGAACTGCTGCTGCGCGCGCTCTACCAGCGAAATTACGTCGCCCATGCCCAGAATCCGTTGCGCCATCCGCTCGGGATAGAACATGTCCAGGGCTTCCATCTTCTCGCCGGTCGAGATGAACTTGATGGGTTTTTCGACCACGGCCCGAATGCTCAGGGCCGCACCGCCGCGGGAGTCGCCGTCGAGCTTGGTGAGCACCACGCCGTCGAAGTTGAGCCGGTCGTTGAAGGTTTTAGCCGTATTTACCGCGTCCTGACCCGTCATAGAGTCCACCACAAACAGGGTTTCCGACGGGTTGATGGCCCGCTTCACGGCCTCGATTTCGCGCATCATCTGCTCATCCACGGCCAAGCGGCCGGCGGTGTCGATGATGACTACTTTCTTGTTGTTCTTTTTGGCGTAGGCAATGGCGTTCTGCGAAATCTCGACCGGGTTCTTGTTGTCCGGCTCCGAGTACACCTCCACACCTACCTGCTCGCCCAGCACTTTCAGCTGGTCGATGGCGGCTGGGCGGTAGATGTCGCAGGCCACGAGCAGCACCGTGCGGTTCTGCTTTTTGATGAAGGTAGCCAGCTTGCCGGCGAAGGTCGTTTTGCCCGAGCCCTGCAGGCCCGAGAGCAGAATCACGGCCGGGTCGCCCTTCAGTACCACGTCTTCCTTGGTGCCGCCCATGAGCTGGGTCAGCTCGTCGTACACGATTTTGGTCATCAGCTGCCCCGGCGACACGGTGGTCAGCACGTCGCGGCCCATGGCCTCGTCCTTAATCTTGTCGGTGACTTCCTTGGCCACCTTGTAGTTCACGTCGGCATCGACCAGGGCGCGGCGGATTTCCTTGATGGTCGCCGCAACGTTGATTTCGGTGATGCTGCCCTGGCCCTTGAGGGTTTTGAAGGCTTTGTCGAGCTTGGTACTGAGGTTATCAAACATAGGAATCTCTTTTTGTTCTGGGCAGGATGCCGGACCGGATTTGCCCGGTTTGCGGCAAAGCGCCAGCAGGCGGAAAGGGCAGCCGACGAAGCCGGAACTACAAAGGTCGGTTATCGCAGGAAATAAATGGTAATAGTCGGCGACGGAATCACCTGCAACGCCTTATTTCCGGCCGGGCCAAGGGCCATTTTACGCGAGTCCGGATACGTCGAGCTTGGAACCAGCCACCAGAAACACATTAACCAGGGCCGCCACTTCCGCCGGGCTCTTCGCACTGTCGAGTCCATAAACGTCATCCACGACATCCGCGCTGGCAAAGGAATCAGGCGTAATAAGGTCCCGCACATAGGTGGAGTGTCGGGCTTCCACCGACACTATTTTTCCCATAATGACCAGGTACGCCGCGTTGCTCAGAAATTTGGCCGCGCCGTTGTGAGCCGCCACCCCCAGGTCTTCGAAGGTGCGGGCCGCGTTGAGCACGGAAGCACGCTTGGTGAAGTCGATGGTATCGAAAACCGGTGTCAGATCCGGGATGATCTTCCCGGGAGCATCCCGATTGATAACCACTTTAAAAAAGTCGCGGTGAATGGCCTCGTGGGCGGCTATTTGCGTGAAATTTTCCCGTTCGGCAACGAAGAAGTCAGCGGGAGGCGCGGCTTTCACCCACGCGTAGAAAGCGGCTTCTAACTGTTCCAGGGCATAAGCGTAGTCGAGTACGCCCAGGTCGCCGGTGCCGACGTTGACAAACTGAGGCAGCACCGTAAACGGCGTGCTACTGGTGCCCGTACCGCTGGGCGTCGTCACGATGAACAGCCCGGTTTGGGCCGTAGTGGCTACCGGTAAGCGTAACGGCAGCTCCCGCCAAGGCCAACGAAGGCGTGAAGCTGGTAATGGTGCTGGCCGGCGGCAGTACGGTGAAAGCAGTACCGGTAGCGGCCGTGGCCGGCACGGCAAGCGTGAGGCTCGTGGCGCTGACTACGGTGAAGGGTGCCGCCACGCCGTCAATCTGGCCGGCGGTGGCCCCGCTGAAATGGGTGCCCGCAAGCGTGATGGTGCACTGCGAATATTAATGGTGCACTGCGAATAATGAGATGCTAAGAGCGCTTTTCAGTCCCGTTGTCAACGAGTCGGAGGGTAAAGTCATATGCTTGCGGATTTATAAAATTAGCCGGAAAACCCCAAAAGCCCGCCGCTGCTTACCTTCGCGCTCCGAGAGTGCTCAAATTCGTCTATCCTGCCCTATGCGCCTGCTCGTCATTACGTATTACTGGCCGCCTTCGGGCGGGGCCGGCGTGCAGCGGACGTTGAAGTTTGTGAAGCACCTGCCCGGCTTTGGCGTGGAGTGCACCGTGCTGACCGTGGACCCCGAGCAAGGCGCGTATCCGGTGCTGGACGAATCGTTGGCGGCGGAAATCCCGGCCGGAGTGCGCGTCATTCGCACCAGCACTTCCGAGCCGTTTGGCAGCTACAAAAAGCTCACCGGCCGTCAGCAGATTCCCTATGGGGGCTTCGCCAACGAAAGCAAAACCAGCCTGCAGCAGCAGTTTTTCAAGTTCGTGCGCGGCAACCTGTTCATCCCCGACCCGCGCCGCGGCTGGAATGCCCACGTGCTGCGGGCCGTAGCCAACCTAATCGACCAGGAAGGCGAAATCTTTGACGCGGTACTCACCAGCAGCCCGCCCCACTCTACCCAGCTCATTGGGCTGGCCCTGAAGCAGCGCTACGGCCTGCGCTGGCTGGCCGACATGCGCGACCCCTGGACCGACATTTACTACACCAAGGAGCTGAACAAAACCCAGCTGGCGCGCTGGCTCGATGCCCGCTACGAGCGCCAGGTGCTGGAGCAGGCCGATGAAGTGCTCGTTACCAGCCCCGACACCAAACGGCTGTTTTTGGGTAAGTCGCCGGCGTTGGCAGCGGGCAAGTTTCACGTCATCCCGAATGGCTACGACGACAGCGACTTCCGGGAGCCCTCCGCGCCGCCACCCCACGCGCTGCTGATTACGCACACCGGCACAATTTCGGAAACCTACCACATCGAGCAGTTTTTGCGGGCCTGCGCCGAGTGCGCCCGGCGGCACCCCGAGGTGCCGTTACGCCTGCGCTTCGTGGGGCACGTATCGGCGGGGGTGCAGCAGCAGCTGGCCGCCGCCGGCCTCACCGACCGCACCGAGCTGATTCCCTTCGTACCCCACGATGAGTCGGTGCGCTACCTGCTGCGGGCTACGGTGCTGCTGATGGCCATTCCCGACGTCGACCACAATTTCGGCATTTTGCCAGGCAAGGTATTCGAGTATCTGGCGGCCAATAAACCTATTATCTGCATCGGTCCGGTGGGCTCGGATGCCGATAATCTGCTGCAGGAATGCGGGGCGGGTCATTCGTACGCCTACGATGCCTACGACACGATGCTGGAGTATCTGGAGGAGCTAACCCGGCAGTGGCAGCAAAATGCCAACCTGGATTTGCCGGCCCTGAACCATACCATGTACTCGCGCCGCGCCCTGACGCAGCAACTGGTAAAGCTGATTGTAAAATAAATGCATCCTACCAGCCCGTCACACTGAGCGAAGGCGAAGCATCTCTACCACACTGGTAATTAGAGCGTGTTTAGGAATTGTCATGCTTGATCTGACGTCCGCGGAGTCGAAGCATCTCTACCGCAGTGCTAATCAATTGGCATTGCAACGAAGCGGTAGAGATGCTTCGACTCCGCGGACGTCAGATCAAGCATGACCTTCTATTCTACTACCACTTACCTACTGCCTGCGCAGCTTCCCCAGCAGCCCCTTGAGCTTGGCCGGGACCCGGCTGGCTACTTCGGCCCGCAAATCGACCCAGGTGGAGCGGGCCAGCTGCCGGCCCTGCCACTGGCCAATGGCCTCGGCAGTATGCTGGGCCAGGGTACGGTAGTGCTGCCGCTGGTAGTGGCGCAGGTTGTTGGTGACATCGGCGGGCATGCGCACAAAGTCGCGCACGTCGATAAGGAAGCAATTTTCGGCCGTGGCCACGAAGTCAGCTAATGCTTGGTTCATTTGCCGATGCCGCTCTTTGGCCCCAGTTTCGCCCGAACCGGGCACATCTATTTCAGCCCCATTGAGGAAGAAAATCGGCGTCGCGGCGGGCAGTTGCTGCCGTAGCCAGTGCAGGTTTTCCTGAAACCCTGCTACCGAAATCGGGCCTTCGAAGGTGAATTCCTGCTGAAAGCGGCGCAGAAAATCCGCATCCATCCCCTGAAAGCGGCGCTGGGCATAGTTGGTGGCCTGCGCCACTGGGTCTACCGTCGTCAGGTTTTGGTAGCCGCCGAAGGGAATTTCCAGCCCAGTGGTGTTTTCGCGGTACACGTCCTGGGTATAGTCCATGAGCGGACTGTAGACCAGCACATCGTACTCGGGGTTCCAGAGCGTGGTATCGAAGGCTTCCCGGCCCAGAAACGGCAGCGTGGTGGCCAGCCGCTGCCGTTCGGCAGCGGGCAGCTCCCGGCCCTGCCGGAGCAGAATCGTATGCTCCACGTGCACCGGAATCTGGTTTTCATTCACGAAGTTGAACTCTTCCGCCACCGTGAGCTGGTAGGCGTGCAGAAACGGCGTCAGCTGCCCTAAGTCACAGCCACCTTTTAGCAGCACGCGCAGGCGGCCGGCGGCTGGCTGGGGCGGCGCACCAGCGGCGTCGGCGGCTGCTGGCGTTTCCACGGTAATCCAGTCGGGCGTATCGTGCTTGTTAAGCTCCGTAGCGACTTCCCCCTGCACTGCCAACGCCGGAAACCCCAGCCATGCGTAGGTGAACTGCTCGATGCCCAGATGCAGAATGCGGCAGGAAAAGACGAGCTGCGCCAAGCGGTTTTCCGGCTGATTCAGGCAGTACACGCCTACTAGGCCATAGTCGCCGAAGCGGTCTTGTACCCGCACGGTGCCCCAGCGCTGCCGGGGGTCTTGCATGGCAGCCCGCAGGCTTTCTTTGCTAACGCGCTGCTTGGTGAAATTCAGCTGGTTGGAGCGGTTAATCAATTCCTCAATCCGGTCGAGGTCGGGCTCGATGGCGGCTCCTACCCGGAACTGAATCCGGACCTGGGAGTCGCGCAGAAACGCCAGATTGTTTTGGTAGCCGGAGCGGGCCTGCTGCTGGCGCTCCAGCAGCTTGTATTGCTCCAGGCGGCCGAAGGTGGGGTCGGGCTTGCCACTGGCGCGCAGCAGTGGCGCCAGCCGGGCCAGGTCGGCGGGGTCGGCCACTTGCAGGCCGGCGTTGTAGAACAGCGCCTCGGCCCGGTTGATGGGGTTATCGTCCAGAAACAACGCGTTGGGAGCCCGCAACTGCATTTTTTCCAGCAACTCTTTAATAATCGGCCCTTTGGGCTGCCAGCTGATCTGGGGAAACACGAACAAGTCGCGGATTCCCAGCTCGGTCAGCTTGGCCTCGGCCGGGGCAAAGTCGTTTTTGGAAACGATGGTGTGCACGATGCCCCGGGCGGCCGTTTCGCGCACCAGCGCCAGATGGTCGGCGACGGCCTCAATGCCTCCTTCCGACAAGGTGCCGCGCCAAAAGGTGTCGTCCAGGTCCCAAATAACGAGTTTGACAGGCTCGGGGAAGGTAAAATCGGTGGTCATGCTTTATCTGTCGTCCGCGCAGGCGGAGCATCTCTACGCAGTGGTAATCATAAGAACAGAACAACGAGGCGGTAGAGTGCTTCGACTGCGCGGACGCCAGATGAAGCAGGACGAGCCTGAAAAGGAGCCGGCCCACAAAAGTACGGAAGCTAGGGCGGGAATGCCTACTTTTGCCCTCCTTTCGCCCGCTGGGTGCCACGGCTTTCCTCTTTTTATGAGCCTCGACTTAAATCACAAATCCATTCTGGTAACGGGTGGTACCGGTTCTTTCGGCAAAAAATTCGTCCAGACCGTTTTCGAGCAGTTTCCGCAGGTGAAGCGCCTGGTGGTGTTCTCGCGCGACGAGCTGAAGCAGTACGAAATGTCGCAGGTGTTTCCGCACGAGAAGTACCCGGCCATCCGCTATTTCATCGGCGACGTGCGCGACGGCGAGCGACTGAAGCGCGCCTGTGAGGGCATCGACGTGATTGTGCACGCCGCCGCCCTCAAGCAGGTGCCCGCCGCCGAGTACAACCCGATGGAATGCATTAAGACCAACATTTTCGGGGCTGAAAACGTCATTAACGCCGCCCTCGACTCGGGCGTGAAGCACGTGGTGGCCCTGAGCACCGACAAGGCGGCCGCGCCCATAAATCTGTACGGGGCCACCAAGCTGTGCTCGGACAAGCTCTTCGTGGCGGCCAACAACATGAAAGGAGCCCGCGACCTGCGCTTTTCGGTGGTGCGCTACGGCAACGTAATTGGCTCCCGGGGCTCGGTGGTGCCGTTTTTCCTGCAGCGCCGCCACACCGGCGTCTTGCCCATCACCCATCCCGACATGACGCGCTTCAACATTTCGCTGGAGCAGGGCGTGGACCTGGTGCTGTATGCCCTGGAGCACGCCTGGGGCGGCGAAATCTTCGTGCCCAAGATTCCGAGCTACAAAATCACGGAAGTCGCCAAAGCCATTGGCCCCGAGTGCCGGCAGGACATCGTGGGCATCCGGCCTGGAGAGAAGCTGCACGAGGCTATGATTACCGAAACCGACGCCCTGAGCACGGTGGAGCTAGCCAAATACTACGTAATTCTGCCCTTCACCCCGCGCTGGGATGTGGAAGACTTTATCCGGAATTTCCGTGGCAAGCGGGTACCAGACGGCTTTTACTACGACTCGGCCAACAACGAGGACTGGCTGACGGCCGAGCAGATCCGGGAGGAAATCCGGCTCCATGTAGACGCTGATTTTGAAGTATAATTCCGCAAAACGACTCTTGGCATCCTGACTCTTCACGCACCCAAAGAAAAGGCTCCGCAGTACTGCGGAGCCTTTTCTTTGGGTGCGTGGGTTCTGCAATCGGTTTTCAGGCGGGGAATTCCGCGGGAGGTAAGCACTCAAGCAAAAGGAACCGTAGCAAAAAAGAAGATTTTGCTCATCTGGCGTCCGCTTGTCGAAGCAGGACACGAAAGGCAAAGTCCCAAATACGCTCTTGGCAGGTAGGACACGGGTCCGGATTTCGACGAATGCCCAAAACTCCCGCTTAGCTGTTTAGTGTTCGGCAACAAAGATTGTACATTCCGTTCCCCTTCTTGCCAGTTGCCGGGGTTTTCAGAACTTTGCGCGCTTTGCTCCCTTTCTATTTCTATGCTTCCCATTCCCTACGGCCGCCAGCACATCACCGAAGCCGACATTAAGGCCGTCACCGACACGCTGCTGTCCGACTTTCTGACGCAGGGGCCGAAGGTGGCCGAGTTTGAGCAGAAGTTTGCCGCCTACACCGGAGCCCGCTATGCCGTGGCCGTGGCCAATGGCACGGCCGCGCTGCACCTGTGCGCCCTGGCCCTGGAGGTGAAACCCGGGCAGCGGGTCATTACCACGCCCATCACCTTTGCCGCCTCCGCCAACTGCGTGCTGTACTGCGGCGGCGAGGTGCACTTCGCCGATATTGATCCGGTCACCGGCCTCATCGATTTGCAGCACGTGCGCCGCTTGCTCGAAAGCCACCCTAACGGCTATTTTCACGGCCTGATTCCCGTCGATTTTGCCGGCTTACCCGTGGACCTGGAGCAGGCCCGAGCGTTAGCCGACGAGTTTGGCCTCTGGGTTATCGAAGATTCGTGCCACGCGCCGGGCGGCTTTTTCATCGACTCGCACGGCCAGCACCAGCACTGCGGCAACGGCCAGTTTGCCGATCTGGCCATTTTCTCCTTTCACCCCGTCAAGCACATTGCTACGGGCGAAGGCGGCATGATAACTACCAACCGCGCCGACCTCTACGAGAAGCTGCTGCTGCTGCGCACCCACGGCATCACGAAAGACCCGGCCAAAATGCACCGCAACGATGGCGGCTGGTACATGGAAATGCAGCAGCTCGGCTATAACTACCGCATGCCCGACATGCTTACCGCCTTGGGTATTAGCCAGCTACAGCGGGCCGAGGAAGGCCTGGCGCGCCGCCGGCAGCTGGCCGGCCGCTACGACCAGGCGTTTGCCGACATGCCGCAAGTGCAGCCGCTGGCCGGGGCCGCCGGCCACGCCTATCATCTGTACGTTATTCAGGTAGCCGACCGCAAAGAGTTGTATGACTTCCTGCGGGAAAAGCAGATTTTTGCCCAGGTACACTACATTCCGGTTCACACCATGCCCTACTACCAGGAGCTGGGCTGGCAGCCCGGCGACTTTCCGCTGGCCGAGGCGTATTACGCGCAGTGCCTAAGCATTCCGCTGTTTCCGTCCCTCACCGATGACCAGCAGCACTACGTCGTCGACTGCATCCGGGAGTTTGTTCAGCGCTAAGCTCATGGCTGATTTTCCCGCGGCTCCTCGCATCGGCATCATTTCGCAAGCCCGCATGACCAGCACCCGCCTGCCCGGCAAAGTGCTGATGCCTGTTGGGGGCCAGCCGCTGCTGCACTACCACGTGGCCCACTTGCGCGAAGCCAAGTTGCCGCTCTACCTGGCCATCACGACCAACGCGGCGGATGACGTCCTGGCTGATTTCGCGGCGCGGGAGGGCATTCCGGTTGTGCGGGGCAGTGAAGATGACGTGCTGAGCCGCTACTGGGCCTGCGCGGTGCAGTACGATTTGGACATCATCGTGCGCGTCACATCTGACTGCCCCCTGCTCGACGGCCCGCTACTTCGGCGGGGTGTCGAGGAATATATTCGGCGGGCCGATGCGCGGCTGTACCTCTCCAACGTGCTGGAACGGACCTTCCCCCGGGGCCTGGATTTCGAGATTTTCTCGCGGGAGCTGCTGGCCGAAGCCTTTCACGCTGCCACCCTGCCCAGCGACCGGGAGCATGTGACGCCCTATATTCACCAGAACTGCTCGGGCCGGGTGCGCTTCGAGCACATCACCCGCACCCCCGACCGCAGCCACTACCGCCTTACCGTGGATACGGCCGAGGATTTACAGCTTATTCAGGCCCTTATTAAGCAACACAATGCCCACCAGCTCTCTACTGGCGAGCTACTTGCACTGCTGGACGCGCACCCCGAGCTGGTGGCTCTGAACGCGCACATCGAGCAAAAGAAAGTGTGATGCCGGACGCGACTCCACGGGTTATTTTTCGGGCCGATGGCAACTCCACGATGGGCCTGGGCCATGTGGTGCGCTGCCTGGCGCTGGCGGCCATGCTGCAGCCCGATTTCGAGTGCATCTTCGCCATTCACGCGCCCGAGCCCCAGGTGCAGGCCCAGATTCAGGCCGTGTGTCGGCAGGTATGGCGTATTCCCGCTTTCCCCGAAAAACGGCAGGAAGCCGACTGGCTGTTGGCCCAGCTCCAGCCCACCGATATACTGGTGCTGGACGGCTACCACTTTGGCCCCGGCTACGATCATACCTTTTGGGCACGCCAGCAGCCGGTAGTCTGGCTCGATGATGTAGCTACTCAGTTTCTGTGGGCAGATATGGTCATCAACCACGCCGGCGGAATCAGTCCGGACACCTACGCCGACAACACCGTGCCCGGAGCCGAGCGGTGCCTGGGCCCGGCGTATGCGTTGCTGCGGCAGCCCTTTCAGCTGGCGGCCCAACAACCCGTGGCGCAGCCCGATACCGGCCGCATTTTTCTGAATATGGGCGGTGCCGACCCCGAAAACCACACGCTGGCGCTGCTGAAGCAGCTGCGGCACCAGTTTCCAGAGAAGAATGTGGAAGTGGTTACCGGGGCCGCGTATCCCCACCAGGCTGAGCTGGAGCAACAAACCCAGGGGCTGCCTGGCGTAATCCTGCACCACAACATCACCGCCGGGCAGTTGGCCGAAATCCTGCGGCGCTGTGGCCTGCACGTGTGCCCGCCCAGCGGCATGGCCTACGAGTGCTGCGCTGTGGGCGGCTTGCTGTTGCTGCACTCCATTGCCGGTAATCAGCATCGACTGTTCTCCTATCTGACCGCAAACAGCCTGGCCCGCCCCTATACCGACCTGCTGGAAATCGAGGACTCGCGGCTGCCAACGCTGGCCCGGGAGTCGGTGCAGCGCCAGCGCCAGGTATTTGATGGAGCCGCCGGGCCGCGCTTCCGGCGCGTGTTTGCAGCCTTGCATACAACCGGCCAGCTCACGGTGCGCCGCGCCCGGGCCGCCGATGCGGCGCAGTATTTTGCCTGGGCTAACGACCCGGATGTGCGCCGCAATGCTATTCAGACCGAGCCTATCGAATGGGCCACGCACCTGGGCTGGTTTTCGCGCCGCCTGGCCGATGCCGACTCGGTGCTGTACGTGCTTGAGCAGGCAGGCGTGGCCGTCGGCCAGGTGCGTATCGAATTTATGGGCTCCGAAGGCACCATTGACTACTCCGTGGCAGCCAGCCGCCGTGGGCAGGGGCTGGGCGTAGCCATCCTGCGCCGGGCCCTGGGCCAGCTGCGCCGCGACAACCCGGCCGCCTGGACGCTGCTGGGGCAGGTGAAATCGGGTAATCTTGCTTCCTGCCGCGTGTTTCAGCGGTTAGGATTTACTCCGGCCCCCGCCGTGCGGCTGCACGACGAGCACTATGACGTATTTCGGCTGGCGGTAGCTGCCGCCCCCGTTTTTTGACCTCCACCATGCAGAATATTATCCTGGGTAACCACCAGATTGGCGCCGGACACCCGCCGTTTATCATTGCCGAAATGTCGGGCAACCACGGCCAGTCGCTGGAAAAAGCCCTGGCCATCGTGGATGCCGCCGCCGATGCTGGCTGCCAGGCCCTGAAAATCCAGACCAGCACCCCCGACATGCTCACGCTCGACAGCCGGGAGCCCGACTTCATTGTGCGCGGGGCTAACGATGATTGGGAAGGCCAGTCGCTGTATGAGCTCTACACGACCAACCATACGCCGTTTGAGTGGCACGCGCCCATTTTTGCCCGCGCCGCCGAGCGGGGCATGGTGGGCTTCAGCTCCCCGTTTTCGGTGGAGGCCATCGACTTTCTGGAAAGCCTGAACTGCCCGGCTTACAAGATTGCCTCCTTCGAAAACAACTGGCCCGACCTAATCCGGCGGGCGGCTCGCACCGGCAAGCCCGTTATTATCTCCACCGGCATGGCCGACTTGGCCGACCTGGAGCGAATGGTGCGCATTGTGCGCCAGGAAGAAGGCAACAACCAGCTGGTGCTGCTGAAGTGCACCAGCACCTACCCGGCCCAGCCCCACAACACCAACCTGCACACTATTCCGCACCTGCGGGCCTTGTTTGGCTGCCACGTGGGCCTCTCCGACCACACAATGGGCACCGGCGTGAGCGTGGCCGCCACGGTACTCGGTGCAACGGTTATCGAAAAGCACCTCACCATCCGGCGGGCCGATGGCGGGCCCGACTCGTCGTTTTCGATGGAGCCCGCCGAAATGGCGCGGCTCGTGCAGGAGTGCGGACAGGCGCAGCAGGCATTGGGCGGCGTATTTTATGGCCCCACCGAGGCCGAGAAAAAGTCGCTGGGCTTCCGCCGCTCTGTTTATGTGGTGCAGGACGTGGCGGCCGGCGAGGTGCTGACGCCGGAAAATATCCGTGTTATCCGGCCGGGCCACGGCCTGGCCCCGCACTACCTGCCCGAAGTACTGGGCCGCCCCGTGCGCCGGGCCATCCGGCGCGGCACCGCCCTCACCTGGGACGCGCTGTAGGCCTGAGCGCCGCCACCAGCCCGCCTGATTTACTACCTTCACGGCTATGGAAATCCGGAAATTCGACAACGGCAGCTACATCATTGCCGACCACCTCTCGATTGGCAGCAACTTCCGCATAGGCTCCAATACTACCATTCGGGCCACTTCCTGCGTTATCGGCGACGATGTGGCGGTGGGAGCCGGCAACACGTTTCTCATCGGCCAGGAGCTACGCATCGGCAACCTGACCATCTTCGGCAACGCCAACAGCCTGACGGCCCGCACGGTGCATGTCGGCGAGTACGTGTACTGGGATTCGAATGTGGTGGTGGGCCACGGCGGCAAGTTCAGCGAGGATGCCCACCTGCGCGTGGGTTCCTATTCCATGATTTGTGCCCGGATTACCCTCAACGTCAACCACGCCATCAGCATCGGCGAGTACGTGGGCATTGGCGAAGATGTGGCCGTGTGGACGCACGGCTCCTACCTGCCGGTGCTGGAGGGCTTCCCGGCTGATTTCGGCCCCGTGAGCATCGGCGACAAAGTATGGCTGCCGGCCAAATCGACGGTGCTGCCCAACCGCCGCATCGGCAACAACGTGGTGATTGGGACCAACTCGCTTATCAACAAAGACCTGCCCGATGGCTGCCTGGCCGGTGGGATTCCGGTGCGAATTCTGCGGGAAAATATGTACCCCAGTCACGACCCGGCCCGCAACGAGCAGCTCGTGCATCGCATCGTGCGGGACTACGAGCAGCTGGCGGCCTACAAGCAGCTGGCCGTGCAGCTAGCCTACGAGCCAACTACGGCTGAGCTGCGCTGCAATGGGGTCGTTTTTAACCTCGATACGATGAAAACCCAGGGAGCATTTACGGCCGTGGAGGAAGACTTCCGGGATTTCCTGCGCCGCCGGGGCATTAAATTTTACACCGGCCAGCCGTTTTCGTCCCTTTTACCCGAAGAGTACCGCCGCCTGCTGGCCATTTCCCCCGATGCTGATGGAGTGGACTAATAAGAAGATTCTGGTGGTAGTAGCCCACCCCGACGATGAGCTGCTGGGCCTGGGGGCCACCATTCACCGCCTGGTGCGCCAGCAGGGCTGCACGGCCCGCGCCGTGATTCTGGGGGAGGGCATTACCTCCCGCGCCGCCGTGCGCGACCTCGAACAGTGGGCCGCCGAGCTACGCGTGCACCGCGGCAACATCGGGCGGGCCGCCGAGGCTATCGGCTACGCTTCCACCGGCATCTACGACTTCGCCGACAACCGCTTCGACTCCGTTGACCTGCTGGATTTGGTGAAAGTAGTGGAGCAGGAGAAAGAGGCATTCCAGCCCGATATCATTTTCACCCACCACGGCGGCGACACTAATATCGACCATCGGCGCACATTTGAAGCCGTTATTACGGGCACCCGGCCCTTGCCGGGCGAGCCGATGCGCACCATCATAGCCTGCGAAACGCCGTCGTCGACGGAATGGCAGGCAGCCAACTACCCGAACCCTTTTCTGCCGAACTTTTTCCTGGCCGTGGCCGAGGAAGACGTGGCCGCCAAGATTGCGGGCATGGAAGCGTACGAGTTTGAGAAGCGTGCCTACCCCCACCCCCGCTCACCGGAAGCGCTGCGCATCCAGGCCCAGCGCTGGGGCGTAGTTATCGGGCAGCCGTTTGCGGAGGCGTTTATGCTGATTCGACACATTGGATAGCTTGGCGGGGACATCTGTGCCCCCGGGCAAGGCGGGGCTTACCGAACGGCTGCGGGATATTCTCTACGTCCGGTTCACCGACCATTTTGCCTCGTTTCCGGCCCATTTGCTAGCCACTATTTCCCCGCCCAACCCAGTACGTCGCCTGGCGAAAGTACTGGGCTACACGGCGCTGCGGTTGGTCGGCAACGTGTTTCAGCCCATCCGCAATCCGGAGCCGCTCCACGGCGCGGTGTGGCTCTACGTGGTCAGCCAGAACAACTATGAGGCATTGCGCTTTATTGGCGAGGCGTTGCCTGACAGCGTGCTGGTGGCGGGCCAAAGCAAGGAAATAGGCCGCTACAACGGCGCGGTCAATCGATTGTCGTTGCGGGGTAAAATCCTGTACTACTGGCAGTTTCCACTGCTGTTGCTGCGCCTGAAGAAAACGGAAGGCACCCGGGCGTGGCGCTTTTTCGATTTGATTTTCAATGCCGTTGGCTATTACGAAGTATACGTACGGGCCTTGCGCTACTACCGGCCCCGCGCCATCGTGTTTGCCAACGACCATAACGACGACAGCCGCGCCCTGCTGCTGGCCGCCCGCGCCGCCGGCGTGCCCACGGCCTACGTGCAGCACGCCAGCGTGAGCACTCATTTCCCACCCTTAGCCTTCGATCTGAGCCTGCTCGAAGGCCAGGATGCGCTGGATAAGTACCGGCAGTGCGGCCCAGTGCGGGGCCGAGTAGAGCTGGTAGGAATGCCCAAAGCCGATGCGTTTCTGCGCGAAAAAAACCAGCGCCCAGCCGTGCAGCGCGTGGGCATTGCCATCAACACCCTGGACGAAACCGAGGCCGTAGCGGCCGCGCTGACGTTTCTGCTGCGCGAATTCCCCACGCTCACCTTCACGCTGCGCCCCCACCCCTCCGACCGGCGCGACTTCCGCTTCCTGGCCCAAAAGCATCCGCAGCTGCTGTTTTCCGATGCCCGCCGACAGGATGTGTTTGCGTTTCTGGGGGAGCAGGATGCCCTGATTGCGGCCGATACCAGCACCCATCTGGAGGCGGTGCTCCTGAACGTGGTTAGCCTCTACTACCGGTTTGGCCCCCACGGCGTGACCGACGACTATTACGGCTACGTGGCCCACGGCCTGGCCGAGCGGGCCGCTACGCTACCAGCTTTGGCCGAATTGCTGCGCCGCTACCAGCACCACAAGCCCCTCGATTTGTACCGGCGCGCTGCCTACTACAATGCCACGCTGGGCACTGCCGACGAAGGCCACAGCCAGCAACGGGCCGTGCGCCTGCTGGCCGAGTGGCTCGATTCAGCCCGGTAAGCATACCGCAATATTCTCTGCGGGAACTGCTGGTAGAATGACCAGAGAACCGCCACCCACCTAAAACTCGCGCCGGGCAGGTTACTTTGCAGACGCTATGCTGCCACCGCTCCCCATTATTGCGCCCCTCACGGCTGACATCCGGCTGGCCTACGTGCTACAACACTTCCGGCTGGCCTTTCCGGCTGCGCCCGAAATCACCATCGGCTACACCGACGCGCACGTGCAGATTGTGGAGGGCAGCGGGCAGTTTTTTGCGCAAACCCAGCCCTACCCACCAGCGCCAAATCAGCGGGAATGGCGGGGCCAGTCGTTGCCGTTCTTCTTCGACGCGGAGCCGGCCAAGCCCCTGCTGGAATTGCTGCCGCAACAGCGCGTCCTGATTCATGCTGACATCATCTCGGCGGCCTTTTACTTGCTCAGCGGCTGGCAGGAGTTTTTTTCGGAGGAGCGGGACCGGCACGGGCGCTTCCCGTACGCGGCCAGCGTGCAGCAGCAGTATGGCTTCGTGGCGGTGCCCGTCGTCAACTATTACTTCGACGTGCTGAAAACGGCGGTGGAGCATGCTACTGGCGTGCCGCTGCGCCAGCGGCGCTGGGCACACGATGCGCCCTTCGCAGCCTTCATCACCCACGATATCGACAACCTGCGCAGCGCCTGGAAAGCACCGGCCAAAAGCGCCCTGCAGCGGCGCGACTGGCGGGGGTTTGGGCAGCAGCTCTGGCGGCACTACACGCAGCCCGACGCCTGGGACAACCTGGCGCTGGTGCGGGAAACCGTGGCGGCCTACGGCGCCAAAAGCACGTTTTTCTTTCTACCCGAGCATCGGCCCGGCGCCAACGGCACGCCGAACGCCGACTATTCGGTTGTAAAAGTCTGGCCCCGAATTGCGCCGGCTCTTGCCGACTCGGAAGTGGGCTTGCACGGCAGTATTGGCCGGGCCGTGCAAGGAGCCAATTTAAAAAGCGAGGAGCACCGGCTTCAAGCGTGCCTACAAGGCCAGGTGGCGGGTATTCGGTTTCACTACCTGGGTTGGGAGCCGCGCATTACGCCCGGCATCGTGCATACCTTACGGCTTAGCTACGACTCGACTCTGGGCTTTGCCGAGCATTTTGGCTTTCGCAATTCCTATTGCCACCCTTTCCAACCCTTTGATTTCAGCCAGGGTCAGGCGTACGATTTCCTCGAAATTCCGCTTAACGTGATGGACGCCACGCTCTACCACCCCAACTACCTGAAGCTGGCGGCCGACGAAATTCTGCCCGCGCTGCAGCCCCTGTTCGAGCAGATCGAGCGGTTTGGCGGCGTGTGCACGGTGCTCTGGCACAACGAAAACTTCGACCCGGCCAATGAGCACAACGGCCCGCAGCAGTTCCATACCATCATGGAGTACCTTCGCAGCCGCCGCGTGGCCTTCGTCAACGGCCAGGATATATGCGCGACAGTAAGCTAGGCTGTGTCTGAAAAACTCAGAACAGTCCTGCTTGCTCCCGCGTCCGCGCAGTCGAAACATGACCGTATTTTTGCCAAAGTAGAGTTTCCAGACACTACCTAGTGAAAAGCCGCAGGCTCAGGTCGCCCACCTTACGCGGGCTAGGCAAAAACGCACAGGCTCACTGGTTCATCACTTCACCGTTTCACCGTTTCACCACTTGGGTATTGTTCAGCGGCAAGGGCTGCGTAACACGATTATTTCCTACATCGGCCTAGCGCTAGGCTTCGTGAATACGGCCTTCGTGCTGCCCGCGCTGCTGGCCCCGGCCCAGCTGGGCCTCACCACGCTGCTGGTGTCCAGCGCCACGGTGTACGCGCAATTTTCGGCCTTTGGATTTGCCAGCGTGGGCATCCGCTTCTTTCCTTACTTCCGCAACCGCGAGGCGGGCCACCATGGCTTTCTGCCCCTGCTGCTGGGGCTGCCCATGTTCGGCTTTGCGCTGATAACAGCGTTTTACCTGCTGGGCCAGCCCCTTATTCTGGCCCGATACGAACCTGAGGACCTGGCTCTGTTGCAGCCTTACTACGTGTGGGGCTGCCTGCTGGCGCTGTTTGTGCTGCTCTATTCCCTGCAGGATGCTTACCTGAAAGGGCTTTACCACACGGCCTTCTCCTCGTTTCTGCAGGACATTGTGCTGCGTGTGCTCATTGCGGGGCTGGCTTTGCTCTATGGCAAGGGCATCCTCGAGTTTCACGAGTTCGTGCTGGGCTACATCGGACTCTACGGCGCTAATGTGCTGCTGCTGACCGGCTATCTGGCTTACATCGGGGAGCTGCACCTGCGGCCCACCCGGGCGGCGCTGCGCGTGCGGCCGGTGGCCGAAATCGTGCGTTTCGGCGGCTTTGCGCTGCTTTCCGGTCTGTCGGGCAGCATCCTGGGCTCTATCGATTCCTGGATGGTGAGTGCCCAGATCAGCCTGGCGGCGGCGGGCGTGTACGGTATTGCCTACAACATCAGCACGGCCCTGACCATTCCGGCCCGCTCGCTCAATAAGATTGCCTTTCCGCTACTGGCCCAGTACTGGAAAGATCAGGACCTGCCGCGCATGGCCGCTTTCTACCGCGACACGACCCGGCTCAACACCATTCTGGGTTGCTATCTGGCCCTGGGCATTGCGCTCAACCTCGACTTCATCTATTCACTCATCAAAAACCCGGTGTACGCCACGGGCACCACAGCCGTACTGCTGCTGCTGGCCGGCCGGCTGTTCGATGGTATCACCGGCGTCAATGGCCTGATTGTCGTGACCTCGCCGCGCTACCGCTTCGACTTGATTTTCAATTTGTCGCTGGCCGCCATTACCGTGCTGCTCAACCGCCTGCTGATTCCGCCGCTGGGCATCACCGGCTCGGCCCTGGCCACGCTCTTCGCCATCGTGAGCATCAACACAGCCCGGACTTGGTTTGTGTGGTACAGCTACCGGTTGCAGCCCTTTACCTGGCGCATTCCCCTGATTCTGCTCGTGGCCGCAGGCTCTGGCCTGTTGGTGTGGCTGCTGCCCGAGCTGCCCTCCCGGCTGCTGACCATGCTGCTGCGCGGCACGGTGCTCACGGCCTTGTATGGCGGCGCGCTGCTGCTACTGGGCCTGGTGCCCGAAGCCCAGCCGCTGCTGCAAAAGCTGCTGCGCCGCTGAGGTGTAACGCGCGGTTCCACTTCGGGAGGCGTTGCTGGCGGTAGGTATAGCGCGCGTGGATTGTCGTTCGACGGTTCGCGAAGTGGAACTCCGCGTTACCACTACCTCCAGGCCAGCAAAAAGCCCTTGGCAGGCACTCCTCAGTGATGAAGTTGAGCTACCAAAGGCTTTACACATACGTCATTCAGGTTTATCTATTCCGTCGCTTGGGCCTGCCGTAGCTTGCTGTGCTTTTTGCCGTAGCCGTAGTAGATAGCCAGGCCAATAGCCAGCCACACGAAGAGGCGCAGCCAGGTGTCCAGCGGCAACGACACCATCATCAGCAGGCAGGTCAGGATACCGAGGATGGGCACGACGGGCACCCAGGGCGTACGGAAGCTGCGGGGCGCATCGGGCTCCTTTTTGCGCATAATCAATACCCCCAGGCACACCATCACGAAGGCCAGCAGCGTACCGATGCTGGTCATTTCGCCCACTACTGAAATAGGCACAAAGCCCGCAAAAAGGCTGATAAATACGCCCAGCAACAGATTCGACTTGTGGGGTGTGCGGAAGGTGGGGTGAATTTCGGAGAAGATGCGCGGCAGCAGCCCATCCTTCGACATGGAGAAAAACACCCGGCTCTGGCCCATCAGATCGACCAGAATAACGGAGGTGTAGCCGATAAGAATGGCAATAATGATGGCCGAGCTCAGCCAGGCATAGGGCGTCTTTTCGATGGCAATGGCTACCGGCGCGGCGCTGTTTTTGAACTCGGTATAGTTGGCCAAACCCGTGAGCACGTGGCCGAAGAGCACGAACAGCACGGTGCAGATCAGCAGGGAGCCGATGATGCCGATGGGCATGTTCTTCTGCGGATTCTTGGTTTCCTGGGCCATAGTCGCCACGATATCGAAGCCGATGAACACGAAGAATACCACGCCCGCCCCGCGCAGAATTCCGCTCAGGCCAAACTCGCCGAAGGTGCCGGTGTTCTGGGGGATGTAGGGCTGATAGTTGGCCGGATCGATGTATTGCCAGCCCAGAGCAATGAACACCAGCACGACGGCTACCTTCAGCGTCACGACCAGGGCGTTGAACCAGGCCGAGCCCGAAGTGCCGCGAATGATGATAGCCGTAATAGCCAGCACAATGAGCATGGCGGGCACGTTCACCACGCCCGATACCACGGCACCATCGGCCAGCTTGGCCGTTTCAAACGGCGACATCACCAGCTGGGGCGGGATGTGCAGGTTGAACTTGTCGAGCACCCGCACCAGGTACTGCGACCAGCTGATGGCCACCGTGGCCGCGCCCACCGAGTACTCCAGAATTAAATCCCAGCCGATAATCCAGGCAAACAGCTCGCCCATCGTGGCGTAGGAATAGGTGTAGGCCGAGCCGGCCACGGGCACCATGGAGGCAAACTCGGCGTAGCACAGCGCCGAGAAGGCGCAGCCCACCGCCGCCACCAGGAAAGAGAGCGTCACGGCCGGGCCGGCGTTGTTGGCGGCGGCAATGCCGGTGAGCGAAAACAGGCCCGCCCCGATGATAACGCCGATACCGATGGCAATGAGGCTGAAGCCGCCCAGCGTGCGTTTGAGGGTACTATCCCCCGTTTCGGCCGCTTCCGCACGAAGCAGCGCCAGTGATTTTTTAAGCATAACAGGAGGTAACGCGAAGCACTGCTTCGCGGGTCGTGAAACGGAGGCGCACCGCACCCGGTGCCCATTGCCGACGCGCCGGATGGGCACGAAAAGCAGCGTCAGCCTAGATAGGCGCAGACCTCAGAAAAGAGAAACGGAAAAAGGGACGGGGCCTATAGCGGGCCACCGCGCGGGGCAACACGTCGGCGCTTCAACAGCAACAATGCTGCGCCTTGGACGCGGCAGCAGCGGCCGATACGGCAGCAAAAACGACTAGACTGGGGAAACGGGGGAAGCAATCCACGGCAACTTGTTTTTATATGGGCAGGACTTGGCACCGTTCCGCTGGGTAGCGGGGGTTGCCGGCGCGTCAAAGAGCCTGTCTCTCAGCGCCTCTGTATAAAAACAATCCTTTGGGCAGAAAGAATTGATGGCGCAAAGGTAAAACCAGCGCGGCCGGATTTGCAACGTTTGTCGGTAAATGAGGCTGGAAAGCAGTTCCGGCAACCGTAGGCTACTGGGTGCGCGGCCTGAAATTCGAGCCCGAAAACCAACCCGAAACTAATGACCGGATTGTAGTACCAGTGAATCGAAAGCAGGCTTTGCGGGAATTTTTCCGACCGGAAAAAGGCCGCTGGCTCAACCTATTGACCAAAAAAACAGTAGTTGCCACCACTACCTGCTGCGCATATCACCAGCAGTACTACTCAGCCTACCCTACACCCCGCCGAACCGGCGGCGGCTCCAGCGTGCGAAAAGCCAGTTTTTTTCATCCTGAAGCCCCGGCCGGTTACCCTCCCCTATGCACTCAGGATTAAAAAAGGCTCTGCAACTAACCGGCTACACAGCTGGCTCCCTGGTCGGTATCGTTGGACTCTACGTGGCCACTTCCTTCGTTTTGTCCCGGATTCCGGTGAATACCGACGATGCCGACCCGGCCCAAGACGTTGATATCTTTATTCTTTCCAATGGCGTCCACACCGACATCGTAGCGCCGGTACGGAGCCCGCTGATTGACTGGAGCCAGACGGTGCGGTTCGAAAATACGCCGGCCCAGGACGCTTCGGCGCAGTACATCGGGTTTGGGTGGGGCGACAAAGGCTTTTATCTGGATACGCCGACCTGGGCCGAGTTAAAGCCGAGCACGGCCTTCAAGGCCATGTTTTACCTCAGCTCCTCGGCCATACACACCACCTTCTACCCGACCATGCGCGAGGCGGATAACTGCGTGAAAATCACCATCAGCCAAGCCGAATACGCCCAGCTGATTGCCTACATCAAAGGCAGCTTTCAGTACGACGCCGCGGGGGCCGTGATGCCCATCAAAAATCATAGCTACGGCCGCCACGACTCGTTTTACGAGGCCGTGCGGGTGTATAGCTTTCTGTATACCTGCAACACCTGGGCAAACAATGGCCTGAAAGCCTGTGGCCAGCGCGCCTGCCTCTGGACGGCCCTGGATTCGGGTATTTTCTACCAGTATCGTAAGTAATGGTCGGCAACGCTTAGCCGACGACCATCGGCGACGCCACGCCCAGCCCGTGCCGCATGCGGTAGCAGTTCATAGCGGTTTCGCCGAGCTGCTCCAGCAATTGAAAATTAGCCACCGCCCCCACCGCCGCCCCAATGACGGGCACGAGCTGCGCCATTTTGGCGAGGTCGATATAGTCACGGTACTCCTGCTGGAACGTGCGCCAGTCGAAGGCATTGGGGTCGGTGGGCAGGGTGTGCCGGTAGGTTTCCCAGCTGGCCAGCCGCTGGTAGATGTCGTTGCGGGTGTGCTGGCTCGAAAAGGCTAGCTGGAAGATATGCAGCGAATAGAGCCGCTCGGTGTAGTCGTGGCCGTCATGCCCATAGAGGGCCGCCACGTCGAAAAGCAGCTTGAGCTTGAGCCCGAGGAGCAGCGGAAAATCGGCCAGCCCCAGCAATAGCCCACCCGCGCCCGTCACAGCTCCTTCCACGCTGGCCGTATTCCGATAGGTACGGATCTGGGCGCGCACGGCGATTTCCCGCTCGGCCAGCGTCGCGGCCACCAGCGGGCGGCGCGTGGTATAGCGGGAGCCGAGCAGCACGCCGCGCACCATTTGCCGAATGGCTACCGTAATGGCTTTGTGCACCCGCTCGGGCAGCAGGTTATTGAGCCGGATCTGTAGCTGGCGCGTGAAGCGGTTCAGATACGAGGGGGCGCGCTGCATACGCTGCTGCCACGCCCGCAGCTCCTCGGCGGCCTGTTGTTCGTACGAAGTCATAGCGCCAAGGTAGCCAACCCGCGCCATACGCCGCCGCTAAAAGCCCGGACTCACGCTCAGCATAGTCAACCTGGGTTGGGCCGCTGCCTAGTAGTTGTAGGAAACGCCAGCCGATACTGCCGTCGACTTGCCCAGATTACGGCCTGATACGTACTGGCTGGCTCCCAACACAACGCCCACACCTTTGGCCACGGGGCGGAACAGGCTCGCTCCCAAACGCGTGAAGTTTACCCGGGTAGCCGGGAAATACAGATCGAAGCCGGGCTGCAGAATATCGGTGCCTTTGCTGCTCGAATTCTGAACCGAGACCCAGGCTTCCGCATACAGCTTCAGCCCCGCATAGCCTACTTTGGCATCGCCAATGAACGCATTCGGCACGCGGTTGGTACGGGCGCTGTAGCCCGCCTGCCCCGTGACAAACACCCCGGAGGGGGTTTTCAGGTGGGCAACCCCCTGCGTGTTGAACTTGGTGGCCCGGTTGCCGATGGCAATGATGTACTCCAGACCCTTATCCGACTTATAGTTACTGGCCGGCGTAGTCACGCCCACCACACCCAGCAAGTCCAGCACATTGTTGCCGACCGTGGTAGAATAAGCCTTGAATTTGACCAGCCCCGATACATCCTGCAGGCCGCTACGCGAGTTGACGAAGCCTTGGCCGTTGCCTTTGCCTTCCGAGCGAATGTAGGGCAGGCTGAGCACCGCTTCCACTTTGTCGCTGATGCCATAGTTGGCATACACGCTCACCGACGAAACCTTGATTTCCTGAAAGACGGGCACTTCGCTCACTTTTTCCGGCACCAGATAAACGCTTTTGTAGCGTTCGGCCGTGCCCGTGAAGGAAACCGAGCCGTGGCCTTTGCCCACCATAAAGCCACTGACGAGGCTCTGGGCCTGGGCCTGCCCACTAAGCAGCAGGACCGCTGAAAACAGAAGTGAAAATGTGTAAGAGTATTGCATGCAAGTAGGAAGTGTAATCAAAAAAGTTCGGGGTAGCAGAACGAAGTGCCAAGTGAACAAAAGCATTTTGGTATTGTTCAGCTCCCAAAATGAACCGGCAGACTTCGCGCAAGCGGAGCACCTACGGATACAATTTCACATCGGGTTTTATTGGCCCTAAATCCGTTAGCTAATTTGCCGCGTTTGTATGCCGCTTCTGCTAGTTTCCTGCCGACCTGCTCTGTAATCACGTCCTACCTATTGCCCATGAAATACCCTTTACGCTCGTTTCTTACCGGCCTTTCTCTCGGGGCCGCGCTGCTCAGCAGCTGTTCCAAAAACACGGAGTCCGACCCGTCGATTGCGGGTATCGCCGTGGCTAATGCCAGCTTCAGCGTGCTCGAGGATGCCGCCGTACGCGGTGGGGTCGTGGAGGTATTGTCTAACAAAAACCCCAATGACCCGCAAGGCAACTACACCGTTTTTGCCCCTAACAACGATGCTTTTGCCAAATTGGGACTAACGAAAGCTACCGATTTGCAGGCGCTGCAAACCAGCTTCCTGACCAGCACCTTGTATTACCACGTCACGGGCGGTAACCTGGCCGGCAGCGCTCTGGTAGCGGGCAGCACGTCGCCTTCCGCGCTGGCGGGCATCACGCGCCGCATCGTGAGCCGCAACAACAGCCGCTACGTCAATGGCTCCCGCATTCTGGCCACCGACGTGAAAGCGTCGAACGGCACGGTACATGTTATCGATAAAGTGCTGCTGGCTACCGGAGCCGACGTGGTCAATTCGGCCATTGCCCTCAGCACTTCCAAAGTTTTCGTGCAGCCTGATCTGCAATATCTGGTGTATGCCGTGGTGTACTGCGAGTTGGGCGCGGCGCTGTCGGAAGGCAGTCCCCAGCTCACCGTTTTTGCCCCCACCGACCAGGCTTTCAAAGACTTATACCGACAGTTTGGCATTCAGCTCAACGAACCCAAGGACCTGGAAAAGCTGCCCAATGCCAAAGCCACGCTGACAGCGGTATTGCTCAACCACGTTCTGCTGGGCACGCAGGCCGGCAAACTCACGCAGTTCACCTCCGAGCTACCCGAAAGCGCCTCATTGCCTACGCTGGGCGGTGGCAGCCTGACCTTCGGAGCCTTCACGAATGGCGTGCTGACGGTGAAGGGCGAGGGCAACGGCACGACCAGCGCCAACATGGCCATTCCCGATATTCAGTGCACCAACGGCGTCGTACACGTCATCGACCGGATTTTACTACCCAAGCTGTAAACTGGCTTAAAATCCCTACTTTTGGGGCTATATTCCCACAGATATAGCTCTTAAGGTTAGCGCGCTAGCCTCTTTGGCTTTCGTTTCTCCGCCCTGTCTCACTACCTGTTGCCAGTCGGGAAATGCCTTGTTTAAGGATGTGCGGCCCACGCTTACTTTCTGCTTCTGTATGAAGAATAATACCGCCGGCTTTCTGTGGAGCTGGCTTCTTCTTCTCTTCGTTTCTATTGGGGCCAACGCCCAGGATCAGCCTCAGACCCCGGCTCCTGTCCCTGCCGCGGCTTCGCCCAAAATTGTGCTCGATGGCCAATGGAAAGGCGAGCTGCCGGTACCCGGTGGCAGTCTGCCCATCACGATTACCATCACCGATCTGGCAGGCGGCGGGCACTTTGCCGTACTCGACGTGCCGGCCCAGCGCATCAGCCACGCCATTCTGAACGTGGAGCAGCACAGCGACACGCTACTGTTTTTTTCTGATGAGCTGGGATGCCGCTTCACCAGTCAGCGCTCGGCCGATGGCCAGCAGCTGGTGGGCCAGTGGAAGCTCCAGACCTTTCAGACGCCACTTACGCTGAAGTTTTCGGCTAAGCCGGCCCCCTCCAAGAACTTCAAGTTTCCGCCGCCCTACCGGGTAGAAGAAGTTGCTTTTTCCAATTCCCAGGATAACATTCGCCTCAGCGGTACGCTCACCGTTCCGCCCGGCGAAGGTCCGTTTCCCGGCATCGTGCTGCTATCGGATATGGGCCCCCAGGACCGCGACGCGACCCAGGGCAGCTACAAGATGTTCGGCGCACTGGCCGACTACCTCACCCGCCACGGTATTGCGGTACTCCGCCTCGACGACCGGGGCGTGGGCCAGTCGGGCGGCGACTGCGCCACGGCTACCACTGCCGACCGCCTGCGCGACACCCAGATCAGCCTGAACTTCTTGCGGACTCGGCCGCTCATCGATTTTGGCAAGCTCGGCCTCATCGGGCACGGCGAAGGCGGCAACGTAGCGTTGCTGGCCGCGGCGCAGCCCTTGCCCCCTGCTTTCGTAGTAACGATGGCGGCCTCGGGAGCCGGCGGCACGGAAGTACTCAGCCAGCAGGCCACGGGGTTTCTCAAGGCCGGTGAGGCAGATACGGCCCAGGAATCCCTGGTGAAAAAGCAGCTGCAAAACCAACAGCTGCTCGGGCAGAAAATCGACGAGCTGCGGGCCAAAGGCGCCAATTCGGCGCAGGTAGAAACCTTCATTTCCCAGCAGCAGATGCGCCAGCGGGCCGAGGACAAGAAGCGCCAGGACGCCATCGTGAAGCAGCAAAAAGCCATTCTGGAGATTATCCGACAAACGGCTGACAACGCCCAGGCTCAGGCCATCGTCGCCAACATGATCAACCAGGCAAATCCGGGCATCGACCCGGCCCAGGTGCAGGCCCGCACAGCCCACATGACCAGCCGCTGGTACCGTCATTACCTGGATTTTGACCCGCAGCCGGAGCTGGCGAAAGTGCGCGGCGCGGTGCTTCTGTTGCACGGCACCGACGATGCCCAGGTCAACGTCAGCCATTTGACGCTGCTGGAGAAAGGCCTGAAAAGCAGCGGCAACAAGCGCGCCGAGGTGCGCCGCCTGTCGGGTATCAACCACCAGTTTCAGGCTCCTATTTCGGAGTGGCCCCTGATTGGCGGTGAACCCAAGCCCGTGTTTTCCCCCCTCGTTCAGCAAACAATTCTGGACTGGGTGAAGCTGAAGCTGGCCGAATAACACTGCACCGGGGCGTAACCCTGAAACGGGCCCGGCTGCTCTCCCTTGCGGAAGTAGCCGGGCCCGTTTGCTTTATGGAGCTTCACCCTGGCTCTAGCCTCGCAGCAGACGGCCTTCGTTGCGGCATCCTTTCTCCTGAGGATACGCCCAACGGTGCAACAGCTATTGCTCTTTCAGGCTGTATATCCGCTCAATAATCTCGACCACTTTAAGTCCTTCCAGTGCGTTGGTGGTGGCAAAGCCGCGCTTCTGCACCGTATTCACCACATTCTCTATCACCTGCACATGGTTGGCCGCGCTGCCCTGATAGGGACCGTAGTCGTTGGCAGGATTGGTGGGCGGCAGCTCCGGCAGCGTGTAGTCGCGCAGGTGACAGTACTCCACCTTGTCCATGTACTGGCCCCCGATTTTGAAGCTGCCATGCTCGGCTACCACGGTGAGGCTGCTTTCCAGGTTCCGGTCCCAGACGGCGGTGCTGTACTGGAGCGTGCCGCTACCGCCGCGCACCAGGTCGAACGTTACCAAGCCGCTGTCTTCGAAGTCGGTAATGCCGGCATGGTTGAAGTCGCGGAAGCGGGCGTCAATGTTGGTGATATCGCCAAAAACCCAATACAGCAAATCGACGAAGTGGCTGAACTGCGTGAACAGCGTGCCGCCGTCCTGCTCCTGGGTGCCTTTCCAGCCGCCCGGCTTGTAGTAGCGGGCGTCGCGGTTCCAAAAGCAATTGATCTGCACCAGGTAGATCTGCCCCAGCTTGCCCTGCTCATACACGTGCTTCAGCCAGGCAGCCGGCGGAGAATAGCGGTTTTGCATGACGCCGAAAACCAACCGGCCGGTTTGTAAGGCGGTGTGCACAATAGCTTCGGCGTCGGCCTTGCGCAGGGCAATGGGCTTTTCGATGACCACGTGCAGGCCGTGGTTCAGCCCCGCAATGGCTTGGGGCGCGTGTTGGTTATTAGGGCTAGCTACTGTCAGCACGTCGGCGGGCGGGCCCTGCGCCAGATATTCGGCCAGAGAAGCAAACAGCGGCACGCCCGGGAACTCGGCCGTTAGCGAAGCCGATAACTCCGCCCTGGTGTCAATGAGGGCGACCAGCTGCGCATCGGGGTGGTTCTGGACGAAGCTGGCGTGGCGGCGGCCAATGTGGCCCACGCCGCAGATTGCAAAACGAACGGGAGAGGAAGCAGTATTCACAGACTGCGAATGTAGCGGAATGCCCCGCTTTCCGGGCAGCGCGCACGAAAAAGACCCACTACCGGTGCATTTTGGCCGTGCGCTCTATGTTCTTGCCGTGGCAATCAGCCAAGGCGAATACCCGCCGCTACACTATCACTTATGTACTGTAGCTGCTCCGGAGTAAGGCCCGGATGAATGGGCAACGACAGCACCGACTGGCAGAGCTGCTCGGCTACCGCAAACTGACCGGGCTGGTAGCCTAAATACTGGTACGCGGGCTGCAAATGCGTTGGCACCGGATAATACACCACGCTGGGCACGCCCTGTTCTTGCAGGAAGCGCTGCAGCGGGTCGCGCCGGGATGGGTCGAGGGTAATAGTGTACTGATGAAACACGTGGGTGCTGCGCGGGTCCCGCGCCGGGATGCGCACTGCCGGCAGACCGGCCAGGGCGGCATCGTAGTGCGCCGCCGCGCGCTGCCGGGCCTGCGTCCATTGGGGCAGGTGCCGCAGCTTGACTCGCAGGATGGCGGCCTGCAGCGTGTCGAGGCGCGAATTCAGCCCAATATGCTCGTGGTAGTACTTGCGGGTCTGGCCGTGGTTGGCCAGCTGGCGCAGGTACATAGCCCGGGCGGCGTCGCGGGTAAATAAGGCACCGCCATCACCAAAAGCACCCAGGTTTTTGGATGGGAAGAAAGATGTAGTACCCACCTCCCCCACGGTTCCCGCGAACACTGCGCTACCATCGGCCAACTGGTAGGTAGCCCCAATAGCCTGGGCATTGTCTTCTATTAAAGCCAGCTGATGGCGTTGGGCAAGCTGGGAAAGTGCCACCAGATCGGCACACTGCCCAAACAGATGCACAGCAATGATAGCGCCCGTACGGGGCGTAATGGCCGCTTCAACCGCCGCCGGATCAAGGCAGAACGTATCGGGCCGCACCTCGGCACACACGGGCCGCAGCCCCAGAATCGCCACGGCCTCCATGGTAGCCACGTAGGTAAAGGCTGGCACAATAACCTCGGTGCCGGCGGGCAGCCGCAAGCTCATCAGGGCCAGTTGCAGGGCATCGGTGCCGTTTCCGCAAGGAATTACCTGCGCCTGACCCAGATACTCGCTCAGCTCCTGGGCAAAGAGCCCCACCGCCGGCCCCTGAATAAAGGCGGCCGTGCGCAAGACTTCCTGCATGGCGGCGTCCAGTTCAGCTTGCAGGGGAGCATGTTGGGCCGCCAGATCCAGAAGCTGAATGGGCGCGGTGGGAGCAGTAGGCGTTGGCAAGGACAGCAAAGCGGAGGGGTTTGCCTCAAAGATAGAAGGCCCCGGCAAACCAGCGCCGCAAGGCCGGCCGCGCAACCCGAAAGGAAAAGCTTGCGTTAAGCGGGCCAGATGGCTGTATTAAGACCCAGCTATATTCTCCCCACCAACCGTACACACCATGTTTAAGAAAAATCTCACCATACACGCCCTGGCAACCTTGCTGCTGCTCGGCGGCACGACGCTCACTCAGACCAGCTGCTCCCAAGCCGATAAAAAAGAGGTTTCGCAGGAAAGCGACCAGGCCTACGAAGACTTCAAAACATTTGTAAGCACGGCCGAAACCCAGGTTGACAACGTAGCCGGCAAAGCGGAAGCGGACTATGAGCGGGAAACCAGCGACATGAAAGCCGAGTTTGACGCCAAGGTAGCGTCCGTTGACAAATACGCGGACCAGTATGACGACACCCGCCGCCAGGAAATAGAGCAGCTGCGCACCCGTTACACCACGGCCTACGACAAGCGCGACATGGCCTGGAAGAGCCGTCCTACTTCGGTAGAGGGCACCAGCATGGGTAGCGGTAGCACCGCCCGGATTTACCAGTCGGAAGCCCCGCAGTACAGCGGCCTGACGGCCGGTACTATTCGTGGCACTTATGAGGCGTTTACCGCCCGCGTCAACGAAAACGAAAACCGGTATGGTATCGAAGACTGGCGCGCCGTAAACGCCGATTGGCGGGCTCTCGACGAGCGCTACGACCAAATTAAGAGCGAAGTAAGCACCGCTGATCGGGCCGAAATTGCCAAGGAGAAGCTGAAGTATGCTGCCTTCAAATCGTATGACAAAACTGAGGCCCGCGTGGCGCAAGGTGCCGATGCCGTTGGTGCCGGCGCCCAAAACGTAGCCAACGAAACCCGCGATGAGCGGCAGGACGTGAGCAACGCCGCTTCCAACACGGGCTCCGATGTCAAAGCAGCTACCCGCTCGGTAGGTCGCAAAATCGGGGATGCGGCCCAGAAAGTAGGCGAGAAAACCAAGGAAGGCTACAAGGAAGTGAAGTCGGAGGTCAAGAATACCGACAACGACTAACGAGTGCCTTTATCTTCTATATTTCGCAAAAAGCCCGCTGGAAATTATCCAGCGGGCTTTTTGCTTGCTACAATTTAGTGCAGCTCCCGCAACAGCCAGTAGAGTTTCAGCACATCCAGCTGGCGCAGGTCGGGGGTGGCGGCCGAAAGCAGAGTGGCCCGCAGCTTGTGCTGCAGCAGCCCCAGCATAGCTCGTGCCGGCCGACTTAGGCCCAGCTGCCGCAGCCGCAACGCCATGCGCAGCAGACGGGTATCGGTGCCTAGCTGCTCGTGCCGGTAGAGCAAGGCCAGATTTTGCACGGCGGCCCGAGTTTTGTCCAGAAATAGGGCGGCTGGCTCCAGCCCGTCGTGTATGACCGGGTTATCAACGTGGCGCACCGGAATATGCGCCTGCCGCAACAGCCAGCCAAATTTGGTGTCTTCGTGCCCATAGCGGGTTAGATTTTCATCCAGCCCGAATCGCCGGAACACCGCTCCTTCGATCAGGATATTGTTGAGCGTAAGCTGGGCGTGGGGCTCCAGCTGCCGCTGCCGCGCCGGGCGTGCCTCCCGCGCGCGCCCATAGTGCCAACGCAGGCGTAGCGAGGCATCAGCCGGAGGGGCTACATCGTAGGTAGTGCCCCCGATGAGCACGGAAGCCAGCTGCCGTGCCTGGGCGTAGCGGGCCAGAAACTGGTCGTCGGGAAGCAGGCTGTCGTTGTCGAGCAGCAGCAGCCAGGGGTAGCGCGCGGCGGCGGCCAGCTGGTTGCGAATAGCTGAGCGGCCCACATTGCGCGGCAGCTCTTGGTAGCACACGCTGGGCCAGACGCGCAGCAAGCCATTGAGCTCTCGAAATTCCGGAGCGGAGGCATCGTCGAGACACAGAATTTCCGCTGGCCCGCCCCAATCAGGCAGTTGTTCGAGCAAGTCGCTGACCAGAATGGTCACGTCGCGATTATAGACCGGAATCAGGATCGAAAGGCCGGGCGCGGGCATAGCGCTATTCGGGCAACGAAACCGTGGTGCGGGTCGAGTCCAGCAGCTGGCCGGAGTCGCACTTCAGAATCCGCTTCGGATACTGCCGGATGATCTGGTAGTTGTGCGTGGCCATCAGCACGGCCGTGCCCGAGTTGTTGATTTCCACGAACAAACGCATGATGCTGTCGGCCACGTCGGGGTCAAGGTTGCCGGTAGGCTCGTCGGCCAGCAGCAGCACCGGCTCGTTGAGCAAGGCCCGGGCAATAACGACGCGCTGCTGCTCGCCACCCGAAAGCTGGTGGGGCATCTTACTGGCCGAACCCGACAGGCCCACCCGCATCAGAACTTCCGAAATGCGCTGCTGAATTTTGGCCTTGCCGCTCCACCCGGTTGCTTTGAGCACAAACAGCAGATTTTCGGCCACCGTGCGGTCGAATAGCAGCTGAAAGTCCTGAAAGATGATACCCAGCTTACGGCGCAGGTACGGCACTTTGCCCAAGCCCAGCTTTTGCAGGCCGTAGCCCGCCACAGTACCCACGCCGCCGCCCATCGGCAGGTCGGCGTACAGCGTTTTCAGCAAGGAGCTTTTGCCGGAGCCCGTACGGCCCACCAAGTAGGCAAACTCGCCTTTTTCGAGCGTGAAAGACACTTTCTGCAGGATGGTGTTCACATCCTGCATCACGTACACGTCGTGCAGCTCAATTACCGGCGCGGAAGATGTGGGCATTCTGTTGATTAGAGCTTAGAGAATAGAACTTAGAACCTGGACCATCGGAGCATCGCAAAACCGGTGCTCACGTCCGACTGGGTCTCTACTACACCAGCTCCAGCTTCTGCAGTTTACCAAACGCCAGTCCCTCAATGACGGCAGCTAGTTCCGTTTCCTTGCCTTCCAGCCCGTAGCGGTGCAGGTCCTTCAGCGGTCGGTCGGCCCGGAAGTAGGCAATAAGCACGAAGTTCTCATCGCGCAACTGGATGTAGTCCGGAATCTTGGCCTTGCCTTTTACCTTGATAATATACATACCTGATGTGTTGGGGTCTTACGGGCTCGGCGGAGGGGCTTTTTGAGTCTTATTGCAGAACAACAATCTATTCCCCCACGTCGCTGCTCCACCAATCGTCGGTTAGCTGTTCACCTTTTTGTGGTCGGCCAGAAAGGTGGCTAGCCCGCTGTCGGTGAGGGGGTGCTTCAGCAGGCCCGTAATTACGCTCAGTGGGCACGTCACCACATCAGCTCCGATTTCGGCGCACTGAATCAGGTGGGGCACGTGGCGCACCGAGGCGGCCAGTACCTGCGTAGGGTAGCCATAGTTGCTGAAAATCTCCACAATTTGCTGCACGAGCAGCAGGCCGTCGTGCCCGATATCATCGAGCCGGCCCACGAAGGGCGACACGTAGGTAGCGCCGGCTTTGGCGGCCAGCAGCGCCTGCCCGGCCGAGAAAATCAGCGTGCAATTGGTTTTGATGCCTTTCTCGGCGAAATATTTGATGGCCTTCACGCCGTCGCGCGTCATGGGCACCTTCACCACGATGTTGGGATGCAGATCGGCCAGCATCTCGCCTTCCCGCACCATTTCCTCGAAATCGACGGCAATAACCTCGGCCGATACGTCGCCATCCACCATTTCGCAGATTTGCTTGTAGTGGGCCATCACGTTATCCAGACCCTTGATGCCTTCTTTGGCCATCAGTGAAGGGTTGGTAGTCACGCCATCGAGCACGCCTAGGTCTACGGCTTCCTGAATATCGTTGAGGTTGGCAGTGTCGATGAAGAATTTCATGCGGGAATGGGATTAAAAAAGAATGCCCCAAAGCTAACCCATTGCCAGCAAACATGGCGCGGAGAAGCGTTGGGGACAGGACAAAAAAATAGCGAGCCAGAATCGCACCGCTCAACCACCTACCCTTGCTACCTTCCGGTCCTGGGGGAGTTCAGCAGGAGCTGGTCGTTCTGACTCGCCGTTGCAAATATACGTTGCTTATTTGGCAGAACGCACAAGTGGCGCTAAGATTTTCGTCCTAACGCCAATTAGATGCAGAGTATCAGCCGCTTTGTTTTCGCCGGCCGGCCGGTAGCGCGACTATTTCAGACCGGCTAGGGCTTGCGGTAGGCTTTGCTGGCCGCTTTGCTGCGTTTTTTCAGCTGCCGCTCGTAATCTTCGATTGGGTCGAGGCGGAACGTGGTGGGATGCAAAGTATTGATGGGCATTTGCATCTCCTGGTAGCCCGCGTAGCTCACCCGCAGCACTGGCGTAGCGGCCATCGACTGTATCACGTACTGGCCGTCGGCGTTAGTGGTAATGGTTTCGCCTTTTTCGGCAGTAACGGTGGCACCGGCCAACGGCTCGCCTTCCTCGTTAAGCACGTAGCCAGTCAGCACCTTGGGCATATTCCTTGCTGCTGCTTTTTTGGTCGGCGCTGCCGGAGCAGTGGCTGGTTCGAGTACGGCTACGGATTCGGCGCCCACCTTTTGGCGGGATGCGGCGGGCTTAGCCGGCGACTGGGCCGCTGCTACGAGCGGCAGCAAGGCCAGTGCTAGGGCACAAACAGAAGAGGTCAGGTGTTTCATGCGAACTGTTAAGAGAATGAAAGCTGCTAGACGAAAGCAGGACGACTTGGGATGAATGACCGGAGTCGGGCAATATATTTTGAATTATACGCATAAATATTATGAAAAATTCATTCACTACGCGTTTTATTCCTGAAGCATTCCGCTAAACGGCAGGTATGGAAGAATGTTGGCAGTGCCGGGAAATTTTGCGTGGCTGCTTGGGCTGCTTACCTTTGCCCATGCCCCAACAGATTTTAATTCTCGATTTCGGCTCCCAGTACACGCAGCTCATTGCCCGACGCATTCGGGAACTGAACGTTTACTGCGAGATTCATCCGTATACGCACGCCCCGGACCTCACTGAGGATATCCGGGGCGTGGTGCTTTCAGGCTCGCCGTGCTCGGTGCGCGACCCTGCAGCGCCTAATCCCGACCTGAGCCGCTACCTGGCCCAGGTGCCGGTGCTGGGCGTATGCTACGGCGCGCAGCTGCTGGCCCAGCAGCACGGCGGCGAGGTGCTGCCCGCTACTATTCGTGAATACGGCCGCGCCCGCCTCCACCACGTGGACCACGCCAACCCGCTGATGCGCGAGCTGACCCTAGATTCGCAGGTGTGGATGTCGCACGGCGACACGATTAAAACCCTGCCACCGGGCTTCGACATCATTGCCAGCACGCCGGAAGTGGCAGTGGCTGCTTACCAGATGGAAGGGCAGCCGACGTACGGCATCCAGTTTCACCCCGAGGTGACGCACTCCACGGAAGGCAAGCTGCTGATGCGCAATTTTGTGGTCGATATCTGCGGCTGCGACCAAAACTGGACGCCCGAGCACTTCGTGGACAGCATGGTGCTGGCCCTGCAAAACACCATCGGCCCCGACGACAAGGTGATTCTGGGCCTTTCGGGTGGCGTCGACTCCTCGGTGGCGGCCTTGCTGCTGCACCGCGCCATCGGGCCGCGCCTGCACGGCATTTTTGTGAATAATGGGCTGCTGCGCAAAGATGAGTACGAGAGCGTGCTGCATTCCTACAAAGATCTGGGGCTGAACGTGCGCGGCGTAGATGCGTCGCGGGAGTTTTATGCGGCGCTGGTTGGCCTCACCGACCCCGAGCAGAAGCGCAAGGCCATCGGGCGCACCTTCGTGGAGATATTTGACCAGGAAGCCCAGAAGGTGGAAGGTGCCCGCTGGCTGGCCCAGGGCACCATTTATCCGGATGTAATCGAGTCGGTGTCGGTGAACGGGCCGGCCGTCACCATCAAGAGCCACCACAACGTGGGCGGGCTGCCGGAGAAGATGAACCTGAAAATCGTGGAGCCGCTCCGCACGCTGTTCAAGGATGAAGTGCGCCAGGTGGGCGACGCGCTGGCGCTGCCCCACAATATTTTGCACCGTCACCCTTTCCCCGGCCCCGGCCTGGGCATCCGCATTCTGGGCGACATCACCCCGCACAAAGTGGACTTGCTGCAGCGCGCCGACGCTATTTTCATCGACGGGCTGCGCGAGTTCGGCCTCTACGACCAGGTATGGCAGGCCGGCGTGATGCTGCTGCCCATTCAGAGCGTGGGCGTGATGGGCGACGAGCGCACCTACGAGCAGGTAGTGGCCTTGCGCGCCGTGACGAGCGTAGATGGCATGACGGCCGACTGGGCCCACCTCCCCTACGACTTCCTGGCTCACGTTTCGAACAAAATCATCAACCAAGTGCGCGGCATCAACCGCGTGGTGTATGATATTTCGTCGAAGCCGCCGGCGACGATTGAGTGGGAATAAACACTCTGGTGCATGGCTAAACTGCCGCTTCGGGTGACCGGAGCGGCAGTTTGCGTAGTAGCCGGTACTACACTCTATTTATTAAGAAGCTGTTTGGGTTAGCAATTAAAGCGTCCCAACGATGTAGAGACGCATAGTTGCGTCTCTACATCGTTGAACGATTGGCCCGCACCGTTCAACGATGAGACGCAACTATGCGTCTCTACATGGTTGGGACGACTCCAGAAACTGACTCAAACAGATACTAAGCGGATGATGGAGTTTTTGCTGACTTATCCGAAGTTCTACTTCCTGGCGGGTCCGTACTGCTTGTTTGCGCTGTGGGCATACAGGAAAATGCATCAGATGACCTATTCAAGCCTCTGGGGGGTGCTAGGTACCGGGCTGGCTTTCTGGGCTTTATTTTTCGTTGGGTTGGCCGTGGTGGTTATGGCGGCGCTGGTAGTCATTCTGTTTCGGCACGCCGAAATGGTGTAGCCTCGCGTGGGTCGTTATATTACGGCATTAGCCATGATGCTGGTGCTGGCACCCGTACTGCTTCGCCACGTTGAAACAATCAACCGTGGAACCGAACCCACAGCTTCTTTGATAAGAACTCTGTGCAGCAGCGCCTTCTATCAACTACTCGACAAACTCGAGCAGGCCGTTTCCATCATATTCATACTTCACGGTATCCTGGCGGTCGGTGCGATTGATATACCGAACAAACAGCCGTAACGTAGCACCTTTACCACTGGCTGTCAAAGTCATGCCCGTGGCCGGCAGCCGGATACTCTCATTTTCTTCCTCCTTGTTTTCGCCCGGATGCTGACGGGCCAGGGAGTCGACGAAAGCGCCGGGCTCGGCGGCCAGTACGGGTTGCCACTGGCCATCGGGTCGGAGCTGTTCGAGCACCAGCCGGCGCCGGTACTGCGTACTACGGAGCCGAAACGTGCCCTCGCGCAGGAGTAAATGCTCGGTAGTATCGTCGGATAGATTTCGATAATCCAGCGTAGCGATAGTAGGCAGCCAATAGCGGCCTCGGCCCAATGGTTGCACTTTGGGCTCTTCGGTGCGAAAGGTGGTGGATACCTGCGGTACAGTACCTGAATGCTCATCGGCACGGTCGACACGAAACAGCTGGCTGGCAGCAAACAGCCGGTCGGACACCCACTGCTGCTGCTTCCAGCGGGGCTGCTGCCGAATAGAATCCGGTAGTTGCAGGGAAGCGCTGAATTGCGGCTGCAGCTGCGCCAAAGCGTTACGGTCGGCAAAAAAATCGAAGATGGACGAGGTACGCTTGCGCACTTCCCATGGCAGCTTGGTCTGGTGCTTACCAGCATTGTCGAGCTTGCCGTTCTGTAGTAGCTGATACTGCTGGCTCAGGGCCAGCAGCTGCCGGTGCTGGCTGCGCTGCGCCACGGCGAAGGCGCTCCAGGGTCCCACAACGCTGAGCAGCGCCACCACCGCCAGCGACGCCGGAATCCAGATGATGCCCCGCCCCTGCCGCAGCAGAAAGTAGGTGGCAATCAGGGCAAGCCAAGCGGCCAACACCAGCACAGAGTAGCGCTCTTCGGTGATGCCATACTGCTGAACACGCGTGTAAATGGCCACCGCCAGCAGCCCCAACAACGGAAAAAGCGCCCGGTAAAACCAGCGCGCGAAGGTGCGAATCCAGGTGTTTTCGGCCGCTTCCCGGATGGGATGAATGAGCAGCAACGCAAAGATTCCTGCTACCGAAAAAGCCAGAATCAGGAAGGACACCCAGCCTTTGGGCAACTCCCATTGCACCAGAATGCGCCCCATGTAGGCGTACAAAATACCGCCATACAGCAGCATCAGGGGTAACAGAGCGAATTGGGTAAAGGCTTTCAGCCCCTACTGATAAGGCGCTTCCTGCTCCAGGGTGGCAACGTTGGCTGGCACGCTGGCCAGAAAAAACCAGGTATTGAATACTGTTCCCAGCACCAGGAACAGATGGGCATAGACATACGAGGCGAACTTTATGTCGAACAGGTTTCCTATCGTCAATAAGGCTAGCCCGCAGCCCGCAAACAGCACCCCGGAGTAGAGGCCAGCCGTGAGGATGCGCAGAAACAGGGTTTCGTTGTAGCGCCAGAAGCCCGGTGTATCGGCCGTGCGGCGCAGCTCACCGAGGTAGGGCACCACAGCCACCAGCAAATGCAGCACCACCAGCAGCACCAGCAGCCGGAGCGCCCACACGGTGGCAGGCTCGGCGGGGCAGGCCACGTACCAGCCGCTGAGCAGACCGACAGCCACGGCGTTGGCAGCCAGCTTCCTCCACAGCGGCCAGTGGTAGCGCTCGGCAGCCAGGGTTACCGCTAGCGTCAGGGTCAGTCCGAGTGCGGCCGTGGACAAGACCGGAAATAGCCAGTCATTTTTGCTCCATGGCGGGGCTGAGTCGCTGCTGATAGATGCCGGCCGCACATAAAATGAAGCTGCACAGCAGCGTGAGAGGAAAGCGACGCACTACCTGCCTGGCCTGGGCCACCACATGCTGCAGGGGAGAAAGTTTCATAAAACACGAATGAAAAAGAGCATCAATAAACGGCTTTATGGGAGAGTTATAGCAGAAAAGCACGCTTCCCGGCTACCTTTGCCTCGGTGCCGCTTATTGGCAATCCCAAGCTGTCCGTTCCGACACATGCTTCTTTTCCCTGCGCGGGCTCTGTCACGCGCGCTGTTTGCCGCGCTGCTGCTTCTTAGCGGGCTTCCAACGCTGGGCCAGCACCCGGCGGCGCACTCCGCCGACCGACCCAGCACGCACGGCATGCTGGTTTTTGGTGACCGGCACATCTATGCCTCGCACCTGCCCATGTTTCACAGTCCGCACCACTACCAAGTGCTGCTGGAGCTGACGCTCAGCGACTCGGCGCGGACGGCCTACCAAGCCAGCCGGCAGCAGTTTCCGATGGAAACCGTGTATACGCTGGAGCCCGAAACATTTGTACTACCCGATATGCTGCGGCGCCCCCAGCCCTTCCGCGGTACGTTGTATCGGGGCCATTTTGAGCGGGGCGGCACTGCTATTGCCCGCCAGATTCCGGTGCAGATCAAACTGGTGCTGTATTTTCAGGAGCTAGTACCCAACACCACCGCTACGCCGCTGCTACTACTGGTTGGCAATGCCGACGAGCAGTTTGTAGCGCACCGCATTGCCAGCCAGCCCGATTTCGACCAAATCGTTTCGGTGCGGCTGGCGGCAAACGCCGGAACCGCTATGAACCTGCAACCGTCGGCACTGCTGCTGGCTACTGCTGCTGCTGCCCGGCCCTTGCACGCAAAGCAGCTCCTGACGGCGACGCCCGGAGCCGGCCAGCCGCCCATACGCCTCACGGTGGTGCGCAGTCTGTATCTGGAACACGCTGACCTACGCTGACGATGCAAATTCACTGCTTACAACATGCAGCTTTCGAAACCCCTGGCTTACTGTTGGAGTGGGCCGCCGCACATGGCCACGAGTGGTCGTTCACGCACCTGTATGCGCCGGAGCCTAGTTTTCCGGCACTTCAGGACTTCGATTGGCTCGTAGTTCTGGGAGGCGTGATGGGCGTAGACGAGGAAAACCGGTACGGCTGGCTCGCCCCGGAGAAGGCGTTTATCCGGGCAGCTATGAAGGCGGGCAAGATGGTCCTGGGCATTTGCTTAGGAGCCCAGTTGCTGGCCGATGCGCTGGGGGCCAGGGTATATCGAAATCCGGCACTGGAAATTGGCTTTTGGGCTATTCAACCGGCCCCAGAAGCAGCAACGCACCCGCTGCTGCGGCATTTCACCGAGGCCATTACGGTGCTGCACTGGCACGGCGACACGTTTGGGCTACCGGCGGGAGCAGTGCCGATAGCCTCTTCTCAGGCATGTGCGCACCAGGGCTTTGTGGTTGATAATCGGATAGTAGGCCTACAGTTTCACCCTGAGCTGACGGCGGAAATACTGGGCGAGATGCTGCACCACGATGGCCACGAGCTGGTGCCCGGCCCGTGGGTACAAACGGCTACCGAGCTGCGGCAGCGCGCCGCTGAGCTGGCAGCGGGAAAGGCGTTTCTGTTCGGGTTATTAGATCAGCTGGCTCAGCGCGGAGCGGCGTATTGAGAGCCTAGCCAAATAGAACGTCATACTCATATATTCAGCTAGGCTCTAAGGAGTGTATTTCGCCGATGCTTGTACCTGTGGGCACACGGAATTCCGCTTTCGGGGCAGGCTACTCCCGTACTCGGGCGTCGTCCATGCGGCCCAGCAACCGCACGGTGCTATAGCCCAGCAGCAGAAACACGCCGAACAGCAGCGTTACGCCCCAGGTGCGCGGGTGCGCGGCCGGGTGCAGCACCCGGTTCAGAATATCGTAGAACAGCGTAAGCGGATTGGTCAGCACATCCCAGCTATTGAAGCGCAGAAACCGGCCCAGGTAAATACCGAAGCTACTAAGGAGCAGCGCCACCACGGCAAATGCCCACCCGGCGGCCGGGCCCAGCCGCCGCCGCACCAGCGTCTGCATATCCAGCAGCGAGGCGTACGCCAGCATCAAGCCATTCCAGGCGCAGGTCAGAATCAGGGCCAGATCATACCAGTAGGGCACGCCGGCGCGGGGCTCCAGATGAAAGAGGTCGGTGAGAATATAGGGCGCGTTGGGAAAAAACAGCAGCCACACTACGCCAACGGGCAGCAGCAGCCGGGCCCGAATGGGGCCGGCTGCCATACCCAGCATCGTACTCAGCCCAAACGGCACCAAGGCCAGAAACAGATTCCAGAGCAGAAATATGAACGTCATCTGCTGGGTCAGCAATACGCGGCCGATGATCAAGGCCACGCTCAACGTGAGCGAGGCCCCGAGCACGAGCAGCAGCTGGAGCCGCTGGCGCATTTGGGGTAGGGAAAAGGCGGCGACGGACGTGTGCATGGGTTCAATTACGGAAATTTGGCGGGCAGCGCATAGCCTTGCAGTGGTCAATGCCCCAACGACAGCTTCAGCCTACTAGTACAGGAGCAGAAAGCACCACAATCTTCCCCACCGATCCTGCGTACCTTTGCCCGAATAAGGCAGGTGGCATCTGCCGCGATTTTCTGCTTGTGAACCAATTATTCCCGCCCTCGGCTATGAGGCATTTCTTTACTTTTCAGCTGGCAGTCTTGCTGCTGGCTGCTGCTTCTCCCCGTGCGCTTCGGGCCCAGCAGCCGACCTCCAGGCCTGCGGCAACGCGGCCAGCTGGCACGGCCGTACCTGCCACGACCAAAAAGCCGACCGCCACGCCGGCAAAGCCCACCACAGCCAGCCCAACGACTCCCGGCAAAGGAGTTACGGCGCCGGGCAAAAGTGCCATGCCCGCCACCAAGCCCGCCGCTGGCAGCAAGAGCACTGCCACGCCTGCCGCTTCTGCCACCGCTGCGAAGCCGCTCCCGGCCAGCAGCAGCTCGGCCGGAACAGCTCCGGTTAAAGCCCCTGCTCCTGCCGTTGCGGCCAAGCCCCAGGTGCCGTTACCGGCCAATATGGGCTCCAGTACTCCAGCCGTGCGGTATCAGAATGGAAAAACGCTGCTTGCGCAGACCCGCTACGAGCTGGCCATGCAGGAATTGGAGCCGCTCACACCGCCCACGGCAAAGTTTGACCGGGGCCCGGAGGCGGCATATCTGTATGCCGTGGCCGCTACCCGCGCCAAGAGATGGTCGGAGGCGGAACAAATGCTGAACCTGCTGCGCAACGAGTACCCCAGCTGGCCGAACCTGGCCGAGGCATTTTTTCTGCAGGCTCAGGTTTCCTTTGAGTTGGGCGAAGCCGACAATGCGCTGAAAATGCTGGGCCAGCTGCCCGCCGGCCGCCTCGAAACCGAGCGGGAAGCCATGAAGACGGTCTATCTACCGCGCATCAAAGACAAACTCGTGTTTCAGAGCCTGCTGCCGCGCTACCCCCAGGATGCGGCCCTGGCCCGCGCCTACGCCGACAAGCTGGTGGCCAGTGGCTGGTATACCGACGCCGACAAAGCTCTGCTCGACCAGCTCATCACCCAGTTCAGCCTCGACCGGACCCGCTACACGCCACGCCCCAAAGCGGCCAGAAAAAGCAGCTACAACGTGGCCGTGCTGCTGCCCTTCGAGTTCAATGACCCTAGTTGGGAGAAGCAGCGCAAAAACCAGTTCGTGACCGACCTGTACGCGGGCATGCGGCTGGCCCAGGACTCGCTGCAGCGCGAGGGCCACCCCGTGCAGCTGTTTTCCTACGATACCGGAGCCGATACTCTCCAGCTGAAGCAGGTACTGGCGCTGCCCGAGTTGGCGTCGATGGATATGATTATCGGGCCGGTGTACAAGTCGGGCAGTAAGATTCTGGCCCGCTACGCCCAGCAAAAGCAGATTGTCTGCATCAACCCGTTGTCGCAGGACGCGGATCTGGTGCTCGATAATGGTTGGCACTACCTGTTCGAGCCCAGCATGACGACCCAGGCCCGGCAGGCGGCGCAGTTTGCCATTTCCCGCTTCACGAGCCGTACAGCCGTGGTACTCCACGAGGACACCAAGGATGAAGCCGCGTTTGGCCAGGCCTACAAAACGGCCTACGAAGCTTTGGGTGGCAAAGTACTACAATTGCGCCGCATCAATTCCGACGTGGAGGAATCCATCGGGGCCGGTTTCGCGGGCCTCGACCTGAAAACCGTGGGCCACTTGGTCGTTGCCTCCGACCACCGCAAGGCCGGGCCCTACACCCTGGGCGTGCTGCAAAGCCAGGGCGCGCGCCTCCCCCTGCTGACGTACGCCTCCTGGCTCGAAAACAACCGGGTGAGTCTGGGGCAGCTCGACTCGCGCGACATATTTTTTATTCATCCCAAGTACCTCGACAAAGCCGCACCGGGCGTGCGCCGCTTCCGCCAGCTCTACATCCAGCGGCAGAATCTGCCGCCGTCGGTGTTTGCCTTCACCGGCTTTGAGCTGCTGTATTATTTCGCTTCCCAGCTTCATTTGCACGGCCCCGGCTTTCAGCAAAACCTTGCCGCCTCCGGGCCGGTTTCTGGTTCGGCTTTTCAGGGCATCGGCTACCCCAGCGGCGCCCACGACAACCAGTACGTACCCGTCACCAAGCTGGAACGACTGGAAATAGAAGTCCAAAACCCGGTGGGCGTGCGGTAGCCTTACGCGTAGCCACACGTACTGGCTGCGAGTCGTGCCAGCCGGGCGTTTTTCATCAGTTCCTGTTCACCGATGCGCGAAGCGAGGCTTTGCTCTACCTTTTTGTATATGTCAACTTCCACTCCCGAGCTCAATCTTTCTACCTCCGACACCCTTTTCACCCGCGCCAAGGAACACATTCCGGGCGGCGTCAACTCTCCGGTACGGGCTTTCCGGGCCGTGGGCGGCCATCCGGTTTTCATGCAATCGGCTAAAGGAGCCTGGCTGACGGATGTCGACGGCAACCGCTACCTGGATTTCATCAATTCCTGGGGCCCGATGATTTTGGGGCACGCCCCGGAAATCGTGCTTGAAGCCGTCCACAAGGCTATTCCCAGCTCCCTTTCCTTTGGCGCGCCCACCCGGCGCGAAGTCGAAATGGCCGAGCTGATTAAGCTCATGGTGCCCAGCATTGAAAAAGTACGACTAGTAAACTCCGGCACCGAGGCCACCATGTCGGCTATTCGGGTGGCGCGGGGCTACACGGGCCGCAACAAGATGATTAAGTTCGAAGGCTGCTACCACGGCCACGGCGACGCCTTTCTGATTGCGGCCGGTAGCGGGGCCCTCACCCTGGGCACTCCCGATTCGCCCGGCGTTACGGCAGGCGTGGCCCAGGATACCCTCACGGTTCCCTACAACGACCTGGCAGCGGTGAAACAAGTTATTGAAGCCAACAAAGACCAGGTAGCGGCCCTGATTCTGGAGCCGGTAGTCGGCAACATGGGCCTCGTGGCTCCTGCCGCAGGCTACCTGCAAGGGCTGCGCGACCTGTGCACCGAGCACGGCATCGTGCTGATCTTCGACGAAGTGATGACCGGCTTCCGCCTGGCCCGTGGCGGCGCACAAGAGCTCTACGGCATCACGCCCGACATGACGACCCTGGGCAAAATCATTGGCGGCGGCATGCCGGTGGGGGCTTACGGGGGCCGCCGCGACATCATGGAGTGTGTGGCACCGGCCGGCAAAGTGTACCAGGCCGGCACGCTCTCCGGCAACCCGATTGCCACCGCCGCCGGCATTGCCCAGCTCACCTACCTGCAGGAGCATCCGGAACTCTACACCGACCTGGACCGCATCACGACCCGCATTGCCGATGGCACCCGCCAAATTGCGGCCGAGTTGGGCCTGCACTACACCGTGAATCAGGTGGGCTCCATGTTCAGCGTGTTTTTCACCGCCGAGCCGGTGCACAACCTGGAGGACGCCAAGAAATCCGACACGGAAGCATTCGGGCGCTATTTCCGCGCCATGCTGAACCGTGGCATCTATCTGGCTCCGGCTCAATACGAAGCGCTCTTCGTTTCAACGGCCATGACCGATGACTTGGTGGATATGTATCTGACGGCCTGCCGCGAGTCGATGCGCGAAGCCCACGGCTTGTAAGACTCCGGGCTGAATGGTTTGCGGCAGTCACACTTACCGTCTGTCATTCTGAGCTGGCGAAGAACTTTCCTCGGCTTGACGGCAAACGCTATGCAACCTACAGAGCCCTTTCCTGCTGCGGTAGGAAAGGGCTTTCTGCGTTTATTGAACTTCGGTGGCGTAGGCAAGGAAGATCCTTCGCAAGCTCAGGATGAGAGGTGACAGAAACAGGAAAAACTGTTTTTTCGCTCCTTTTCTGAACCACGACGGCAACTGGTTACCTTTGCGGCCAATCTGCTTTGTTGCCATGCGCCAATTTCGCTTTCTGTTCTGCTTTGTTTTCCTGCTGGTTGCCGCCCCAGGCCCCTTGCATGCCCAGGTAGAAGCGCCGGCCGCCGCTAACAAGCGCCTGTTCGACCGCACCGTAGACGAGCTCAATTTCCGGACAATGGAAACGGTCTACGATAAGTCGTTCACCCGCAACAAGTTTCCCGTTACGCTACGCAGCCACCAAGCCCGCAAGCAGTTTGACGGCTTTGGGGCTAATACCAGCCTGAAAAAGCTATTCCTGAATTACAACGACGTCTCGGAGCGCTTCAAGAGTCGTTTTGGCAAAGGCCGCACTGACCTGGCCGAGTTTGAGAAGCAGCTTAACAAACTCCTGATCGACAAGAACTTCGAGTTCTTTATCCGGGTGTTGCCCCGCGATGAGCGGGTAGCCCTGATTCGCTCGTTGCAGCGCGCCGGCAAGCAGGCCTCCGCCCAGTTCAACGCCTCCGAGGACCCCAGTCCGGAAGACGTAGCCGTCGATGAAGCCGCCGTGCCACCGGCTGATGTGGACGCCGTGCCCACCACCAGCGCGCCCGTGGAAGACCCCGCGCCCCAGCCCGAGCGGACTGAAACCAACTCGTTGGCCTCCCCCACCTCAGCCGGCCGGGCACTCGACGGAGCAGTGCAGCACGATTGGGTCGACTACCTAACGCTGCTGTTGGCGGCCACCTCCACCCTACTGCTGGCCTACGTCATAACCACCGTGCTGCCCGACCTGCGCGCCCGCCTCGATGGGCTGGCCGAGGAGCTGGAACAGCAGCAGCCCGAGGCCAGCCGCCCCCGCAAGCGCCCGGCCAACTCCCTGCCCGAAGACCGCTACGGCGATGAAGACGACCCCGAGTAACCCCGATTAGAGCATTCCTACTCTCCCCCTATGATTCTTACCGATCAACAGATTCTGGCCGAAATTGAGCGCGGCAACATCGTCATCGAGCCCTACGACCCCACCTGCCTGGGCACCAACTCGTACGATGTTCACCTGGGCCGCTACCTGGCTACCTACCGCGACGCCGTGCTGGACGCCCGCAAGCATAATGAAATCGATGTGTTTGAGATATCAGCGGCTGAAGGCTTCGTGCTGGAACCCGGTGTGCTGTATCTGGGTGTAACGGAAGAGTATACCGAAAGCCATGCCCAGGTTCCGTTTCTGGAAGGCAAATCGAGCGTGGGCCGGCTGGGCATTGATATTCACGCCACCGCCGGCAAAGGTGACGTAGGATTCTGCAACACCTGGACGCTGGAAATTTCCGTCACCCAGCGTGTGCGCATCTATCCTGGCATGCCCATCGGCCAGCTTATCTACTTCGCCGTGCAGGGCGACGTGCAGACCTTTTACAACCGCAAGGCCAACGCCAAATACAACGACCGCACCGACAAGCCGGTAGAGTCGATGATGTGGAAAAACACCTGGTAGAGCGTGGCGTGCTACTGTGAGCAATGTGTGCTCATGTGTACTTCCTGTCATTGCACTGCGAGTAGCGGGTTCCGCGCAGTCAATGGCGTCCATTCGTACTCTGCCGAGCACAATATTCCCTTATATCAGAAAGCCCTTTACTGCTTGTGCGGTAAAGGGTTTTTCGCATGAGCGGCTTTCGGCGTCTCATAGGGTGTAGTACTTCGAGCTGCTCGCAATAATAGACTGTATGGCTGCATTTTTTCCTCCAGGAGCCCGGCCCAGCACCAGCGTCCCCTAAAAGTTACACGAACTCCCTGGCACAGTTTTTCGTTAGATAAAGACAACCGCCCGGCGTCGAAAGCTTTGCTTCCGCCTGTTGGTAGTCTTCCACTTCTACTCCAACGCTTCTATACAATGAGAAATCAACTTGCCACCGCCGCGCTGATTCTGGCCGCCACGCTGGGCGCGCAGGCTCAGCAGAAGCCCTCTATCATACAACCCCAGGACAAAACCAAGGCCACTCCCCGCCTGAACCCGGTGCAGGAGCGCGCTAAGCGCCTCTCCGACCAGATGGCTCGTGACCTGCGTCTAAACGGCTACCAGGCCACGCGCCTGCGCTCCATCAATGAAGATAAAGTAGCCAAGATGGCTGCCATCGAGCAGAAGAATGCTGGCAACACCCGGCTGATTGACGAGCAGTGCGGGGCCGTATGCCGGGAGCGGGACCAGGAGCTCCGTGGCGTACTGAGCAACTCGCAATACAGCGCCTACTACGATTCCCGCGAGGAGTTCTACCAATACGACAAGACCTACGCCAAGCAGACGAATGCCGTTTTCGTGAAATCGGTGCAGAACCCACTGCCGGCCAGTAGCAAAGGCGCGGTTATCGGCCAGGGCCGACCGGCCGCCCCGGAGCAGACCCGCTAATACGCCTAGCCCGCAGAAAGAAAAAGCCCCGCCGGAATCATCCGGTGGGGCTTTTTCGTAGTAGTGTTGCTTAGCGCTGCTCGGCTTCCTGCTTATTTAAGTAGTCGGTCAGCTCACGGCATAGATTACGCATTTTGGTGGCCATTTCTTTGTCGCTGGTTGCTGTTTCCAGGCTTTCGGCCATGGCACCCATTGTATCCACGCAGAAGCGCTTCATTTCATCGACGGGCATCTCCTTGGTCCAGAGGTCAATTTTCATCGTGCCCCGCTCGTCCCGGTCCCAGAGGGCAATATTAATGGCCTTGGCAAAATGGATATCGGGACCCGCATCGGTAGCCGTCCAGCTGATGGCCTCGGGTACTTTTTTGTCGTCGAGGGCAATGCTGAAGCGGATTTCGGATTTTTTCATCGGTAAAGGAATTTTAAAAGAACGTCATGCCGAGCTTGTTGAAGCATCTCGCGTGCAATGGTCGTCTGATTACCACTGCGGGAGAGATGCTTCGACAGGCTCAGCATGACGTTCTACATTGTTGTTGTGCAGGCAGGCCAACCGTCGTTACACGTAGTTGTTCAGCATCACCGGCATTACTAGCATCAGGATGCTCTCGTTGTCATCGGCCACGGTTGGCATGAGCAGGCCGGCGCGGTTGGGCGTGCTCAGCTCCAGCGTGATTTCCTCGGAGTCGATATTGGAGAGCATTTCAGCCAGGAAACGGGCGTTGAAGCCTATTTCCATGTCTTCGCCCTCGTACTGGCAGGCTAGGCGCTCGTTGGCTTCGTTCGAGAAGTCGAGGTCTTCGGCCGAAATGGTCAGCTCGGAACCGGCCAGGCGCAGGCGCACCTGGTGGGTGGTTTTGTTCGAGTAGATCATGATGCGCTTCACCGAGTTCAGCAGCTCGGCGCGGCTGATGATGAGCTTGTTGGGGTTGCTCACCGGAATTACGTTTTCGTAATCGGGGTAGCGCTCATCAATCAGACGGCACACGAGGCGCATCTGGTTGAAGCTGAAGAAGGCATTGGAGTTGTTGAACTCGACGCGCACCGTGGTTGCCTCCGAAGGCAACGCCCCTTTGAGCAGATTAAACGCTTTGCGCGGAATAATCAGGTTAGCCGTCTGGCCCGCGCCCACGTCGGAGCGGCGGTAGCGTAGCAGGCGGTGGCCATCGGTGGCCACAAAGGTTATCTGGCTGTCGGCCAGCTGCACCAAGATGCCGGTCATGGCGGGGCGCAGCTCGTCGGTGCTCACGGCGAAGATGGTCTTGTTGATAGCGCGCGACAACGACGAGGAGGGAATCTCAAGCGGGGCCGAGCCCTTCACGACCGGCACGCGGGGGAAATCGGTGGCGTTTTCGCCGGCTAGCTTGTAGCGGCCATTGGCCGAGCTGATTTCGATGGTGTAGGTTTCCTCGTCCAGAGTGAAGGTCACGGGCTGGTCGGGGAGGTTCTTCAGCGTATCGAGCAGAATACGGGCGGGCGCGGCAATGCGGCCACTTTCGCGAGCTTCCACGGGCAGCTCCGTAATCATGCTGGTCTCCAGATCGGAGGCCGTAATCGTCAGCTTGCCATCCTCGATTTCGAAGAGAAAGTTCTCCAGAATCGGCACCACGGGGTTGTTGGTCACCACGCCGTTGATGCTCTGGAGCTGCTTAAGCAAGGCAGAAGATGATACGATAAACTTCATATAGGCGGGGTTGGCTGGCGTTTTTGTGGAAGAGGACAAAGATAGGAAACCCCGGCGGGGTTTTCTAGTGCCGCCCCAGGTGGTTTTGGGCAGTAGGCGCTGCTGCCTTGTACAACGGAAATAGATTTCCACCTCATCTGTTGCAATAGTCTAATTAAGGGATTTAATTGACTGCTTCTCTCTATAGTATCTCTACCTTCCCGCATGCCGGTTCCCCTCTATCATCTGGTGTATCAAAGCTCGGCTACGGCTTCCTTGCAGGAACCGGAGCTGCAAGCCATCCTTGCCCAGTCGCGCGCCTGGAACACTGCCCACGGCCTCACCGGCGTACTGCTCTACAGCCAGGGCGAAATCATGCAGGTGCTGGAGGGCAGCCAGGAAGAAGTGTATTTCATCTTCGAGAAAATCGAGCGTGACTTCCGCCACCACGACGTGCTAAAGCTCGCCGATGGCCCCATTCAGCAGCGTAATTTCTCGCAGTGGTCCATGGGCTTCAAAGCCGTGAACCCCGCCGATTTCAAGCATCTGAAAGGCTACCTCAATCCGGCCCGCGCCCCCCGGCTTCTCTCCACGGCCACCTCCGAAGACGCCGCCCTATACGACTTGCTGGCCACCTTCGTACGCGAAGACGTGATTCGGTTCTGAGGTAACCGCGGGCCAGCCTGGCCTTGGCCGAGCGGAATCATCAGTATCTGAAGGTCGGCACCGTACAACAAATGGTACGGCTCGACTATGCTGCTACGTGGCAGCCTATATTCCTTACTTTATGCAGTCGGGCGGCACGCGCTACGCTGCCCTACCCCGACGCCAGATGAGGAAATGCTCGTTGGGACACAGTAGGGCGTACTTTGTAGTTCGCATAACCCATGTTGATTGCCTCTGGTACATGAGCTATGCAAGTCGCACCAGGTAGCGGGTACTGCCCTAGCCTCTTGGATCTAATTTGTCCGAAGCCGGTTTTAGCCGCAACGGCCACAGATGGCTGACCTGCCTGTCGTTAAGAATGTATGCTTCTCTACGGGTTGCCTTATTCGCCTTGGCCCAGCGAAAACGCCCGCTGACCGTTCATCAGGTATAAGTGCTCAATTTTGATGATGTAGAGTCCGCAGTCACAGAGCCGGTGCAACAGCGCCAGCACGTCCAGAAACGCAACAGGGACGAAGGCAGGCTTTTCACTGACTGTTCGGGCCTGCGCCGACACAAAGCGGCAACGCCAATGGTCGGTGCAAAAGGTTTCGGGGTGGCCCTGAGGGTATACTTTCACCCCGCGGTTCGTAATAAGTTTGAGCTGCATCCGGTGACCGGTCAGTTCTTCCAGCATGGTGCCCAATTCGTGGGCATTGGTACCATCCCAGCGCAAAAATATGTCAATGCCTACCAGTTGCTGCTGCACCATGGCGGGGCCATAGCGCTGTATCGTTCTGGCCGTGCGCACCGGCCTAGCTTGGACAGTTGGAACCATCATTGGTGCTAGCTGCTGCGGCAAACGTCCCAGGCGGGCAATGACGGCATCGGCAAAAGCAGTCGTCCCGACCTTGGCCCGGCTGGTTTCGGGGCGGTAAATGTCGGCCGTATGCTGTCCCTCTTCCAGGGCGCACAGCCAGGCGTTGTGTACGCGGGCGGCCACGTCGTGCTGGCCCAGATGTTTCAACATGAGCACAGCGGCTTGCAACAGCCCACTGGGGTTGGCCACGTCCTGGCCAGCAATGTCGGGAGCCGAACCGTGGATGGCCTCAAACAGGGCACCGTGGTCACCCACATTGGACGAGCCAGCCAGGCCTACTGAGCCAGCTACCTGGGCCACAATATCGGAAATAATGTCGCCATACAGGTTCAGGGTCACTACCACATCGTAGCGCTCGGGTGTGTCGGCCAGGCGTGCTGCCCCAATGTCGATGATCTGATGGTCTTGCGCAATGTCGGGGTACTCCTGCCCGATTTCCATGAACACGCGGTGAAACAACCCGTCGGTGAGCTTCATAATATTGTCCTTGGTCATGCAGGTGAGCTTGCCGCGGCTGTGTTGCCGACAGTACTCGAAAGCGTAACGCACGATTTTCTCGCATCCGGTACGGCTTACCAGCTTTAGGCACTGCACCACATCGGGCGTCTGCTGGTGCTCGATGCCAGCGTAGAGGTCCTCCTCATTCTCCCGGATAATAACTACGTCTAAGGTGGGAAAGCGCGTGGCTACGGCCGGGTGTAGTGAGCGGTTGGGGCGCACGTTAGCATACAGGCCTAGCATTTTGCGTAGCGTCACGTTCAGGCTTTTATAGCCCCCGCCCAGCGGCGTGGTGATGGGGGCCTTGAGCAACACTTTGGTGCGCCGCAGCGACTCCCATGCCTCCGGACCAATGCCCGACGTGTTCCCGGCCCGATATGTTGCCTCTCCCACTTCAATGAATTCTGGCACCAATGCGGCACCGGCTGCCTCTAGGATGCGCAGAGTCTGGCTCATAATCTCCGGGCCGATGCCGTCGCCGACGGCGACCGTGATAGGAACACTAGGGTTCATATGTTCTACTAAATAGGAAGGAAAGAGGCGGGTGAGCACCGGCACAAATGTATGGACCCCTTTTTTTAATAGCATTACCATCATTACAGATATCAGTTTTATTTTTCGTGATTGTTTTACTAGCACAAAAGTTACCTTTGCAGCCATTTTAGCACTGTGCGCAACAGGTGGCCGGTGGTGCCAGCCTGTGGCGAAGTAGTGTACATATCCCTTTTTCCTGCCTTTTTTCTTGTTCTCCTTATGGACATACCCCTACTGATTTCGAACCTAACCAATCCCACGCTACTCTTTTTCGTGCTCGGCATAGTGGCCACGGTCGTTAAAAGCGACCTGGAGATTCCACCATCTACTATCAAGTTCATTTCTCTCTACCTGCTATTTTCCATCGGCTTCAAGGGCGGTCAGGAACTGGCCCATAGTACTTTCAGCGCCGAAATACTCTACTCTTTGGGCTTTGGGCTGCTGCTGGCAGGCTTGATTCCCCTGTATACTTTCTTCCTGCTGAAGGGACGGCTAAGTATCGCCGACGCCGGAGCCGTGGCGGCGGCTTATGGCTCGGTAAGCGCCGTCACCTTTGTATCGGCCGTATCGTTTCTCGATGGTCAGAAGCTGCACTTTGGCGGGCACATGGTAGCCGTGATGGCCTTAATGGAAGCGCCGGCCATCATTGTGGGAGTTATTCTCATGATGCGCTACGAGGCTCCCTCGGCTGAAGCGGCACCTCGGCTGGGTCCCATCGTGCAACACTCCTTCACCAACGGCAGCGTGCTCATGGTGCTTGGCAGTCTCGTTATCGGCCTCATTGCCGATACCAAGCAGGCCGACGGGATCAAGCCTTTCACCACCGATATCTTTAAAGGGTTCCTGGCAATCTTTCTACTTGAAATGGGTATGGTTACGGCCCGTCGCTTTGCCACCTTCCTGCGTTATGGGCGCTTCGTTACGGGGTTTGCCGTGCTGGTACCCTTGGTAAATGGCTGCCTAGTAGCGGCTCTCAGCCACTTGGTAACCGACAGTGTAGGCGACCGTTTCATCTTCGCTATTCTGGCAGCTAGCGCTTCTTACATTGCCGTACCGGCAGCGATGCGCCTGGCTGCTCCCACAGCTGACCCGGGCCTGTATTTACCAATGGCACTGGGTGTTACGTTCCCTTTCAATATCACAGTGGGCATACCGCTGTATTTTGCCATCGTTCAGCATTACTAGGGCCGCTCTGCGGGGAGGAGCGTATTGGGCGCCAGTCCTGTCATAAATGCCCGGCGCGCCTGGACCGGCCCGGTAGCGAACCCCGCCCGCGAAGAAAACGGGCTGGCCCTGTTCGAAGGCGAAGCTGTAGGTGGCCTGCTCTACGACTGCGGCACCGGGCCACAAAAGCCGCTGGAGGCCCGCATTGCGGGCCTGGAGCGGGAAGCGGCGGTGCTACAGGAGCTGCTGGAGGGCCTGCCAGAAAGCAGTAGCGCGTAGTGCGAACTTGGTGGCTACTTCATCCTCAGAATTTTCGGATTTATACCTTCCCAATTTAGATGACATGTAGAGGCTATTTAAGAAGTCTGTCGAACGTCATGCAGCTTGTCGAACGTCATGCTGAGCGCAGTCGAAGCATCTCTACCGCATTAGTAATCAATGCCGACTCAACGAAGCGGTAGAGATGCTGCGACTGCGCTCAGCATGACGTTCTGAAGTGATTATACCGACTTCCTAAATAGCTTCATAGCCTCCTCATGGCTAGTAGCAAAGCAGGCGGTTTTAAAACCGGGCATACCGCTGCTTTCTCCGCCACGTCCGCACAGCGCCGAACACGCCCAGCAGCACCAGCGGCGCTACCAGGTTCAGGAGCTGCCAGCGGCTTTTTTGCTCGATGACCTTGAGCTTATCCAGGGGGCGCAGGGTAATTTGCTTGCCGCGCACACTGATTAGGCCGCTTTCGTCGAGCATGTAATCAACGGCATTGAGGACCAGCTCGCGGTTGGCGAATTCGGTGTTGGCGAGGCGGTCGAAGCCCAGGCGGTAGGGGTTGCCGGTTTTGGGGTCCAGCTCCGAGCGCACGAAGTCACCGTCGGACAAGACGAGCACTTTCGCGGGCTTGCTGCCGGGAGAAACAGCGGGCTGAAAGTTACTGGTGCCGGGCTCGGCCCGGTTGGCGTAGAGGGAGGCAAACTGGCCTTCGAGCAGATAGCCCACTGGCTTGAAGCGTTCCTGGTAGAGCTTTTGGTTGGGCTCCAGGCGGGCATCGTTGAAGTTGACGGGCACTGGCGCGGGCAGCACGCGGGTGTAGCGCGAAGTGAAGAGCAACGGCGTTTTGCGGATACCGGCGGCCTTCACCGTGTCGATGGTGCTGACGAACTTGGTGTACACCGCGTCGAGGTTGCGGGTGATGGGGTGCTTGCTGAAGTTGTTGATGAGTGGGTAAAACTGCCACGGCATGGCCTCTACTTTGGGCTTGTTGCCCTCGGTGCCCGTTACCAGGGGAATCACGCCGGAATTGAGGTCGAGCAGCAGATCGGGGTTGATGCGCGCGCCGTATTTGAAGAGCAGATCATCCAGGTTGAGTTGCAACGGGAAAGACAGCATGCCGCCCCGGTTGGCGCTATCCAGATTCACCCGCATGGCATCCACGAAAAACAGCGCGTGGCCGCCGTGCGTGATGAACTGGTCGAGCCGGAACTTCTCGGCTTCGGAATAGGCCGTGGAGGGCTTGGCCACGATGATGGCGCTGAGCGTGCGTAGGTCCTGGGGCCGCGTTTTGCTGAGGTCTACCCGAAATACGTCGTAGAACTGCTGTAACGAGCCAATGATGTCGCCAGCTTCGGCGTTGCTCAGCTCGCCGTGGCCTTCCAGCACCCCGATGCGCTGGCGCTGGCCGGGGTTGAGCTTCCGGATGGCGCTGGCCACTTCATATTCGAGGCCTTCGATGCTTTGGTTGAGGCGCACGTCGGAGGGGGCCGCCTGGTTGCCGCGCAGCAGCAGTACCTGCTGCTCCTTGCCGCCGCCGGCCACGGTGGCCCAGGGAAAAATAATTTTTTCGACGCGCTTGCCGTTTTCATTGGCCCCGAGGTTGGTGGGGCGCAGGCCTTTTTTCAGCAGTGCGGCATAGTACTCGTTGCGGGCCTTTTCGGTGCCGGCCGCTGAGGGGTCGACGAACACGTAGTGCAGGTTGGAGCCGCCGTACACCTGCATTTCGTTCAGGGTTTCGCGCACGGCCTGCTGCAGGCGGCGGAAGCCGGGCGGAAAGTCGCCATCCAGATACACCGTAACCGTGACGGGCTGCGGCAGATTTTCGAGCAGCTGCTTGGTAGCCCCAGACATAGTGTAGCGCTTTTCCTGGGTCAGGTCGAGGCGAAAGAAGAACTGCTGGCCCAGGAAGTTGAGCAAGAGCAGCCCACCTATCACTACTAGAAAGTGGATCAGGTCGCGGCTTTTGCGGGTTTGGGGCGTTGTGGCGGGTTGTTCGGGCATATTCTTTCGTGGGCCCCACCCCAACCCCTCCCCTTCGGGAGAGGAGCTCTAGTTCTAAAGCGGAGGCTAGAGCAAGGAGTTTCAGGAGACTTGCGGCGGACAAATACTATTTAAAATCTAAAGCTAGAGCCCCTCTCGCGGAGGGGAGGGGTTGGGGTGGGGTTACCAGTTGCGGCTTTGCAGCACCAGCCTGGTAGCCAGCAGCAGCCCCACAATCAGGCTGAGAAAATAGGTCAGGTCGCGGGAGTCAATCAGGCCTTTGCTGATGTCGCGGTAGTGGGCGGCAATACCGAGCTGCCCGATGTAGTAAGCCGGGGAACCGTCGAAAACAGAAGCCAGGGAATCGAAGCCGGAATACACCAGAAAGCACCCCACCACGGCCACGAGAAACGCAATGATCTGGTCGCGGGTAATAGCGGAGGCGAAAATGCCGATAGCCGCGAAAACCGCCGCCAGCAGCGCCAGCCCCAGGTAGGAGCCGACCGTCGCGGCCGAGTCGATGTTGCCGACGGGGTTGCCGAGCTGATACACCGAGTAATAGTACAGCAGCGTGGGCACCAGAGCCAGCAGCGCCAAGAGCAGGCAAGCCAAGTACTTGCCCCCAATAATTTGCCCGTCGGTAAGCGGCCGGGTGAGCAGCAGCTCGATGGTACCAGCCTTTTTCTCCTCGGCAAAAGTGCGCATGGTAATGGCCGGAATCAGGAACAGAAAAATCCAGGGAGCCATGTTGAAAAGGGTTTGCAGGTCGGCGTAGCCATATTCCAGCACGCTACTATCCGGAAATACCCATACGAACAGGCCGGTGGCCACCAGAAACACCCCGATAACCACATAGGCCACCGGCGAGCTAAGGAAGGCGTTGAATTCTTTGCGGAGAATGGCAAACATCAGGTATGGAATAGATGTGAAGCTTGTCTGTCGTGCAGCGGCGAAGCCGAAGCATCGCGCTTGCACTGGCAATCGAGACCGGGGTAACGTCAGCACGCGAGGGGTCTCGCCTGGGCTCGACAGGACAGCCTGTTGTAGTCACGCATTATTTATTTCGTCAGCTCCTGAAACACCTGCTCCAACGACTGCTCTTCCTGCCGCAGCCCGAGCAGTACCCACTCTTGCTGCGCCGCCAGGCGCGAAATGGCCCCGCGCAGATCGGCCCCGCCCGCCGCCCGAATGCGGTAGCGGTTGCCCGCTTCGGCTTCTACGCCCAGTATTCCGGGCAAGGCCCGCAGCGGCGCAGTATCGATGGGCTGCTCAAACTCGGCGCGGATGATAGTTTCGCCCGCCGCCCGGCTCCCCAGCGCCGAAACCGGGCTGTCGGCCACCAGCTGGCCCCGGTTGATGATGACCACCCGGCTGCACAAGGCCGTGACTTCGGGCAGAATATGAGTGCTGAAAATAACGGTTTTGTCCTGGCCCAGCTCCCGGATCAGGGTCCGGATTTCGCCAATCTGATTCGGGTCGAGGCCGGTGGTGGGCTCGTCCAGAATCAGTACGCCGGGGTCGTGAATGAGGGCCTGCGCCAAACCTACGCGCTGCCGGTAGCCTTTCGACAAGGCCCCAATGAGCTTGTTCTGCTCGCGGCCCAAGCCCACGCGGTCTACCATTTCGCGCACCCGGCTCCGGCACCGTGCACCGGTGAGGCCGTGCACCGAGCCGATAAATTCGAGGTACTCGTGCACGTACATATCCAGATATAGCGGGTTGTGCTCGGGCAGATACCCCACGCGACGGCGTACTTCTAGGGCATCGGTCTGCACGTCGTAGCCGTCGAGCGTCACGGTGCCGCTGCTGGGCGGCAAGTAGCCCGTGGCTATCTTCATCGTCGTGGATTTGCCCGCACCATTCGGCCCCAGAAAGCCCAGAATTTCGCCTTTGCCCACCGAAAATGAAATACCATTGACGGCCGCCTGCGTCCCAAAAAGTTTACTAAGCTGTTGTACTTCGACCATGGAGTAAGCGTGTCCTGAAGCCGGGTGGTGCCCGGGAGTTATTTTTTCGGCTGCAACGGCCGCATTTCAATATCCACCAGATGGAAGTTGAAAGGTGTTTGCAGGGCGTAGATAATAGTAGCGGCAATATCCTGGGGTTGCATCATCGAAGCATTGGCCGCAGTGCCGGGAATTTCGTCAAAGAAGTTAGTTTCGGTGGAGCCCGGATACAGGCACGTCACCTTGATACCATCGGCCCGCACCTCTTTGTACAATGACTGCGAGAAGCCCCGCACCGCGAACTTCGTGGCGCAGTAGCCACTCATTTTCTCGATGCCCGTGGTGCCGGCAATGGAGCAGATGTTGATAATATGACCCAGCTGCTGCTTTTTCATCTGGGCCAACACCGCCTTCGTGCAGTAGAACAGCCCGTGCACATTGGTGTCGAACATCAGCTTCCAGTCGTCGGATGAGAACCCGTCGACTTCACCGGAAATACCGAGTCCGGCGTTATTGACCAACACGTGAATTTCCTCGCCCAGCTCCCGGCGCGTATTCACGTAGGCTTCCTGCACGGCCACCTCGTCGCGCACGTCGCAGGCGAAAAAATGAAACCGCTCGTGCCGCAATCCGGTGGGGGCGGTGCGGCCCCAGCCCGCCACAATGGCTCCGTGGGCCAGCAAGGCCTCGGCCGTAGCCCGGCCAATTCCTTTGCTGACGCCCGTCAGAATGGCTATCTTGCCCGTCAGGTCCATAGTGTAGAGATGTTTCGGAGTAGCATTTGGTCGCAAGTTAAGCGCACGGCGCGGGTTTATAGTGCTGGCACCGGCCTGGCGGCCGCAGCGCTGGGCGTGGCTGGCTGCGGCGACGGCCACGAGATGGATTGCCTGAAAAGTACCGGCAAGGTAGTGACCGAGCGGCGCGACCTGGCGGCGTTTCAGGTAATACTAGCCTACGACAACGTGGATGTAACGTTGGTGCAGGACGCGGCAACCTACGCCGAAGTGCGGGCCGGCAAAAACCTACAGGAAGATATTGAGCTCAGGGTGGAGAACGGCGCGCTGGTTATTCACAATACCAGCCGCTGCAACTGGGTCCGGACCTACGACACGCCCCGCGAGGTTACGGTGCATCTGCCTAAGCTCCACGATATATTTCTGCGCGGCCAGGGCAACATCAGCACTGCCAGTAACTTCCGTGCCGATTCGCTCTTCTGCCACCTCGTGGGCGCCGGCGACTACGACCTCGACATCACCAGCCAGTACGTGAACCTGGATATGTACGAGTTGGGCAACATCAACCTACGAGGCGAGGCCGACGAATTCACGATGCTGGTGGGGGGCAGTGGCACCTTATACGCCGATGGCCTGCAAACCAAGCGCTGTTTTTTTCGCTTCAATGCTGATAGTGAGGGCAATGCCCGCGTACGCGCCACCGAATTTCTGGGTGGCATCAACGCGGGCGTGGGTACGTTATTTTACCAGGGTGCCCCACTCAAAACCGACATCAAAGTGACCGGCAAAGGCCAGGTAGTGCAGCAGAAATAACGTCGGACTGCGAACGTTCACCGGTTTTCGGCTTAAAGCACGTTTAAGATTATGAAGCTGTTTAGGAAGTCTGTCGAACGTCCTGCTTGATCTGGCGGCCGCGCAGCCGAAGCCGGACAGAACAATAACCTCCCCAATAGGCTCCTATAAGTCGCCGAGCTGCGGGCGGATGAGCAGTTCCTCAATCACGGCCTGTGGCGACAAGGAATACGCGCCAAAAACCGCTTCAGCGACGTCCTCGGCTTTAATAAATCGTTCGGCAGGCAGCTCCACGCCTTCCCAGCTGGCCGTGAGCGTAGCGCCGGGCAAAATGGCCGTCACGCGCAGGTTGTGCTCCTTTAGCTCCTCCCGCAGACTCTTGGTCATGCCGTAGAGCGCGAATTTGGCGATGCTGTAGGAGCCGCCGTTGGGATACGCCATAATGCTGGCCGTAGAGCACATATTAAAGATGTGGCCCTGCCGACGCGCTATCAGGCCGGGCAGCAGGGCGCGGGTTACGTCGTAGGCGCTGTAGAGGTTCACGTCGATCATCTGCCGCAGCTGCGAGCCGTCGGCGGGCTCATCCTGCAGCCGGCCGGGAGTAAACGCGCCGGTATTGTTCACCAGCACCTCAACCGCTACGCCCAGCGCCTGCACGAAATCGGTGAAGCGCCTGGTTTCTTCCGGGCGGCTCAGGTCGGCGGCCAGCGTGTGCAGCACTGCGCCGGGAATTTCCTGGCCCAGTGAGGTTGTGAGCGTGGCCAGGTCGGCCGCCGACCGGGCGCAGGTGACGACGCCAAAGCCAGCCCGGGCGAAGCGTTCGACGATGGCGCGGCCAATTCCTTTCGTACCTCCCGTGACAACGATATATTTTTGCATTCCTTTGCTTGTGGTTTTGGTTTTTACGTATGGGGAGCTGGCCCTACGCTGCGCTTTGGCCGCCTAGCTCCAGCACCGCAAGTTTCTGCTTTTATCCTTTCCGTTTTCTTTTTATGGTCAAAACCTTCGGTGAATTCCTGATCTTCATGCAAAGCATGCTGGTTCGGAAAGAGCGCTTCAAAGTGCTGTGGCAACGCATGCTCGACGAAGCCATCCTGATCGGCATCGACTCGGTATTCATTGTCGCCATCGTCAGTGCCTTTATCGGGGCCGTTACCTGCGTCCAGATTGCCTACAACCTCATCAATCCCCTGATTCCGAAGTCGACTATCGGCTTTATGGTGCGCGAGATGACGATTCTGGAGCTGGCTCCTACCATCACCAGCATTGTACTGGCCGGCAAGGTAGGCTCCAGCATTGCCGGGGGGCTGGGCACCATGCGCATCACCGAACAGGTCGATGCGCTGGAAGTGATGGGCATCAACTCTGCTTCCTACCTGGTGCTACCCAAGATTGTGGCCGCCATGCTGATGTTTCCGCTGCTGGTTATTCTGGCGATGGTGCTTTCCATTATGGGCGGCTACTTGGCCGGCACGCTGTCCGGGGCCATGTCGGCGCAGGAGTATATCGAGGGCATCCGCACCGACTTCGTGCCTTATAATATTGTCTTCGCTCTCATCAAATCGGTCGTATTTGCGTTTTTGGTGTCGGCAATATCGTCGTATAAAGGCTACTACACCAAAGGCGGCGCGCTGGAAGTAGGCGCGGCCAGCACCGGGGCCGTTACCAACTCCATTATTGCTATCCTGCTGGCCGACTACGTTTTGGCTGCGGTTCTGTTGTAAAAGAGCACTGAAGTTAGGCGGTTCAAGGTCGCACGAGTATTCTGTTGCTAGGGGCACAGCTCCCCGGCGTTGCAATCCTCGGCCGGCTGTTCTTCGTTTCTAAGACCTCACATGATTGAAGTTCATAACATTCAGAAAGCCTTCAATGGCAACCCCGTGCTGAAGGGAATCACCTGCACCTTCGAAACGGGCAAGTGTAATCTGTTGCTGGGCGGCTCCGGCACCGGCAAAAGCGTGCTGCTGCAGTGCATTGTCGGGCTCATGAAGCCGGACCTGGGCAGCATTACCTTCGATGGTCTGGTGTTCACTAATAACAAGGTGGATATCAAGCAGGAAATCCGGCGTAAAATAGGAATGCTCTTCCAGGGCGGGGCGCTGTTCGACTCGATGACGGTGTACGAAAACACCGAATTTCCGCTCAAGATGCTCACGCCCGAGATGAGCAAGGAGGAGCGCCGCGACCGAGTGGAGTTTTGCCTGAAGCGCGTGGGCCTCGAAAACGCGGGCACCAAAATGCCCTCCGAAATATCGGGCGGCATGAAGAAGCGTGTCGGTATTGCCCGCGCCATTGCGCCCAACTGTACCTACCTGTTCTGCGACGAGCCCAACTCCGGCCTCGACCCCCAGACCAGCATCAAAATCGATGAGCTGATCTACGAAATCACCCACGAGTACGGCATTACCACCGTCGTCATCACCCACGATATGAACTCCGTTATCGAAATCGGCGACCATATCATCTATCTGCACAAAGGCCAGAAGCTCTGGGATGGCAACAAGGACGAAATCCTGAATACGACGGTGCCTGAGCTGAAGGAATTCATCTTCAGCAGCAGCTTGGTGCGGGCCGCCAAAAAGGTAGACGAAGAAGCCCAGGGCGGCTTGGCTGCCGCTACTACCGACGAGGCCATCAATATATAGCCCCGCTCCTACTCAATACTAAAAAAGCCTCATCAAGAATTTGATGAGGCTTTTTTACTGCTTGTACGCTATAGATTTTAAAACCCTGCCCGCTGGCGTAGCGTCGTAATATGCGCCAAATGGTGCTGCCCGTGCCAGGCGTACATAGCCAGCGCCTGATCCAGCGAAAAGCTACGCTGCGTACCGGGATGATAAAAGGTGCGTTGCCACTGCGCATCGGTAAGCTGGCGCAGCAGAATGGTCCAGCGGATGTGGAGAGCCTCCAGCAGCGCCAACGACACCGCTACGGGCGTCGCCGCTACATCGGGCAGCTCGGCCCAGGCCTGCTCGTCGTAGGGCCGCACGGTGGGGTTTTCCTCCGTGAGAGCCAGCCGAAAGCGGGTGTAACAATTCAGGTGCGAATCGGGCAGGTGGTGCAGAACCTGGCGCACTGTCCAGCCATCGGGGCGGTAGGGCGTGTCGAGCTGCGCGGGCGTGAGCCCCGCTACGGCGGCGCGTACTTGGTCGGGCAACACGGCAATTTTGGCAATCAAAGCCAACCGGGCACCCTGGCTCAACGGCTCGTCGGGCAAGGAAGCGTGACCAATTGGATAGCGCAGATCTGGCGTAGAAGAAGATTCCATTGAAGGCAGTTTGGGTAGAGGTGGCAAGGTGCTGAAAGCAGTTTAGTCCGCTTTAGGGCTCGGCGATACAGATATCAGTGAGCATTGGAATGCTCAGCTAGAGAGAATCGAAGGGGCTTCTTCACAGGCGCTGGCTTCTACCACAAGAAAACTAAGAGAAAAGGCTTCCCTGCTGCAGGGAAGCCTTTTCTCTTAGGGGGCGAAGCCGTTAGCCGTTGCGCTTGTTGAGTTCGTCCCGGATTTTAGCGGCTTTCTCGTAATCTTCTTTTTCGAGGGCCTGGGCCAGCATTTTAGTTAGCTCATCCAATGAAACCTGCCCGCTGGGGTCGCGAGGCGCGGGTTCGGGCTTGGGCGCGCCCGAAGCGTCATCCTCGTCCTCGTCATCGTCTTCGTCCGCATCGTCCTCGGTGGTTTCATCCAGGTCGCTGAGGATGATACCGGCTTCGCTCAACACGCTTTCAACGGTGAAGATAGGCACGCCGAAGCGCAGCCCAATGGCGATGGCATCACTGGGGCGGGCGTCTAACTCGAAGGTAGTAGCGCCATCGGTGCATACTATCTTGGAATAGAATACGCCCTCCTTCAAGTCAGAAATCAGCACCTCCAGCACCGCAACGTGCACATGCTCGGCAAACGACTTGAACAAGTCGTGGGTAAGCGGCCGGTTCGGATTGATTTTTTCAATCTGGATAGCAATGCTTTGAGCTTCGAACATGCCAATGATGATTGGCAGACGCCGGTTGCCGGTCTTTTCCCCCAAAATCAGGGCAAAAGAGCCGGACTGTGACTGGCTGGACGAAAGGCCCAGAATTTCGAGCTGAATTTTTTTCAAGGTATCTAGGAGCTTAGGGTCTTGGGAGCTTGGGGGCCCTGAGGCGGGGAAACTTACTTATCGTTTTAATAAACTCCTATTCAAACGACAAGTAAGCCCCTGCGCACGAGGCGTCCAAGACTCTAATTCAATTCCTTAATGGCTTGAGTAAGTTTGGGCAATACCTCAAAAACGTCTCCCACAATGCCGTAATCAGCGGCCTTGAAGAAGGGGGCTTCCGGGTCTTTGTTGATTACGACAATTACTTTCGAGGAGTTCACTCCGGCCAAGTGCTGAATAGCGCCCGAAATACCGCAGGCGATATACAGATTCGGCGACACGGTGATACCCGTCTGACCCACGTGCTCGTGGTGGGGACGCCAGTCGACGTCGGAAACCGGCTTGGAGCAAGCCGTAGCCGCCCCTAGCGCTTTGGCCAGGTCTTCAATGAGGTGCCAGTTCTCGGGGCCTTTCATGCCCCGACCACCCGATACCACGAGGTCAGCCTCGGGCAGCAGCACGCCGCCGGCCTGATCCTGCATAACCACCTGCTTAGGCGCGTCCACGAAATCGGCATCGGTGAGGCTGGCAGAGAAGCGCTCTACCTGCGCCACTTGGCCCGCGTTGTGCAGGGCTTCGATGGAGTTCTTCTTGACGGCCAGAATTTTCCGCTCGCCCATCAGTACCACATCGGCAAAGGCTTTGCCCGAGAAAGCTCCGCGCTTCACCGTGAACTGACCACCGTTATTTTTCGGCAGCTCCACTACGTTGGTAGCCAAGCTGGCCTGCAGGCGCACCGACAAGCGGGAACCCACAGACGCCCCGATGTTGGAATTAGCCAACACAATAACCAGCGAGCTTTCTTTCTCGGCCGCACCAGCAATAAGCTTGGTGTAGGCTCCGTTTACGAAGTCTTTCAGGCGGGGCTCAGCGTCGTAGAGCACTTTGCTGATGCCCTGCTCGCCGAGCTTGGCTAGGTTGGCTTCGGTGGCCTCCCCTACGGCTACGGCCGTGGCCGTAGTGCCGAGCATCTGGGCCACCTGGCTGCCATAGGAAGCCACTTCCAGCGAAGATTTCTTTACCTCGCCGTTATCACATTCAACTACAACTAGAACGGACATATTTTTTCAAGTAAGAATTAATAATCAGCAATTAAGAAATGTTTCGACTGCAACAGACAACCCTGTCAATCAGCCAATTATTCATTCTTAATTCTTAATTATTAATTGATTTTTAAATCACTTTGGCTTCGTTGCGCAGCAGCCTGATCAACTCGCCGGCGCTTTCGGCGGGAATTAGTTTTACACCCTGCTTTTTGGGCGGCAGCGCAAATTCGGCCACCTCGGTGCGGGCACCTTCACCCACGGCTTCTACGACTTTCAGCGGCTTGGTGCGGGCCGTCATAATGCCGCGCATGTTCGGAATGCGGGGCTCGCACATCGGCTGCTGGCACGAGGCCACAAACGGGGCGCTTACTTCCACGATTTCCTTGCCGCCTTCGATTTCGCGCTCCAACGTGGCCGTCGAGCCGCTCATATCGAGCTTCATGGCCGGCGCTACAGTCGGGATGCCGAGCATTTCGCCTACCATGCCGTGCACCTGAAAGCCATTGTAGTCAATGCTCTCCTTGCCCATCAAAATCACGTCGTAAGCGCCTTCTTTGGCTACGGCGGCAATCTGCTGGGCTACAAAGTAGGCGTCTTTCGGCGCGGCATTTACGCGAATAGCATCGTCGGCCCCAATAGCCAGCGCTTTACGGATATTCGGCTCGGTGTCGGCTTCACCAACGTTGAGCACGGTAACGGTGCCAGCACCCTGTGCTTCTTTGAGCTCAATGGCACGCGTGAGGGCATATTCATCCCAAGGATTAATCACGAACTGCACCCCGGCCTTGTTGAACTCCTTATTATCGGGCGTGAAGGTAATTTTGGTGGTCGTGTCGGGGACGTTGCTGATGCAAACGAGAAACTTCATCGACGGCTGCTTGTGGATGGGAGATAAACTACGGGAAAGCCCCTAATTTCGGGCGAAGATACAGAAAACTCCCTCCCGATGGATACTACGCCCACCCGCTTACAGCAACTGCTAGGCTTTTATGCCGAAGATCCGAACGACGCGTTCATCATCTACGCCCTGGCTACTGAATATCGGACGACGGAGCCCCAACGGGCGATGGAGTACTATCAGAAGCTCCTCGATGAGCATCCTGACTACGTGGGCACGTATTATCACGCCGGCAAGATGCTGGAGTACTTACAAAATCCGGAAGAGGCCGAAAAAGTTTACCGCCGGGGTCTGCAAGTAAGCCGCAAGGCCGGACAGATGCACGCGGCCAGTGAAATTCAGCAGGCCCTCAACCAACTCCTGGGCCTTGATTACGAAGATGAATAGGCTGTGTGGCACCTGTTGGTTTACTGGCGTATATGAATCTGCCGCAAGCACACAGCCTGGCGCTTCTCAATTGTAACCTAAAGGGAGAAAGTGCGTTTAAAACGGGCTTCACCCCTCAAACCGAACTATCTGGCGCTACGTAGTGTCGGGAGGCATGCGTAAGACCACTCTGCTGACCACTGCCGCGCTGTTGCTCGGCGGCTCTGCCCGCATCTTGGCTCAGACCACCGACCCAACCCTCGGGAACGAAGACACGCCTTTCGTGCGCAATATCCGCCCCGACCGGCCCGGGCAAACCATTACTACCAGCATGCTGGTTCCCGGCCAGTTTCAGCTCGACGCCGGCGTGAGCCAACCCGACCCGTTTAGCCCAGGTAGCGCCCGCAACCGCGCGGTTGCTACTGGCTTGCTGCGCATTGGGTTCTTCAACACAATTGAGCTGCGGGCTTCGCAGAGCTACAGGTCGCCGATCCCGGTAGCTATTGGCAGCGAACCAGGCAGTGGCGGCGGCACCCGATTGGCTTCAGGCTTCATGCCGCTTACGGTTGGAGCAAAGTTTCTGGCTTCTACTACTCTCAATGCCCGCTCCCAAGTGGTAGTGCTGGCCGAAATGACGCTGCGCAACGGCGACAAATCATATCAGAGGAAGGTCATGGAGCCGGCTGCGCGCTTGCTGGTATCGCAGCAGCTAGGGGAACGGTTTGGCCTGGAGGCGAACTTTGGCTTTCGCCAGCAAGGCTTTACAGCGGCCGATACGAAGCGGGGCACCTATCTGGGCACGCTGGCCCTGAATGGGCCGTTGGGCAATTCTTTCGGCTTTTTTGCCGAAACCTATGCTACCTGGCAGCAGCAAACGCATGCGCAGCCGGGCGTTACCTCGGGGCTGTACTGGCGGCCATGGCCTGGCGTGCGGCTTGATGCAAACATGGGCCGTACCTTTTCGGGGGCTACAAGTGGTGCCACGTTTGGCGGCGGACTCAGTCTTCGCCTGCCGCGCTGAATCGGGAGGTGGCGCAACGAAATAAGGTAAGCATACCGTAGTGATGGTGAAAATCATTGGAATTTATTTTGGTATTAATAAAAGATTTATTTATACTTGTCTTATAAAACAGACATCAACTACTGTGGCCATGAAAAGCTATTCCACCTTCTTGCTCTCCTTCGGTTTGTTGCTTCTGAGTTATTCGGGGGCTACAGCGCAATCGGTTATCAATGTGCAGTACCGGCCAGATAGAGGGCTCAGCGACCCCGAACTGCCAGATCCACGGTATGCCGGAGCAGTGGAAGTGAACGAATTGAAAGAGAAGGTCCAGATTCTTACCGATGCATATAGCCGCCTGGTGGAACAGCATAATATCCAGGCGGACAGATTACACGCTTTGGAGCGTCTGGTCCGGATGACGGGGCCGCCACCAGCCAAGACGTTACCTAACTCTGTTATATCTATCAGGAAGCTATAAAGCAGCCTTATCCTACGCTTTTTGATTGTTAGCAAGTGTGGTTATGCTTATTGTAGCCCAAAGCAAAGCCCTACTCAGGTCAATGAGTAGGGCTTTGCTTTGGGCTATACTTTAGCTGTAGGCTAAGGCCGCTGGCCGGCAGGTTCGGAACTGATGCGCGTGGGAGTTTGCTGGCCCGATACGATGCCCGAGGCACTACGCGCAATAGCCGTTATAACGGCCGTCATGTTGGGCAAGTCCAAACTTTCAATCTCGTCATCCACGGTGTGGTAGCGCTTATCAGTCGGAATCTGGTCGGTGCTGATGGTATGGGCCGGAACGCCCAAGCGGGCCAGGGTGGCATTATCGGAACGGTAGAAAAGGTTCTGCTCGGGATACGGGTCAGGCTCGAAACGGAAAGGCGTGCCGGTCAGGTTACGCTGCAGCAACTTGCCAAAATCCGATTTGTCGTAGCCTGTAATGAAGGCGGTATTAGGGCCAAATTTGGCCTGTTTCCCAATCATCTCGATGTTGAACATAGCCACGATCTGCTTGGCATCGAGCTGGCGGGCAAAATACTGGGAGCCAAACCCACCGATTTCCTCCGCAGTGAAGGCCGAGAAGATAAGCGTCCGGGCGTTGTCGGCTTTGTTCTTGAAATACTCGGCTAGAGCCACCACGGCCGTTGTACCGCTGGCATCATCGTCGGCCCCATTGGCCACTTTGTCGCCGTCGACGGGCTCAACCAAGCCAAGATGGTCGTAATGAGCGGAGAAAACAATCATTTCAGCGGCTTTGGCTTTGTCATGGCCCGGCAGTACGCCCACTACGTTGCGGATTTCGAGTGGACGAACGGTGCAGTTGGCCGCTACCCGAAATTTAATACCCGCGTTTGGCGTAGCCGTCAGAACAGCCACGCAGGAGTAGGGACCAGGTTTTTCGGCTTGTATTCGGCCCCGCTTGGCATAGCTGGCTAAGCGCTGAAACTCCTCGACGTGCGCCGGGTCCAGAATAACGATTAGGTTTTCGCTCGGCTCCATAATCTGCCGATATACCTGCGCGGGCAGCGTTTGGGGCCCGAGAACCATAACGCGCGCGGCAGGGTCATCCTCACTGGTCCAGTTCAGGTGAGGCTGCCCGGAGACCAGCAGCGACTTGTCGGCCGGAATATTTACTCCATTAACGGTGACATATAGAGCTGCGGTTTTGCTTTCGTAGACGGAAAATACCTGCTCGTAGCCCGTGATGCCCGGCAACGAGCTTAATCCCAACCGCTGAAACTCGCTGGCCAGAAATTGCGCGGCCTTCAGACCGCCGGGCTGCGTGGAGGCACGGCCTTCCATGTCGTCGGCGGCTAGTACGCGGGCCACCCGCTCTACGGTAGCGGCAGAAACGCCTGGTGCAGAAACCAGTGGGGAAGCTTTTTTTTGCGCAACAAGAGTAGTGGAAAGCAGAGCGAGGAATAAGATGATGAGCGGGATTTTTTGCATAACGCAAATTAAGCCTTTTGATAAGCTTTCGATGAAACACAGGCCAATTTTGCGTGATTATTCTACTTTTTCCAGCGGTTATCCCGCTTTTTCCGCGTGATTATATCCTTGATTATGGCTGCTCCAGATCCGCCGAGCCCAAGGCAGATAAGCTGCCGCTGACTGTAACATCACAGTGGGTAGACGCCTCTAACAATAACACAACGCTGTAGAGCTGCACCGTTTTGTGGCTCGTCACTAGCATATCACGCAACGGCAAGCCACTAAATGGTGCGGTTTTATAGCATTCTGGCGCGCCAAAAGTCAATCCGAGCAGCCGGTAGATCCACGGAATAAGGCAGCAGTTGGACACACTTGAGCGAGTTCAATACTCCCATGCATAGTCACGCAACCTGTTGTTTATCCTGATTTTATAATTTATATTACAATTAATATAATATTTGTAATTAAAAAAAGCGTCATGACAAACCTAGCTGGCCGGGCGCATCAACTGCTGTTGCTGCTGTGGGGACTTCTTTTGACGCAAGTAAGCCAAGGGCAGGACCTGATTCAGGTGCGCGACAGTTTTGGCATCCGGGCATACGTGGTGGATATCACGCCGCAGGAAATTCGCTACCGCTTCACCGATGATACCTTGGCCAGCGTGCGGGCAGTGTCCGTTAGCCGGGTGCGCTTTGTGCAGTTCGCAACTGGGCCGCTCCAACCCTTTCCGCTACCCAACGGGGAGCTGCCGGCCTTCCTGCAGCGGCCTGCCTCGGTCGTGGCGCTGGCGCCGCGCTCCATAGCGGTAGTGCCAGCAGTTGCAGCGCGCCCTGCGGTTGCTCCGGCTTCGACGGTGTACCGACCTATGCGGGCTCCGGGGCTGCACCATTTGTGGCGACTGGAAGTAGGCCTGGTTACGACTATGGGGTCGGCTCCGGCTTCGTTCGGGCTGCGGGGCGCGGCCGAATGGCCCGTGTATGCCACCAAGGACCTGACCCGCTCCTTGCATCTAGGCATGCTGCTGCTGGCGCACCGGCCGCCCCAGCCCACCGTCGATTCTTTGCGGCCGGCAGCACTGCTGGCCGAATCCCATGTGCTGCCTTTTCTGACTGCCAGCTGGCGTCAGCGCCTGGGGAGCGGTGTTTACGTGGTGGGGCGGCTGGGGCTGTCGCCGGGCCGCGTGGTACGGACCCCGGCCTATGACCCATTTGAGCGGAAGCTGCGCTACGACAATCTATTTTTTGGCGGCGGCAGTCAACTGCTGGGGCTTTCAGTAGCCGTCCCCTTCAGCCGCATACGCCCTTGCTTCGGGCTGGTGCTGGGGGCCGAGCTATATCGCAGTGCTTTCACTGCTGATGCGGCCCGGTATCGGCAGCACATGCGCCAGCTCAGTCTGGGCTTCACTTTCTGATTCGCTGCCCGAACCCGCAACGGAGGTCTTTTTTCATCTCAGCAACCACGTATATGGCAAAATATCTACTCCTGCTGCTCTGTTGCCTGCTCCGAACCGTTCCAATGCAGGCGCAGCACTTTTCCTGCGGCACCCCACCCTTAACGGAGGCGGAGCGGCAGGTGATTCTGCAGCGCATCCTACCGGTGCAGCAGCAGCTGGCTAGCCGGCCCGCCGGCACTGTTAATTACGTACCCATCAAGCTCCATATGGTGCGGCGCGACGATGGCACCGGCGGCCTGACGGCCCTGCAGGTCATGAGTCGCATAGCGGAATGTAACCGGTCATTTATTGCGAGCGGAATCCAGTTCTACTTCTGCGGAACCGTGAATGAAATCAACTCCACGCGGTTCTTCGATGACTTCAACCCCAGTATCGAGCCGTTGATCTGTCCGCAGAATGACGGCGCCACAGTGCTCAACATGTACATGGTAAACAAAGCCCGGATCGGCAATTTTCAGGCAGGCGGCTACGCATACTTTCCGGGCGGGCCTCGCCGGTTGATTATCACCTATGGTAGTGGAGCCGGAGTGGGAGTCTATGAGCATGAGATGGGCCATATTTTTGGTTTGCCGCATACCCAGCAGGATAGTAATAACCCGAATACAGCGCTGCGGGAGCTAGTGCGCCGCACCAACTGCGCTACTACTGGCGACCTGATCTGTGATACCGCCGCCGACCCGTATGACCGTCCGGGAGCTACCAGCAGCGGCTGCCACTACACGGGCACCATCACCGACGCCCTCGGCGACCTGTACCTTCCCCCGACAACCAATACTATGTCATATTGGTGTGGGTTGGAGTTCACGCCCGAGCAATATGCCCGCATGCGGGCCGCCCGGGCCGCTTCGTATGCCGGGCTGAGTTGCGGCGCGGTTTCGCCCGGCGCCCCTACGGCGCTGCTGGCCACTGCTACCGTATCGTCGATAGAGCTACGCTGGGCGGCCTCGCCAACGCCGGTGCTGGGCTATTATATAGAGCGGGCCAGCTCCCCCACCGGCGAATTTGCCTCCATTGGGATGGCGCCACCAACAACGACCACCTTCACGGACACTAAACCCCTAACCACGGTGGCGTTTTACCGCGTGAAGCCCGTGAATGCGGAAGCATCGTTCAGCAATGTGGTGTCGGCCACGATGCTACCGCTGGCGTTGGGCAACTTTGGGGCTACCCACCAGGGCACACAGGCGCAGCTTAGCTGGTCGACGCTGGTGGAGCGCGACAACGTGTATTTTGAGGTGGAAGCCACGCCCGCCGGCGGCGCTGCCCGCTCCCTGGGCCGCGTCACGGCCCCCACTACAACCACCCCAGCCCAGCGTACCTACGCACTGGCCGACCCGCAATTTCTGACTTACAACGCCGACTCGGTGCACTATCGTCTGTTGGGTGTCGGCGGCACCGGGTTAGTTACGCAGCTGGCCGTGCAGACCTTGCGCCCCAAAACGCTACAGTTTCTGACCTTCAAAGGCGAACATCAGGACGACCAGGCGACATTAAGCTGGACCACGGGGGAAGAATACGGCAATGCGTATTTCGAAGTGGAGGTGCGGCCCCGGCAAGGCACATTCAAGCCGCTGGCCAAAATCAACTCCCTGCCGCTCAATGGGCCTAACGCCATACAGAATTATGCGCTGGCCGACCGCCAGCTGTTGTTTTATGCCACCGACACGGCCTATTACCGGGTAAGCGGCACCACGGCGGCGGGCAAAACCAGTGTTCTGACCACCAAAGCCGTACCTGTTCGGAAAATAGACTTCCGGGGGCTGACGGGCCAGTATGAGACCGGCCGGAATATAGCCGCCCTCCGCTGGGTTACCGGTGAGGAATTCGGCACTACGCAGTTTGAAGTGGACGTGCGGCCTGCGGGTGGCCCTTACCGGCTGCTAAGTCGCTTGGAGGCCACGCCGGGCATGCCCAGCAAACCGCATGAGTACGCCCTGGAGGACCCCGCTTTCCTACTGTACCAAGCCGATTCGGTGTATTACCGCCTACGTGGCATCAATCGGGCCGCGCAAACGACTACGCTGGCCACCTTGGGGCTGCGAGTGGCGTTGGGCAATACGTTTGCGCTGCAGGCAGCGCCCAATCCGTTTCAGGCGACCATTCAGGTGCAAGTTGTAAGCTCTCGGGCCGGTATCGGGGAGGTGGTTGTGCACAATGCGCTGGGGCATATTCTGGTCCGGACGCCGCTGAAGCTGGCGGCGGGCCTCACGCTGCTCACTATTCCGGCACAGCCCACCTGGGCCGTCGGCATCTACTTCCTGAGTGTGCGCCAGCAAGGTGCCATCCGAACCATGAAACTGATGAAAGCGCCATAAAAAAGGGGAGCCCCGCACCAGTCGGTGCGGGGCTCCCCTTCTTCTTGCACGGCACGGCTTCTAGCCCAGCGTCAGCACCAAGTCGTCGGCATTTACCAGCGTGCCTTCCGTGAGCTGGATGCCCTGCACCGTCGTATCGTCGGTGGCCGTGATGGTCGTTTCCATTTTCATGGCCTCAATGATGAACAGCGGCGTATTGCGCTTCACGGGCTGCCCATTCTGGACCAATACTTTGGAAAGCATGCCCTGCAAGGGGGCTCCAATCTGGCGCGGATTAGCCTTGTCTGCTTTCTGGTTGCGGATGGTCTTGACTTCCACCGACCGGTCGCGCACCTCCAGGTTGCGGGTCTGGCCGTTGAAGGAGAAAAAGATCGTGCGGCAGCCGTCGTCGTTCACCTCGCCCACCGAGCGCAGCTTCACAATCACCGATTTGCCACGGGCAATGTCGATAATGGTTTCCTCGCCGGGCTTGAGGCCGTAGAAAAACACCCGCGTGGGCACCAGCGACACATCCCCGAATTCCTGGAAGTGGGCCCAATACTGCTCAAATACTTTGGGGTAGAGCAAATAGGACAGCAGGTCGGTGAACTTGACCCCGGTTCCGAACTTCTCCTCAAATTTCTTCCACTCCTTTTTGAAGTCGATGGGCTTGAGGTGCTCGTTGGGCCGGTCGGTGAAGGGCTTTTCGTCCTTCAGAATCAGCTTTTGGAGTTCCTTGGGCCAGCCACCCTCCGGCTGCCCGATGTCGCCCCGAAAGAGGCTCTGCACTGATTCGGGGAAGCTCAGGGTGTGGCCTTTCTCCAGCACGTCGGCCGTCGTCAGGTTATTGGAAACCATGAACAAGGCCATGTCGCCGACTACTTTCGACGAGGGCGTCACCTTCACGATGTCACCGAATAGCTCGTTCACGTCGGCAAAGGTCGTTTTGACCTGCTCAAACTTGTCGCCCAGGCCCAGCGCCGCCGCCTGGGGGCGCAGGTTAGAGTATTGCCCGCCGGGAATTTCGTGCTGGAAGACTTCCGAAGTGCCGGCTTTCAGGCCCGACTCAAACGGATAGTAGTACTCGCGTACCGTTTCCCAGTAATTGGAGAAGTCGTTGAGGCTTTCCTGGTTGAACTCGCGGTGGCGCGGCGTACCACGAAACATCTCCACCACCGAGTTGAAATTGGGCTGTGAGGTAAGGCCCGACAAGGAACCCAGCGCCACATCGATGACGTTGACGCCCGCTTCCACCGCCTTCAGGTAGGTAGCCGGCTGCAGCGACGACGTATCGTGGGTATGCAGATGAATCGGAATTTTGACCGTATCGCGCAGGGCCGTAATCAGCTCGGTGGCCGCGTAGGGCTTCAGCAGGCCGGCCATGTCTTTGATGCAAAGAATGTGCGCCCCGGCATCTTCGACCTGCTTGGCCAGGCGCAAATAGTAGTCGAGCGAGTACTTCTGGTTGCGCTTGGGGTCCAGAATGTCGCCGGTGTAGCAGATGCTGGCTTCGGCGAGGCCCTTGGTTTTCTTGCGCACGAAGTTGATGCAGGACTCCATGCCCGGCATCCAGTTCAGCGAGTCAAAGATGCGGAACACATCGACGCCGGTTTCCCAGGCCTGCTGCACAAACCGCTCGGTGAGGTTGTCCGGATAGGCCTTGTAGCCCACGCCGTTGGCCCCGCGGATCAGCATCTGGAGCAGAATATTGGGCACCGCCGCCCTGATTTTGGCCAGCCGCTCCCACGGGTCCTCGTGCAGAAAGCGCAGGGCCACGTCGAAGGTAGCACCGCCCCACACCTCCATTGAGAAGGTCTGGGGGTGCATTTTAGCGTAGCCCTCCGCCACCTTCAGCATGTCGAAAGTGCGCATGCGCGTGGCCAGCAGGCTTTGGTGCGCGTCGCGGAAAGTGGTGTCGGTGTAGTGAATCAGCGGGTCCTCGCGCAGCCACTTGGCAAAGCCCTCCGGCCCCAGCTCGGTGAGCTTGTCCTTGGTGCCGGGCTGGTACGGGGCCATAGGGTCGAAGTGCGGCAGCGTGGGCTTGCGCAGCTCACGCTTGGGGTCCACGAGGCCCTTCACATCGGGGTTGCCGTTCACGATGATGTCACCCACAAAGCCCAGCACCTTCGTGCCCCGGTCCTGGCGGGCCTTGAACTTGAACAGCTCCGTGTAGTCTTTGATAAAGTCCACATTGGCTTTCCCGCTCACGAATTCGGGGTGCGCAATGATGTTTTGCAGGAACTGGATGTTGGTGCGCACGCCACGGATGCGGAACTCGTCCAGGGTGCGGGCCATTTTCGAGGCCGCGCCTTCCAGCGTGGGCGCGTGGGCCGACACTTTCACCAGCAACGAATCGAAGAAGGGCGAAATCTTGGCACCCTGATAGACCGAGCCCTGGTCGAGGCGAATGCCGAAGCCGCCCGCCGAGCGGTAGGCTACAATGGTCCCGTAATCGGGCTTAAAGTCGTTTTCGGGGTCTTCGGTGGTGATGCGACATTGAATGGCGTACCCTGTTTTGAGCGGCCTCCCTCCTACTTCCAGCCCAATCACGGGGTCAGAAAGGCGGGCGCCCGAGGCAATATGAATCTGGGTTTTGATCAGGTCGATGCCCGTTATCATCTCCGTGACGGTGTGCTCCACCTGAATCCGGGGATTTACCTCAATGAAGTAAATACGGTCCAGCTCGGGGTTGACCAGAAATTCGACGGTGCCGACGTTGTTGTAGTTCACGGCCCGGCAGATGCGTAGCGCGTACTCATATAAGAGGTGGCGCTGGTGGTCGGCCAGATCCAGGGAGGGCGCTACTTCCACCACTTTCTGGAAGCGGCGCTGCACCGAGCAGTCCCGCTCGTAGAGGTGCACGATATTGCCGTAGCTGTCGGCCACAATCTGCACTTCGATGTGCTTGGGCCGCTCCACAAACTTCTCCAAGAACACGGTATCATCACCGAACGCCTTCAGCGCCTCGTTGCGGGCTTCGAAAAAGCCGCGCTCCAGCTGCTCATCGTCGCGGATGACGCGCATGCCACGCCCACCGCCGCCGGAAGCAGCCTTCAGCATCACTGGGTAGCCGATGCGGTTGGCTTCGCGCTGCGCCGTTGCCAGGTCGTTCAGGTCTTCGATGCTGCTCTCAATAATGGGCACCTGGCACTGCACGGCCACGCGCTTGGCGGCTACTTTGTCGCCGAGGGCTTCCATCACCTCGGGGCGCGGGCCAATGAATACAATGCCTTCTTCCGCGCAACGGCGGGCCAGCGTGGCATTCTCCGACAAAAAGCCGTAGCCGGGGTGAATAGCATCGGCTCCGTTCTCCTTCGCTACCCTCAGAATGCCTTCAATATCGAGGTAGGGCTTCAGCGGATCATCGTCGCGGCCAATCTGGTAGGCTTCGTCGGCCTTGTAGCGGTGCAGGGAATAGCGGTCCTCGTACGTGTAAATAGCCACCGTGGGAATGCCTAGCTCAGTGGCGGCTCGGAGCACGCGGATGGCAATTTCGCCGCGGTTAGCGACCAGCAGTTTGTGAATATTCATACCTCGGAAAGGGTGTTTGGTCGGGTGGGTGGCATTCAGAGCCGAAAGCTAGGCAAAAGCCGGGCAAGCAGCAGAGTTTAGCGGCGAATATTTGCTTTCTAGCAAATATTCGCCTTCTCCTTATACTACAAAAACCGAATTCAGGACACAAGATATAAACCTTGGCCCCGCGTCCTAGTTGTCAGCCCACACTTCCTTTCAAGTTCCGGTATGGACTTCTCGCAAAAGAATATTCTGATTGTTGGTGCCTCGTCGGGCATCGGTCTAGCTACGGCGCAGCTACTGCACAAGCTGGGGGCCCACCTGTTCACGGCCTCCCGCCATCTGTCGCCGGAGCTGGAGGCCTTGGGCACCACTTTTCTGCCCTTCGACGCCACCCAGCCCTTGCCCGCAGAGCTGCTCAGCACCTTGCCCGAGGTGCTCCATGGTGTGGTCTACTGCCCCGGCAGCATCAAGCTGCGCCCTTTTGAGCGGATTCCGCTGGACGACTTTCGGGCTGAGTTTGAGCTGAACGTGCTCGGCGCGGTACAGGTGTTGCAGGCCGTGATGAAGCGGCTGAAAAAGGCCGAAGGCGCGTCGGTGGTATTGTTCAGCACGGTGGCGGCTACTACGGGCATGAGCTTCCACGCCAGCATTGCCACGGCTAAAGCCGGCCTCGAAGGCCTGACGCGTGCCCTGGCCGCCGAATACGCCGCCAGCAACGTTCGGGTGAATGCCGTGGCTCCTTCCCTCACCGATACGCCCCTGGCCGCCGCCCTGCTGAACTCGCCCGAAAAAGCAGAAGCCAGCGCCAAGCGCCACCCGCTGCAGCGCATCGGCCAGCCCCAGGATTTGGCGTACATGGCATCTTTCCTGCTCTCCGACCACGGTTCGTTTATCACCGGTCAGGTAGTATCCGTAGACGGTGGAATGGGGCGGCTGAAATAGCCATGGTCGCTCGCAAATGCGCCCTGGCGCGCTTCAACACGTACTGCACATGAGTAAAATCGTCTTGTTCTGGCACCGGCGCGACCTGCGTCTGCACGACAACGCCGGCTTGGCGGTAGCCTTGCAGAGCGGCCTGCCCGTAGTGCCGCTGTTCATCTACGACCGGGAAATCCTGGATCAGCTGCCGAGCCGCCGCGATGCGCGCGTCACGTTTATCTATGATGAAGTAGAGCGACTGGGCCGGCAAACGGAACAGGCGGGCGGTACTTTCCTGGCGTTCTACGGCCGGCCGCTGGAGGTTTTCGCGCAGCTGGTGCAGCACTACGAAGTAGCAGGCGTGTACACCAACGAGGATTACGAGCCCTATGCCGCCGTGCGCGACGCGGCTATAGCAGAACTGATTAAACCGGCCGGCACGGAATTTCGGGTGTTCAAGGACCAGGTTATTTTCGCGAAGAATGAGATTTTGAGCAAATCCGGGACGCCGCCCCGGGTGTTTGGAGCCTATAGCAAAACCTGGCTGGCGGCCCTGCGCGACGAGCATCTGGTTCCCTATCCGTCGACCGAGCATTTCGTCGAGTCCAACCTGATGCCCCTGGCCGAGGCCGCCCCGCGCCCCACGCTGGAGCAGATGGGCTTCGAGCGCTACGAGCAGTTTGTGCCCGCTGCCGAGCTGCCCGCTGCGGCCCTGGTCAGCAACTACCACAACACCCGCGACAAACCCGGCCTCGTCAACAGCAGCACCCGCCGCTCGGTGCATCTGCGCTTTGGCACGCTGAGCGTCCGGGAGCTGATGCAGCAGGCCAAGGAGCTGAATCCCAAGCTACTGAATGAGTTGATCTGGCGCGACTTCTTCATGATGATACTCTGGCACTATCCCTTCACGGCCACTGAGAGCTACGACCCGCGCCTGCGCCTGGTGCCCTACCGCAACAACGAAGACGAGTTTCGGGCTTGGTGCGAGGGCCGCACGGGCTATCCGCTGGTCGATGCGGGCATGCGGGAGCTGAATCAGACCGGCTATATGCCCAACCGCGCCCGCATTGCGGCGGCGGGCTTTCTGGTGAAACACCTGCTCATCGACTGGCGCTGGGGCGACCGGTACTTCGCCGATAAGCTACTCGACTACGACATGTCGCAGAACGTGGGCAATTGGCAGTGGATGGCCGGCACCGGGGCCGTGGCCGCGCCGTGGTTCCGCGTATACAGCCCTCAGAGTCAGCAGGAGCAATACGATACCACCTTCGACTACGTGCGGCAATGGATTCCCGAGTTTGGCACCCGCGACTACCCCACGCCCATCGTGGAGCATAAGTTTGCCCGGGAGCGGGCCATTGCCACCTTCCGGGCCGCCTATCAGGCCGCCGGGTAGCAGGGCGCTACGAATTTAGAAGCAGGAGGCCGGGGTGAGCGTTGCTCGGCTTGGCCTGTTGCTTTTAAATCGGGCCCGACGGCAACTTAGGGACCGGTAGTTGGTTATACTTACACTATGGAAAATATAGAAAAGGACCGTATTAAGAAGGCCTACCTCGACTACGTGCTTCGCAAAGGCACGCCGCCAGCTTCGGTTTTTCAGCTCACCAGCAAGCTCAAGATTCAGGAGGCGGATTTCTACCGCTCCTACCCCAACTTCGACGCCATCGACCGGGAAATCTGGGCCGATTTCGCGCGGGAAGCCCGCCAGCAGGCCGCTAAAGAGCCCGTTTGGGAACAGTACGGCGCCCGCGAAAAGCTGCTCGGCTTCTACTATACGCTGCTCGAAATGCTGAAGCAGAACCGCAGCTACGCGTTGCAGTCGTTGCGCCAGTCGCTGAAGCGCATGCCAGGCCTGACGCCACGGGTGCTCGACGACTTCCGCCAGGATTTCGAAGTATTCGTGCAGGATATTCTGCAGGAAGGCAAGCGCAAGGATGAAGTGGCTGTGCGGCCGTTGCTGCAGGATCAGTACCCGCGCTTTTTCTGGCAGCAGGCCCTTTTCGTGCTGGGCTTCTTTGCCAAAGACGAGTCGCTGAACTTTGAGCGCACCGATGCCGCCGTGGAGAAAGCCGTGACGCTGAGCTTCGACCTGGTAGGTCGCAACACGCTCGACTCGGCCCTGGATTTCGCCCGCTTTCTGGTGCAGCGTCGCTAAGATGGAAGAAACACCTGGAGTAGAACCAGCCGCTGGCAACCTGACCGGCAGCCGGATACTAGTATCGCTGCCCACCACGAAAGTGGCCCGGGCGGCGCGCTTTGCCAAAACGGGCCTGAAAGTGGGGGCCAACTACGTGAAGCACTACGCCAAGCGCGCGGCCGGCGTCACGAGCGAAACCGACGACCTGCACGCCGCCAATGCAGCCGAGCTATACGGCACGCTCAGCGAAATGAAAGGCTCGGTGCTGAAAGTGGCCCAGATGCTGGCAATGGAGAAGAATATGCTCCCGACAGCCTACGCCGACCAGTTTGCCCAGGCCCAGTACCAAAGCCCGCCGCTTTCGGGGCCGCTGGTTACCAAAGTATTCCGGGAGGCTTTCGGCCGCTCGCCATTCGAGGTATTCGACGAATTTGATATCAATGCCCGGCAGGCCGCCAGCATTGGTCAGGTGCACTTTGCCCGCAAAGACGGCAAGGCGCTGGCCGTGAAAGTGCAGTACCCCGGCGTAGCGGACAGCATCCGCTCTGATATTCGGTTGGTAAAACCCATTGCCTTGCGGGTGATGGGCCTCGATGAGGCGCAGGTGCGGCCCTATCTGGAGGAGGTGGAAACGCGGCTGCTGGAAGAAACCAACTACGCGCTGGAGCTCCAGCGCGGCACCGAAATAGCGGCCCAGTGTGCCCACCTTGCTCATCTGGAATTTGCTCGCTATTACCCCGAATATTCTACCAACCGCGTGCTGACGATGGATTGGCTGACGGGGCAGCACCTGAAGGAGTTCTTGGCCACCAGCCCAACCCAGGAAATCCGTAACCAACTGGGCCAGGCGCTCTGGGATTTTTACGCCTTCCAGATGCACACCCTGCACCGCGTGCATGCCGATCCGCACCCCGGCAATTTTCTGCTGCGGGCCGATGCGGGCGGCACCGTAGGCGTGCTGGACTTCGGCTGCGTGAAGGAAATTCCGGCCGACGTGTACGAGCTGTTTACGGCCTTGCTCACCGCCGAAGCCTTGGCCGACGAAACCCGCCTTGCCGACCTGCTGACCCAGGCCGATGTGCTGCGCCCCGACGACGCCCCGACGCGGCGGGCCTTCTATATCAATACCATGCAGGCCTCGCTGGAGCTGGTGGGCCGGCCGTTCCGTCAGCACACCTTCGACTTTGGCGACCCGGCCTACATGACGGCCCTCTATGCCCTAGGCGACGATTTGATGCAGCAGCCCGAGCTGCGACAGCAGCGGGAGCCCCGCGGCTCCGAGCACTTCATCTACCTCAACCGTACTTACGTGGGCCTCTACGCGCTGCTCACCGAGCTGCGGGCCGTAGTGCGGACGGAAAGGAAATAACTTTCGATAGTCCGCAAACCATTGCGCCTCTTAGCAGCTGTTGTTGCCGATCAGGAGCCAAATCATGTAGCTACATCTAACGGGTTTCTGATCGGCATTCTCATTTTTACTCATTCTTTCTGCTCCTATGAAAAAAATCTGGACCCTTTGTGCCGCGCTGCTGAGCGTAGCAACGATGAGCGTAGGCCAAACCAAGACGACCTGCTGCTCGCGCCCCACGGTCGGCGCTGGTGCCACCGAGGCCTTTGCGATGCTGGCTACCAACGAGGATTTCTCCGGTGGTCACGATGCGCCTCTGCCGTATACCTATGAGGGTCAGGGTGAAATGATTGAGTTCAAAACCACCGACGGCCAAACGGCCAAGGCGTTTGAAATCAAGAGCAACGTGCGCTCCGACAAATACCTGTTCGTGATTCACGAGTGGTGGGGCCTCAATGACTACATCAAAAAGGAAGCCGCCACTTTTGCCAACGAGCTGAAGGGCGTCAACATCATTGCCCTCGACTTGTACGATGGCCAGGTAGCGGGCACGCCCGACGAAGCGGGTAAGCTGATGCAGGCCGTGAAAAGTGAGCGGGCCGAGGCCATTATCAAAGGGGCGTTGCTGCACGCGGGTCCTAACGCCAAAGTATCGTCGGTGGGCTGGTGCTTCGGCGGTGGCTGGTCGTTGCAGACGGCGTTGCTGGCCGGCCCCAAGGCGGTGGGCTGCGTGATGTACTACGGCATGCCGGAAAAGGATGTCGCCAAGCTCAAAACCCTCAATACCGACGTGCTAGGCATTTTTGCGACCCAGGATAAGTGGATCAACCCGGAAGTAGCGGCCCAGTTCCAGAAAGATATGGCGGCCGCCAAAGAAAAGGTGACCATCAAAAACTATGACGCCGACCACGCCTTCGCGAATCCATCTAACCCCAAATACAGCAAGGAGTTTGCCGCCCAGGCACACGCCGCTACCCTCGACTACCTGCGCAAGAACTTCAAGCTGAAGGGCTAGCAGTAGGTACTCGATTCCTTGCGGCATCAGTAAGAAAAGCCATTCCATTCGGAATGGCTTTTCTTGGTTTATTGAGTACTTTATTCCGCTGAGCAGCCCGGCGTGGCGCAGCCTTCCTTCCCAGCATCCATTTTACTTTCCCACATGACTACTTTGCCCGCCCTGCTAGACGAATACGGTGAAAGCCACCAAAACCCCACCAACAAGCTGGTACACTGGATTTGTGTGCCCCTGATTATGTTCTCACTACTGGGCTTACTGTGGTCGGTACCCATGCCGGAAGCTATCCGGCAACTGAGCCCGTGGCTGAACGTGGCTACTATCGTCATGGCGCTAGCCGTGGTGTATTATCTGCGGCTGTCGGTGCCCTTGGCCCTGGGTATGGTCCTGATTAGTGTGCTAATGGCTCTGGGCCTGTACCACCTGGACACGCGCGCGCCGTTGCCACTGTGGCAGCTGAGTCTGCTGATTTTCGTGCTGGCCTGGGCAGGGCAGTTTTGGGGCCATAAGGTGGAGGGCAAGAAGCCGAGCTTTTTGAAGGACCTGCAGTTCTTGCTCATCGGGCCACTGTGGCTGCTGCATTTCGTGTACCGCAGCCTGGGCTGGCGCTACTAGTGCCGTTGCCACACGCAGGCTGGGCGCAGTAAGTACATGCGTAGGATTCTTGCTGTATGTGTCGTACTCAGCATCACGAAACCAGCTTTTCTGTCCAGTCTTGCCCACCTTGTGCGCCTCGAACAGCGCAACGCCAGCCCCGGACTGAGGCTGGCGTTGCTGTAACATAACTGGAATTCTTTGGTGCTAGGCGGGCTTCAATTCCCAGCCAGTCGATAGCAAAGCGGCCAATTCGGCGACGCTTTCCGTGAGCTGGTCCCAGCTATTGAGTACGAAGTAGTGCTCCTGCACATGCGCCTCACTGTAGGGCGTATGCAGCACGGTAGCCAGGTCGAAAGGCCGGCGCGTGGTTTCATCGGCTATGCAATGGTGGATTTCTCCCGACGACGACAACAGGCCCGCCCCATACATACGCGTAGCTCCCTGCTCCTGCACCAGCCCAAACTGCACCGTAAAGCCATACAGGCGTTCCATACGGGCCAGCGCGGGAGCATCGTGGAGATGCTGAGCCGCTACCCGCCCCAGAAAATGCAGGAAGTCGGCGAAGGCGCGGTCCATCAGCAGCGGTACGTGGCCGAATATGCCATGGAACAAGTCGGGCTCCTGGATGAAGTCGAACTGCTCCATAGACCGGATCCAGACGGTGGCGGGAAACTTGCGCTCAGCCAGCAGGCCAAAGAAGGTCGCGTCGTCGAGCATGCCAGTGACGGCCTCCAGCTGCCAGCCGGTGGCCTTGTGCAGACGCTTGCTTATGTCCTCGAAGCGCGGCAGTGCGCTACGCTGCAAGCCGGCTTTGGCCAGCCCCTGCCCAAATGCCGTAGCCGCCCGCTTATGCAGCAGAGCCGTTTGGCGGTCAAACAATACCTTCCACACCAGCTGGTCTTGGGCGGTGTACCGATCATACTGCTGTTGTACCATGACGTAGGGCATAAAAAAAGGCCCGGCTCCTGGGTAGGAGTCGGGCCTTAACGATTGTTCAGAGGGTTAGTAGCATGTGCTTTCTAGCTTCCGTACCGATAATGCAGCCCGACTCCGTCTCCCACGGGACGAATATTTAGGGTGAAGCATTTCGCGGTCTGGTTCATCATACTGAGGGCAAATATATAGAATACTTGGAATAGAGTCTACGGGTAGAAGGTTATTTTTCAGGTGCATACCACGCACTCAGGATGTAATTCCGCTAATCGACCAGGTTTTCAGGGGCGTTTGCCCGGATTTTCGGCCATGTTATGTAATTATGACCTAACAACTACGTTGCTAACACATTACAACCACAGCTCGACTCCTGGGACAAGCTACTGTTGAAAGCGGTAGGTATTGCGGATGATAAAGGCCGAGCTGCCGTCGTATTTCACCTCCTTCACCACCGAGAACAGGTGCGGGTTGCACAACACGGTTCGCCTGAGGAGGCAGCTTTTATCATCATCTCGTCCCTGGCCTTCCAAGACGAACTGTAGCGTCTGATCGGGCAGCTGGGTTTTGCTGCGCACCTGCATTGCAACTCCGTCCCAGACCACGCGGGTGCCATCGGCGGAGAACTGCACTTTGTCGTACCCTTTCACCTGCCCGCCCTCCGGTTCCTGATAGATAAAGTCCAGCACCAGCTCCTGAGGCGAAGACTGCATGCCGTTGAGCACCGTCGGGAGCGTTACGAGCTTCTGGTCCGAGTAATTGCGGTACGTGAGGGAGCCCTGCCACTGCTGGGCCACATCAGCCAGCTCCCGCATAGTCACCGTGGCGGGTTCCTGTGGAGTCTGGGCCTTGGCCGGGCTAGCTGTCAGAGTCAACCCCAGGGCCAGCATGGCTAGCGCGGGCTTTGTCACCCCGGCTGGCTGCGGCTCCGATGCTTGGTGGTGGCCTTTTCGTGCTAGCCAATAATCGAGGGAGTAGCGGCCACTACCAACCACACTCAGGAGCGCGAAAGCCCAGAAGAGCAGCTGCTGGTAATACATACCGGTCAGGAACTCGGGCTTTTCATACCATAGAAAGGAGATAACGAAGAACTGAAAAGCCAGCTGCAGGGCGCTCAGGCGGGTGAGCAGACCAACGGCAATCAGCAGGCCGCCGGCAAACTCGCCCCAGCAAGCCAGCCACGCCCATACGTAAGGCGAAGGCTGGGTGAAGCCCAGGCCGGATACTTGCTGCACAAACCACTCGGGAGGACCACCGGCCCCCGCCAGGCTACTCAGCTTGCCCCAGCCCGCACCAATGGCAATGGACAACCCCACATGCAGGCGAAACAGGAGCAGCGCCACATCGGCCGGGCGCGAAGGCAGCGCATAGCTGCCGAACAATACCTTTTTCATGGCGAAGGAAGCATTCAGACGAGATGACGACTTATAGCTTGCCACTCGGCTCGTAGTTCATGCTCAACTTGGTATCGCCGCTGATTTTCAGATCTACCTTGGCCTGCTCCGCGGAGGGGTTCAGTAGCACGGCCGTGGAGCCGGCCATGAAGCGCAGCGTACCCCGGGCCCCGGGTGCCAGCGTGGTTTTGCCAAAGATGCCGCCGCCCCGGGGGCGCTCCTTAATTTCGACGGGCACCGGGCCCACATTGTGCGCTTCTACTTTGAAGGCGCCGCGCTGCCCCCCGCCCAGCACAAACTGCTTACCGGGCTCGATGAGCAGACCGGAGCGAATGCCGGCCCAGCAGGCAGTGGCAAGTAGGGACAGGACAACGAGCGTCAGCAGGGATACGGAATGGAAGCGGGATGAAGCACGCATGGCAGCAAGGGGTTGAAGTGAACCGATGTCCCAAAGAAACGGCTCACAACTCCCGCAAACGCCCCGATTTACAGCCTGGGACGTCCCAATACATAGGTTGACACCTGCCCGCCCCTACCCTTCGCGCTCCACCGCGCTGGGCGTAATGCCCCGCAGCTTTTTGAACACCCGGTTGAAGGTGGACTTGGAGTTGAAGCCCGCTTCCAGCGCCACCGCCAACAGGGTGTAGTGCCGGAACTTCGGGTCGCGCAGACGCTGCTCGGCTTCCCGCACCCGGTACTCGTTGATGAAGTCGTTGAAGTTTTGCCCGCAGCCGGCGTTGATGACGCGGGAAAGCCAAGAAGTATTGGTGCGCAGCTGGGCCGCCAGCTCGCCCAGCGTTAGCTCGGGCGCAAGGTAGGGCCGCTCGGTTTCGAGGTGGCGCAGCAGGCGTGTGGTCCAGCGCGTCAGCTCGGCATCGGCTTCTGTTTGGGCTGCCGTGGCCGCACTGGGTAGTGGTGTTTCGGCCGGGGTAGCGGCGGCGGCCAATATCCCGGTTTCAACTGCATGAACTGGTACCAGCAGTGACGTTGATAGGGCCGCAGAAATTGCTGCCGGCTCCGAAGGAGCATGCGACGCGGAGGCTAAGTCAGGAGTTTCGGGCGCGGGCTGGAAGCGCAGACCGGCAAGGCGGTGGCTGGTGAGCAGGCCGGCAATGCTCAGGTAGTAGATCAGCAGGCCCGTAAACAAATAGTCGTACCATTCCTCATAATAGCTCAAGGGGCTCACAAAGGCGCTAATCAAGCCAAAGCTCAGCGTGACGCCGGTCCCTGCCAGCACAGCCAGCAGCACATTGCGCAGCCACCGGAACCGGATCTGGTCAGTGTCGGAGAAGTTGTCGTTGAGGTAACGAGCGTAGGCGCGGTATTCCCGCAGGGTGCGCACGGCATAGGCCAGCACCAGCATATACCCCAGCGCATCCACCCAATAGCCGATGGGCTGCTGGTCAATCCAGGCCAGCAACGGACCCTTCGTGCCGAAATGCTCGGGTAGCGGCTGGCCCCGCACCGCATGCCACCACCCGATATCGTAGGCAAACAGCAATAGCCGCACACCGATGTAGGTCAGGGCCGGGGCAAAATGAAGCCAGTGCCACCGACCGAAGCGAAATTCCTGATTGGTAAGGCTGCGGAAGTAGAAATAGAGCGTCGGCCCCACGGCCAGCCAGTTACTGAACGGCCAGTAAAACATGAACGTGGTGCTGGAATCGTGGGCATCATACCAGCCGCCAAAGCCCAGCATCCACTGCGCCAGCCGCGTCGCGAAGACCAGCAGCAGCAGCGCCAGCCAGCCGTCGGCTGCCACCTCTTCCCGCCCCCGCCGCACCCACAGCACGCCGCTCACCACCAGCCCCTGCACAAAAAACGGCAGCAGCAAGCCACTGTACAGGTTAAAGTCAAAGCTCATGCGCTAGTCGGTGGCTTCCGGGTTATGGCGAGTGGCGGTTCCTATCTTTCATCCTCACCTGGCGGCGGCGTGAAGAGCATTCTTGTGGTAAGTTCGGAAGCTTTTCCAAAGCACAAAGCCCCTTACCACACTATGGTAAAGGGCTTTGCTCATTTCATGAAACTTACAGAATAAACCGAAGACTGCTCTTCACTCTGCCATGCTCCTGCGCTGCTACGGAAGCCTGACCGAGCGACCGACGAACTACGCTTAGCGCCTATCCGAACATACAAAAAGAACGTCATGCTGAGTGTCTCGTCCGGCTAGGGCTATACATCACTCAGTTGATGTATGACCGAAACCGAGCGGCCCCCACGCCGGGCCAAAAATGAGAATTATGCTATTGCCTTCCGCCAGGAGGCCGTGCGGTTAGTCGAATCCGGATTGTCGCAGCGCGAAGTGATTCAGCGCCTGGGCATCAACCACGCGTCGCTGCAGGCGTGGCTGAAACAGTACGGCACAGCCGTATATGCCCAGATGCGCCGCAAACTGTTCAC
>NZ_SRLD01000022.1 GCF_004745955.1 Hymenobacter elongatus | reverse complement strand
CTGGCTCAACCGCTTCCGCCACCTGCTGATTCGTTGGGCCAAAAAACCCGAAAACTATCTGGCCATGCTCCATTTTGCTTGCGCTCGAATCACCTGGTATAACTGCCTATTTGGATAGGCTCTTAGTCACCAGTTCAACCAAACAAAAAGGGCGGCTCCATCTGGAGCCGCCCTTTCGCATGTATACCCAAGCTGGTTATTGCTTCAGCAGACGCTGCACCGCCGTGCCCTCGGGCATATCGATGTGCAGCTGGTAGACGCCGGGGCTGAGCTTGCTCAGGTCCAGCTCGTGCTGCAGCAGGGTAGCGCCTTTGGTCAGGGTTTGCGCCGATACCGTGCGGCCCATGGCATCGGTCACACGTAGCGCGATGGCCCCACGTTGCGCGTTGTCCACGTTTACCTTGAAAATGCCCGTGCTGGGGTTCGGGTACACCTGGATGCCTTTGAGCAGCGTGGTGCTCTGGTTGCTCAAAACGCTGGCTACGTTGGTATAAACCGAAGTACCGCTAGCATTAACCGAACGCACCCGGTAGAAGTACGTGCCATTCACCGTTACCTGATCTTCGTAGTACGTGTTGGGGGCTGCTACCGTCGTTACACGCTGGAAGCTCGTGTTGTTCTGGAACGAGCGCTCCACTTCGTAGGTCGTAGCGTTAGAGTTCGGATCTACTGACCACAGCACGTCTACTTTACCACTGCCATTGGTGTACGCGTTGTAGATGGTCTGCAGGGAGAGGGGCGCGGGCGGTGCCGTACCAAGGGTGCACAGCTCCAGGCTCCAGGACCGCAACGAGCCGCCATTGGCCGCGTTGTTGTCGTTGATGGTCAGTACCCAGTCGCCGTTGGCCGGATCGTTGAGCAGGTCAGACAACTGACCTGCGGGCCGTACCGTGGCGGCGCTGTTCAGCGGGCAGCTGAGGGCTGCCGTGGCTGCATCATCAAAGTTCAGGTTGATGTCAGCCGTGCCGGCACACAGATTGGCGAGCAGCGTGATGGAGCGCTTGGCGGGGTTCGTCAGCGTCAGCGTCAGCTCACTTACGGCCGGGTGGGTGATGACCAGGTTACGGATTCGGATATCTGAAACCACTTCTGACGTTGCCACGGCAATGGTGGACGTCACAGTGCGAACGGCCCCAGCGGTGATGGCACGGGGCACCTGCGTAGCCGCGATTGTCTGGCAGATAGAAGCGCCGGTCTGGAACTGGGCGGTGGCCGAAAAGGGAGCCGCTCCGCACGGGCTGGTCCCCCGCACACGCCAGAAATAGGTAGTGTTGGGCTGCAGCGTAACGACCGGCGTGAAGCTGGTGCCTGTCACAGCGGTCAGGGCAACAGTAGGGTTCGTGAAGGCTGCGTTGGTGGCAACTTCAATTTCGTAAGCCGTGGCATTAGGCACTGCGGTCCACGAGAAGCGGGGCCGTTGCGTAGTGCGGGTGGCAGTCGTTGGCGCAATCGGGCTGGCTGCCTGCGTGGCCGATAGACTTACCACCACGCGGAACTGCTGCTGCTGGGTGACGCTGCCGCTGGTGCCTACCAAGTTGATCAGGTAGGTGCCCGAAGGCGTAGCGGCCGTGGTCGTGATGGTAGCCTGAGTAGTACCGCCCACGCTTACGTTGGGGTTGGTATAAGTCACCGACATTCCCGCTGGCAGGTTAGCTGCCGACAGGGCTACGGTGCCCGTGAAGCCTTGTAGCTGACCCACGGCGACGGTTACCGGAGTGGCTGCGCCGGGGCAAATTGTTGGGGGCTGGCCCGAGGCCGTGGTCGGAGTCAGGAAGAAGGTTGGACCCGTGGGGACCTGGATAGCAAAGTTGCTGTTGGAAATATCAAAAAAGACATTGCCCGAAGCCTGCACTTTGATGCGGGCCAGCGAGGAGTTACCTACGCTAGCCGGAACCGTCACCAGCTGGGTGCCGTCGTTGGGCGTGTTCACCAGCAACACCGTAGGGAAAGTGCGGCCACCATCCGTCGACAGCGTAATATCCACGTTAGCCGCGCTGATTGGGGCCGCCGTGGTGTTGGCCACGTCCCAGCTGACTTGCTGGGGCGCGCCGGCCAACCAGCGAATCGGCGTGGTAGAGGCCGTGTTGGGGAACGTAACCAGGAACGGACCCGCCGTGGGTACCACCACTACGTGCATCGAGTCGTAGTCGACGCCACCACCGCCTACGCGGTTGTCGCGGGCTACCAACCGGAAAACCATCCGCCGGCCATACGCAGGCAGTACTTCGCCGATGGTATCGGTATTCGTAAGCAGGTTATACAGCTTGGGGAAGGTGCGCGTAGGGGAAGCCGTAGGCGTGAAAAACCGGAAGAGAGGCGCATTGCCAACAGGTGCGGTCGGCGGGCCGGTGGGGCCCAGGTCAAACTGCTCCCACGAATACGTGAGTGGGTCGCCATCGGCATCGGTAGCCGAGCCGGTGAGGGCGAAAGGCGTGCTGACCGGAATGCGGTAGTTGGCTCCGGCATTCACTACTGGCACGAGGTTGTTCGTGGGCGTGATTACGGCGCAGTTGCCCGCGCCCGTAATGTGGGTCACGATCTGGTCGAAGCTGCGCGAATGGAAATAGGGGAGGCTGTTATCGGCCAGGTCCTGCGGGCTGCAAATACCGGCGTAGGCCATGATGGTGACACCGCTGCCAGGCTCGTAAGAAGAAGAAGCGGCCAGGTTGTTACCGGCGCAGTTGCCGGTGTTGCTGTTAAACGTATGGTCGCCCCCGAACTGGTGGCCTATTTCGTGGGCCACAAAGTCAATATCGAAGGCATCGCCCACCGGGTTCGGCAGGCCGGTTACGCCCCGGGCTTTGCCCTGGCTGAAGGCTGCATTGGTAGGTAGGCACACCGATGGGCGCTGTGCCACGCCACCGCCGCCCGTGCTGAATACGTGGCCAATGTCATAGTTAGCCTCGCCGATAATAGTAGAAATCGTGCGTTGGTTCTCATTCAGCATCGCCCCGCCGCTGGAGTTGGTGTAGGGGTCGGTGCTGCCATCCAGGTACACCAACTGGTCGTTGTTGGCAACGAGTACCAGCCGAACGGCGAGTTCTTTCTCGTACACCCCGCTCACGCGGTTCACCGACGTCACGATGCCGGCCAGGGCACCGGCTTTGGTCCCGCCTTTAGTGGCGGCATACTCGCCGGTGCAGGCCATGGCCAGGCGGTAGGTGCGGAGCTGCGTGCCGTTGGGCTGACGCAGGAAGGCTGTGGGTTGCGGCATCGCAAGCGCGGCGTCGGCCTCGGTGGTAAGGCACACGGCCCCGAGCGCGGCCTGGTTCATGGCCTGCCGCTCAAATACCAAGTGGTGCACATTGTCGCCCTGCGCCGCCGGATCGATGTAGACCGTGCGGCCCTGGCTGCCCAGAATCATACCGTGGAAGCCGGCCGGTGACACATCCAGCCGGGCTATGGCCGAAGGATCGTCGATGCCCTGGGCCTGGTAGGTGTTGATAGCAGGATATTTGGCGGCCAGCGCCGGGTGCATCACCGCTACTTTAACGATGCGAAAGCGCTGCGAGCTGCCATCGGGCATCGGCAGAGAAATGACGGTGGCTGAGTTGCGGGCCCCCGCGCCTTGCTCGGCCGGTGCCTGCTGCAGCGCGCCCCGCACGGCATCCATCTGGAAAGAAACCGGACGATACTGGCGCAAGGCGGCCGTGGTGAGCCGGGCAGCGGCCGGTGCCTGCGTGTCGTCGGACCAGAGGACGCGCTGGGCCATTGCCTGGTGCGGAGCCCCCGCTGCTGCCAGCAGCAGGCTGCCCAGCAGGGCCGGTTGCCACGTGCGCCACGAGTTCGTAAAGCTTGAAGTCATAAGTAGGAGCAGGAAGATGAAGGATGGTCAGAAACTGGTTGAAGGCCCCTAAGATACTGTTTTTTGCCGCTGCCTCCGGTCCCAGATTATGTCTTTTTCCTGCTTCATAGCAATTGAACCTGTTTAGGAAGCCGCTCGAAATACGCTAAATCGACCTGTCGACCGCCGGGAGACATCTCGCGTACTGACGTTGCCTTAGCAGCTGTTTGAGTTATTAAAACCGGTCATGCTTGATCTGGCGTCCGCGCAGTCGAAGCATCCCTACCGCTTCGTCGAACGACTCCTACGAAGCGGTAGAGATGCTTCGACTGCGCGGACGCCAGATCAAGCATGACCGGTTCGGAATTTTTTAACTCAAACAGATTCTTAGTAAGCATATACCAGTGCACGCGAGATGTCTCCCGGTGGTCGACAGGACGTTCTGTTTTGCTTTTTAAACGGCCTCAGTATCAGGACTACTTTTCCAGCGTCTCAAACCCTTTCTTGCTGCCGGCCGGTAAGCTGTCTTTTGCAAAGCAGAGGTAATGCTGGGTATCAGCTGAACGGTAGGGCTCGATAAAAAAGGTTCGGCCATTTCGGATAAGCATGGCCCGGAGTCCGGCCGGCGTCAGCTCCAGGCGCACGTCATTGGCTGTGTTGCCGATTTCCTGGCCGGCGTAGGTTTGCAGCTCCGGGTACTTGGCGGCCAGCTCGGGAGCCATTACCTGGGTGGGGCGCATGCGGTAGCCGACCAGCGAGCCGTCGGGTAGCGGCAGCAGGAGCACCAGCCCGGCACCAGTGGCACCAGTGGCACCAATGGAGGTGGCCGTTGCCAACGCCTTTTTCAGGCCGGCCACGTTGAGCCGAACGACCCGGTAGTGCCGGGGCTGCAGGCGCGGTCGGCCCAGCCGCTTCGCCTGAACCGCGCCCACGGGCTGCCAGAAGGATGGCGCAGGTTGGGCGACGCTTTGCGGCATGGGTTGCACGTGGGTTTTTTCGGGGGCAGCAGGGGAATTTCCCCACAGGGAAACCGCCCCAATAGCCCATACAAAAACGAAAGTCATACGTCAGGCGGTAAAATGTGCGTGCGAAACAGAGCAGTAGCTTCTACGCTATAACCCTGCCGAAGTGGGAATCAGGATACGGGGCTGGCCGGGGCGCGGGGCGGGGCTCACGCCCGCGCCGGCTGCTTTTCGCGCACGCCCCACAGCAGATACGCCAGGGCCGCCACCGTAGCCACCACACTGGCGGCGTGCACGTAGGGCAAGCGGCTGTCGATGTTCCCGTAGATCCAGCCGGCCAGCAGCGCCCCCAGCCCAATACCGACTTCCAGCGCGATATACATTGTGGCCACCGCCCGGCCGCGCCGCGCCGGATGGCTCAAATCGATGGTCCAGGCGTAGATTGTGGGCGAATTGAGGCCGGTAGCCAGACCAAACAGCACGGCCGAGCCCAGAAACAGCGGTACCGAGTGCTCTACCAGCGTGAGCAGCACCAGGGAAATGACCAGCAGGGCCGTCGATAGGCGCAATACCGGCAGGCGGCCGTATTTGTCGGAAGCCCGGCCGGCCAGCAGTCGTACCACCAGCGAAGCCAGGGTGAAGCAGGTATAGAACAAGCCTTTGTCGGCCGCTTTGAGTCCCAACACCCGGCTCTGGTCGGGCACGATGGTCAGGATGGCCCCAAAGGGAAACAGGCACAGCAGCGTGACCAGGGCCGGAGCCAGCACCCGGGGTTCCAGTACTTCGTGCCAGTCGAGGCGCAGCAGCCGCCAGCTGAAGCGCTGACGCTGCTCGGCGGGCAGGGTTTCGGTCATGGTGCCCTGCACCACGAGGCTGAGCAGCGCCAAACCCGAGGAGCAGTAAAAAAGCGTGTTCAACGAGGTGGCCGCCGTGATATGCGGCCCCAGCGCCGGACCAGCGGCCATGCCCAGGGAGCCCGCCACACCGAGCAGCCCCATGGCCTCGCCGCGCCGCTCATACGGGATGATATCGGCAATGAAGGCCGCCGTGCCGGTGGGTTTGAAGCCCGTGCTGAAGCCGTGCAGCAGCCGCAGACCCATGAAGCCGGCCACGGTGCTCACCCACGGATAAAAGAACCCGCATATAAAGCACACCAGCGAGCCAAATACCATCACCGGAATGCGCCCCACGGTATCGGCCAGCTTCCCGCTGAAAGGCCGCGAAAGACCCGCCGTGAGGGTGAAAAGCGCAATGATGAACCCTTTGTACTCGGCCCCGCCCAGCCGCGTCAGAAAGTCGGGCAGCTCGGGCAGCAGCATGTTAAAGCTCATGAAAAACAGGAACGATGACAGGCACATCAGCCAGAAGCCGGCGGTGTAGACTTTATTTTGGGTGGGCAGCATGAAGACGCAGGCGCGGATAGGGCCGCAAAGGTCGGTAGAAAACTCGGGTGCTGCCGCTCCCTATTCGCCTGAAGCTGGGGCAGTCCGTCTACTAAGTAGTCGCGCAAATAAGTAGTCGCGCAAATAAGTAGTCGTAGCAAAAAAGGTCGTCATGCTTCATCTGGCGTCCGCTTGTCGAAGCATCTCTACTACAATAGTAACTGATTACTGTGGCGGTAGAGATGCTTCGGCTTCGCTCAGCATGACGTTCTAAATTCAATACGATTACTTCTGCACGACCACTTAAAGAGCGTCATTCCGAGCTTGCCGAGGAATCTCGCGTGCTGACGTTGTTGGAAACAGACTATCCTGTCGACCATTCTGCGCTCCAGGCAGAGAGGAAATATCCCGCGCGCCGACGTTGCACTGCTACCTCTGATTCGGCGGGAGAGATGCCTCGATTTCGCGGACGCCAGATCAAGCCGTTATCGTTCTTTTTTTCAACAGCTCTACCACACCACCAGCTCACCCGCACCGCACAAAGAAGCCCCAGCCGCAACAGCGACCGGGGCTTCTTACTTATAAAAGGAGTGCCCAGCGGGGCGCGGCCCTAGGCGGGCAGCGTGGCCCGGTGCGTGGCAATGCCCTCCTTCACGGTGGTAAGCGTTTCAACCTGCTTGGCTATTTGCTCAGTGTCTACGCCGATAAAGAATCGGGCGACGCCCGAGGTCAGGCTTTTGCTCTTGCTGAGGCTGGTACGCCGCACCAGCAGGGCAGCCCGCTCGTCGGTGGCGGTCTGCAGCGTGTCGGCATCCAGGCCGGCCGTAGCCAGCAGAATATCCTGGGTTGCTATCTGGGCATTCACTTTGGCCAGTTGGGCGGTGGTGCGGGTGGCAGTCCGCTGGGTGCGGGTATCGGTCAGCTCGCCCTGGGCTTCGCGGGTAGTGTACGTCTTGAGCTCGAATTCAATTTCGGCGGTGGCCTCATCGCACAGCGCGCGGGTGGTGAGGAGAGAATAATCTACGGACATGGTTGCTAGCAGTTAATAAGGTTAAAAGATGGAACTGCCCTTCCAACGCTCATCCGTTTCTGAATAGTATGCGTCTTCGTCTATATTAATGCCGTAGAATGTGGTGTAGAAGCTATTTGCGTGCGCCCACAACTCTTCAGAGCGGTGTAGAGACGCATAGTTGCGTCTCGTCGTTGCTGACGTCGCTGTGTCCGCCCGATACTAGGTCGTTCAACGACGAGACGCAACTATGCGTCTCTACACCGGTTCAGCAACCTGGGATTTTAACGCAAACAATTGCTTAGCCCGCATGCTCCGCCAGCGCCACCTGCTCCGCCGCCAAGGCCGCCAGCCGGGCCCGCAGCAGGCGCCAGCGAGTGGCGTCTTCGGGCGGCAGCGGCCGGGCCTGCCGCGCTAGCCAGCCCGTGAGCCAGGCGGCGCGGTCAGGGTTGGCAGGGTCGGGTGGAACAGCGGCGGCGGCTTGCTGCAGTGCCGGTAGGGCCTGCGCCCACCGTTCGGCCACGCGGGCCCGCGCCTCCAGCGCGGCCAGCTCGCGCTCCACCCGGGCCGCCTGCTGCCGGCACACCCGCCGCCGAAACTCCAGCTCCGCCGCCTCGGGCGCGGGCAGGCCCGGCGGGCGGCTAGTTGGGGCGGGCGTTTCGGCGGGCACTCCGACCGGTGGCAAGTGCAGCAGCAGAGGCCGCAGGGCCAGCAGCAGATTGGTGGTCAGGCCCCGCCGCTCCGTCTCAATGGAATGAATGAGGGTAGGGCTCACGCCCAAATACAAAGCCATTTCGGACTGGCCCAGCCCAAACCAAGTCCGCACGCGAACTATCAGGTTAGTCGATGGTAAAGAGCGACGCGGCATATTAGGGTGTACAAGTATTCTTTGGTTTTCGAAAATAGTTGTACAGTAACGACGGAGAGGGTGTACAAGTATTTTTTGATTTATGGAAATAGTTGTACAGGGTGGTGGCGTAAGGGCCGAAGGAAACAAAGAAGCCCCAGCGGCGGGGGCAGCTGGGGCTTCTTGGGTAATACCTGAGCGGCCTGACCACGGGCATCTACATCGTGCGCCTCCACACCCAGGCGGGTACGGTGGTGAAACGCCTGGTGAAGGAATGAGCCCCGTAGCCTAAGCAACCACAAGCCTTGCCAGTGGCTGGCGAGGCTTTTTTGATGGAAGTCGAACCATTACCTTTATCGCAACTAGTCCAAAAAACTACTATAGCGGTTTCGCGAACCGTAGCCACCCGATGTAGAGACGCGTATTCGCATCTCGTCGTTCGTGCCGCCTGCCCGGTTTCGTTCAACGACGAGACGCGAATACGCGTCTCTACAGCAGCCGGGTTGCACCGTTCACGAAACCGCTCTAACACTAATTATCATGCAAGAGTCTCTCCTTTCACAGCTACAAACAGCGGAAAAAGCACTTTTTGGCGAAACCGATTTCAGGATATCAAGCAACATAAACAACCACCTGATACCGGTGGCAGAGGCTCTATTAAATCGTATTCCGTCTTACATGCCTGAATATACATTGCATAACATTGGTCATTGCAGAACTATACTCGATAATATAAGAAAGATATTGCCAGACCAAGTTCAATTAAACATTATTGAACTCACTATACTAATTCAAGCAGTTTTCCTGCATGACATAGGCATGGTTATAAACAAAGAAGAAGCGGAGACTATAAAAAAAACATCGGAATTCAAAAAAACTTTCATTGATTTTGAAGCAAATGCTGATGAAGACGATATTTTGACTGAATATATTCGACGCAACCATGTCACAAAAAGTCTTGAATACATAGACCTCTTTAAAAATGATTTCAATACTTATAAAATTGATTTTACTTTTAACGGAATAGACTTATCTGACTGGGTAAAAAACGTAATTTTAAGCCATGCACATGGTATAGATTTTTTAAAGAATGAAGAGAAATATCCGAAGGACAAATTAATTGATACGTACCGTGTCAATATACAATATATTGCAACACTCCTTAGATTAGGAGATATACTGGATTTTGACTTGTTTAGAACTCCATATTTTTTATACAAGCACATCAACCCTCAAAATAAGATAAGCATTGAAGAATGGCGAAAGCATCAGTCTATCGAGGGAAAGTGCATTTCAGGCAAAACAATCGAGTTCGACGCGAAGTGCTCTTCAGCCAGAATTGAGCGTTCTGTGCGAGATTTTGTTGAGTGGATTGAAACAGAAAGACGAGATACAATTGGTTTGCTTGGAAACAATTCCAGCTATGCTCTCGACTTAACCAATGAGGTCATTCTAAAGTGCAGAAATGATGGCTCATATATTTTTACAGACCTTCAAATAAACTTAGACTACGAGAAAGTGCTAAGCATATTAATGGGCACTGAACTTTATGACTCTGCCAACATTTTTATACGTGAATTGATTCAGAACGCATATGATGCATGTAAAATGCGCACGGAATTATCAGAAAGATATGACGACACTTTCGTTCCCAAAATAAGCATAACGTATTCGACTGAAAGCTTGATATTAAAAATATCAGACAATGGAATCGGCATTGACGAAAGCGTGTTTCAAAACTATCTAATAAAAATTGGTAAAAGTTATTATAAAAGCAAATCATTTCAGTCAGCTGATTTTAGATTTTCACCAATTAGCAATTTCGGTATAGGCATTATTTCATGTTTTATGGTGTCTGACTCGATTGAAATTGAGTCAACCAAATATTACGGCCCTTTGGATACGCCAACTCCAATACATTACATTTTGAATCTGCACGATAGGTTCACAGAAAAAAGAAAAAGCGTAAAAAGTAATTTTGGAACGACCATAACATTGCAGTTAAAAGAAGATTACGCCTCCAAATTAGAAAATGACTCACTGCTTAATATTATACAGCAAAGTATGAACTATCAAGAAATACCTATAAACTTAACAATTGACGACAATGTGCATTGTTTAAATAAAAAATCTATTTCTATACCAGAAGAGTATACTCATATCAATAACATTGCTATTTTTGAAATCGAAGAACAAGATTGGATTGAAGGCAATATTATTGTTTATCAATCTCAACATCAAACAATTATAAGCGGAGGAAAAGTCTCGCAACAGTGTTTTGCAATATCACAGAGTAGTTCGCAATTGGGCTTAGCCCCTGTATGGATGCAGCACTGTGAATTTAATATAAATATATCGCCACCAAGAAAGCTGCAACTCAAAGCAAACAGAAATAAGATCATTGAAAATGATGATTTCATTTTCTTAAAGAATTTCATACTTGAATTCCTTATTGAGAAATTCGACTCTAGCGAGTATGAAAATATGTTGCCATTATTTCTCACAAGTAAACCTTTTCGGTTTTCTGGTAATGACAAGGAATATGATTTCTTAACCAGGCGAATTAAGTTTTATGCTTTTTCTTCAAATAAAGGCAAACAAGTAATTTTGTCGCAGATTACGAAGAAATATCAAGGCAAAAGAATAGCTTTGCTTCACAGAGATTACTTTAACACTCCTGGATGTATTGATAAATGTTCTTTCTTATTCAAGAAATATGACCTGATACTTGTTCAAGATGGTTATATAGATTTCCTCTTTGGATTTCTTCGGCCGTATATTAAGGAAGACAATTTAATTGCCACAGGCATATCTGGTCTAATCTATCGTGAATTTTTATTAAAAAGCAATATTGCGTTGGATGTAAATGATTATATTAATAAAAAGACAATTTATAATCAAATAAAATATAGAGGAATCAACGACAAGGAAATCACTTATAAGGGAAATAAAGAACAACTATTTTGTATAGTTGGCAATAATCAATATAACAATATTGACTTGCAGTTTAATGCAAATCATAAGCTTACAAAGCTCTTGCTTAGCGGGGCTGACTCGTTGTATGTTAGAAGATTCACTGCATCATTCGAAAACAACCTTGCCATGGCCCTACACAATGAAACCACACTCGTATCCTATCAAAACTATAACGGCCAGCACCATTTCTCAAACAATAACCACCAATCTTTAGCTCTCAAATGCATTGGATTAATTAAAACTTCTTTCATAACAACACTTAATAAATCCCTATTGGAGGATGTCCTACAACCACTCAAGAAATTAGAAATTCTTGATGGAGACCCATCTACATACCTTTTGACAGAAGTGGATTTCCCGGAATGGTGGATAAGCAAAGACTGAGTGGTTATTCACACTGCTTTCAAGCTTCATCCTTTAGTTTTAACACCCCACACCAAAAGGCCCCACCAGCAACTGGCGGGGCTTTTCGTTTCCTTCCAGATGGGGGCGCCGGTGGCCCCGCCCCCGCTGAGCACGAGGAGCTTGGGGTAGCCCTGGAAGCGCAGCCGCACTGCGGGCTGGGTGGGCGAGCTTTTGGAGGGGCGCAACGGCACCCGGATTTTCTGGTGGCGGGTGTTGCGGGCTAGCAGGCCGATGAGCATTTGGCGGTCGGTGAGGCCGTGCATGGGGCGGGCGCGCCAGCAGGCCGGCTTCTTAAGGGCACGCTTGAAGAGACGGGACACGGGCCACTGTACGTCTTTCCAAGGAAAATCTGACACCCCCTGCCAAAACGGCCGCCCCTCAACTCCGGCCCGAAGTATGACGTAGCCGGCTTCTATGTCCTGGTTATCCAAAAAAATCGAGAAAATCTCCGCCAAGCGGCCCCGGCCCGATGGCAAGCCGGCCCTCAGCGTGCGGGAACGGGTGTCGGCTCTGAAAAATCTGCCCGAGTTTCTGGGGCTAATCTGGGAAACCAGCCCGACCCTCACGCTCGGCAATATTGTGCTGCGGCTGCTGCGGGCGGCCTTGCCGGTGGCCATGCTCTATGTGGCCCGCCTGATTCTGGATTCCATCATTGGTCTGGCCCGCACGCCCGGCGCGTCCCTGACCCCGATTATCGGCCTGGTGAGCCTGGAGTTCGGCTTGGCGATGCTTTCCGATGTGCTGGGGCGCGGCGTGGCCCTGCTCGACAGTCTGCTCGGCGACCTGTTTGCCAACCGCTCCTCGATTCGCCTGATGGAGCACGCCGGCCAGCTCGACCTCGACCAGTTTGAGAACAGCGCCTTCTACGACAAGCTGGAGCGGGCGCGCCGACAGACGCTTTCCCGCACCGTGCTGATGTCGCAGGTGCTTTCGCAGGCCCAGGATAGTATCACGATGGTGTTTTTGGCGGTGGGACTGGCGGCCTTCAATCCGTGGCTGCTGCTGCTGCTGCTGGTAGCCGTGGTGCCCGCTTTTTTGGGCGAGTCGCACTTCAACGAGCGCAGCTACTCGCTGGTGCATGGCTGGACGCCCGAGCGGCGCGAGCTGGACTACCTGCGCCAAACCGGAGCCAGCGACGAGACGGCCAAGGAAGTGAAGATCTTCGGCCTGTCGGGCTTCCTCATTGAGCGTTTCAAGCTGCTGTCCGATGAGTTCTACCAGAAAAATAAGTCGTTGGTGGTGCGGCGGGCCGGCTGGGGTGCCCTGTTTGCCGCCGTGGGCGCGGGCGGCTACTACGCGGCTTACGTCTACATCATTGCGCAGGCCGTGCGCGGCACTATCTCCATCGGCCAGCTCACGTTTCTGGCCGGCTCCTTTGCCCGCATGCGGGGGTTGCTGGAAGGCATTCTGAGCCGCTTCAGCAGTGTGGCGGAAGGCGCGCTGTACCTGCAGGATTTCTTCGACTTTTTCCATTTGCAGCCCCACATCGGGCGGCCGGAAGACCAGCCCACGCGGCCTTTTCCGAGGCCCATTCGGGAGGGGTTTGTGTTCGAAAACGTGGGCTTTCAGTACCGGGGCGGCACCAAATGGGCCATTCGCAACCTGAGCTTCACGCTGCGGGCCGGCGAAAAGCTGGCATTGGTGGGCGAAAACGGAGCTGGCAAAACCACGCTCGTCAAGCTGCTGGCGCGCCTCTACGACCCCACCGAAGGCCGGATTCTGCTCGACGGCCACGACCTGCACGACTACGACCCGGCGGAGCTGCGCCAGGAAATCGGCGTTATCTTCCAGGACTTCGTGCGCTTCCAGCTCTCGGCCAGCCAAAACCTGGCTGTAGGCCGCATCGAGGAAAAGGAAAATACGGACCGGATTCAGACGGCGGCGGCCCAAAGCCTGGCCGATACCGTCATCCAGAAGCTGCCCGGCGGCTACGACCAGATGATTGGTCGCCGCTTTGCCGGCGGTGTCGATTTGAGCGGGGGCGAATGGCAGAAAATAGCCCTGGGCCGGGCCTACATGCGCGACGCCCAGCTGCTGATTCTGGACGAGCCCACCGCCGCCCTCGACGCCCGGGCAGAGCACGAAGTATTCCAGCGCTTCGCCGACCTCACCCAGGGCAAGACGGCCGTGCTGATTTCGCACCGCTTCAGCACCGTGCGCATGGCCGACCGAATTCTGGTTATCGAGAACGGGCAATTCGTGGAAATCGGCTCGCACGAGGAGCTGCTGGCCCGCAACGGCCGCTATTCGGAGCTGTTTGCGCTGCAGGCAGCCGGATATCGGTAGGATGCAAACTCCGGCTGCTCCTCAGCGCCGGGTGCAGAACTACCGAAGGGAGAAATTTTTTGCGGATTTTTTGACTTTTAGTCAATACATAAGCCTCTCGGATGACGTATCTTAGGCTACCCATTCCTCAAAAGATTTTCTGCCCATGAAACTGACCTCTATACTGATTTTTGGGTTGAGTGTAGCCCTTTCTGGTTGTTTCGCCGCCCGCGAGGCGCGCATCGAGTCTGACTATAGTTATACCGGAAACTTCCGCCGCTACCGCACCTATGAGTTTGTGACGGGGCAAGGGCTGGCAGCCGATACCAGCAAGATGGGCACAGTGCTGCGGGACGCCATCCGGACCCGCATGCGGGTGCAGGGCTACAAGCCGGCCCGCAACCGGCCCGATCTGCTGGTTCTGTTCCGTTTGTTTGAGGGCGACATGGCTTTTCGCGGCTACGCCCAGGAAGATCTGACCAAGTGGATGACCTCGGGGACGGTAGAGGACGACGAAACCCCCAAAGACAGTCGGCAGGGCTACCAGCCCGTCAAGATGGTACTCGCCGAAGGCACGCTGCTGGTCACCCTCATCGATAACAAGACCAACCGGGCCGTGTGGAATGGCTATGCTTCCGGCGTAACGGTGCCATCGGGCGTGCAGGGGGAAGTGGTGCTGCGCCGCTCGGTGCGCTCCATTTTCGACCAGTACCACGTCTTCACCGAAGGCTACCTGGATGGCTCCAGCCAGTAGGGCGGCTCAGAAGCTGTTTGAGTTATTAAGAACGGTCATGCTGAGCGAAGTCGAAGCATCTCTACCGCTTCGTTTGAGCAGTCCGACGAAGCGGTAGAGATGCTTCGACTTCGCTCAACATGACCGTTTTAGATTTTTTTTACTAACTCAAACAGCTTCCTGGAAAACCGCTGGCGCGTTTCGAATCCGGATAAGCTCAGCGGCCACACTGACCGCAATTTCTTCCGGTGTCCGGCTGTGAATCGGCACTCCGATGGGAGCATGCAGGTGCGCCACATCGGCCTCCGAATAGCCTGCGGCCGATAAATTGGTTCGCAGCTCCTGTATTTTCGCCGCGCTGCCCATCAGCCCCAGATAGCTGACCTGGTGCCCGATCAGCTGCCGCAAGGCCACCTCATCGGGCCGGTAGCCAAAGGTCATGATGACGACATACTGGTGCGGGCCTTCGGGCACCTGCGCGGCCAGGGTTTCGTACTGCACGGTCCGCTTGTGGTGGGCGTAGGGGTTTTCTACGTGCGTGTTCAGCCCGGCCCGGTCGTCGAGCACCGTAATTTCGAAGTCGAGAGTAGCCGCCACGCGCGACAAAGCCAGGGCAACGTGCCCGCCGCCCACAATCGTCAGCTGGTCGCGAAACCCGAGGCGCTCCTGGTATTCCCACGCGGGGCCACTGCGGTAGGAGCACGCCACGGCCCGGGCATCGGCTGCGCTAACTCGTAGGCCCGCCGCCGACAGGTGCAAAAATTGGTGCGTATGCCGGGTAAGCGCCTGCTGAATCGCCAGAATTGCCGGTACATCCGCCGCCGTCAGAGGAAGCAGCAGAATAACTTGTTCGCCGGAGCAAATCATGCCGGAGCGGTCTTCAGCCGCTTCCTTACGGTGCACCTGCGGGCGAATGAGCAGCGTGGCGTCGGCCTCCCGCATACGGGCGCGGGCCAGCTCCACGAATTTATGCTCCATAATGCCGCCGCCGATAGAGCCAGCCATGCTGCTGGCCGTCACGCTCATTTTGAAGCCCTGCCGCCCCGGACTGCTACCACTACTACTGAGCACGCAGAGCAGCGTTACGGGCAGCTGAGCCTGCAAGCTGGCCGCCACATGCTGCCACACCGGAAAGTCGCGGGGAGTAGAAAGAGCGGCCGGAGAATGGTACACGAACTGAAAATGAAAGAATGGAAGGCACGAATAGTGTCGCCGCCGCCTCGCCTGGCGGGCAGGTGGGGCAGGGTTTAGCGCCTTAGGCTATATGAACAATAAGTACAAGACCGTCATGTCGACCAACGGGAGACATCTCGCGTGCCATGGTAATCAGATTACTGCTTCGACCGTCATGTCTCCCGTTGGTCGACATGACGGTCGAAGCAAGCAAACCCTAAAAACGCTACTGTCCACACAGTCTAGTAAATAGATCAGGCCACTGCGGTATTCGAGACGACTACGGCGCTGGTGGCAGTAGGGGCAAGGGCCGGATACAGATTCAGCAATACTTTCTCGGGCGTGATGGGCGCGGAAAAGGTGGGCTGGTGCGCCGGCCGGAAAGCCCGAATAGCTTCCCGAACCGCAAAATAGGCACCGATGCCGTACATCAGCGGCGGCTCGCCCACGGCTTTGGAGCGCAGAACGGCTCGGGGATGGCCGGGGGTCTCCAGGAAATGCACGTCGAGGCGCTGGGGCACCGAATACAGGTCCGGGATTTTGTAGCTGTTGAGTGAGTTGCTCAGCAGCCGGCCTTCGTCGTTATACAGCAGCTCTTCCATCGTCATCCAGCCGATACCCTGCACCGCGCCGCCCTCAATCTGGCCCTGGTCGATGGCGGGATTCATGCTTTCCCCGAAATCGTGCACGATGCGTACGGCATCAAAGGTATAAGTACCCCGCAGGCAGTCGAGCGTGACGGTGGTGTAGGCCGTGCCGTAGACGTGGTAGGCAAACGGATAGCCCTGGTTCGTAACCGGGTCAAAATGAATATCGGGTGTGGCGTAGTGGGCGTTTTCAGTCAGGCTCACCCGCTGCCAGTAAGCCGACGACACCAGCTTTTCCCACGTCGTGTCGGCCGGCTGGCCGGCGCTTAGCACCTGCTCGTTCCGGATGTCGAGCCCTTCGTAGTGGAGCGTATATTCGGTGCAGGCGTGGCGCAGCAGCCGTTCCCGCAAGGCCTCGCAGGCTAGCTGGGTGGCTTTTCCGTTCAGGTCGGCGGTGGCGCTGGCGGCAGAAGGGGAGGTGTTGGCCACGCGGGTCGTGTTGGTCGATTCCACCTTCACGCGGTTGGGCGAAATCCCCAGCGTCTGGGCCGCCACCTGGGCAATCTTGGTGTTCACGCCCTGGCCCATTTCCACGGCTCCGGTGCTCACGCCCACCGTGCCATCGGTGTAGATGTGCACCAGGGCGCGGGCCTGGTTCATGGCCGTTTTGGTGAAAGAGATGCCAAAGCAGATCGGCATCACCGACAGCCCTTTTTTGCATTGCTCGTTCTGCTGGTTGAAAGCCGCCACTTCGGCCCGCAGCTTGGGCAGGTCATACACTTGCTCGGCCGTGTCCCAGGCCAGCCCGGCGTTGCACATTTCGGCCGGCTGGCGGTACGGAAACAGGTCGTTTTCGCGCAGCAGATTCCGGCGCTGAATTTCGCTGGCGGCTACGCCCAGGGCTTCGGCCGCCCGCACGATGGCCGCCTCAACGACAAACATACCCTGCGGCCCGCCAAAGCCCCGGAAGGCCGTATTAGGCGGTAAATTGGTGCGGCAGCTATACGCCGTAGCGGTTACGTTGGGAATGAAATAAGTATTCGTGGCGTGAAACAGCGTCCGTTCCAGCACGGCCGGCGAAAGGTCGGCCGCCGCGCCGGCATTCTGGTAGAAAGTGGCTTCGTAGGCCAGAATACGCAGGTTTGCATCCAGCCCAATGCGAAAATCGGACGAGTAGGGGTGGCGTTTGCCGGTCATGCGCATGTCGGCCATGCGGTCGAGTACCAGCTTCACCGGCCGCCGCGCTACGAAGGCGCCCAGCGCCGCCAGCGCGCCCCACGGCGTGGCCTGGTCTTCTTTGCCCCCAAAGCCTCCTCCGAGCCGGGTTACGTCGACCTCAATCTGGTGCATGCCAATGCCCAATACATGGGCCGTATGGCGTTGCACGGCCGTCGGGCCCTGGGTCGAGGAAATGATGCGCACGCCGCCCATTTCTGTTGGGAAAGCATACGCGCCCTGCGTTTCAATATACAGATGCTCCTGCCCGCCGGTTTCCGCTTCGCCCTCAAAAATGTGGGCACACTGGCTCCAGGCCGCTCCCGAGTCGCCGATGCGAAAGGTGCGCGGCGGCACTATCAGCTCGCCCTGGGCTGCCGCCACGCGCGGATCGGTGATGATGGGCAGCGGGTCGATATCGACGCGGATGAGATGGAGAGCAGCTTGGGCCTGATGCTCGGTTTCGGCCAGCACCAGCGCCACCGGCTGCCCGCGAAAGTGCACGTGCCCTTCGGCCAGCAGGGGTTCATCGGGCACGATACCGCCAATCTGGTTTTCGCCCGGAATATCAGCCGCCGTCAGAATACGGATTACGCCGGCTGCGTTGAGGGCATCCGCCACATGAATGGCCCGCAGCCGCCCGTGTGCCAGCGGCGACTCAAACACTACCGCGTGCAGGGTGCCTTGCTGCACCGGAACGTCATCTATATACTGGGATTCGCCGCGCACGTGGCGCACTGGGTCGAGGTGATTCATGGCAGGAGCGCCAGAGGCCGGCGCAATAACACCAGGCATCTGCATGGTGAGGCGTTAAACGAAATCGTTGAGAACAAGCAAGTGGCTGCCCTGCGCCAACAGCATGGCGGGCCAGGCGGACGCTAGGGGGCGCTACACCAGCTCGCGGAAGGTGAGCCGCTCGGGGAAGAGCCGCAGAAAATGCGCGAACAGCAGCTGCCGCAGCAGCAGGCGCTTGTAGTCTACCGAGCCCCGCACGTCGCTGATCGGGCTGATTTCACTCTGGGCAATGGCCGTGGCGGCCGCCACGGTTTCGGGCGTGATTTCCTGCCCGACCAGAGATGCCGACGTACGCGCCAGATACAGCGGAATCGGGCCTACGCCACCCGCCGAAATCCGGGCCTCCCGCACGAAGCCATCGGCGACGCGCAGCCACACAGCCGAGTTGACGCTGGCAATGTCGAGGTGGGTGCGTTTCGAAACCTTCTCAAAGTTGAAGCAATCACCGGCCTGAGGTGCCGCAAAGTGTATCTCCAGCACTTGCTCGTTCGCGGCTTTCGTCAACGTTTTGTAGCCGCTGTAGAGGTCGGAGAGGAGGATGTCGCGGCTTCCCTTTCCCGGTACCCCAACCGTTACGGACGCATTCAGGGCCAGAAAGAAAATGGTCAGGTCGCCGATGGGGGAGGCGTTGATGAAGTTGCCGGCCACCGTGCCCATATTCCGGATGGGCGTCGATGAAATCAGCTTCATGTAGTCAGGCAGGTGCGGAAACAGCGCCTGCATAAGGGGGGAAGCTCGCAGGTTTTCGGCCGTGGTAGCCGCGCCAAACACCACTCGCCCATCGGCCTGCTGCCGGATGCCGCGCAGGCCGGGCCGGTCGTATACGAGCTGCACCGGCACTTCGCGCAGGTGTTCGGGGCGCTGCACCAGCAAATCGGTGCCGCCGCCCAGCACCTGCGCCGCCTCAGTTGAGTGGCCGTTGGTGGCCGGCTGGCTTTCCTGCTCGGCCCGCAAGGCCTGTAGCTGCGCGGGTATCTGCTGAAAGTAGGCGGGCACAAATTGCCGCTCGGCCAGCCAGCTCAGGGGCTGCTCCGTATCGCGGCCGGCGAGCTGTTGGGTAAGAGCCTCCGTGGCCCGCTCCAAAGATTTGTAGCCCGTGCAGCGGCAAATGTTGCCATCAATGGCCGCCAGGCCGGTTTGGGAGGTGGCGGGCTGCGTGCTCAGGCTGTGCCCCGTGAGCGACATCACGAAGCCCACGGTGCAAAAGCCGCACTGCGAGCCACCTTCCTGCACTATAGCTTGCTGCACCGGCGTGAGCGTGCCCGCTGCTGCGTTGATACCTTCTACCGTCACGATGTGCTTGCCGTGCGCATTGCCCAGCGGCGTCAGACACGAGGTCATGGACTGGTACTGCACGGTGTTGTCGGGCTGCAGTTCGCCTACCAGCACGGTGCAGGCCCCACAGTCGCCCTCCCGGCACCCTATTTTGGTGCCTTTTAAATGCTGGTGGTAGCGCACAAAATCCAGCAAGGTGCTGCCCGCGGGCTGGTCGGTGCGGATGCGCTGATTATTGAGGTAGAAATGAAGCATGCGGAAAGAAAAAACTAAAGCCAGGAGCGGAAGTTAGCAAAAAGTACGCAGGCTCTGAAGCGCCGGGGTGGTCGGTGCGGGGGTGCGGCGTTGCGGTGGGGCGTTGCTGCGCTTTGCGGGCAGCTGCTGTAACAGAAAAAGCCCTGCCAGTTGGTCACCAGTGGCAGGGCTTCGGGAAAGAGGCGGCGGAATCTTATTTCCGGGTAGTGGGAATGCGGAACTGCAGGCCGATGGACGGAATGAAGGTGAGGCCGCTGAGCTTGGTGCTCTTGTTATTGAGCAGCTGGTAGGTGCCGTAGTTCTGGTAGTACACGGCCAGCGCCGGCACTACGTAGGCATAGCGGTAGCCTACTTTCACGTTCAAAAAAGCCCCGTAAGACGAGAAGTTCTGCTTGCGTTCCGGCAGGTTAGGAATCAGCTGGGTGGCTTGGCTATTGGTATAAATTCGCTTGGGGTCGAAACCGTAGCGCAGGAAGGTGTGGGAGTATACCAGGCCGTAAGAAACGGCTCCTACTTGTTCTTCCGGCCCGAAAGAATGGCTGAACACGAGCGGAATCAGCAGGTCCTGGCGGGTGGCCCGAAACCGGAGCAGCTCGTTGATATTGTCGAAATACGGGATATCGGGCAGCTTGGCCCGCTGCGTGGCAAATTGGATACCGATGCTGCCATAGCGGGCCCCAGCCGCGCCGCCGGGGCGCTCGGGCGTACCCACAGGCCCCATAAACTGATACATCCCATCAAAAACGTGCGACCCAAACGCGTACTTATAGCCCACGTCCAGCCGGTCGAGCACACCGTAGCGCACGTAGAGGTCGGCGGCCGGCTGCACGGGGTCCAGCACGTAGGCCAGGGCCGCAACCTGTAGCTTATCGACCAACTCGTTGGAAGTGCCGTAGTCTACTTTTTCCTCCTTGGCCAGCTGCTCGGCCGCCGCCTTGATGGCAGCGCCCGTTTTGCTGATCGTTTCGGTCGGGATATTGAACGACTGATTACCTCCTATTTTGAACTCCCCGCGGGGCGTAACTTTGCCCGACATCGTCATGCTGCGCGGTGCCGTGCAGGCCGTCATCACAACGGACGCCAGGGCCGTCAGAACCAAATTGATACGCAACATAGGAAGCTGTTTCATTGCTGAAAGAAGGAAATGACGGTAAGAAAGCGTAGGCGCGGAAAGGGAATTCGGTTGCCAAAACCAGGCCGAAAGTACATAGCTTGGCCGGGAAGCCGTTGCGGAACTGACCAGGCAGCGAGGCTGTCTACCAAAATAGTAGGTCGGAAACTGCTGACCGGAATCCATTGCAACGGTGAAAATACCGGTACAGCTGTTGCTGCGGATACTACTTTTACTGCCCGTGTACTACCATATGAAGGCGTTACTATCTCTTTTTCGGTTCGTTCTGGTACTGACTCTGGCTGTGCTCACGAGCGCGGCCCGGCTGCAGGAGGCGCGGCCGGCCGTGCGGGCTACGGTGTACGTATTCTTGTCGGATACCTGCCCCATTAGTCAAAATGCTACGCTCGTTCTGCGGCAATTGCATGCTGCCTACGCCCAGCAGAACATCCGGTTTCTGGGCATATTCCCGGATCAGGAACTGCGACCAGCTGACCTTATTCTGTTCGGTAAGCAATACCAGCTGACTTTTCCTTTGCGCCTCGACGAGCGGCAAGTGCTGACCCGGCGCTTCCAGGCCCGCATTACCCCGGAGGTCGTCGTGACAGCTGCCGATGACCGCACGGTGCTCTACCAAGGGCGCATCGACAACTCCTATGCCCGCCTGGGGCAGCGCCGGATGGTCGTTACGCATCATGAGCTGCGCGATGCGCTGTCGGCCATTGTCGCGGGTCAGCCGGTGGCCCAGGCTCGCACTGAGGCGGTTGGCTGCTTTATCACGACTACCGCTCTTCAGCGGTGAGGCCAAGTGGTAAGAAGCCTTGTGAATAGCGGTAAAAAACGACTCTGATTACTGTAGCACGCCTGCCGTGCGGTAGTTATACCTTACATTCCGGGCATCTACTACTATACGCACAGTCCGGAATCCTCCCATGAACATTCTCTACGGCGTGCCCGGCGAAGGCCTGGGCCACGCAACCCGCAGCAAGGTTATCATCGGGCACTTGCTCAGCCAGGGGCACAATGTCTGCGTCGTCAGCAGCTCGCGCGCCTTTCAGATGCTGGCGGCCACCTTCCCGGGTCGGGTCCATGAAATTCGGGGCTTTCACCTGGCTTATAAGCACCTGACGGTGTCGAAGCTGCGCACGGCGGCCCTCACGCTGCGCACGGCACCCGAAAACCTGCGCGTCAACTTCGCCAAGTACCGCGAGCTGCTCTGCGACTTTCCGCCCGATCTGGTCATCTCCGATTTCGAGTCGTTCAGCTACTTTTTTGCCAAGTGGCGTCGCTTGCCGCTGCTCAGCATCGACAACATGCAGATTCTCAACCGTACCCAGCTGGACGTCGCCGTGCCCCGCGCCGAGCGGGAAAATCTGCTGCTGGCCCGGCAAATTGTGCGGGCCAAGCTGCCCCGAAGCCGACAGTACTTTATTACTACCTTCTTTCAGCTGCCCATCATCAAAGCCAACACGACGCTCGTGCCTCCTGTCATCCGGCCCGAAATCCTGGCTGCTTCAGTTACTGCCGGCGAGCATGTGGTGGTGTATCAGTCGGCCACCAACCAGAAAGATCTGGTACCCATGCTACAGGCGCTGCCGGGCCAGCAGTTCCGGGTATATGGCTTCAACAGGGAAGAAAACTACGGCAACGTGCAGCTGCGGGCCTTCAGCGAGCAGGGCTTTATCGATGATCTGGCCAGTGCCCGGGCGGTTATTACCAACGGCGGTTTCTCGCTGATCAGCGAAGCGGTGTACCTGCACAAGCCCATCTGCGCCATCCCGATTCCGGCCCAGTTCGAGCAGTTTCTGAACGCGGCCCAGGTCGAGAAGCTGGGCTACGGCCGCCATTTCAGCGCCCTGACCGCCGACAACATCAAGGCTTTTCTCTACGACCTGACCGGCTACGAGCAAGCCCTGGCCGCCTATAGCCAAACCGACAACGACCTGCTATTTCAGCAGCTGGAAGCTGCACTGCGGGAAATAGCGCTGGAAACAACCGCCGCATGTGTTTGACCAAGCCCTGCAAAACGACCAGCGGCCACTGGCAGCGGCCAATAGTCGACCGAAGCTGCGGCCGCGCCGGGTATTTTGGCTACTTTGGGCCAATATGAGCCACCTATACTTTTGCCGTTTAGCCCTGACCACTGGCCTGCTAGGCTGCTGGAGCTGGAGCTTCGTGGCCTGCACCGCGCCAGCTCGTACTGCTGCCACCGCCGCAGCTGCGCCCAACAAGTTTGCGGATGCTACCCTGCGGCAGATTGCCACCGCCCAGGACGAGCGCCAGACCACGGCGTTGCTCCCGTTTTTGGAGCGCCCCGAGGTAGAGTATCGGCGGGAAGCAGCGTGGGCGTTGGCATCGGTACAGGATAAGGCCAGCGTGCCGGCTCTTGCCGCCCGCCTTGCCGACGCCGACGCCAGCGTACGGTGTGCGGCCGCCTACGCCCTGGGCCAAACTGCTGACACAACTGCTGAAGTAGCATTGCGGGAGCGTATTTTTCAGGAGAAAGATGCGTTGGCGCGACAGTATGCGCTGGAAGCCCTCGGGCGCTGCGTGTCGCGGGCAGGCTTGGGTATGCTGGCTCGTCTGCCCCCTGCCATGGGGGCCGACACGGCGGCGCTGGTAGGCCAGGCCTGGGGCCTGTACCGGGCCGGGCTGCGGGGCGTGACCTCGGAAGCGGCCGTGGGACGTATTGTGCAGCTCCTCAACCCGGCTAATCCGTACCGGGCGCGGCTGGCGGCGGCCAATGCCCTGGCGCGCACGCGGGGCCTGAATCTGAATTCTTACGCTGCCGTTATTGGTGGCATTGCCCAAAACGATCTGGCCTATGCTGTGCGCAGCGCCGCCGCCGCCGCCCTGAGCAAAGCCAGTCAGTCGACGACGGTGCCTGGGGTGCTGGCCACGCTGGTGCGCCGCGACCCCGACTACCGGGTTCGAATTAGTGCCCTCCGCGCCATGACCGCCGCGCAATATGCGCCCGTGAAAGAAGCCGCCTGGGATGCCCTGACCGATACCCACGAACACGTAGCTCTGACGGCGGCTGAGTTCTTTCTCAACAACGCCGGAGGAGAACCCGGCCTACAGTTTCTGGAGAAAGCCAACAAGCTGACCGCCTGGCGGCCCCGGGCCACGCTGCTGGCGGCGGCCCTGAAGCTGGGCGGCCCCGACCAAAACGCCATCCGAGCCGCCATTCAGGAGCGCTACAGGGCCGCCACCGATCCGTACGAAAAAGGCTATTTGCTGAAAGCCTTGGGCGAAGACCCGGCCGCGTACGACTTTGTGGCAAAAGCCACGTTTGGTGCCGGGCAGCCGGTCGTGATTAGCACCTATGGCGTTGATGCCTTGGTGGCAATGCGCCGGCTGAGCCGTTTTCCGGTCGATCAGCAGGCTACTTTCGCCCTTACGATGCAGCGGGCCATCGGCAGCAGCGACGTGGCCCTGATGGGAAGTGCCGCCGAGGCAATTCGGGACCCCAAGCTGGATATGCGCCGTCTGTTTACGAATGCCACTTTCCTGAAGCAAGCCCGCGATAAGCTCGTGCTGCCGCGTGACCTGGAGGCCTGGCAGTCGTTGCAGCAAACAATTGATTACCTGGATAAAAAAGATACTGCTCCCTTCCCAGTGGCTACGGCCGCTACGCATCCCATCGACTGGAGCATCGTGCAGGCGCTGCCGGCGGGGCAGCGCGCCCGAATTCAGACCAGTAAAGGACCAGTGGTTTTTCGCCTGCTGGTGAATGAAGCGCCTGGTTCCGTGGCCAGCTTCGTGACGCTGGTGAAGCAGGGCTTTTACAATGGCAAGAATTTTCACCGCGTGGTGCCCAACTTTGTGGCCCAAGGCGGGTGCCCGCGCGGCGACGGCTGGGGCAGCTCCGACTACAACCTGCGCTCCGAATTCGCGGATCTGCGCTACGGGGAAGGAGCGGTGGGTTTGGCCTCGGCGGGCAAAGACACCGAAAGCTGCCAGTGGTTTATCACGCACGCGCCCACCCCACACCTCGACGGCCGCTATACCATTTTTGCCCAAGTAGTGAGTGGCATGGACGTAGTAAGCCGGTTGGAAATAGGCGACCGGATAGAGCGGGTAGAGCTGATCCGTTGAGGCAAGTTGAACGATCAACCCAGTAAAAACCAGCAGCGGCGACCAGAATTCCGGTCGCCGCTGCTGGTTTTTACTGGGTTGATCATACCGCTATTGTTTGAGCAGCCGCACTGCCTTGCCAGAAATACCGGCTCCCGATACCCGCACTAGGTAGGTGCCTGCGGGCAAAGAAGCCGGCAGTATCAGCTGCAAATTAGTAGCGTCAGTCAAGGTGGTGCGCAGTACGATGCGGCCAGCCAAGTCGGTGAGCGAAACCTGCAGCGGTCCGGAGACTGGGGCCGGGAGTTGCAGCGTGGTGTAACTCGTGGCAGGGTTGGGGGACAGCGCCAGCCCTGCGCCTGGGCGTTGCTCTGTATCGCGGGTTATCGACGCGACCGGTGAGTAGGCAAACTTGCCGTCCAAATCAATTTGCCGCAGGCGGTAGTAAACCACGCTGGTCAACTCTGGCCGATCCTGGTGAGAGTAGCGACTGACTGTGGTGGTAGTACCCTGGCCCTCGACGAAGGCTAGCTGCTGCCAGCTCCTGGCGTCGACACTCCGCTCGATGGCAAAGCCCCGGTTATTTTTCTCCGAAGCGGTTTGCCACTCCAGCGTCACCGTGCCCGGCTGGCGCTCGGTAGCGGTGAAGCTAACCAGCTCCACGGGTAGCGGATTGACTACGGGCGAGAGCGAGCCGAAGGTGAAGGGACCAAAGCTGGCCACGGGCCCGGCCGAAACGACTGAGCCAGCTGCCAACGAGCCGCCAAGACCACCGTTGCCTTCCGAAATCCAGGTAGAGCCATCGTAGCGGGCCACCTGCAAGTCGTTCGAAAACTCGTCGATGCCGCTCCGGCCGCTGTTTTCGAAGTAGAGCCGCACCGTTACCGCATCAGTCGAGCCGGCGCGGTCCAGGTTCCAGTACTCAACGGAGCTAACCTCGTTAAGGGGCGGCGAAGCCGTGCGGTTTGGGAAAGGGGAGGCGAAATATTCTCCGGTGAAAGCCGTAGCCGGGTTGCTGGGGGCTGAAATTGCCAGGCGTGCCCAGAAGCCTGCTTTGCCCAGCGGAAATACAAAGGCTGAATTTCCCAGCTTGCGTAGTGGCCCATCCACGTAGGAAGCTGTATTTCCTTCGGTGGCACCCGCCCCGGCATTTAGGGTTAGCAAGCCCAAAGTCGAAGTGCGCAGCAGTCCTGACGTTAGCGTCAGAGTACCCGACAAGCTGAAGGGCGCGGCCAAGATGCCCACCTTGCCGGGAGCATTCACGCCCAGGTTCTGCACCGTGGTCGGGCCATCATTCGTGAGCGTCACGTTTTTGGTAATGGTGGCTGTTTCATCATACGTGGCCGCTACGGTTTCCACAGTTCCATTTTCGGCCACTGCTGTCAAGGCTTCCTGCAAACGGCCATCAGAACCCGTAGTGGGACTGAAGCGGTCGGCGTGCAGATAGCTCAGGTCGCTTTGAAAGCCTACTGCCGCCGAAGCATCCGTTCTTGTGTGCAGAAAAGGCGAATAGTCGATCCGGCCAGTGGGCTCCAGCGACGACACTTGAGCGAAGCTGGTGGCTGGCCCGCCCAAGGTGAGCAACAATCCGTCCCGGCCCGCCGCATTGGTACCGCGGATACTAGTCGCCTGGTTGCTGCCTAGCCAGTTGAGCGACGCATTCACGACTTGGGACAAATTTACGGCCCGCACAGATGTGAAGCAGGAGTCTATGCTGTTGTTGCGAATACTGTCGCCGGTGGAAACGAGGGAGGCGTTGCGGTCAATATCAAAGAAAGGCGTCGAGCCGGTGCTGTTCGCTGGCCGGTCCTGCACCTGAATGCCGCGCTGGCACTGGGCTATTACATTGCCAAATACTTTATTGTTGGCCCCTTCCAGTACCACGCCAAAGCCATTGACGTTGAACGCCGTGCGTAGCGCATCGGCCAGATAGCCACGCACGATATTGTTCTGGATGTATGCTCCTCCGGTGAGCAGGTCGCTGGTCACGCCCCCACCCGTGACAATTACATTTCGGTCCCGGTCGATAAAGGCAATACCGGCATTGTCCTCGGCCAGATTGGTTGGCGCCCCAATGGTGCGCACGACGTAGTTGTTGCGCACCACGAGGCTGCCGGGGCCACTGCTGCGGCCAGTACCGGTGCACGATTTCAGCTCCAGGCCGTTGGAGGCGTTATTGCGAATAGTGTTGTTCTCAATCAGAGCAGCTGGGGTCACGAAGTTGCCGCCGCCATCCCGCAGGCCGGCCGCACCCAGCACCGCAATGGCCGGCCCCAGATTGGAACCCAAGCGACAGTTGCGAATAACGAGGCCACTCACGCTGCCGTCATTGATATCGATGCCAGCCCGGCGGTTCTGCTCGAACACGCCATCTTCGATCAGAATATTGATTTTGCTGCCATTCACCAGAAACAGCCCGCGCCCCGCGCCATTGTTGCGCGTATTAGGAGCCAGCGCAGTTTTGGCGGCCCGCACTCGCCGGAACGTAATATTCTCGGTGAAACTTGGGTAGCCATTCCAGTAAATTCCGAACTGCCGGTTCTCGGTTGTCGTCACGTCCTCAATCAGAAAGTTGACGTGGTTAACTTGGTTGTCGTTTTGAATGCCGTAGTCGTAAGCCCGCACTTTCAGGTCGGCGATGGTAACCGGATTGGTAGGAGTGCCCCCAACGGCTGTGATGAAAATACCCGTTTCCTGGGTCTGGATATCACTCGGCACGAGGCCGCCGTCGAATACCGTTCGGGCCGTGTCTACGCCTTGCAGGCTGATGTTCTTATTCAGGATGACCCGCTCGGAGTACGTGCCCGCGTCGATGAAAATAGTGCTGGTAGCGGCATCTGCACTGGCCAGGGCTTTGGCCACGGTGGCATAAGGGGCAGTACTGCTGCCATCCCCGGTGGCATCATTGCCGGGAGTAGTTGTGAAGGCATCACCGGTTTGGCTGGCGTCATTCACATATAACGAAGCTACTGCCGGGCGGTGCTGCTGTGGTTGCGCCGCGGCCAGCAAGCTGGTGGTGAGCAGCAGTATACAGCCGGGCAATGTGTGTTGTACGAAGTGTTTCATAGCCAAAATGGGAAAGTGCGGTCTGGCCTAAACGGTATTTAGTGTGGTCAGGTTAGGAATAATTCATTTTTTTGTAGCCCATATCCAAGCATTCTTTGTCTATAGCGCTGTTGGGCCATTAGAAAAAATAAACCTGGATGCAGAAAATGTGAGCATAGTGTAATTTACTGTTTTATAGACATATATGCATAGTTTTATGTCTTCGGGTACTTTCGCTATTTAATTGCTCATAAGAATAGCTGCTCCTTACTGTGGTTAGTTCTCAGCCCTGTGGGAGGCAGTATTGCGAATCAGATTAGTGCAACTGCCAGCCCACAAAAACGCCGGACCTGTGTGGGCCCGGCGTTTCCCGATGTGAGGCGGCTACACCTGTTATTCTTCTTCGCGGCCGTGCACCTGGGCCGGCGGCGTAGTGGCTTCCACGGCGGTGAAGGCTTCCAGAATCTTGTAGGTGTGTGATGAGCCTTTCGGCACCACCCAGGAGTTGCCAGGTTCGAGCACGACCATTTGGCCTTCCAGATGCAGCTCAGCCCGGCCGCTGATAACGTAGCCTACCGTTTCGTAAGGCCGGGTAGCAGGCTCCTTGGAGTCGCCGGGCTGCTCATTTTCCCAGAGCCGCATAGCCACATGAATACCGGAGGCCAGGTACTTTTCGCCGTCGTGGCCTTTGGGTGAATACTTGGAGTCGACTTTGGTGATGGAGGTATCAGCCATAATAAAGTAGGAATGAAGTGAAGGATTGAAAACAAGCTCAGATCTGTATCCTAACGGAAGGCACGCAGCAGCGGTTGTGTCCCAAACCTTCCGCTGTACTGCTGGTTGCAGCATACGCCGAGGCCGTTATCTTGCCGTTGTAAGCGGCCTGTTCGTTGCGGGCTGCATTTTTTTGTCCTGTCCTATGCACGCCGCCTTCGTTCAGTCTCTAGCCGTTGCGCACCAGCAGGCCACCGCGCCGTTGCCGGGCCCGGCGTTCTGCGCTCTTGCCGACGCGCTCTTGCAGGTGCTTTTTCCCGAGCGCGCCGATCGTCACCTCAGCAGCCCCGCTGCCGTAGCAGCCGCGCTCAAGCAGCTCCAGGCTACTTTGGCCGAGTTGCTCCGGGCGGTGCTGGAGGTCAGTGCTGCCGAGCAGATTGCCGCCACCTGCATGGCGGGGCTGCCCTTGTTGCGTGACCTGCTGCTCCGGGATGCCGCCGCCATTGTGGCCGCCGATCCCGCCGCCCAGGGTAGCGCGGAGGTTATCAGTACTTATCCGGGTTTCTACGCCATTGCCCTACACCGCTTTGCGCATGCGCTCTACCAGCGCCAGGTGCCCCGCGTGCCCCGGCTGCTCAGCGAGTATGCTCATGCCCGCACCGGCATCGATATTCATCCCGGAGCCCGCATTGGCCCTTCCTTCTGCATCGACCATGGCACGGGCATCGTCGTTGGTGAAACAGCCGTAATCGGAGCTTACGTGAAGATTTTTCAGGGCGTCACGCTGGGCGCTCTGAGCGTAGCCAAGCACATGGCCAACACCAAACGCCACCCCACCATTGAAGATCACACGGTAATTTATGCCGGGGCTACCATTCTCGGGGGCAGCACGGTGGTGGGCAGCCACAGCATCATCGGCGGCAATGTGTGGCTGACGGAAAGCGTACCTTCTCACTCGCGGGTCTATCATCGGGCCCAGATTCACGTTACCCGCTCCGAAGATCCTACTGCGGATATTGTATTTTCCATCTGAGCAACGAGCAGTAGCGCAGTGCGCCGCTTCCAATGCCACTGGAGCTGCTGCTCCATCAGCCTACTCTCTACCATTTCACTCACTTGTTTCCTATGAAAGCCAACACCATTCTCGATACCATTGGCAACACGCCGCTGGTGCGCCTGAACCGCTTGTTTGCCCAGCGCCCCGATGTGGAAGTGTGGGTGAAGCTGGAGCGCGCTAATCCGGGTGGCAGCATCAAAGACCGCATTGCCCTGGCCATGATTGAGCAGGCTGAGAAAGACGGCCTACTGACTCCTGATAGTCTGATTGTGGAGCCGACTTCCGGCAACACCGGTGTGGGTCTGGCAATGGTGGCCGCCGTGAAAGGCTACAAGCTGACGCTGGTCATGCCCGAGTCGATGTCCATCGAGCGTCGTCGCCTGATGACGGCCTATGGTGCCAGCCTAGAGCTTACGCCACGGGAGAAGGGCATGAAAGGGGCCATCGAAAAAGCGCACGAGCTGGTGCGCGATACGCCCGGGGCCTGGATGCCCATGCAGTTTGAGAACCCGGCCAACATCCGGATTCATGCCGAAACAACCGCCCAGGAGATTCTGCGCGATGCGCCCGAGGGCTTCGACTTCCACATCACCGGCGTGGGCACTGGGGGCCACATCACGGCCGTGACGGAGGTGCTGAAGCCGAAGTTTCCGAACATGCAGACATTTGCCGTCGAGCCCGAGCTGTCGCCCGTTATCAGTGGCGGTGCCCCCGGCCCGCACCCGATTCAGGGCATCGGGGCCGGTTTCATTCCGGCCAACCTGCACACCGACATTCTGGACGGTACCATTCAGATAAGCCAGCAGGAAGCCTTCGATATGGCTCGCCGGGCCGCCCGTGAAGAAGGGCTGTTCGTCGGGGTGTCTTCCGGTGCCTCATTTGCCGCCGTCGCCAAGAAGCTCGCCGACATGCCCCAGGGTAGTCGGGTCCTAACGTTCTGCTACGACACGGGTGAGCGGTATCTGTCGGTTGATGGGCTGTTTGTGTAAATGTTCCTGCAGTTTTCACGCAAAAAGGGCTCTGCTTCAGCAGAGCCCTTTTTATGTCCCTTGACCAGGCCAACGCGTCGGGTAAGACGATGAAGCTGCTTAGCAAGTTTGTCGAACGTCATGCTGAGCTTGCCGAAGCATCTCTCCTGCAATGGTAATCAAATTACTTTGGCGACGAAGCGGTAGAGATGCTTCGACAAGCTCAGCATGACATGCTGCAGACTTTCTAATATCCCCAATAAAAAAAGCCCAACCGGTTAGGTTGGGCTTTCGTGGAGAATATCGGAGTCGAACCGATGACCTCTTGCATGCCATGCAAGCGCTCTAGCCAGCTGAGCTAATCCCCCAGGGTATTGTTTCCGCAGTCATTTACTGTGGAATCGTGGTGCAAAGGTAGGCGGCGTTTTAGAATGTGCAAGCGTTGCGAGATAAAAAAGTGCCTGGAAAATACATCAGCTTGATAATTAGGCATAAAAAAAGCGGGTGGAACATTGTTCCACCCGCTTTTGGGACTACTCTGAAACCAGATTAGTTGAAGATATAGCGCAAACCTACCTGCATGAAGTAAGTCGACGACGGGCTCAGGTTGCGGCGGAAGGTTTCCTGCACCAGGTTGCCGCGGTCAAGCTGCAAGCGGAACGTCGGCTTTACCGCGCCGCCTGGGGTCAGGGCCGCTACGTTCTGAGGAACCAGAACCGAGGTAGCGTTGGTGGTCTGGAAAGCACCCCAGCTGCTGTTGAGCAGGTTGCCAAGGTTGAATACGTCGAGGCTCAGCTGCAACGTGTTGCGCTTAGTGCCCAGGTCCACGAACAGGTCCTGCAACAGCTTCACGTCAATCTGGTTACGCCATGGCAACAGGGCTCCGTTACGCTCGGCATACTCGCCTTTGTGCTTGCTCAGGTATTTATCCTGCTCCACGTACTTGAAGAACAAGTCGCTTTGCTCCTGTGGCGTAACTACTACGCCGTTGACAGTCTGCGCTACGAAGGTGATTTCGGACGGATTGTTCGGGATGTAGATCAGGTCAGCGTTGGCACCGTCGCGGTTAAAGTCAGACGAGTACACGTACGAGAAGCGGCCACCCTGGCTGCCTTCGTAGAACAGCGACAGAGTCGTGCCCAGGTGTGCGAGGTACTCCTTGCGGTACGACAGCGAAACAATTACGCGGTCTGGCACCACGTAGCTGGCGTAGCTCAGCTGGGGGCTGTTGGAGCCGTTGATCGAAGGATTCTGCTGCCACGACGACAGGGGCTGGTCGCCTCCGCCATCAAACAGGTTACGGGCGTCGCTGCGCACGTAAGCCACCGACGCAAACAGGCCGCTGTCGAACTGCTTTTCTGCCTTAGCGGCTACCGACCAGTAATAGCCTTTGGTAGCGTTGTCAAGCACAATCGTGTTGAACGCCTGACCACCGGCAGTGCCGTTGGGTACTGCCTTACCAGCCGTGCTGATCGGGTTGATGAACTTGTCCGGGTTACCGTTAGGGTACATCAAGCGGTTGTCGGGGTAGCCGCCCACCGCGAGGTTCTTTGGCGCAACCATGTTCGGGTTGCGGAAAATGGCTGTGTTCAGGTCTTTGTTATAAATACCTTCCAGCGAGCCCACAACGCCTAGGGGCAGCTTCACGTCCAAGGCCAGGCTGCTTTTCCAGGTCTGGGGGAACTTAAAGTCGGGAGAAACGGCCGAAATTGGGTTTGGGATAACCGTGCCAGCAACCGGAACAGTTTCCGGACGGTAGAAGTTGGGGTCAGTCTGGAAGCCCTGGTAGGAGTTCGGGGTGCCATTCAGGTCTTTCACACCAGCACCGGAGAAAGTACGGGTTACCTGCAGCATACCCGCATCGCCGGCTTGGCTCACGATCCACACATACGGCACTTTACCGGTGAAGATGCCCGAGCCACCACGCAGCTGCACAGTGCTATTGCCTTCCACATCCCAGTTGAAGCCAATACGGGGCGACCACAGTACTTTGGAAGCAGGCAGCGTAGCCGTGTTTATTTTCTCCCCGTTAGCAAAGGTCAACGCCGAAACCAGCGGGTGCTCTTTCAGATCCTCCGGGAAGGTGATGTAATCGGCACGCAAGCCACCGCTCAGGCGGATACGGCTCGTGAGAGCGAATTCGTCCTGGGCATAGAACGAGTACTGACCGAATTTAAACGAAGGGAATGCCTGAGCAAAACCGGGCTCCAGCGAGTAGGTAAGAGCAAAGTCGGTCGGCAACACGGAAGCCCGCTCGGCCGGAGTGCGGCTTGGGTCGCTGGCGGCTACGAAATCCTCAAACGAGTTGAAGCGGTAGTAGCTGGCGGCGAAGCGCTGGAAGCCGTTTTTGGTCTCGCTCTGATCAATCTGGCCTCCCAGGGTCACGTTGTGCTTGCCCAGCGTCCAGGAGAAGTCGTCCCGAATCGAGTAGATTTCTACGTCGCGCAGGTTGCCCAGCGAGAACGGCTCGTAGCCAAACGAGGTGAAAGGAGTGGGGGCCGCCGTGGCATTATCCGCTTTCAGGATATCCACGAAAGGGAAAACCTTGCTGTCGGAGCTGCGGGGGTCGTTCTGCTTGGTGTAAGTAGCCCGGAATGTGTTGGCCATGTTGCTGCCAAAAGTCGAGTTCAATTCAGCGGCCAGCGAGTAGAAGTTAGCTTCCTGGAAGTAGCCAGCATTCTTGAAGGGCAGCGCGTTGAGGTCGGTACGACCAACGCCGAACGGGAATTGGGTAAGCGGGCTCGACGACCCGCTGGGGAAGCTAGGCGACTTGCCTTCCGTCTGGCTGTAGCGCACGTTGAAGCGGTGGCGCTGGCTGATGTTCCAGTCGACGCGTCCCGTGAGTTTTGTACGGTCGCTGATGAACTCGTAGCCCTGGTACGGGCCAGTCGTGTAGTCTAGCTTGTCGCGCAGGTAGTTGCTGATGGCATCCAGCTCAAAATCCTTGGGGCGGGCCACACCGCTGTTTGAGCCAAAGGGGGCGGCATCGGTAGCGGCAACGCGTGTCTGACCGGGTACGATGTTCTTTTCAATCTCAGCGTTGACGAAGAAGAATACCTTGTTTTTGATGATCGGGCCACCCAGACGGAAGCCGTACTGGTTGAAGCGGGAGTTCTGCAGGTTGAAAGTCTCGCTGCCTACTTTGTTACCGATGAAGGTCTGGTCACGGGAGTAGGTATACACCGAGCCGGTGAACTCGTTGGTACCCGAGCGGGTAATGGCGTTGATAGCACCACCCACGAAGCCGGACTGGCGCACGTCGTAGGGCGTTACGCTTACCGTAATCTGGTCGATAGCGTCCAGGGAGATAGGCGAGCCGTTGGCGGGCAGGTTGCCACCGATACCAAAGTTGTTGTTGAAGTCGGAACCGTCGACGGTGAAGTTGTTCTGACGGTTGTTGCCACCTCCTACGGTCGAGCCGTTGGCCTGGGGCGTGAGGCGGGTGAAGTCGTTCAGGCTCCGGCTGATGGAAGGCAACCGGTCGATTTGCTCGCGCTGCACCGACGTCACCGAACCCGTGCGGTCGGCATTAATGATGTTGTCACGCTGTCCCCGAACGACGATGTTCGCCAGTTCAGTGGTTGCCTCGCTCAGGTTGATGTCCAGCCGCAGGTTTTGGCCCAGCGTCAGGAAGATACCGTCGCGAGCCGTCTCTTTGTAGCCAATGAAGGTTACGCGGACCGAGTATGGACCTCCTACCCGCATGCCGTTGATGTTGAAGCGGCCTTCCGAGTTAGTAGGAGATACGTATTGGGTGTTGGTAGGCGTGTGTACGGCAATGACTGTCGCACCAGGCAAACCCTCTCCAGACTTGTCGGTAATAATACCGTTCATCGCCGAAGTAGTTACCTGACTCCACGCCTCTGGGGCTGACAACAGCGTCAACACCAGCAAAAGCAAGAGGCGTAAACGTGAATGTTTCATAAATGGGTAAATAGGTGAAAAAAGAAGAGGCATTGGGGGGAAACGAAGCGCAAAAGTAAGGACGATTTTGGCCAGCTCCGTTACCAAATCATTGTCTTTGGCACAACCCGCGCAGGCAAGGGTTTTACGACCACAAAGGTAAGAGGGAAATTCACAATCTGGGCCTTACCGCTTTGATAAACCGACTCAGATAATAGTCACTCTCCAGGCTGTTCTCCACAACCCCTAACGAGCTGGAAGAGTGGATGAACTGAACGCCTTCCGCGCTGGCTTCCGTCACCAGGCCCACGTGCGTAATGGCGCCGCTGCCAGGTGAGGCTCCGAAAAATACTAAATCGCCGGCCTGTAGGTCCTGGGGTTTGATAGGGGCTCCCCACACGGCTTGCTCGTTGGAGGAGCGCGGAATCTGCACATCAATGGCTGCGAAGGAGGCGCATAGCAAGCCCGAGCAATCCATGCCCAGGCGGGTAGTGCCGCCATATTTGTAGGGAGTGCCCTCATACGAGCGCGCCGCTTCAATTACGGTCGCTAAGTCGCGGGAGACGGAGCCTGGGCTGACCCGGCGCTTTACTACGGTCTTGGTCTTGCCCACCGGTGAAGTGCTTTTGGCCTTGGCTTTGGCTGTGGGGCGCACACCGCGCCGACGTCGCTCATCGGCCTTCATGCGCGCCATTTCGCGGGCTGAGTAGTAGCGGCCGTTACGCTGGTTTATCTTGCGGGAGCCTCCGCAGCTAGCCAGCAGCCCCAAAAAGCTAAGCAATAGTACGAGCCACCAGCCACTCTGCTGGCGCGAATAATGTACCTTCGTAAGGTGTTCCCGCATCGGGGCAAAGATACGCGAATCAGTCATTCTGCCTTCTATATATGGATTTCCAACCCCTGACTCCCGAACTGGTAGCAGCCTTCGAGCAAATCGTAGGAGAAGCGTATGTGATTACTGCTCAGCGAATAGAAGCCGAAGCCTACGCCGACTATGGTCGTGACCATACCGAAGATTTGCATTTTGCGCCGGATGTAGTACTTCGCCCTGCCAACGCCGAGCAGATCAGCAAAATTGTCCGGCTGTGCCACGAGCATTACGTGCCGATTACGGCCCGCGGAGCAGGCACGGGCCTGAGCGGGGGCGCTTTGCCGGTGCACCATGGCGTGGTGCTGCTCACCGACCGGCTGAACCGCATCATCGAAATCGATGAGCGTAATCTGCAGGTCACCGTCGAGCCGGGCGTGGTCAATCAGGCCTTGCAGGATGCCGTGCGGGAGCGGGGCCTGTTCTATCCCCCCGACCCGGCCAGCAAGGGCAGCTGCTTTTTGGGTGGCAACCTCAGCCAGAGCAGTGGTGGCCCCAAAGCAGTGAAATACGGCGTCACGAAAGACTACGTGCTCAATATGCAGGTAGTGCTACCCACCGGCGACATCATCTGGACCGGAGCCAATACGCTGAAAAATGCCACGGGCTATAACCTGACGCAGCTTATGGTGGGTTCGGAAGGCACTTTGGGGATTATTACGTGCGTTGTTTTTCGGCTGATTCCGTACCCGCAGCAAAGCATTCTGATGCTGGTGCCCTTCCGCCGCGAGGAGCAGGCCGCCGAAGCCGTATCCGAAACCTTCCGGGCCGGCATCGTGCCCTCGGGCATGGAGTTTATGGAGCGCGAGGCTATTGAGTGGTCGGCGCGCTACCTCAACATCGACATCAAGCTGCCCGCCGACATTCGCGCCCACTTGCTTATTGAGCTGGATGGGCAGGATCTGGACCAGCTCTACAAGGAAGCCGAGCAAGTGTACGCCGTGCTGGAAAAGTACGATGTGGGCGATATTCTGCTAGCCGACACGGCTGCCCAGAAAGACGAGCTATGGAAAATCCGCCGCAACATCGGCAATGCCGTGCGCTATAATTCTGTGTACAAGGAGGAGGACACCGTGGTACCCCGCGCCGAGCTGCCCACACTGCTCAAGGGCGTAAAGGAAATCGGGCAGCGCTATGGGTTCAAGAGCGTGTGCTACGGCCACGCCGGCGACGGTAACCTGCACGTCAACATCATCCGGGGCGACTTCGACGATGACATGTGGAACGTAGGGCTGCGCAAGCCCATAACGGAGATATTTGAGCTGTGCGTCAAGCTCGGCGGTACCATCAGCGGGGAGCACGGCATCGGGCTGGTGCAGAAGCAGTACATCGGCATTGCCCTGCCCGAAGCGAATTTGGCCCTCATGCGCGGCATCAAAAAGGTATTTGATCCGCACGGTATCATGAATCCGGGCAAGATCTTCTAGTGTGGCGGCTCCTGATCTGCTGAAAACACAAAAGCCGCTCAACGTGAGCGGCTTTTGTGTTTTCAGCGAAACAACCTTGCCGTTTCAACCGAAAGAAGGCTTCGGGTTTGGTAGTGGCCGAGCTGGCTTCACGTCGCGCGGCTAACTCTGCTCGCCTTTCAGCTTATCCTCGCCGCCGTAGGGCGCACCGGCCGTAATATCACCGCGCAGACCTCCTTGTGATACACCGGGGCCACTGTCCGGCTGCTGCGAGGTGGTTGTGTTTTCGGACTGCCCGCTGTTCACCTGGCTCGCCGTGGCTGGTTGGCCGTTGCCCGTGAGAATCGTGGCTTTTTCGCCGACGGGGCCCGCCAACGTATTCACTTTCTCCACGTATTGGCGCTTGGCATCGGTTTCGTCGAGGCCTTTGAACTTGCTCCACGAATCCCATTGCGCCTGCGACATGCCGGGCTGGCCGCTGGGGTTGTCGGGCGAGTCGTCGCCTACGGTTTCGCCTTTGGTGTCATGGTCACCTTCGGTGGCCTGCTTATAGAGGCCGTAAAGCTCTGTCATGTGGGCGGCGGCTTTGTCGCCCGGCAACCCGTCTACCCGCGTTACGGCGGCTTCAAATTGCTGTTGTAAGTCCATTTGCTGTTGAAGGTCCATCGGTCCGAAATAGCTAAAGAGTGGAAAAGTTAAGAGGGTTTACTAGCATGGCACGGCTTTGGTTGCGGGGCCGCGCTGCTACTTTTTCGGAATGCAAGTCCTCAGAGTTCGTACTTTTGCCCGCTAATTATGTGTGGAATCACCGGAGTATTCGCCTTTACCGACGCTGGACGCCTTTCCTTGTCGGCGCTACATGCCTCAACCGATGCTATTGTCAGCCGTGGGCCCGACTCCCAGGGGCATTTCGTGTACGACCGTTGCGGCCTGGGTTTTCGTCGCCTGGCCATTCTCGATCTGTCGGCCGATGGCAATCAGCCCATGACCGACGAGTCGGGCCGCTACACCATTGTCTTCAACGGAGAGATTTTTAACTTCCGGGAGCTGCGCCAGAAGCTGCTCAAGAAAGGGCATCGGTTTCATTCCCAAACCGATACGGAGGTGATTCTGAACCTCTATATCTCCGAGGGCCGTGGTTTTCTGAAGAAGCTCAACGGTTTCTTTGGCTTGGCCATCTACGATAAGGAGGAAGATTCCCTGTTCATCGCCCGCGACCGGATGGGGGAGAAGCCCCTGCTGATATACCGCGACGAAGACAAGCTCTTTTTTGCCTCTGAGATGAAGTCGCTGCTGGCGCTGGGTATCCCACGCAAGCTCGACTACGTGGCCCTGAGTCATTATCTGCAGCTTAACTACATCCCGGGGCCGGCGTCTATTTTCAAAGGCGTTAAGAAATTGCTGCCCGGCCATTACCTTTTCATTAAGGGCAATAAAGTAGTCGGCAAGCAGTGGTACAAGATTCCCTACGACCCGAAAAAAGCCGCCCGCAATAAGCTCAGCTACGAGCAGCAGCAGCAAAAACTCATCACCCTGCTCGACGACGCCACGGCCCGCCGGCTGGTGGCCGACGTACCCGTGGGCGCTTTCCTGAGCGGCGGTATCGACTCGTCGGTGGTCGTGGCCTTGGCCTCGCGCCACACCCAGCACCTGAACACGTTCAGCATCGGCTACCGCGACGAGCCCTTCTTCGACGAAACCAAATACGCCAAGCTGGTAGCGGAGCGCTACAAAACCAACCACACAGTTTTCTCCCTCACCAACCAGGACCTGTACGACCATATCTTCGACGTACTCGACTACATCGACGAGCCCTTTGCCGACTCGTCGGCGCTGGCCGTCTACATACTGAGCAAGCGCACCCGGCAAAAGGCCACGGTAGCACTTTCAGGCGATGGGGCCGACGAAATGTTTGCGGGCTACAACAAGCACATGGGTGAGTTTCAGGTGCGCCAGGGTGGCTTTAAGGCCGAAGCCGTGACGGGCCTGAACCTGCTGTGGGACGTGCTGCCTAAGTCGCGTAACTCCTTCTTCGGTAACCGCATCCGGCAGTTTCAACGCTTCTCGCGCGGCATGCTTAGCGGGGCCAAAGACCGGTACTGGGATTGGGCCACGTTCGTCAATGAGAAGGATGCCCGCAGCCTGCTCAGCGCTGACTCGCGCCGGAAAGTGGGCAAGAAACTGGCCGAAAAGCGCCGCCGCGACATTCTGGAGCACCTGCACACCGATGGCGACCTGAACGAGGTGCTGCTTACGGATATGAACCTGGTGCTGCCCTACGACATGCTCGCGAAGGTGGACCTGATGAGCATGGCCAACTCGCTGGAGGTGCGCCCGCCCTTCCTCGACCCCAACGTTGTGAACTTCGCTTTCTCGTTGCCCGTCGCCAGCAAAATCGACGCGAAGATGAAGAAGCGAATCGTGCAGGATGCGTTTCGGCCCATGCTGCCCGAGGAGCTGTATAAGCGGCCGAAACACGGTTTCGAGGTACCGCTGCTCAAGTGGTTTCGCAACGAGCTGCGGCCCTTAATTGAAGACGACTTATTATCCGACGGGTTTATCGAAGCCCAGGGAATTTTCAGCGTTGATGGTATTCGGGCGCTCAAGGCGCAGCTTTTCTCCCGCAACCCTGGCGACGTGCACGCCCGCATCTGGGCGCTTATCGTGTTTCAGCACTGGTGGAAACGGCACATGCAGTAAAAGCCGCTTTGCTCAATTTGCTGCTGGTTTCACGGCACCTACCTTCTCTTATTTCGATCATCTCTTACGCCTTCTCCTTTGAGTATCCAGTTTCCACCGCGTACGCTCTCTGTCATTATTCCGGCGTACAACGAAGGGACAACTATTCACCTGATTCTGGATCAGCTTAAGGCCGTAAAGCTCACGGGCAATATGAGTAAAGAGGTCATCATTGTGAATGACTGCTCACGCGACAACACGGAAGAGTCCATTGAGCGCTACATGGCGGCCAATCCGGACATGCCAATTCGCTACCTGAAGCACGCCGTGAACCAAGGGAAAGGAGCCGCGCTGCACACCGGCATTCAGCACGCCACCGGCGACTACATCATCATTCAGGATGCCGATCTGGAGTATGACCCCCAGGAATACAACCTGTTGCTAAGTCCCGTGCTGCGGGGCTTCGCCGATGTGGTATATGGCTCACGCTTCATTGGCAGCAACCCACACCGCATTCTGTTCTTCTGGCACAGCATCGGCAATAAGATGCTGACTTTCCTGTCCAACGCGTTTTCTGATCTGAACCTGACCGATATGGAAACGGGCTACAAGCTGTTCCGGCGCGACATCCTGCAAGGGCTGCTGCTGGAGGAAAAACGCTTTGGCTTCGAGCCCGAGGTAACGGCCAAGGTAGCACGGGTGCCAAACGTACGCATCTATGAAGTCGGCATCAGCTACTACGGCCGGACGTACGCTGAAGGCAAAAAAATTGACTGGCGCGACGGATTCCGCGCCATCTATTGCATCATCAAGTATGGATTACTGGCCCGGATCTGAATGAAGACGATGCCCGGCGCTATATTTCTACCGAACGATATATGCCCTCTGGTCATGCCCAGAACCCGCGCCGGGATTTTCAGTACACCTAGTAGCCACGTAGTCCTGACTTCTTACTTTTAACGGCCTGCCGCTCCCGGCGAGTCGCTTTGAACTTCAACTGAAATACCCGTTTCAAAAACTCGAACCATATGAAAATCGCAGTAGTAGGTACTGGCTATGTAGGGCTGGTGACCGGCACGTGCTTCGCCGAGGTCGGAATTGATGTCACTTGTATCGACATCGACCAGAAAAAAATCGACAACCTGCACAAGGGCATCCTGCCGATTTATGAGCCGGGTCTGGAAGAAATGGTAAGCCGCAACGTCGAAAAAGGCCGCCTACACTTTTCTACCAGCTTAGCCGATGGCATCAAGGATGCTGATGTGGCCTTTATTGCGGTAGGTACCCCGCCCGGCGAAGACGGCTCGGCCGACCTGAAATACGTGCTGGCCGTGGCCCGCGGCATCGGTGAGCACATGAATAACTACGGCGTCATCGTGACCAAGAGCACGGTGCCAGTTGGTACGGCTGCCAAAGTGCGCGCCGAAATTGAGAAGGCTTTGGCTAAGCGCGGCGAAACCATCGAGTTCGATGTGGCTTCCAATCCGGAATTCCTGAAAGAAGGCGCGGCTATCGACGACTTTCTCAAGCCCGACCGTATCGTGGTGGGTGTCGCTTCGACGCGCGCCGAGGAGGTAATGAGCAAGCTCTACAAGCCCTTCCTGCTCAATGGCCACCCGATTATCTTTATGGATATTCCATCGGCCGAAATGACGAAATACGCCGCCAACTCGATGCTGGCGACCAAAATCTCGTTCATGAATGACATTGCCAACCTGTGCGAAATCATGGGTGCCGATGTGAACATGGTACGCAAAGGTATCGGCTCCGACGCCCGCATCGGCACCAAGTTCATCTATCCCGGCATCGGCTACGGCGGCTCCTGCTTTCCTAAGGACGTGAAAGCCCTCATCAAGACGGCCGCCGAGAACGGCTACGAGATGCAGGTGCTCAAGGCCGTAGAAAGCGTGAATGAGGCCCAGAAAGAAGTTCTGTTCGACAAGGTGAACAAGCACTTTGGCGGCGACCTGAAGGGCAAGAAAATGGCCGTGTGGGGCCTCTCGTTCAAGCCAAAAACCGACGACATGCGCGAAGCGCCTTCCTTGGTTATCATCGAGAAGCTGCTGGAAGCCGGCTGCACCGTTTCGGCCTACGACCCGGTGGCTATTGCCGAGGCAAAGCACTCGTTGGGTGAGCGTATTACCTACGCCAAGGACGAATTTGATGCTTTGATCGACGCCGATGCCTTGCTGATTGTGACCGAGTGGCCTGATTTCCGCTCGCCTAACTTCGAGGTGGTGGCGCGGCTCATGAAGCAGAAAACCATCTTCGATGGCCGTAACATCTACGATGCCAAGGAGCTGCACGAAGCGGGCTTCACCTACCATTGCATTGGTATCCGGACCGACCACAAAGAGCCAGTTGCCTAGCGTATAAAAACTAGCAGACAGCGTCCGAAAAACCGTTTCCGGCTCTGTCTGCTAGGGCGCCAAGCCTGCACTATCAAGCACAAAACCCTGCATTATGTCTGACAAAAAACGTATTCTGATTACCGGAGGTGCCGGCTTTCTGGGCTCCCACCTCTGCGACCGGTTCCTGGCCGAAGGGTACCATGTTATTGCCATGGATAACCTGATTACGGGTGACTTGGCCAATATCGAGCACCTGTTTGGTCGTGAGGATTTCGAGTTTCACCACGCCGACGTATCGAAATTCGTTTTCGTGCCCGGCAAGCTCGACTACATCCTGCACTTCGCCTCGCCGGCTTCGCCGATCGACTACCTGAAAATTCCGATTCAGACGCTGAAAGTTGGCTCACTGGGCACGCATAACCTGTTGGGCCTGGCCCGCGTGAAGGGAGCCCGCATGCTGATTGCCAGTACTTCGGAAGTATACGGCGACCCGGAGGTTCATCCGCAGGTAGAAGAGTATTTCGGCAACGTAAACCCTGTGGGTCCGCGCGGCTGCTACGACGAGGCTAAGCGTTTCCAGGAGGCCATTACGATGGCCTATCACAACCACCACGGTCTGGAGACGCGCATCGTACGAATCTTCAATACCTACGGTCCCCGCATGCGCCTCAACGACGGCCGCGTATTGCCGGCTTTCCTGAGCCAGGCGTTGCGCGGTGAAAATCTGACGGTCTTCGGCGACGGTTCCCAAACCCGCTCGTTTTGCTACGTCGACGACCTAGTGGAAGGCATCTACCGCCTCTTGCTGAGCGACTATGCCCTGCCCGTGAACGTAGGCAACCCCGATGAAATCACGATTAAGGAGTTCGGCGAAGAAATTGCCAAGCTCATGAACGTGGAGTTCAAGCCCACCTACCAGGAGCTGCCGCAAAACGACCCCATGAAGCGCAAGCCCGATATTTCCAAGGCCCGCGAGATTTTGGGCTGGGAGCCGAAGGTAGACCGTGCCGAAGGCCTGCGCCGCACGCTGGAATATTTCAAGCAGCACGTGCAGACCACTCCTTCAGGCCAAGTAGACAACACGCCCCGCTCGTTTTAAGCCAGCCTCGACGGATATGCAAAAGCCGCACTTAATCGAATTTCCCAAGCTGGGTGCCTCCGACATCGGCTACATTTCCGTCGGGGAAGCTCAGGGTTTGATTCCTTTCGCCATCGAGCGAACCTTCTGGACCTACTTTACGCCGGAGAGTATCGTGCGGGGCCGCCATGCCCATCATGCCACCGAGCAGGTGCTGATTGCCGTGGCCGGCCGCATCATCGTGACCACCGAAATGCCCGATGGCGAGGTGCACACCTTCGTGCTGGAGTCGCCGCACGTGGGCGTGTATGTGCCCCCAAACGCCTGGCATACTATGCAATATTCGCATACGGCCGTGCAATTGGTGTTTGCCTCCACGCGCTACAACGAGCAGGATTACATCCGGCAATACGAGAATTTTCGCCAAGTATGGGGCACCAAGTAAACCCGGAGCTGGTAGCGGTGCGAGCGGATAAACTCTTTTTTTATTCGCCTTACAACTTCCTGCGCAAGCTCGACGTGCAAACGCAGCAGCAGCTGTTCGGTACTGGTCAGGCCGAGCAGTATGCCGCTGACGCCACGCACCGCGTATTTGAGTTTGCGCAGCAGGGTGCTACCGTTCAGTTTCTGTATGCCTTTTTGCCCTGGGACACGGATTTCTTCCAGGCCCCGGTGTATAAGGTGTTCACCGCTTTGTTTGCTGACACCACACCGGCTTCACTTCTGGCGGCGGCAGGCGAGGCCTTCCGCCGCCAGTTGAGGCAGGAGGGAGCGGCCTACTGCTTTGCGGAGTTGCCCGCCGAAGACACCCGCGTAGCCCAGGCGCTGGGTGATGCGGGCTGGCGGCTGGTAGAAACCCGGCTCACGTATTTTCATGATGCCGTGGCCACGTTCGAACAGCCTCGCTACCTGGTGCGGCTGGCTCAGACAGAAGAGGCAGCAGCCATCGGAAGCATTTCGGCTGCTGCCCGCAACGAGTACGACCGGTTTCATGCCGACCAATGGTTTGCTGGTGGTAAAGGCGACCAGTTTCTGGCGCGCTATGCCTCAGCAGCTGTAGAGGGCTACTGCGATGCGGTACTGGTGCCCGACGAGCCCGGCCTGTCAGTCGATTCCTTTTTAGCCATCAGCGACCTGCAGGCGCACGCGGCTGGCCTGAACACCGGCTTTTCCCGGGTCGTGCTCACAGCGGTAGGGCCCGCCAACCGGGGCTGGCATCTCAAGCTGGTTTCCGAAACCGTGCAGCGAGCCCGGCACCAAGGTGCCGATTACGTGCTGATGACTACCCAGGCCACCAACCGGGCCGTATTTCGTACCTGCGAGAAGCTTGGTTTCAGAGTTGGGAGCACTAGCCATGTGCTGGCTTGGTCGCTATAATTTGCATGAAACATACGTTACGTTAAGAACGCTCGTTTAGTGCTTTTTTGCGAGCGGGCAGAATGCTGCCCGTTGTGCCTGCTCCAAACGAACTATAGGCGTTATGGCCAAGCACTGATGGTATCGGGGAGAAGGTTTGTGCCGGTGTGACCAACACCGTTGCTGGCGACCTAGTTGCAGTTGAGGAGCTTGATTGACAGCCAACGCCAGCAGAAAACTTCAAGGATGGGCTGTGTATTGCCTTTATACGCATACTGGTATGACAATCAATAGCCTAGGTGCTCAGAGTACGGCAGTGAATGAGAGTGGTGGTAGCACAAGAATTGGTTTGCGTGCCAGCCTGCGTTACGCGTGGCCCCAAGTTTGGCCACTGTTGGCAGTAGCACTGCTACTCCGCCTGTTTTTTTTGCTGGTCGGGGCTGAATTTTACTATGCCGGCCGCCAGGTTGATATTCATATCAATGGCGACTCCTATTCCTACATATTCAGCCTGCACAACCTGCTGAACTATGGGCGCTATACCTTTGACTTTGCCGAACCCGATGCCGCAGTAGGACGGCTACCGGGCTATCCGTTCTTTTATGGGCTGCACTATTTGATCTTCGGTTACAAGCAGGTTTTGCTGGCCGTATCGGTTACGCAAGTCGTTCTCGATACGCTAGGAATCTGGTTGATCTTCGTAATAACAGCTAAACTCGCGCCGCCCACATCCTGGGCCCCGCTACTGGCAGCGCTCGTGCTGACCTTTTACCCCTTTAGCGTTGTTTGGGTGCCGATTATCGGTACCGAAACCCTCGGACTGTTTCTGGTGCTACTCTGGTGGGCAACGCTGCTAGTAGGTCGGCCAACAACCTTGAATTGGGTGTTGTTGGGGATGCTGGTGGCTATTATTGTGTACGTGCGTGAATTTCTCGGAGTTTGCTTGGCTGTAACGTTGTTCTACTTGCTGGTGATCTCCAGACGTACGCCTGCACGTTTCGGGCGGCTACGCCCGGCTGGATTCGTATTAGCAGGCTTTCTTTCGTTATATATTTGGTGGCCCGTACGTAACTATATCACCTTGGGGCGCTTCATTCCGCTCAAACCAGTGGCCGCCGGCTATGCGAACCTGCGTGAAGACACGCAAGCAGCCTTGGCCTGGATGCTCACCTGGACGAATGACGTGACAATGGCCTTTGATACTATTCTGCTTGCTCCCAAGCCTTCCTTCCCAGAGTATGTCATTAGTACAGCAGCCGAAAAGCAGCTTCTGGATTCACTGGTTGTGTTGAGTCGTAGTTGTGCCTCCAGCTTTCATACGCATATTCAACCCTACAAGCCTTCTTTCAAACCAGGTAGTGGTGGCAGCGGCCCGCAACTGTATGGAGGGGCGCTGCGCCACGCTGCGCTCCGCTACAATAATTGTAACAGCCAGGTCAGTGCGGGCTTCCACCGACTGCGAGCCAGCTACATACAGCGCCACCCGGTGCGTGCACGGCTGGAAGTGCCTCTGCAAAACTTTCAGAAAATAATCTTTAAGAATCAATTCAAAGCCATTGCCGGCAAGCCACTTACAGTAGCACAGCGTGTGTCTGCTGTCTTGTTTACCTGGCGCTCTATACTGCTGGTACTAGGCTTGGCTGGGGCTTGGCGCTATCGGCGCTTACCAGGGCTGTGGCCCGCTGTGCTTTTCACGGCAATTATTTTTGGGTATATGGCCGTCATATTCCGCTCGCTGGAGATGCGCTACCTGCTTCAGGCTGACATTGTAATGCTGGTACCAGCTGCGCTATTGCTGGCGAGTTGGTTGCCGCGCCGCTGGTCGAGGCCCGCAAGCGCCGTAACCGAAGCTGTACCCGCCGAGCTGGCCATCGAGCAATAAGTAGCAGATCAAAACTCTGCATTTCTCAGCCGGCTTGTCCGGTATCTTTTATCTTTGCCCTATGAAAGTTCCTTTTCTGTCCTTTACTCCCCAAAATCAAGCTATTCGCACTCCGGTGCTGGAAGCTATGAGCCGGGTATTTGACTCCCAATGGTATGTCCTGGGAGAAGCCGTTAAGCAATTTGAGGCCGAATACGCCCGCTTTTCGACTACTACAGAATGCGTAGGTGTGGCCAATGGCCTCGACGCGCTACATCTGGCTCTCAAAGCGCTGGATATACAGCAGGGCGACGAAGTAATCGTGCCTTCCAACACCTACATTGCTACGTGGCTGGCTATTTCCTTCGTGGGCGCTACGCCCATACCCGTCGAGCCTAATCCGGCCACCTATAACCTCGATCCGGCCCTGTTGGAAGCAGCCATCACGCCGCGTACCCGCGCCATTATGCCGGTACACTTGTATGGCCAGGCCTGCGAAATGGCGGCAATTATGGCTATTGCCAAGCGCCACAACCTGTACGTGATAGAAGATAATGCCCAGTCGCAGGGGGCCACGTACCAAGGCGGAATCACGGGCAGCTTTGGTGATGTAAACGCTACGAGCTTCTATCCGGGCAAAAACCTGGGTGCGCTCGGTGACGCCGGGGCCGTGACGACCAGCAACGCCGACTTGGCTAAAAAAGTACGGACGCTGCGCAACTACGGCTCCCAGCAGAAGTACTACAATGAGGTTATCGGGCACAACTCGCGTCTGGATGAGCTCCAAGCGGCCGTGCTGAGCGCCAAGCTGCCGATGCTAATGGAATGGACCGGGCAGCGGCAGCAGGTAGCCGCCTTGTATAACGAGCAATTGGCCGACATTCCAGATTTGCATCTGCCGATAGTAGCCGCTGGAGCTACGCACGTTTATCACCTGTATGTGGTGCGCACCAGCCGCCGCGACGAGTTGCAGAAGTATCTGACCGAGCAGGGAATCGGTACGCTGATTCACTACCCGATTCCGCCGCACCTGCAACAGGCGTATCGCTCCATGAACTTCAAAGTCGGCGACTTTCCTATTGCGGAGGAGCTGGCCACCACCTGCCTTAGCTTGCCGATGTGGCCCGGTATGACGGAAGTCGAGGTAAAAGTAGTAGCCGACGCGGTGCATACTTTCTTCAAGTCGTAGTTTCTGCCCTCATTTCCGCCTAATGCCCAAATTATCTGTCATCATTCCGTGCTACTTCAACGAGGCCAATATTCCGGTTACCAGCCGGGAGCTGATTGCCAATGAGGCGCTGTTCCCCGCTGACCTGACCTTTGAATATGTGCTGGTAGACGACGGTTCGGGTGACAAAACCTTGGCGGCGCTGCTGGCTTTCCGCGACGCGTATCCGGAGAAAGTTCGGGTTGTGGAACTGGCTGGCAACGTGGGCTCCTACAATGCCATTGTGGCCGGCATCGAGCAGGCAACCGGCGACTGTATGGCCATCATTACGGCCGATATGCAGGATCCACCCGAGCTTATGGTGCAGATGTACGGCTACTGGCAGCAAGGCCTGAAGCTGGTCATCGGCAACCGCCAGGACCGGGAGGAAACGGGGCTACAACAGGTATTCGCCAAAACGTTTCACGCGTTGATGAAGAAGATTGCCCTGCCCAATATTCCGGATGGGGGATTCGACTTTGTGTTCTTTGACCGGCAGGTAGGCGAGCATATTCTGAATCTGAAGGAACGGAATAGCAATATCTTCTACTTGATGGTATGGCTGGGCTATCCATATGTGAATATTCCGTACGTGCGCCGCAAGCGTGAAATCGGGAAGTCGCGCTGGACGATTCAGAAGAAAATTAAGCTCTTTATCGATTCCATTCTGGCCTTTTCCTTCTTCCCAATTCGGGCTATTTCCGTGCTAGGAGTCAGTATGGGTGTCATTGCGCTTTTGTATGGCCTGTACATTCTAGGCGTCAAAGTATTCGGCGACATTGAGGTAGAAGGCTGGACTACGTTGATGCTGGTCGTACTTTTTGTCTCGGCCTTCCAGATGATTGCGCTGGGCATTATTGGCGAATACGTGTGGCGCGGCCTGGATGCGGCCCGCAAACGCCCGCTGTACGTAGTGAAAAATCTCTACGCCAATTAATAAAGTAGCGCTCAGACGACTGTTCTGCTGCTACAGGCTTGTGTTGTCCAAAACATGATGCCTTTCAAATTCGTACTACTCCCGCTTAACCAAGGCCAGTGCCGAGCAAGCTCCGATGTGAGCAGATCGTCCAAGCTTTTGTGTTCTGCGTGACCCCAGCAGCCATGAACACCGGAATTATCCGCTACTCGCTTAATAGCATCCGCTATTACCTTACTGCCCCCCAAAAACGCAAAGCCGGATGGATGTTTGTGTTGCTGTTGCTCACGTCCTTTCTCGACGTAATCGGGCTTGCTTCACTGGTGCCCGTAATGATGGTAGCAGCCGAACCCGGTGGAACCCAGAAAAATAAGTATTTCGCCGCGCTCTATAACGGCTTAGGATTTCAGTCGGAACAACGGTTTCTACTGTTTCTCATTGTCGCGGTATTCTTGTTCTTTCTGTTCAAGAACTTGTTTTCAACGTGGGTTAACTATCTGCAAACTAGGTTTACGGCCGACGTGGGCCTAAATATCATTCAAAACCAGCTCACGAAATATCTGAATTTTCCATTTTGGTATTTCAACGACCTTGGCTCTGCCAAGCTGATCAATAGTACCCTGCAAGTACCCGGCACCTATGTGAATATGGTGCTGCGGCCGCTCTTTATCTTCTTCTCGGAAGTAGCGGTGGTATTGGTTATCGTCGTTAGTATTTTGCTTTATAAGCCGCTGCTGCTCTTGATATTGGCCTTGGTGTTGGTTCCGGCAACATTGCTGACATACAGTGCTTTACGCTCTAGGTCCCAGGCTATCGGCAACCGGGTGAATGAGTTACGGCCCGTCTCGTTCAGCATCATAGGCGACTTATTTACTGGTTTTGCCGAGTTGAAGCTGGCCCACAAGCAGCATCAGTTCAAAGACCGGTTGCTTACGAATCAGCAGGAAATTCAAAAGCTGGATGCTGAGGTGTACCTCTACACATTGTTGCCGCTGAAAGTCATCGAGATGGTTGCCATCCTGGGTGTGCTCACGATTTTCCTGTACGCCATTTACATCCCCAATTCTTCCACCAACCTGATTACGCTGGTAGGTCTGTTTGCTGCTGCCGCCTACCGCCTGATGCCCTCCGTGAACCGGATGTTAATGGCTATGGTCCAACTCAAGCAATGTCAGTACACAATTGAGAATCTGGAGCTATACCGGGAGCCAAAATACCAGGCGTCCCAATCGCAGGAGCAGGTCGATTTGTCCTTTCGTCAAGCAATTACCCTGGATAATTTGGTCTTCAGCTTTCCCGAAGCACCAACTCCAGCCTTGCGCGGTGTGTCGCTCACGGTAGAGAAAGGGCAGAAGGTCGGCTTTATCGGTAGTTCCGGCTCCGGCAAAACAACGCTTATGAATCTGCTTTTGCGCTTCTATACGGAGCAGCAAGGCCATATTCTGGTCGACGGCAATGTGTTGGGTCCGGAACACGTGGAGGCTTGGCACCGAATTATCGGCTACGTGAAGCAGGATACCTTCCTGATGGAAGCATCTATCAAAGACAATATTACCCTCGGCGATGCACAGGTGGACGAAGACCGGTTGAGCTATGCCGTCGAGCAAGCTTCGTTGCGCTCGTTTGTCAGTGGCTTGCCCGAGGGCGTGGATACGCTCATCGGCGAGCGGGGCTCAAAGTTATCAGGCGGGCAACGCCAGCGCATTGGCATCGCCCGCGCGTTGTACAAGCGCACCGAAATCCTGATTCTGGATGAGGCCACCTCCGCTTTGGATAACGAAACGGAGCAGGAGGTAAATGAGGCCATTGCGCAGCTGTCGCACACCGACATGACCATTCTGATCATTGCGCACCGTATCACCACCCTGCGCGATTGTGACCATATTTACGAGCTGAGCGCGGGCAAAATCGTTTCCACGCACACCTACCAAGATCTACTTAGCCGGGTGTTATAATATCAACTCTGCTATTTCTCCTTCTCTAATTGCCATTCCACAAGGCCGTTTGCATGCTCAATAGTCCCGCTCCCCGGCTTTCCGGCTACTCTCTTTGTCTAGCCGCAATTGCCGCTTTCCTGATCGGGCTATTTCTCTGGACGGTCAACAAAGGATTTGACATTACCGACGAAGGATTTTACGTCTTGGGCTATTCCTATCCGGAAGAGTACAGCTCTAGCTTCACGAGCTTCAACCTTATTGTTAGTAAGCTGCTGAACCCAGCGCACACCTCTATTATCGGTTACCGGCTTGCTAGTCTGTTCACCACTGTTGCTTCGGCGTTGCTGCTGGCCGGTGGTGTACGGCAATGGATTAAAGAAAAATACCAAGCGGCTGTTTTACCTTTCTGGCTAGTAGCCAGCTTATTCATTACGGGTAACTTTTTACAGTATTCTATTTTTCCGCGGACGATTTTTTATAATAATATAAACTCGTTTTGCATTGCCGTTTTTGTAAGCAGTATTTTGGTTTACTCGGCTTACCCGAGCGCTACAGGACTGAAATGGCGCCACGCTTTCTTATATGCGGGCAGTGCTTTCATGGGTATCGATTTATTCGTAAAAGGTAGTTCGAGTGTAGTTGCCATGGCTACCGGGCTACTCGTGCTGGTGGTATATATAGGCTTAGCGAAGGTCAAAGACTGGTATAAGCCGGTTGGTATCGTCGTGCTGGGTTTCTTAACCGGCGTGCTGTTGTTCTTCGCGGGTATTCAGCCCTTTGCGGTATGGCGCACCAATTTCGTGCATGAAACCGGCTTATTGCTGCAGACGAGCTACAATGAAGGACTGCTCGTACGCTACCTGAAGGATGCGTACCCCATTATACTCACCCTGATCTACCCTTTCTCTTTATTTATTGCGTTAAGCTTCTTTCTGACGCGAGCCTACCTACGCGGCAGAATTCGGCTAGCACCCGTGCTGCAACTAGGCGCTATATTGGTGGGAGTTGCCTTCATCGGCTACGAAACCCTGCGAACCGGCCTCTACAAAATCACGCACCTCAACCACAACCAATCGCCTGTCTGGTTTCTGGCGCTGCTTTTGGTCGTTTTGGCTATCTTCTGTGCGGCCTATCTGGAACAGCCCTTCAAAAAGATCAAATGGCGCAAGGTAATCATCGCCAGCTGGCTGATTATACTTCCTTTCGTGGGTGCCATTGGTACCTACAATAATCTGTTTATGAACATGATGCTGGACCTTAACTATTGGCTGGCATTATTTTGTATTCTGTATGTGAGCATGCCCGCCACTGTTTCACAGGCAACACTGGTTCGCATAATCGTATTTATGGTCCCTGCCATTGTTATAGCGGAGCAGTGTACTTACGGTCTGGTGTTGGCTCCTTATCTGCAGGCTGCCAACATGCTGGAACAAACTGTGCCCGTCAGTTTCGATAAAACTCCGGCAACAACAGTACTGCAGCTGGACCCTAAAACGGCCAGTTTTATGGGTGAGCTCGAACAGGCTATGCAACAGTCGGGGTTCAAGCCCGGCATGCCTGTTGTTGCTCTTTATGACATGCCGGGGCTGGTGTATATGCTAGGCGGTATATCACCCGGCAATCCGTGGTTATTCGGCCATCTGGACCTGCGCAACTGTGATGCTTTGGCCAAAACCAAAATGGATCTGTCCAAAGCATTTGTGTTGGTGAATGAAAAGCCGGGCGAGAAGATGCTACAATGCATGAACAGCAGTGGCATACCGTTTCCAGAGGGCTACACGGTAGTTCGGAGGCTCCTGAGTCCGTACAGCGCCAATCAGTACACGTGGCGGAACTACCAGGACACGCTGACTGTGTATGCTCCGCTAAGGCGGTAACAACTCACGCGCTGCCACTGCCTCACCAAGTCTCAGCGTTGACTCTGCTGTTCAGCTAAAGTCCGGATTATGTCCTATGCCGGTTGACTTTCTGCTGGCTGCAGATGGTAGGCCCGGGCACTGCTGCCCACATACTACGTCCCGATGCGGTGGCCATTCAGCCCAGTAAGACCAACGAAGCGTATCTCAGGTAATCCTGCTCTACACTAGAGCAGCCTGGGTATCTGCGTAACATGCTCTGAGTGTTGTGTGTGTGCAAGTGTTTGACATACAAGAAGTAAATGAAACAAAGACGAGTGGCCACAAGACCTCTGGTCAGGGAAGCCAGGCCCTGTAAGTTGTGGGCGAAAGTGGTATCTGCCACAAAACCCGTAACTTTGCCTCCAACCTGAGACTTGAGAACTGCTGACCGCACAAGGGATTTCCTGCGTCCTGCTGATCAGCTTCCCGAGTGCATACCATCGCCATGAACACCGGAATTATCAGTTATTCGCTTAATAGCATTCGCTATTATCTGACTTCAGTCCAAAAATACAGGGCGCTTTGGATGTTCGGGTTGGTTCTGGTATCGTCTTTTCTGGATGTGTTCGGCTTAGCCGCTTTGGTGCCGGTGATGATGGTAGCAGCCGAGCCAGGAGGAGTACAAAAAAGTAAGTACTTTTTCCCTATCTACCAGTCGCTCGACTTTCAGTCCGAAAAGTCGTTTCTGTTATTTCTGATGGGGGTGATATTCTTGTTCTTTCTGTTCAAGAATGTCTTTACTACCTGGGTCAACTATCTGCAGACCCGCTTTACGGCCGAAATTGGCTTGAAAATCATCGATAACCAGTTAGCCAAATATCTGAATCTTTCCTTCTGGAAATTCAACGACACTGGGTCCGCGACGCTGATGAATGCGGCGCTAAATGTGCCGGGTGTTTACGTCAGCGGGATATTACGTCCACTATTCGTTTTCTTCTCGGAAGTGGCTGTTATTGTGGTCATTGTCATCAGCATTGTCGTCTACAAACCGTTGCTGCTTGTCATACTGGGAGTCGTTTTGGTACCCGCTACCTTATTGATGTACAGAGCACTGAGAACCAGAACACAAAATATCGGCCACCGAATCAACCAGTTGCGGCCGGTGGCTTTTAGCATTTTAAGTGATTTGTTTATCGGTTTTGTCGAGCTCAAGCTGGCCCACAAGCAGCAGGATTTTCGCCGTAAGCTTCTCAACAACCAAGAGGAGCTTCAGAAGCTGGATGCAGAGTCGTATCTGTATAGTTTGCTGCCTATCAAGATGATTGAAATGGTTGCGATTCTGGGCGTGCTAACCATTTTTCTGTATGCGTTGTTCTTTGCCGAGACCTCTACTGATCTTATTGCATTGGTTGGCTTGTTTGCGGCGGCGGCGTATCGTCTTATGCCTTCCGTGAACAGACTGCTACAGTCGCTGTTCCAACTGAAGCAGGCCCAGTACACGATCGAAATTATCAACGGTGACCAGGGTTCAGAGTTTATTACGCCAACTGATCCGGTGCAGACGCCGCTCACATTTGAGCATTCCCTGTCATTCGATAATATCTCCTACGATTTTCCCGGTGCAACGCAGCGTACGCTAAAAGGCATCAGCCTCGATATTCGCAAGGGCGAAAAAATTGGCTTTATCGGCAGCTCCGGTTCGGGCAAAACGACATTGATGAATGTGCTGCTACGCTTCTACGTGGAACAGAGTGGGCATATTCGGGTCGATGGCCAGCCGCTTACGGGCCAGCAGCTGTTGGCTTGGTACCAGATCATTGGCTACGTGAAGCAGGATACCTTTCTGATGGAAGCTTCCATCCAGGAAAATATCACGCTCGGCGACACAGAAGTTGACCAGACGCGGTTGCAATACGCTATTGAGCAGGCCTCCTTGGCCGGCTTTGTCAGCGGCTTGCCCGATGGAGTACACACGCACATTGGTGAGCGGGGTTCCAAGCTTTCCGGGGGGCAGCGGCAGCGTATCGGCATCGCCCGGGCTTTGTACAAGCGTACGCAGGTATTGGTGCTGGACGAGGCAACTAGTGCGTTGGACAACGAAACCGAGCGGGAAGTGAACGAGGCCATTAATAAACTCTCCCACACCGACATTACGATTCTGATTATCGCGCACCGCATCACCACCCTGCGCGAGTGCGACCGAATCTATGAGCTGAACCAGGGAGAGATTATCGCCGTTCACCAATACGAAGACTTAGTGCGTCAGATTGTATAAGCCCGCGCTTTACCAGTTGGGTTGTTTGTACCTAAAAACCTGCTTTCATTTTGTATGAGCATTAACGTAACCAAATCATATTTGCCTCCCCTTGAGGAGTACATTGGGTATCTGACGGGTATCTGGGAGCGGGCATATTTGACGAACGCCGGCCCGTTGGTCGTCGAGCTGGAGAAGAGCCTGAAGGAGTATTTAGGCGTCAAGCATTTGTTTTTCGTCAATAATGGCACTATTGCCCTGCAAATAGCGCTCAAAGCGCTGGCGGTGCAGGGCGAGATTCTGACTACCCCTTTCTCGTACGTCGCTACCACGTCCAGCATCGTCTGGGAAGGCAGTAAGCCGGTTTTTGTCGATATCGACCCGCGCACGCTCTGCATCGATCCAACTTTGCTGGAAGCTGCCATCACTCCGCAAACGGTGGCCATTATGGCCACACACGTTTATGGGAATCCGTGTGATGTAGAAGCCATTGAGGCCGTAGCGAAGCGCCACAATCTACGCGTCATCTACGATGCCGCGCATGCCTTTGGCGTAACGTATAAGGACGCTTCTATTCTTACTCACGGTGATGTTTCGACGCTGAGCTTCCATGCCACCAAGCTGTTTCATACGGTAGAAGGCGGCGCTATTATCACCGACGACGATGAGCTGGCCCACCGCATCAGCTACATGCGCAATTTTGGTCACAACGGCCCGGAGGCATTCTGGGGTGTGGGGGTGAATGGCAAAAGCTCCGAGTTTCACGCGGCCATGGGCTTGTGCGTATTGCCCAAAGTCGATGACCTGATTCGTCGTCGGCGTGAGATTAGCGAGCGTTACGATGCGGCATTGGTAGGTACTGGCGTGCAACGGCCACTTTTACAGGAGCATACTACCCGGTACAACTACTCCTATTACCCCACAGTGATGCCCTCTGAAGCGGTGCTGCTCGCCGTGCGTGATGCCCTGAATGCCGCTGATGTTGTTCCGCGCCGTTATTTCTACCCGTCTCTGAATACCTTGGACTACACCGGTAAACAGGTCGCGCCGGTATCTGAGGATATTTCGACGCGTGCGTTGTGCCTGCCGCTCTACTATGAGCTCACCAACGAGGAGGTTGATTTAATCACTGCCGTCATCAAATCAGTGCTGTAGTTCATCACCTTGCGGTAGCGAAGGGTAATTTGGGCTGCCTGGTAAGAGGCCGAGCACCTACGCTGCTTTTGCAGAAATCCTAAATCTGACCACATGCTAATATTAGGTGCCCGTGGCCATGCCGTAGAAATTCTTCAGTGCCTGCCACAGCTGGCGGCTGCTAATGAGTTGGTTTTCTTCGACGATGTGACGCCTGATCTTGAGCCTCTGCTATTCGGGCAGTTTCCAGTTCTGCGCAGTATGGAGCAGGTCGTCGCACTTTTTCAGCGCGACCCGGCATTTGTCCTGGGGCTGGGCGGTGGCCGTTTGCGTAGCCAGCTGGCGCAAAAGTTCAGCGCGCTGGGCGGTAACCTGACGTCGGTTATCGCCGCATCGGCTCACGTTGGTGCTTACGACGTGACTTTGGGATCAGGGCTGAATATAATGCACAACGCCTTGGTTTCTAATGCTACCCGTCTTGGCGAAGGCACGCTGGTAAATGCTGGTGCTGCTGTGCATCATAATGTACTAGTTGGCCAGTATTGCGAAATATCACCAGGGGCCCGGATACTCGGCGGTTGTCAGCTGCACGATTTCGTTCTGGTAGGGGCCAACGCTACGGTACTGCCTCGCCTCACCATAGGCGAAGGTGCCCGAATAGGGGCCGGAGCGGTAGTGATACAGGATGTGCCGGCCGGCGCAACGGTTGTTGGGGTACCCGGGCGTATAGTGCGCCAAGCTACGGCAATAGAATAGTTTTCGCCACCTTGCCTTTCGCTGGTTGCCTTTAAATTTCTTTAGCTATGCCCACAGTAAGCGTCTGTTGCATTACGTACAATCACGAACAGTTTTTGGCGCAGGCTATCGACTCCGTGCTGATGCAGGAAACGGATTTCACCGTTGAGCTTGTCGTGGGTGAAGACTGCTCGACTGACACTACGCGCCAGATTCTGCTGGATTATCAGCGCCGCTACCCCGACCGTATCCGTGCCCTGTTGCCGGAGCACAACCTGGGCGTGATGGGCAACTTAGTCGCTACCATGGCGGCCTGCACGGGTACGTACATAGCGCTGCTGGAAGGCGACGACTATTGGACCGACCCGCACAAATTGCAGAAGCAAGTCGATATTCTGCTGCAACACCCATCGTGCACGACATGCATACACGACGCTGAGGAATTTATGGACGATAATTCCGTTGCGCCGCGGCTGTTCAGTCAAAAATTCTCCTCCGTTCTACCTGCTCACGCGAAGGAATTTACGCAGGCCGACATTGCCCAGCACGGCTGGTTTATTCCTACGGCCTCAATGCTGTTCCGGCGGACGGCACTCTTCCCGATTCCTGAGTGGATACACCAGGCTTTCAGCGGCGATTATTCTTTGCATCTGCTTCTGACCCGCACCGGCACGATGTATTACTTGCCAGCCGTAATGTCGCGTTACCGCCTGCACGCCGGCGGTATCATGTCGGCAACACAAAACGGGAGGATAATTGCCCGCAATAAAAAGCAGATTTTTGAAACGGCCCACTATAAGCAATTAGTAGATGCGCGGCATCATGGTCGCTTCAATGAATTCCTGGAAGGGCTGCATTTCGACCAGAGCAAACGATTGAAAGAAGATGGAAATACTTGGGAAAGCTATTATAATTACTGGAAAGCTATTTCCGTGATAGGTACTAGTCGCACCATCTGGCACTTGAAGCAAGTGGCTTATCGATGGTATAAAGGGATTTCCACATAAGTGAGTAACGAAATTCATCTCATGCCGAGGCGTGCTTGCTCAATTCTGACCTCAGACTTCGCCTAAATGAAAATTGCTCAGCAGGAGCGTGGTATTACGGTACTGATTTGTACCTACAATAGCGCGTCACGAATCAGGGAGACGCTCCAGGCATTGGCTGTGCAACAGACCGTGCCGTCGGCGTTTTCCGTGGAGGTGATTATGGTCGATAATGCTTCGACGGATAGTACCTCACAAGTAGCAGCAGACGAGTTTAAGTCGCTTGATTTTCCGTTTCCGTACCAAATACTATACGAAAGTAGGAGTGGTAAAAGTAATGCCCTGGCGTTAGGCTTTGCCACGGCCCGGTATGAGTACGTGTGCATCGTGGACGATGACAACTGGCTGGAGAAAGAGTATTTGACTCTAGCCTGGGAAATAATGGAGCAGGACAAGCAAATCGGTGCGCTAGGAGGTATTGGGCGGCCAGAATGTGAAATTAAACCGCCGCAGTGGTTTCCCAATTTTGCGGTAATCTACGCCGCCGACAAACAGGCTAACATCCAAGGCGATATCACCACTCATCCTAGCTATGTGTATGGTGCGGGTTGTGTAGTAAGAAAAATTGCCTGGGAAAAAATATACAAAGCCGGGTTCAAATCAATGCTGGTCGGAAGGCACGGCGATAAGCTCAGCTCTGGCGAAGACAATGAAATGTGCTATGCTTTCGTGCTGGCAGGCTACAAAATCTGGTACGATGAACGGTTGCGGTTCCGGCACTTTATTCCGGCCAAGCGCCTCACTTGGGAATACGTGGAGCGAATCTTTGCTGGTAACGCCGAGTCGGAAGCAGCATTGCGGCCTTACCTGGACTACATCACGGCGCTGAAGACTAATTCGACGGGCAATAAGTCTTTGATTTGGCTGCGTAACGCTAAATTCTCACTGCAATACACGGCTACTTTCTTGCAGAAAATGCTCAAAAATAACGAGCGTTTCCGTGAGGGAGAAGCATCCGCTATCCGGGTCAGGTTTTACTGGAAGCAATTCAGAGAGCTGGTGAAAAAAGAGTTGAGCGGGGATAAGAGCTACCACCAGATTGAGGCTTTCATAGCGCGTTTGCACCAGGCCGAAAAATAGCGTTGCTAACGCCGATGGCTGCAATGCCCAAATAACCGAGCAATGCCTGAAGCTTCTTTTTTCAGGACATACCTATTTTTAATTTTGATTCTTGACAGGTGAAAGGAATAACTTTTCTTATCTGCACACACAACGGCGCTACACGCCTGGCTGATACGCTCCGGCATATAGCGGCGCAGCAGGTAAGCGACGCAATAGCGTGGGAGGTTTTGATTATCAGCAATGCCTCATCCGACAATACTGTTGAGGTAGCTCATGCGCTCCGCGAGTCGTTGCGTATTGAGGTTCCTTTTCGCGTACTAGACGAGCCGGTAGCCGGTAAGGAGAATGCCTTGATCCGGGGCTTTAACGAGGCTGCTTACGAGTATATTGTTATCATTGACGATGACAACTGGATAGCACCCAACTACCTGACGCTGGTAGCCGAAATAATGAGTGCGCATCCGGAAATAGGCGTCCTTGGCGCGCATGCGGAAGGGAAGTTTGAAGTAGCGCCTCCCGCGTGGTTTGAAACTTTCCAGGCGGTGTATGCGGTAGGGCCGCAGAACGGCGGCAAAAGCGGGCCGCTACCGGCCCACGAAGGGTATCTGTACGGGGCTGGCTCCGTCGTGCGCAAATCGGCTTGGCTGAAACTGCTGGCCCACGGGTTCCAGTTCACGACCTCCACCAAGCGCGGGAAAGTCATCGTGAGCGGCGAAGATGTGGAACTGGGCGATGCTCTACAGTTGGCCGGCTACAAGCTGTGGTACGACGACCGGCTGCGCTTCAAGCATTTCATGTTTAAAGAGCGCCTCACCTGGAACTACCTCTTGCGCATCGGGCAGGGCACTGCCTCGTCGCAACTCACCAGTATCGTGTACTACTTCGTTTTCCGCAACCCTGGCCTCACGGAGAACCGGTTTCGTTTTCTCTACAACAAGCGTCTCGTGTGGTTGGCCGGCCAAATGGCGCGCCAGCCCAGCAACATGCTCAATGCCGCCTTCCGCCGCAACCAGGAAGGACTGCTGAGTAATTTTGAGTCGTTGCGGTTGTTCTACAATTTTCAAGTTTCCTTGAAACAGCGGGAAGAAGCAGTAAAAGTATTCCGCCAGATCAGTGCGTTGCGCCAGCGGCTGGATAGCAAATAGCTCGGCTGCGCCACCGAAATACCACCACCATACGTCACGTCGATGAGTACTTCCAGTAACAGCATGCATATTGCAATAGCTTTCGATGAAAACTATCTGACGCCTGTGTATGTACTACTTGCCTCTCTCTTTGAGAATAATCAGGGAGAATCAATTACTGTTCATGCTATTGCAACGGGAATATCTTCAATTCAGCAAAATGAGCTAAAGCAATATGTATTAAACTATACGAGTACTATTTGCTTTTACAGTCTTGGCGATGATTTTGCAAATGACTTCGCAATACCTGCCACTCTGTGGTGGACACCCGCTGTCTACTATCGGATTATGTTTCCCGCTTTATTGCCAGATTATGTTGATAAGTTTGTGTATTTAGATACTGATATTGTGGTCGTAGGCAAATTGCGTAAATTATATAATACTGTTGTCAATGATCATCCAATAGCAGCAGTATGCGATTTTGTGGATTCTAGGCCGGATTTGGGTATAAACGAACCCAATAGCTATTTCAATTCAGGTGTTTTATTAGTTAATAAGGATAAATGGATTCAAAAAGACATTACTGGCAAGTGTATAGAATTCATAAAAAATAACCCCGAAAAACTCATTTATGTCGATCAGGATGCCCTAAATGCAGTGCTCGTCAACGATTGGCAAAAATTAGACAGTCGCTTTAATTCGATGTTTAAGGAAAATTCGTCGAATATTTCCATGAAGCAGCTGCGGAGTGCCTTAAAAGATATTGTCATTGTTCATTTTACTACGCAGCATAAGCCGTGGTCAGTTTTGGGAGAGAATCGTCTCAGATATCTCTATTTTAAATATTTTGAAAAAATACCGAAAAAATATCGGGTGCGGTATAATGATTTTCTGTGGAACCGGCATAGAATCAGAAAGTTTCTTGAGATACGATTAGGCGAGGTATTGGCTGAATACCCAACTTTAAACGGGCTATGGCGTAAAAAGTGAGGCTCATGTTTTGGCACGGACGAAGTACAATAGAATAGCTATTGGTGTACCCAATGCTTCCTTTTGCTCACCTACTACTGTCCTGCTTTCCGTCGTCTTCTTATTCACCGAGCAGAATTATAGGGGTAGTTGCGCCGGACGCCGGACCTGCACGCCATTATGCCTACCACAAAACCGCCGCTTTTTTCCGCCATTATCCCCGTCTTTAACGTTGGAGGATTATTTGCGACCCACAATTGACAGCATTCTGCAGCGGATGATCCGGATTTTTAAGCTGACTATCATTGATGATTGTTCCTGCAGTGAGAGCATGGTCGTGGTTCGTGGCACGAATCAGTGGGAGATTTCGACATCCTACCCACGCCTGCCTGCCTGGTGAATGCCCATGCAAGTACTTGCCACAATGCAATCAGCCATTTTCTTAGTTCTGCTGTTCTTTCGCGCTTCTCGACCATTGTCTAATGTTTAACAACCAAATAATTAGCCCTTTGGTCAGTGTATGTTGCATCACCTATAACCACGAGGCGTTTCTGGCACAGGCCATCGAATCGGTGCTGATGCAGGATACAGATTTCGTGGTAGAGCTTGTAATCGGCGAGGACTGCTCACCGGACCTTACCCGTCAGATAGCGCTGGACTATCAGGCCCGCTATGCTGACCGAATACGCGTATTGCTACCCGCCGCCAATCTAGGTATCATGGGCAACCTGATGGCCACCATATCTGCCTGCACCGGGCGTTACATTGCCTTTATGGAAGGCGACGACTATTGGACCGATCCGCAAAAACTGCGGCGGCAGGTGGCTATTATGGAAGCTCAGCCTGAGTGTGCGCTGTGTATTCACGACGCCGAGGCGTTTACCCACGATGGCTCTCGACCATCCTACCTGTTCAGTACCAAATACCCGGAATTGTTGCCGCCACAGGAAGGCCGGATCACGCAGGCACAGTTGGTGCAGGGCGGCTGGGGTATTCCCAGTGCATCGATGCTGTTTCGCCGCACTAGCCTCGCATTGCCGTTGCCGGAGTGGTTTCGGCAAGTATTCAGCGGCGACTACACATTACAATTGCTGAGCACCCTGCATGGCTATATTTATTATCTGCCACAGGTAATGTCACATTACCGGCTGCATACGGGGGGCGTGATGTTTACCAGCAGCAATACGCTGGCGCAAAACCAAAAGCGGATATTCGAAAACGAGCAATATAAGCGCCTGTTGCCGGAGCACTACCATTCTGTTTTCGACCGTTATTTGGAGTTCCTGTACTTAGAGCGTAGCGAAAAGATGGGCGCGGCTGGTATTCCCTGGCAGCGGGCGTATTATTATGTCAAAGCTATTACCATCAATCGGAAGCGCTTCGGATTTCACCTGCGGCGCCTTGTGAAACGGGTAAGCGCTGCTTAAATCGGCTACGTAGGTTTCGGTTTAATGATGGCAACTAGTTTGTAAACAGCCTATTGGGTGTCGAATGCTAAGCGTCTGCTCTGCGGTTTGAGGCTGCTTCGATGACCTTCCGTGCGCTGTGGTGCTTACCGGCAACCTGCAGGGTTATAGGGGTAATTGCGTCGGACGCCGTACCTTTGCGCCATTATGTCTACCACAAAGTCGCCGCTCGTTTCCGTTATTATCCCTGTCTTTAACGCTGGGGAGTATTTGCGGCCCGCAATTGACAGCATTCTGCAGCAGACGTTCCAGGATTTTGAGTTGATTATCGTTGACGATTGCTCGAGGGATGACAGCTTGGCCGTTGCCCGGAGCTACGAAACCGACTCCCGCGTGAAAGTGCTGGCCAACGACCAGAATCGGGGGCGCTCATTTACCGATAATTATGGCGCTGAGCATGCTCGGGGGCGCTATATCGCGAAAATGGATGCCGACGATATTGCCTTGCCGCACCGCTTGCAGACGCAGTTCGACTTTCTGGAGCAGAACCCTTCGGTGGGCCTGACCAGCAGCTTCATGCAGTGCTTCGGCGAGTCAGACATTATTTATGAGTACCCGTTGTCGGCGGATGCGGTGCGGAGCTTTCTGCTGTTCAACATGCCCGTGGCCAACCCGACGGCTTTTTTTCGCCGCTCCCTGTTGCTGGAGCATGGCCTACGCTACGACGATACGATTCAGGATACCTTTGGAGAGGACTACGAGTTTATCGCCCGCGTCGCGCAGGTGGTGGATATCGTGAATCAGCCCGAAATTCTGCTGCACTACCGCACGCTACCCCAAACGTTGAAGGCCGACGTGCACGCCCGCCGCAACGCTAAGTCCAATCAGATTCGGGAACGGCAGCTGCGAGTAGTGGGGGTTCCCTTCACCGAAAGGGAGCTGCATGTGCACAATACCGTTTCCTATTATCCTTTCACCCTCGGCGATATTACCCTGGAGGAAGTGCACGCTTGGCTTTGGAAGATCAATACGCACAATAAGGAGCGGCGCTACGCCGACCCGGCATCCATGCTCCGGTGCGTGGCCGAGCGGTGGTTTCTGACGTGCTATCTGAACCCCGATAAGCGCACCAATTCCCTGCGTGAATACCGGCGGCAGCCCCTGGCCAAGCATTATCAGCCGGCCGCCAAGCTACAGGGTAAATTTTTGCTGAAGAGCTACGTGCTCCGGCATTTCTAAAGGTGTTTGCTCATGATGAATAGTCCCGCGCCCCGGCGCAAAAATATTCTGCTACTCATTCCCCAGCTCACGTATGGCGGGGCCGAGCGGGTGTTCCACGACCACGGTCAGCAGCTGGCCCGCCACCACCGGGTAGTGGAGTGCGTATTTGATAGCCGGACGGAAGTTGCTTTTCCAACCCAGAATACATTGGTGGCCCTGGATGTGCCCGCCGGAGCTGGTATCGTGGGCAAGCTACGCAGCTTCGTGCAGCGTATCCGCCGGGTGAAAGCCCTGAAGCGGGAACACCAGATCGACGTGTGCATCAGCCATCTGGAAGGAGCCGATTACCTGAATCTGCTTAGCAAGGGTTCGGAACAGGTACTGCTGTGTGTTCATAACTCCAAGCGCCACGACCCTAATATTCGGGGAGCGCTGGGCTGGCTGCGTCGCCGGGTGCTGATGCCGTGGCTCTACCGGGCCGCCGACTATATCGTGCCCGTCAGCCGGGACTTGCGGCAGGAGATGATTGATATGTTTGGGCTACTGCCCGAAAAGGTGGTCACCGTCAACAACTTTTTTGATGTAGAAGGAATCCGGCATCGTAGTCAGGAGGCATTACCGCCCGCCGAGCAGGCGCTTTTTTCCCAGCATCCCATTCTGATTACGGCCGGCCGCCTGGCCCGCGAAAAAAATCAGACGGCGCTGCTCGACGTGCTCCACCTGCTGCGCGGCCAGGGGCAAACAGCCCCCAAACTCGTGCTGCTCGGCGACGGACCGCTCCGAGCCGATCTGGTTCAGCGGTGCCAGGAGCTGGGCCTGCGCAGCTGGCAGGTGTGGGACGGCACGCCCCTCACGGCCGACTACGACGTTTATTTTCTGGGCTTTCAGAGCAATCCATTTCAGTACATTGCCCGGGCCGCCGTGTCGCTGCTGTCGTCGGCTACGGAAGGATTTCCGATGGCCTTATGCGAAGCTATGGCGTGCGGGGTACCCGTTGTGTCGACTGATTGCCCAACGGGCCCGCGCGAAATCTTAGCGCCGCAAACGCCGGCTACTTCCTATGCCCGGCAGCAAGAATGGGCCGAGTTTGGCGTGCTGTTGCCACTGTTGGGCGCCGGACCGGCACTGGCACAAAGTGCGCCGATCTGGGCCGAGACCTTAACCAGCTTGTTGGCTGATTCGGCCAAACGCGCGTACTACGCGACGCAGGCCTATTCCCGGGTCCAGGATTTTGCTCCTGCCAAAATTATGCGGCAATGGGAAGCCTTGCTTAACGAACAAACTACCTGATGAAGCCGCGCCACGTAATTGCCTACGTTTATAATAGCTGTAACGACCCGTTGTTCAAGGCTGCCATGTTGCCGTTTATGCAGCATGCCAGTCGCCAGCAGCCCGACCTGCGGCTTCACCTGATTACCTACGAGCAGGAGGAATATGCCCTTACCGCCGAGCAGGCCGCCCAAATGCGGGCCGATCTGGCGGTGTACAACATTGAGTGGCATCCGCTACGGTGGCACTCCGGCCGGTTCAAGCTGCTGAAGAAAGCATATGATCTGCTGGTCGGCTTTTTTCTGGTCCTCAAGCTGCGTATCAGCCCAGGAGCCCGCAGTATTGGGGCGCTGGGTACCATTGCCGGGGCGTTTGCCTTTATTATGGCCAAGCTGCTGGGGCTGCGCTACTACGGGTTTCAGTATGAGCCCCACAGCGAGTTTATGCGCGACTGTAACGTGTGGCCCGAGTCGGGCCTGGCCTATAGGGGCCTGCACTACATGGAGCGCGTGTCGGGTATGAATGCCGATATTCTTTCCACGGGCACCGTGCACATGGTAAACCGTATGAAGGCCTGGGGCACCACCGCCAAAGTATATAAGATGCCCAGCTGCGTCGACGAAACCAAGGTTTACTTCCGGCCGGAAGGCCGGCAGCACGTACGAGCCACGTATGGCATTGCGGCCGATAAGCAGGTAATCCTGTACCTGGGTAAGTTCGGTGGCATTTATTACGACCGGGAAATTGCGGTTCTGTTCCGGGAGTTTCACCGGCTCAATCCGGAGCTGTTTTTTCTGATCGTCTCGCCCGATGCGCCGGCCCATATTGCCAGCCTGATGCAAGCAGAAGGTCTGCCCGAAACGAGCTACACGATTACCCGTAGCCCCTACGAGCAGGTGCAAAACTATATATCGGCCGCCGATTTTGGTATCGTGGCCGTGCCCTCGCTCCCCTCACAGCAGTTTCGCTCGCCCATCAAGGTAGGAGAGTACCTGTGCTGCGGCCTGCCGTACCTGGTCTGCGCCGGCGTGTCGGAAGACGATTTGGTGGCGGAAAAATACGGCGTGGGCGTCGTGGTTACCGGCTTCACGGGGGCCGAAGCGGTGCGCGTGTATCCGGAAGTAGCGCGGCTGCTACACCAGGAGAAAGACGGGTTGCGGGCCAGATGCCGGGAAGCTGGCATTGCTTATCGGGGCCTGAGTCAGTACTTGCCCACCGCCGACCATATTTTTGCACAGTTGTAAGCCCGTTCAGATTGGTCACTAAAAAACCATTCCGCCGCAGTGGAGTGGTTTTTTAGTGACCAGTCTTTTCCGCAGCTATACGAGCAACCGTCTCGGGGCTTTCGTAGGGGTCTACTGTCGTATGGAAGCACCAGTATAAAAGCTGGTAACTGCATCTATGACGCGCTGTTGGCTTGGGGCATCAAGCTCGTAGTAAAGTGGCAGCCGGATAAGGCAGTCCGCGTGGTCCGTGGCGTGCGGTAATGTCCGTCCATCGTGCTGGGACGCATAGTATGGGCTGGCATGCAACGGTTGGTAGTGTGACACGGCCAGAATCTGCTGCTTACTCAGGTGCCCGATCAAGCCGTCGCGCTCCTGCTGGGAGCGGCAGCGCAGGTAGAAGATATGCGCGTTGTGCTGGGCATAATCCGGAATATGAGGTAGCGCGCAATAGCCTCGCTGCTCCAGCTCCTGCAAAGCGTCGTAGTACTGATACCACTGCGCGAAACGCCGCTGTTGAATTTGCTCCACCCGTTGCAGCTGGCCCCAGAGGTAGGCTGCAATTAGCTCGGAAGGCAGGAAAGAAGACCCCACATCGACCCATTGGTAGCGGGCCACTTCGCCCCGGAAGAAGGCAGCACGGTTAGTACCTTTCTCCCAGATGATTTCGGCGCGGGCCGCGAAATACGGGTCATTTACTGCCAGCAGCCCGCCCTCGCCGGAAATAATGTTTTTGGTTTCGTGGAAAGACAGCGCTGATAAGTGCCCGATAGCACCTAGCGGCCGGCCACGATAAGTGCTTTCTATAGCCTGGGCAGCATCCTCAATCACCCAAAGGCTATGCTGTTGCGCCAGCTGCATAATGGGTTCCATATCACAGGCAACGCCCGCGTAGTGTACTGGCACTATGGCGCGGGTGCGGGGCGTAATCAGTTCCGCCAGCCGGGCCGTATTGAGGTTGGGGTGGTTGGGCAGGCTATCGACGAATACGATTTTGGCCCCGCGCAGCACGAAGGCATTGGCCGTAGACGTAAAGGTGAATGAGGGCATAATGACCTCATCGCCGGGCTGGATATCGAGGAGCAGCGCCGCCATTTCCAGGGCCGCCGTGCCGCTGGTAGTGAGCAGGGCATGCACGAAACCGTACCGGGATTGTAGAAACTGCTGACTTTGCTGGGTAAAGTAGCCGTTGCCCGACAATTTGCCGTTGGTCAGCGCCTGCCGGATGTATTCCAGCTCCTGGCCTGCCAGGAATGGTTTGTTGAAAGGAATTGGGGCCAGCTGCATGGTGTTACGTTGTGGCTTCTACCACATACAGTGGCCGGTTGCGGACGCTCTCAAAAATCTTCCCAACGTATAGGCCCACGATGCCCAGAACCAGAATAATGAGTCCCGAAAAAAAGCTGATGGCGATAAGTAAGCTGGTGTAGCCCGGCACGGTAATTTGCCCCAGGATGAAGCGTAGCAGCGTGAGTAAGCCTAGCAGGAAAGCGCCACCAGAGAGCAGCACCCCCAAATAGGCCGTCAGCCGCAAGGGTTTGTCGGAATAAGCCAGAATGACGTCGGTGGCCAGGCGCAGGCGGCGCGAGAAGCTGTAGGTGCCGGGGCGTCCTTCGGCGGCGTGTTGCACGGGCAAAGTGCTTTGCCGGAAACCAGCCCACCGTACCATGGTCGGGAAGTACCGAATACTCTCGCGCAGCTGAATAACGGCCGTAATAACCCGACGGTGATAGATGCCAAAATTGGCTACCAGCGGATCTTGCTCAGTACCGGTGAGGTAGGAGAGAAGCGCGTAAAACAGCCGCGACGCCGCTCGTTTGGGCCACGGGTCCTGGCGCGATGTGCGTCGGGCCAATACCACATCGTAGCCCTGGAGGGCTTGCTGAAAGAGGCGCGGAATCTCCTCCGGGCGGTCCTGCAGGTCACAGTCCAGCACGACAATCCAGTTTCCTCGTGCCGCGTCGAGGCCGGCGGTGATGGCGTGATGCTGGCCGAAGTTGCGGCTCAGGCGCAGCCCGCGAATGCGCGGGTCGCGGGCGGCATGCTCCTGAATTTTGAGCCAGCTGCCATCCGGGCTGCTGTCATCTACTAGAATAATTTCGTAGGAAGCCGAAAGCGGCGTCAGCACGGCGTGGAGCCGGAGCAGTAGCTCATCCAGCAGTTGCTCAGCCCGGTACACGGGGCTGATAACGGAGAATAAGGGGCTAGCATCGGCAACAGGCATAGGACGCAGGGAGTAAACGGAATGCGGGGGCGTAACAACAGCAAACGCAACGGCGGCAGCGCGGCGTGGGTTGGTCCAAAGGTAGTAAGTACGGACCCTTTGCTTCCATACTACCCAAAGCTACGTGCTATCTGGCGGGTCTCTGGTGCTTTTCTGCCTACTTTGGCACATTCATATCACTTTCTATGACAGCCAGCGGCCATCTGACCCCACTCGAATGGGATAGTGCATTCCTCGGTTTTCCGACTGGGCGACTGGATGGTACGGGCCTATCGACCGGCGCGCTGGAACAGCAGCTGCGGCAGGCCACAAGCCAGGGCTGGCACTTGGTATACTGGTTTGTTCAGCCCGAGGATGCTGTTTCGCTTGCTTCGGCCCAAGCCATCGGCGCGACGCTAATAGACGACAAATGTACCTATGCCAGAGGCTTAGACCGTATCTCAGCCCCGTCGGCTAACGTCCGCTATATAGCAGCCCCGGAAGCTACAGCCGATTTGATGGCCCTGGCGCTGCAAAGCGGAGCCTACTCCCGATTTCGGGTCGACCCGCGCTTCGCGCCGAACGTGTTTGTGCGCTTGTATACGCAATGGATTCAACATGCTCTCAACGGGGCCCCCGACCGCCAGGTGCTCGTGTATGGGACTACTCCTACGGCTCCCTCAGTTGGCCTGCTGACCCTGGAAAAACACGCGCAGGAGGTGCGAATTGGTTTGTTAGCCGTCGATAGCCAGTGGCGCCAACGCGGCATTGGCCACCAGCTGGTAGAGGCCGCAGCAGCGGAAGCACGCGCTGCTGGCTACACGCGCCTGAAAGTAACAACCCAGGCTGCGAACCAGCCCGCCTGCCACTTTTATGAGCGTTGCGGCTTTACGCTGATTGACCGGCAGTACGTGTTTCATCTCTGGCTCACGCCAGCGTAACCATCTTGCCGATAGTTGCCGTACTTTTGCAGCCAATTCCGTATACGCCGGCTTACTGGCTGCTTTTTCTATGCACATTCTGTTTTTGGTGCCCTATCCTCCCGGCAAAGCCCCTTCCCAGCGCTTCCGTTTCGAGCAGTACCTGCATTTTCTTGCCGAGGCGGGCCACACTCACCAGCTGGAGTCCTTCGTGTCGGAGGCTACTTGGGCTATTCTCTACAAGCCGGGCCACACGCTGACCAAAGCACTGGGCATCGTCGGGGGCTTTCTGCGGCGCTTTCTGCTACTTTTCTCGGTAGGCAAAGCCGACTTCGTTTTCATTCATCGTGAGGCTTCGCCCATTGGGCCACCGGTTTTTGAGTGGCTGCTGGCCAACGTACTTGGCAAGCGCATCGTCTACGATTTCGATGATGCTATTTGGATTCCTAATACCTCGGCTGCCAACAGCATCGTGGCGGGCATCAAGTGGCACCATAAAGTCGGGAGCATCTGCCGGTGGGCCTACAAGATTAGCTGCGGCAACAAGTACCTGCGGGAGTATGCCCGTCAGTTCAATCCCAACGCCATTGTAAACCCGACGACTATCGACACGGTGCACCTGCACAACCAAGTGAAGGAGCAACGGACGGAGAAGCTGGTAATCGGCTGGACAGGCACGCACTCGACCATGAAGTATCTGGATCAAGTGGTGCCCGTGCTGGCCGCGCTGGAGCAGCACTATAGCTTCGAATTTTGCGTCATCTCCAACCAGGAACCGCAGCTGCCCATACGGTCTTTGGTGTTTCGGCCGTGGCGCAAGGATACCGAAATTGCCGACTTGCTCACGTTCAACATCGGGCTGATGCCGTTGGAAGACGACCCTTGGGCCAAGGGCAAATGTGCCTTCAAGGCTCTGCAATACATGGCTTTGGGCGTGCCAGCCCTGGTTTCGCCGGTGGGGATGAACAGCGAAGTAGTGACGCAAGGTGTCAATGGCTACATCTGCACCAGCTACCAGGAATGGTACGATAGTCTGGAAAAGCTGCTCAAAGATCATGACCTGCGCACGCGCTTTGGTCAGGCCGCACGGGCTACCATTGAGGCACGTTTCTCGGTGGAGGCAAACCGGCCCAACTTCTTGGCGCTGTTTGCCTGAAACTGCATGATGTAGAGCGCCGAGAGGTAAAATGGCATCAGCGGAATCTTGTAGCGCACCAAGGTCCCGAAGTTGCCGCTATTGGTGCCTACGCCGATGGCAAATACAATGGCAAACAGGAAACAGAACGTCACGATGGGCGTGCTGGCAATCTGGCGGAAGCTGCGCAGAACTCCCGTTCGATAGAACATCATCAGCGTCAGGTAGATAAACATAGTGGCTTCCAGGGCCGAGAGCACCATAACCGGGTTTCGGGCTTCAAACAGAAAGGGCCGGAAAAGGGATACGGCAATGGCTTGCGGCGCTACCGTCACTAGGCTGCCTATGCTGCCATCGAAAGAACCAATATTATAGGCCGAGCCCTGATCTTTGGTCAGGCCGTAGAGGTACTCCTGATTGATTTTGGTCCGCTCCCCGATTTTATCCACGGCATAGCGGTCATCGTCAGCCGTCAGGTTGGTAGCGCCCAGGTAGCCCGCGCCCACGCCCAGCAGCAGGAAGAATGGCTTCAGCAGCATCCTTAGCGCCGCGCTTTTAATGCGCCGGTTATTCTCAATAACTACCCACAGTAGCGCCGGCGGCATAAAAGAGAGCAGAATGTATATCTTCACCGTGATGAGAGTATAGGCTCCCAACAACCCTACGACAGAGGAGAACAGCACATTTCGCTTCAGCACGGCGGCATGATAGAAGCCGTAGAACACCCATCCTAACGCCCCGATGCACAAGGAGTCTTTCATGACGCCCGAGCCCCAGAAGAACACGGAAGGCAGAAAGAAAACCGCCACCGCCAGCCGCTTGTACAGCAACGGATAGGCCCGGATAAAGGTGAGGTACATGGCCCACATGCCACTGAAGCTAAGGCCGGCAAAAACGAGGGCAATAACCGAATACGTGTTGAAACTCAGCAGAGCCGCTATAGCCGCCACCCGCACCACGAAGTATTCCGTCGGTGCCTTGTACCAAGCCATAGTGCTGGTGTAGCGCGAGGTAAGCGGATCAAAAGTGCCATCGGCAAAGATCATCTTGATGGCTGCCGCAGGCGAATCCCCAAACGCGTTGTAGATGGTGGTGGAGTGTTTGGTGTAGTTGAAGGTGTCGCCGCCGCCGTAGTAGAATTGATACACCACCCCCAGCGCAATGGCCCCGATGAACTTGACCGTAAGCGCCGGAATGAAATACCGGCGCGTAAAGGCATTCGTGACCTTGCCGCGCACGCCGTAGGCAATGCCGTAGAAGATGGCCAGGTAAAAAGGCGTCAGCAGCAGGTCTCGTAGTTCCATTCGGCAAAAGAGTACAACCCCTTTATTTCTTGTTCTTCTTCACGTAGGCCTTCGCCTCCTTATACTCCGCCGACTTATGCTCGGCCTTGTCAGCTACGACAGCATAGTACCGTAGCGCCGCCTGGGTGTCCTTTTCCTTGTCTGCTATCTGGGCCAGCTTTTGGTTGGCATACAGATAGAAGCCGCCGCTGGTATCACCGGTGCTTTCCGCAAACACGATACTGCGCTGGTAGTAGTCCTTCGCCTTGGCGCGGTCCTTATATTTGTTCTGCGAAAGCCACCCCAAGAAATACGTGGCATAGCGCCCACTGATGCCTTCGTAACCCGGCAACCCCTGGTTGAGCTTATCGAGAATGTCGCGGCTTACTCGCTCGCACTCCGCAAAGTTGCCTTCATTGAAGCACAGCAAGGCGTAGAAACGCTGAAAATACGCGTTGTCCGGGTATGTGTTTGCTAAATAGCGCGACACCGGCATCGAAGCTGCCGTGTTATTTTCCTCATTGTTGAGGATGCGCATCAGGAAAGTTTTGGCTTCCAGCCCGGTATAGAAGCCGTTGTCGGCTACATTCTTGAGCTGCTGCAAGCCCAGCGTCCGGTTCCCCTTCGGAAAAAACAACAGCACCGGCCGCAACAGCGGGTAATTTTCCGAAATCCAGACGGCGTAGTAGTTAAAGATGGCTTGTCCGAACAGAAACTCCGGGCTTAGACCGTTGGCCTCCTTGCTTTTATCCAGGTATTCCAGGGCCCGCTTGCTGCTGACGGTCGCCTTGCGCCAGTTTTTGCGCTCCGCGTTCAGGCGGGCATCAAAGCCATACGCCGCCGACAAGAAAAAACAGGCTTCGTAGTTGTTGTTGTCAACCTCATACTGCCGCTCACCATACACGATGGCCGTGTCCATATAGGCGAAAAAGGCCTTGTCGTAAATCTTGGTTTGGACGTTGGTCGGTACAATTTTCCACCACGCACTCAGGCCCAGCAGAAAGTAGGGCATAGGATGCTGCGGATAGCGCCGCCGCAACGACCGAAACTGCTTCTCGGCCTTGTCGTATTTGAAGTTGTACAGGTTCTGAACTGCTCCCTCCAATTCCGTTTGAATATCCTTGTCCAGTAGGAGCCAGCCTTTTGTATCAACTGCTCCAGGCGCGATATCCACATTCTCCAGCTCTATTTTGCGAATAGGGACTGGGGTACGGGTTGTATCGGGCTGTTGCGCTTGCACCGCCAGCGGCAGGAGAAGGAGCAACAGGATAAAACGGAGTTTTTGAATCATGGGAGCATTTGGTGGCGGGCACATAAGCAGCTTACACTGCTGTACGGCCACGCAACGGGAAAGCTAAAGTATGACTTTTATCCTAGATTTGGACGAACAAACGTGCTACCATGGACCTTCTACGAACCTTATGCCAATTGGCTGCGCCGGCTGGCAATGAGGCCCCAATGACTGAATTCCTTTTAAAGTATATCGCTCAACAGCAAAGCTCTTGGCGTGTACAACCGCAGCTGTTGGCCGGAGAAGGATTGCAGGATTGTATTATTCTGGTATTTGGAAAGCCTCGTACAGCCGTATTCGCGCACATAGATAGTATTGGGTTTACGGTTCGCTACGGGCAAGAGTTAGTTCGCATCGGCGGCCCACGTGCCGAGTCCGGCTACCGGCTGGTAGGTCATGATGCACAGGGCCCCATCGATTGTACCCTCACGGTAGATGAACAAACCGGGGAGTTGAGCTATGAGTTCACCCGGCAGATAGAACGCGGCACTGAGCTAACATTCTACTGTGACTTCCGCGAAACAGCCACTACCGTGCAATCGTGCTACCTCGACAACCGCCTGGGCGTATGGAACGCACTGCGCCTGGCCGAAACGCTGGAAAATGGCATTATCGCCTTTAGCTGCTGGGAAGAACACGGCGGCGGTTCAGTGGCCTATCTGGCTAAGCTGATCTATGAGCAATATGGGGTACATCAGGCTCTGATTTCGGATATCACCTGGGTCACGGAGGGCGTGCATGCCGGGCAGGGCGTCGTTATTTCCCTGCGCGACTCGCTGATTCCGCGGCGCTCATACGTGGAAAAAATCCGCGCAATTGCTCGCGCGGCTGGCATTCCGCACCAATTGGAGGTAGAGGGCAGCGGAGGCTCCGACGCCAAGGAGCTGCAGCACGGTGCCCAGCCCTGGGATTGGTGCTTCGTAGGCGCGCCGGAAGACCATGTGCATTCGCCGGACGAGCTCGTCAATAAGCAGGATAGTGCCAGTATGCTGGCACTATACCAGGAACTACTTAAAAAACTCTGATAGCTGTAGTTACTGTGGGCAAACCCCTCGATAGTAGTATGCATTCGGGAGTTCAAGCTGCTCTGCGGAGCAGTGTCGGTGGTGTTGGCAGTGGTAGCCGGTTCCGCTTTATTGGCTGACCGAGTGCCGCGTGACAACCCGTTGGCACGGCTCATGCACTCTAGTGGTATTTTTAGCTTCTCCTTGTATCTGTTTCACTATCTGCTATTGCTCATCCGATATGGCGTATCAGGGTCTGTGGCCAGTAGCGCTTTTGGGGTGCTTTGCCTTCTTCGGACGTCATGCTTCGCCTTTGCTCAGTATGACGTTCTCTGTATTTACTATCCACACAGCCTAAGTGTACACCACTGCCGAACAATTCATCTATCAACGCTACTATTGGCTGGCAATGCCAATCGTCACGGTAGCTAGTTATGGCTTACACTGGGTCACGGAGCGAGTGTCTGTCAATTGCTTCCGGAAAGTGCAGCGGCCGGGACAATAGGAATCGGTTCGGAATTGGAGTTGCTGGTAAAAACTCTATTTTACAAGCACAAAGCTTCTTTCTTTCCAACCAACACCCTAAAATCTCACCACCCCTGTATGATGAATATTCTTTACGTAGCACCCGCGCTGGGCATCCTGGCCCTTGTCTACACGTGGTTTCGGTCGGGGTGGGTTACCCGGCAAGACGCCGGCGACGAGCGGATGCGCACCATTGCGGGCTACATTGCCGACGGGGCCATTGCCTTTCTGCGCGCTGAGTATAAGGTGCTGGCGTTGTTCTCGCTTATTGCCTGCGCCTTTTTGGGCTACTTGGGCACTACGGGCGAGAGGTCCAGCCCGGTTATCGTAGTAGCCTTTTTGATTGGGGCCGTATTCTCCGCGCTGGCGGGCTTCATAGGGATGAAAATTGCCACGAAAGCCAACGTGCGCACGGCCCAAGCGGCCCGCACCAGCTTGGCCAAGGCTCTGAATGTATCGTTTTCGGGCGGCTCGGTTATGGGCATGGGCGTGGCCGGCCTAGCCGTGCTTGGCTTGGGCTCCCTATTCATCGTGTTCTACCAGATGTTCGTGGTGAGCGAAGGTGGTGGAGCCAACGGTGTTGAGATGGAAACCGCGCTGGAAGTACTGACCGGCTTCTCGCTCGGGGCCGAAAGTATTGCCCTGTTTGCCCGGGTAGGCGGCGGCATCTATACCAAGGCCGCCGACGTAGGAGCCGACCTCGTGGGGAAAGTGGAGGCTGGTATTCCGGAAGACGACCCTCGCAACCCCGCCACCATTGCCGACAACGTAGGCGACAACGTGGGCGACGTAGCCGGCATGGGCGCCGACCTTTTTGGCTCCTATGTCGCCACCATTCTGGCTACGATGGTGCTGGGCCGCGAAGTAGTAGCCGCCGGCGACCAATTTAATGGCCTGTCGCCTATTCTGCTGCCTATGGTTATTGCGGGCATGGGAATTTTGGCCTCTCTGGTTGGCATTCTGTTGGTGCGGGTGAAGGAAGGCGGTAATGTGCAGGGCGCGCTCAATTTTGGCAACTACGTTTCCGTCGTCGTTTCCGGTATTGCTTCGTTCTTTATTATCCGGTGGATGTTGCCGCCCGGCGAGCTGGTTATCGGGCGGGCCGGTTCGGTGCCGTTCACCTCTATGGATGTATTCTACGCCGTCGTGGTGGGCCTGGTAGTTGGTACATTGATGAGTATCATCACGGAGTATTACACCGCCATGGGTAAGCGCCCGGTGAATAGCATCGTGCAGCAAAGCAGCACCGGCCACGCTACCACCGTTATTGGTGGGCTGGCCGTGGGTATGGAATCCACGGTGCTCCCAATCATCGTGCTGGCGGCGGGTATCGTGCTGTCGTTTGAGTGTGCCGGCCTCTACGGCGTAGCCATTGCGGCGGCTGGTATGATGGCTACTACGGCCATGCAGCTGGCCATCGACGCCTTTGGTCCCATTGCCGATAACGCGGGTGGTATTGCCGAAATGAGCGACCTGCCCAAGGAAGTGCGCGAGCGGACCGATATCTTGGATGCCGTGGGCAACACCACCGCTGCCACCGGCAAAGGTTTCGCCATTGCTTCGGCGGCTCTCACTTCGCTGGCGCTGTTTGCCGCCTTTATGGGCACGGCCAATATCTCCGTCATCGATATCAGCAACGCACGAGTGCTGGCGGGCTTGTTCATCGGCGCTATGATTCCTTTCATCTTCTCGGCCCTGGCCATTGCCGCCGTAGGCCGGGCCGCTATGGCCATGGTGCAGGAAGTGCGCCGACAGTTTCGGGAGATTCCCGGCATCATGGAAGGCACGGGTCGCCCCGAGTACGAAAAGTGCGTGGCCATTTCCACCCAAGCTGCCCTGCGCGAAATGATGCTGCCTGGTGCTATTGCCTTGGTGGTGCCCATCATCATCGGCTTCACGTTTGGTCCCGAGGTGCTGGGCGGCACGCTGGCCGGCGTTACCGTGTCGGGCGTGCTGATGGCTATGTTCCAGAGCAACGCCGGCGGAGCCTGGGACAACGCCAAGAAGTCGTTCGAGAAAGGCGTGCTGGTGAATGGCAAGATGGAATATAAAGGCTCCGACGCCCACAAGGCCTCCGTGACCGGCGACACCGTTGGTGACCCTTTCAAGGATACCTCGGGCCCGTCGATGAACATCCTTATCAAGCTCATGTCCATCGTGTCGCTGGTTATTGCGCCCCACATTGCGGCTCCCAAGCGGGCGGTGGCTCCCCGGCTGCTAGAGCGCCCCGCGTTGAACATTCAGCCCAAGGTGCGCTACGCCGAGCTAGCCCCTGAAGCGGCTAAAGCGCTGTTTGTTCTGCTGCGCGAAACGCGCTAAGCCGCCGAACACGGTAGTTCGATTGGTCCGGAAGCTGCCCCTGCCACACCGCAGGGGCAGCTTTTTTGTACTACATTTGGCCCAGCGTTTTGCTTTGAGGACCAACCCCACACGGATGCCATTGTCCACTATTTCGCTGCATGACAAGCAGTTTGCGCCCTATCTGACGGCCAGCCAAATCACCGATGCCGTTCGGGCGCTAGGAGTTCAGCTCAACCGCGACTATGCCGGCAAGCAGCCCCTGTTCGTGGCCGTGCTGAATGGCTCCTTCATGTTTGCCGCCGATTTGCTCAAGGAGATGCAGGTTCCCTGCGAAATAGCCTTCATTCGGGTTGCCTCCTACGAGGGCACGGCCAGCACTGGCACCGTGCGCGAAATCATGGGCTTGCAGGAAGACGTCGAAGGCCGCGACCTGGTCATTATTGAGGACATCGTGGATACCGGCCACACCATGCAGGCCCTGCTGGCGCTGTTACGGGCCAAAAAACCCGCTTCCTTGGAAGTTGCCACCTTGTTTCTGAAGCCCGAGTGCCTGCAGCATGAGTTGGCCCTACGCTACGTCGGTTTGAGTATTCCCAACGATTTTATCGTGGGCTATGGCCTTGACTATGATGGGCTGGGCCGCAACTACCCCGATGTGTATACCGCCGTTTAAGGCCGGGGTCATACCCAAAACAAGTTGCTTCCCGTAAGGAACGGTTTGTTTCCGATTTGTTATCTTTCCCAAATCCAGCCGCTTTTTCTCTCCCCGCGAAATACCTCGCTTTATGCTCAATATCGTGCTCTTCGGCCCGCCCGGCGCCGGCAAAGGAACGCAAAGTCAGAAGCTGATTGCCCGTTACAATCTCGTGCATCTCTCTACCGGCGACCTGCTCCGCTCCCAGATTACGCAAGGTACCGAACTTGGTCTGCGGGCTAAAAAGCTCATGGACGAAGGTCTGCTCGTACCCGACGAAGTGGTTATCGGGATGATTGAAAGCCAGCTGGCCAATAATACCGCAGCTGCCGGCTTCATCTTCGACGGTTTTCCCCGCACCGTGCCCCAGGCCCAAAGTCTCGATGCGCTAACCCAGCGCTACGATACTGGTGTGAACTGCATGATAGCCCTGGAAGTAGCCGAAGAGGAACTCGTAACGCGTCTGCTGGAGCGTGGCAAAACCAGTGGCCGCCCCGATGACCAGGACGAGGCCAAAATCCGGCGGCGCGTGACGGTATACAACACCGAAACCGCGCAGGTAGCCGGCTACTACGCTCAGCAGAACAAGTTTCATGCTCTCAACGGCATTGGCGCTATCGACGATATCTTTGGCCAGATCTGCGCAATCATCGACCACAACCAGGCCGCTGCCCACATTACTGATGGTCAGGCCGCTGCTGACGAAGTAAAAGCGTAACTTTGCGGCTGTAACCGCATCCTCTTGTCATTCTGACGCGCAGGAAGGACCTTATCACGTAAGAACGGTTGTTGTCCTCAACAGCTTGTTCTGGCCTGGTAAGGTCCTTCCTTCGTCAGGGTGACAGTTGCTTTTTGAGTTTTTCGATTCAAAAAGCAGTCTTCAACATTTCAATATTTCCTGCAGTGGCTTCCAATAACTTCATCGATTACGTCAAGATAAACTGCCGCTCCGGCAAAGGCGGGGCTGGCTCGGCACACTTTTTCCGTGCCAAAGGCCTCCCTAATGGTGGTCCCGATGGCGGCGACGGTGGCCGCGGCGGGCATATTATTCTGGAGGGCAACTCCCAGCTCTGGACGCTGCTGCACCTGCAATACAAGAAGCACCTGATTGCCCAGGGCGGCGTAAATGGCGGCGAAAGCCTCTGTACCGGCGCGCAGGGCGAAGATATTATCGTGCAGGTGCCGCTGGGTACTATTGCCCGCGACGCCGAAACCGGCGAGAAAAAGCTGGAAATCACCGAGCACGGCCAGCGCCTGATTCTGACGCCCGGTGGCCGTGGTGGCCTTGGCAACGACCACTTCAAGTCGTCTACCAACCAGGCACCTACCTACGCGCAACCCGGCGAGCCGGGTATCGACGAGTATGTTATTCTGGAGTTGAAGCTGCTGGCGGATGTCGGACTGGTGGGCTTCCCCAACGCGGGCAAAAGCACGCTGCTGTCGGTGGTATCGGCGGCCAAGCCGAAGATTGCCGATTACGCCTTCACGACCCTGACGCCCAACTTGGGCGTGGTAGCGTACCGCGACTACAAGTCATTCGTAATGGCTGATATTCCCGGCATCATTGAAGGCGCTGCCGAAGGCCGGGGGCTAGGTACGCGCTTCCTGCGGCACATCGAGCGCAACTCGATTCTGCTGTTCATGATTTCGGTGGATAGCAATGACATTGCGGCCGAATACAACGTGCTGCTCAGTGAGTTGGAGCAGTTTAATCCCGAGCTGCTGACTAAAAAGCGGCTGCTGGCCGTCACCAAGTCCGACTTGGTGGACGACGAGCTGGAAGCCGAAATCCGCGAGACGCTGCCGACTGATTTGCCAACGATTTTCATCTCCAGTCTGGCCAACAAGAACATTATCCAGCTGAAGGATCTGATTTGGCAAGCTTTGCAGGCTAAGGAGTAGACATTATGGCTACTCTGGCTGACCGTATGTTTCCTCGTAGATGTCGCTCAGTGAACGTCCATCAAATGTCCAATATGGACATGGAGCAACGCTGTAATCAATTCCTAAAGCCAAACGGGTGGCCGCAGTCAGTGACATTTCTTCGCCATTGAAACTTACTTTTTTGGAGTTAGCGATGGTAGCTGAAGCACCGTTTGTCAGACAGGTGAGAGTAGTGCCAATCGGAATCTTCATTTCGTCGAAATTTAGATTCGGGCGCTTTCTCTTCATTTGAGTGCCTGCATCTATTTCTGATTGCTCCAGAATACTTGGCTGATTCTCGATTTCCAAGGTAGCATCTTGCACATGCAATAGCTTTAAAATGGCTATTGCTTGGTTTGCGTCAATGCTGAAGAACTCTCGCTTGGCATTGACGCGGTAAGGTGAAAATGCTACGTGTAGCGCTTTTTCCACTTCTTCTGAATTCGGGACTTTGCAAACAAATTCAAGAGTGAAGGGAACTGGTACACCAGTGGTATACAGTTGATCAATACGCGTCTTCGCATCATTATGGCTAGTGCGACCAATCTTAACCAATCCGGGCATGGCTGGATTCGTTAGCACATAAACAACGCTTAGCGAGATTGTATAAGAGCTACCGGGAATCATGTGGAACTGAGTAAATGTTGGAGTTTAATATGCAAAGTAGCTCCTGTTTGCTAAAGTGCCACAATGACAGCCTAAACCCCTTTGGCAAACTCCTTGCGCCCGTAGCCTAGCCCAACGGCAACTCCCGTGAAAAACCCTTTCCGACGAATATTTACCAAAATGGCTGAAGATACCACCCTGCCCCAGGACGACAATCTGTCCGTTGACCCCGACCACGTAGGTGGTGAGCTGCAAGACGAAGTAAATGCCCTCGACACTAACGAGGCTGAAGGTACCGAAGGTGGTGCCCCCAAAGTAGAAGCGTCCAAAACCGATGCCGAGCTGACGGAACTGAAGGATAAGTATCTGCGCCTGGCCGCCGAGTTTGATAACTACAAGCGTCGCACGGCCAAGGAGCGTACTGAGTTGTTCAAGACCGCCAGCCAGGAGCTGATGGTAGCTTTGCTGCCCGTGCTCGACGATTTTGACCGTGCCCGTCACCATACCAAGGACACCGAGGATGCCAACGCTGTGCGCGAAAGCATCGAAATCATATCGACCAAGCTCCAGAAAATCTTGCAGCAGAAGGGCCTGACCCCGATGGAAACCAAGGGCGGCGCTTTCGACGCGGACCTACACGAGGCCATCACCCAGATTCCGGCTCCTTCCGAGGAGTTGAAAGGTAAGGTGGTGGACGAGGTGGAAAAAGGCTACTACCTGGGCGACAAAGTAATCCGGCACGCCAAGGTGGTGCTGGGTCAGTAAAGAGTTTTTGTCATGCCGACGAAGGAAGCATCTCTACCGCTTCGCTACGTTTACTAATTTGGTAGAGATGCTTTCTTCGTCAGCATGGCAGACGATACTATAGTAAAATGGCAACGAAGCGAGACTATTACGAGGTGTTGGATGTCGCCAAGACCGCGTCGGGTGAGGAGATAAAGAAGGCGTACCGCAAGGTGGCCATCAAGTTTCACCCCGATAAAAACCCCGATGACCCGACGGCGGAAGACAAGTTCAAGGAAGCCGCCGAGGCCTACGAAGTACTGTCGAATGCCGATAAGCGGGCCCGCTACGACCGGTTTGGCCATCAGGGCATGGGCGGCGGCGGCGGCGCGCAGAATATGGAGGACATCTTCTCCCAGTTCGGCGACATTTTCGGCGGCGGTGGCGGCTTCGAGGGCTTCTTTGGCGGCCAGGGCCGCGGCGGCCGGCGCGTCAAGAAGGGTTCTAACCTGCGCATCAAGCTCAAGCTGGAACTGGAGGAAGTAGCTAACGGCGTCGAGAAGAAAATAAAGGTGAAGCGCTACGTGGCCTGCACCACCTGCACGGGCACCGGCGCCAAGAACGGCACCGACCTGAAGGACTGCGGCACCTGCCACGGCCAGGGCCAGGTGAAGCGCGTGGTGAACACGATGCTAGGCCAGATGGTGAGCGCCTCTACCTGCCCAACCTGCAATGGGGAAGGCAAGATTGTGAGCAGCAAGTGCGACGTATGCCACGGCGAAGGCCGGCAGCTGCACGAGGAGGTTATCCCGATCAATATTCCGGCTGGCGTGGCCGAGGGGATGCAGCTGAGCATGAACGGTAAGGGCAACTACCCCGAGCGGGGCGGCGTACCCGGCGACCTGCTCATCCAGATTGAAGAAGAGCCGCACGAAATGCTGAAGCGCGACGGCAACAACATCATGTTCGAGCAGTATATCTCGTTCGTAGATGCCGCTCTGGGAGCCAGCATTGAAGTGCCGACGATTGAGGGGAAAGTGAAAATTAAGGTGGACCCTGGCACCCAGCCCGGCAAGATTTTGCGGCTGCGGGGCAAGGGTATCAAGGATCTGAACGGCTACGGCCGGGGCGACCAGCTCATTCACCTCAGCGTCTGGACGCCGAAGAACGTGACGGGCGAGGAGCGGGAATTGCTGGAAAAGCTGCGCAACGCTCAGAATTTCACGCCTAATCCCGGCAAGAATGAGAAAGGCTTCTTCGAGAAAGTGAAGGAGTATTTCCAGTAAACCACGGCGCGACGCGTGCTAGTGGCGGCTACGCAAAAGCCCGTTTTCTCAGCTGAGAAGACGGGCTTTTGCTTTTTTACTATTCGCGCCCTCGGCGCACCTAGGGTTGCTGTGGCTTAGCGAGCCGAACTGCGTTCCGCTGCGTTGGCCTTGTTACGTTTTACATTCACATCAGTCATTATCTGGTAGGAAATCAGCACCAGCGCCGCACCTACCAACCCCATGGAGCCATAGCGCCGCTAGGTGAGCAGTGGCGCAGCCACAGTGGTGCTGCCGGTGGCAGGGGCGTAGGCCATATCCGAAAGCAGAAATCCGGCGGCCAGCAACCCGTTAATGCTGGCTGGCAGCCAGTCGCCGGAGAAGGCATAGACTACTCTGAGCAAGCCGAAAATGATGCCGGCTGGGGTGGTGAGCTTTTTCATGACATGGTGAGTTGCAGCGGTTGATTTGCTTACTTACTGCTGTTACGCAGTGCCTTCGTTCAAGCGCTGCCAGAGAGTAGCGCGAACTTTGTAGTTCGCGTCCCCGCGCCAGGAAAGCGGCCCGAACGGCGCGGGGACGCGAACTACAAAGTTCGCGCTACATGCTGCTGCGTAACAGCAGTTACTTAATCGCACCAGTTGCTGACGCATTACAGCTGGTGCTGATTTTTTTCGCTGGCTGTGCCCCAGCGGTTGGTAGACACTCTGCACTACCTTGGCCCAGGTGAGCCAAAAACAACAACGCCCGACTGCACTGCAGCCGGGCGTTGTTGTATCGAAGCGTGAAGGGAATTAGTTCTTCACTACGCGCTTCGCAATAGTACCTTCTGCGGTGTGCAACCGAAGGGTATACACGCCCGACGGCAAGGCCGCCAGATTTACTTGCTGGCTGATAGTGCCCTGCTGCGCACGAAGTGTCAGGGTTTCAACCACCTGACCCAGCGTGTTTACTACTTCTGCCTGCACGGCTCCCTGCTCGCGCAGGCCCGAAACGGTAACGGTAGTGGTAGTCAGCGTTGGGTTCGGGTAGAGCGACGTGGCTGCTTCCAGGCCCGTAGCCCGGCGTGCGGCCAGCGTCACGAAGTTGCCGAAGGTGGTCAGGTACGAGTTATCGTAGCGGGTGGTAGTCGTGTTGTATTCCTGCTCCACGCTGCGGCGCACCTCGTTGGTAGCCGTGTACGAAATCAGCTGACGGTAGGCATGATCCGTTACCCAGGCGTTGTTGACCCAGTTTTCACCCAAGTGCAGAACCTCGTTGCCGAAGTTGTCGTTGGTGTAGGTGTGGCGGTCGTCATTAACTAGGATGTTCGCCGACAGCACTCTCTGGGTGATTGTTACATTGCTGCCATTGGGCTGATAGGTGGTGGAGTACCGATAGGCGTTGTCCCAGCTAGTAGTAGCCGCGTCCCACTCCTGCGATTCAGAAGACGTCGGCAGCCGCTTGGCCCAATCGTGCCATACGATGTTACGCTCCCGGCCCTCGTTAACGTAGGCTCCGTTTTCCCACTCCTGAAACACAATCTCCGACCATTGATTGTTGGAATTTACCGTGTATAACACGCGGTACTCCGGTTCCCAAATGGAGGTGGTCGGATCCAGGCTTTCTTCGGTTTCACTGGTGAGTACGCCCGCCGAATTGTAGGTGTTGACAGAGCGGTAACCGCCACCTAACACCCATGCATTGCTACTCCAATAGGAGTAGATTGTCTGTATTCGCTGACCTTGGGCATCATAGGTATACAAATCACGATACGAATTCTCGTAAGCTGAACCATTCCAGCTTTGTTGCACGCGTTGGGTTATCCGACCCTGGCCATTATAAGCCAGCAGGTCTTTGCTGCGGGGCGTATTCGTTACAGAGTCCGTATTGATAATCTGCGTTGGCTTGCCTTGGGCATTATACGAGTACGTTTCGATGCTGCCGTCTCCCCAGCGGTTGGTTTGGTCATCCCAATAATGATCTACGCGGCGGCCGGGCAAAGTCACGGCCGTGGCCTGGAGGCCCCGGGCCGCTACGCCCGAGTGGGTGCCTTGGCGACCTTCGAGCCGGTTGTGCTGCCGCTGCTGCTGCGCCGCGTGGATTTTTAGGCCTTTAGCTGGGTGTTTGCACTGCGCAAAGCTTCCGAAAGACGCGGTTAATAAGGCAGCAGTAAGGGCAATGGGTACGAATTGTTTCATACAGAAGAATTAAGAAGATTAGTTAAAAGCGCTACGAAACTACAGCGTATTCCGCATATATCCTTGTGTCGCTTACGGTTCGATTTCTCAACTACCTTGTGGATGTGATAGGAATATCATGGGGTAGTCAAAATCAATAGTGACTATAGTTATAGCGGTTTCGTGAACGGTGCAACCCGGCTGATGTAGAGACGCGTATTCGCGTCTTGTCGGCCGCGCCGCCTGCACGGTTTCGTTCAACGATGAGACGCGACTACGCGTCTCTACATCGGGTATCTACGGTTCGCGAAACCGCCATAACTGCTATTAATCAGGTTATTGTATTTTATTGTCATCGGATGTGAAAACTGATAACCAGCCCGGCAGCCGAAAAAAATACCCGTGGCTGTAATGCCGTTGCCCGCCCGACGATAGATAGCCTGTACCTGCCGCCTTAGCATGAGCCCCGCCGCCCCGCTTTCCCCCGATTTTACGGTTGTCATCACTCGGTACGAGCCGTTGCTACGGCGCGTGTGCCGGCTCTATTGCCCCGACGCCGACGACCGGCAGGATCTGTTTCAGGAAGTCGTGTTGCAGCTCTGGCGCGCCTGGCCCAAGTACCAGCCTCAAGCCTCGGCCAAGCTTAGCACCTGGCTCTACCGAATAGCGCTGAACGTGGCTATTTCGAACCTGCGCCAGCGCACCCGCCGCCTCGTGCCCGAGCGGTTCGGCCCGCAGGTGCCCGACGTGGCCCCGCCGCCCGATACCGGCCCCGACGCGGAAGACCTCGCCCAACTGTACCGGGCCATCGAGCGCCTGTCGGATGTGGAAAAGGCCTTCGTGCTGCTCTATCTGGAGGAGCGCACCTACGAAGAAATGGCCGATATCCTCGGTATTACCCAGAATAATGTGCGCGTGAAAATGCACCGTGTGCAGGAAAAGCTTCGCCAACTTCTACTTACCTACTCTGTCTGATGGACCTCGATAATCTCCGCCAGCAATGGCAACAGCAGCCCACGCCGGACAGCGCGGCCCCCGGCGAATCGGCCCTGCACGCTTTATTGGAACGACCCTCTACCAGCCCCGTGGCGCAGATGGTGCGCAACGCACGTTGGGAAAGCATCACCACGGTGTTTTGCCTGGTACTGAGTGTGGCTGGCGTACTGTGGTCGAGCGACCCCCAAATCCGGTTGTTTTGGGGCTTGGGAGTTGCTATTGCGCTGCTGATGGGCTACTACTATTACTATAAGCTGCGGGTGCTGGGTCGGCTCAGCAAAGCTTCGGGAGCATTGCGCACCTATGTTGAGAGCCAGCTCCACAGCCTGCGCAGCCTGCTGCGACTAAACTACGGCTTCACGATGATGACGCTGGTAGTGACAATGGGCTTTCTGCTGTACTCTGCTTTCAGGCACGTGCCGCAGCTGTTTCAGGGCGATTCGCGCACTTTGTGGCAGCGCGGGGTGTGGCTGGGGCTGACGGTGGTGGCCACCTGGCTCATCACGCACTGGATTGTGCGCTGGTACCTGCACTACCTCTACGGCCGCCACCTCGACCGGCTGGAAGCGCTGGTGCGGGAGCTGGGCGAGGAGAAATAACAGCTCGATACGATTCCGGCTTCCAAAACATAGCAAAATCCCTACATTTAACCCGACCACCGTCTACCACCTTTTCGCTGTGAACAACATTCTGCAAGCCATTGACGTGCACAAGGCCTACGCCGCGCACGTCGCCCTCAACGGGGTTAGCCTCGATATTCCGGAGCGCAGCATCTTCGGATTGCTGGGCCCCAACGGTGCCGGCAAAACCTCGCTCATCCGCATCATCACCCAGATTACGGGGGCCGATGCGGGCGAAATCCGGTTTCGGGGCGAAAAGCTCAACCCCAGCCATATTGCTCACATTGGCTATTTGCCCGAGGAGCGCGGCCTCTACAAAAAAATGCGCGTGGGCGAGCAGCTGCTGTATCTGGCGCGTCTCAAGGGCCTCAGCAAAGCCGACGCCACCGACCGCATCAAGAAGTGGATCGACCGGCTCGACCTGCGGCCCTGGGTTAGCAAAAACGTGGAAGACCTCAGCAAGGGCATGCAGCAGAAAGTACAGTTCATTGCCACCGTGTTGCACGAGCCCGCGCTGATTATTCTCGATGAGCCTTTCTCGGGCTTTGACCCGATCAATGCCAACCTGATAAAGGACGAGATTCTGGAGCTGCGGGAGCGGGGCGCCACCATCATTTTCTCTACCCACCGCATGGAGTCGGTGGAGGAGCTGTGCGACAATATTGCCCTCATCAACCGCTCGCACAAGGTGCTGGACGGCCCGGTGGGGAAGATCAAGGACACGTTTAAAACCAACACCTACGAGGTGGAAGGCAAAGGCCGGCTGATGGTGATTCATCCGGACTTTGAGGTGCTGGAACACAAGGAGCGCGAAAATGGCCACTTCTACGACCGGATCCGGCTGCACCACAACACGACGCCCAACGATCTGCTGCGCTACTTGATTGGCAACGTGGAAATTCACGCCTTCCGGGAGCAAATCCCGAGCATCAACGACATTTTTATCCGGCGCGTACAGGAAACCATGCCCGAAACCCTCGAAACCGCTAACACGCTGCTCTAACCGACCATGGAAAAAATCTGGCTTATCATTCAGCGCGAATATCTCACCCGGGTTCGGAAAAAGAGCTTTATCGTCGTTTCGCTGTTGGCCCCGCTACTGCTGGCCGGGGCTACGCTCGGCATTGCCAAGCTGAACATGCCGTCTTCGGCCGACGAGGTGGCCGTGTACGATGGAAGTGGCCTGAACGTGCTGGCCCGCCTGGCTGGCACCGACGAGCTGCGCTTCGTGCCGGCCGTGGGAGCATCGCCCGCTGCCGCTACGGCCGCCTTCAAAAAGGCCAAACCCAAACAGGCAGCTTTGCTGGTATTTCCGGCCGGCTTCTCCCTCGATACCAATGACGGTGTGCAGCTGCTGGCCGACGGCAACGTGAGTTTGAACCGCCAAAGCAACATTCGTAAGGCCGTGAACAAGGCCGTGAGTGAGCTGAAGCTGACCCGCTCGGGCCTGAACCGCCAAACCATCGACAACCTACGGGCCGACGTGGAGCTTTCGGCCGTAGATCTGAGCCAACTGGGGGGGCGCAAAAACAACGTGGCCGCTACTACCGGCACGGCCTATCTGCTGTCCATTATGGTGTACATGTTCATCTTTATTTATGGCGTGCAGGTGATGCGCGGCGTGGCCGAGGAGAAGTCGAACCGCATTATGGAGGTCATGATGTCGTCGGTGAAACCGTTTCAGCTGATGATGGGTAAGATTCTGGGCATTGCCGCCGTCGTGCTCACGCAGTTTGCCATCTGGATGATGCTCTCCTACACCATCACCACGGTCGTCGCGCCTTTGCTGATGAGCACTCCAAAAGCCGACGTGAAGACGTCGGTAGCGGCGGCAACCACCTCCTCCGATGCCAGCGTAGCGGCCTCCGCGCCCGACGCGCCGATGAGTAAAGCGCCGCAGCCCGGTGGCCCGGTTAATCTCTGGAGCATGTTCGAGGGCTTGCCTATCGGCAGCATCATCGGAGGCTTCCTGTTCTTCTTCCTGGGCGGCTACCTGCTGTATTCATCCATGTTTGCCGCCATCGGGGCGGCCGTCGATGACCAGACGGATGCCCAGCAGTTTATGTTTCCGGTGACGATTCCGCTTATTCTGAGCTACATCGTCAGCATTAATGTCATCATCAACGGCGACCCGAACGGCCCATTGGCCTTCTGGCTGTCCATGATTCCGTTCACGTCGCCTATTGCCATGGTGATGCGGCTGCCGTTTGGGGTGCCCCTCTGGCAGCTGCTGCTTTCGGGCGTACTGTTGGTGGTGGGTTTCATCTTTACCACGTGGTTAGCGGGCCGCATCTACCGTGTGGGCGTGCTGATGTATGGCAAGAAAGTAAACTACCGCGAGTTATCCCGCTGGATGTTCTACAAAGGCTAATAGGCTCTGTACAGCGCCGTTTCGGTGTGGCATAGCTTGGGCTACACCGAAACGGCGCGGCGATTCTGCTCGGATGGTCACCTATTATATTCGTGCTAAGTAGCCATGCAGAAGTAGCCACATACATAAAAAGGTGGTCATGTTGAGCGCAGTCGAAGCATCTCGCGTGCCATGGTATATAGTTAGCATTGCACGCGAGATGCTTCGACTGCGCTCAGCATGACGTTCAACTGAATACGCTTACTTCTGCGTGACTACTTAATCGTGTCATTTAGCTCATTGAGCGTGCTGTGGTAGATGGCACGTTCTGCTTGCCTGGCGTTGCTGGTCGGTAGAATTGGAAACTTCTGGCAGGGCGGCGCGGTAGTACAGCAACATCCTCGCCCGTCGCCCGAAGGCGGCCCAACGTCCTTTTTATGCGGTTTCTGATCCTTATGCTCCTGCTTTTTGCGACCTGCCTGCCTGGTGTTGGTAAGCCAGTGCCCGACGACAAGCCAGCGTATCGCCTATTTGCGGCTGGCGGCAAGGCAACCAGCTACGACAAGATGCTCCAGCAGTTGGCCCAGGCCGACGTGGTATTCTTCGGTGAGCAGCACAACGACCCGATTGGCCACTGGCTGGCGCTGCACCTCACCAAAGACTTGCTGCGCCTGCGGCAGGGCCAGCTGGTGCTGGGGCTGGAAATGTTTGAGCGCGACGTACAGCCGTTAGTCGATCAGTATGCCACTGGCGAACTGGCGGAGAAGGAGTTTGAGGAGCAAAGCCGCCCTTGGCCCAACTACGGCACCGACTACAAGCCTTTGGTGCTGCTGGCCCGGCAGCAAAAGTTTCGGGTGGTGGGCACCAACGTACCGCGTCGCTACGCCTCCCAGGTTGCCAAAGGCAGCCTCACGGCCCTCGATGCCCTGCCCGCCGCCGAAAAAGCCTGGCTGGCTCCGCTGCCGCTCACGGTAGACTATGAGCTGCCCGGCTATCAGAACATGGCCAAGATGTTCGGCTCCGATGCATCGCATGCTGCCGGCGTGCAGAATATTATTCAGGCCCAGGCGCTGAAGGATGCTACTATGGCCCACTTCCTGAACCAAGCTCGGCCAGCTGGCCACTTGCTGCTGCATATCAACGGTAGCTACCACTCCGATAACCACGACGGTATTCTGGCATATCTGCGCCAGCAAAATCCGCAGCTGAAGGCGCTAACTATTAGTACCGTGATGCAGGAGCAGCTGGGCAAGCTTGACAAGGAGCACGAGCAGAAAGCGGACTTTGTGTTGGTAGTGCCCACGGATATGACCAGAACCTACTAAGAGCCTATCCAAATAGGCAGTTATACCAGGTGATTCGAGCGCAAGCAAAATGGAGCATGGCCAGATAGTTTTCGGGTTTTTTGGCCCAACGAATCAGCAGGTGGCGGAAGCGGTTGAGCCAG
>NZ_SRLD01000021.1 GCF_004745955.1 Hymenobacter elongatus | reverse complement strand
GCGTCCGGGCTTTTTTTTGCCAGCGTGGCCACCGTCATGCGCGCCACGCCGCTCGGGCGCACGATGGCGCGCTGCGAGACGCGTTCGAGCAGCAGCCTTTCGACCTGGGCGTAGCGGACCGCCCGTACCGGCGCGGCTGGCGTAAAGACAGCCTGGTGGCGACAGCCCATACAGGTATACTTGGCTTTGCCTTTATTGCTGCCGTTCTTGCGCAGGGCCGTGCTACCGCACTTGCCACAGTATAACGTGTTCTGGATCAGCTGCCAAGCTACGTAAAAACGCCTTTTTAAACCACCGCCTTATTTTTAATGGCTTCCGCACCCACCAGAATGTTGAACGTGCGTTTTGCCCAGCGGCAGGTCGTAAGTAGCGGTGTTGGTCTAGTTATAGTTGAAATCGTTGCCGTTCGACTGCGCCAACTGCGCCCTGGCATTGAAGGAGCGGTCGATGCCGAAGGTCTTGGAAAACTGCTTGTAGTCGGTAATCAGGAAGGTCACGCCGTAGTCCGACCGGATGCGCAGGCGCTCCACGGGGCTTACCTCCACGTAGGCATTGCCCAGCAGCGAATAGCGGTTGAAGTTGCGGTCGGTCGCGTCGGCCAGGGCCACGGGGTTGATGCCGTCGCCGAAAAACGCGGCGGCACTTTTACCATCGGCCTGCGGCAAATCGACGAACTCGCCCTGGTCGTTGTAGACCGGTGTGGCCGGCGTCCGGAACAAGGCGTAGCGCACGATGCTGGCCCCCGGGTTGCCGTTGCCGAAACCGTCGCCGGAGGTGCCTGCCTGCCGGGTTTTGGAGCACGACAGATTGAGATTGAGGTTGGTGCTGGTTTTCACGTATTTCGACAAGGTGCTGTTCAGGGCCGTGCGCAGGTTGAACCGGTCGTAGGACGAGTTCTGAATCAGGCCTTCCTGCGTGAGGTAGTTGCCCGAAACGATATACTGCGAGAATAATGTAGAGCGGGTAGTTGTCGTTGATGGTGTCCACTCCGCGAATCCGGACGGCAATGTTTTCGCCCGGGGCACCGGTGGCTTGCGTAATGGCTACTCCGGCCGCTTTGCCCTGCATAATCTGGGCCACGCCGCCCACCGGAATACTCGAAATGTCGCCTTGTTTAATCTGGGCTACCGCGCCGGTCGGCTTTTTTCTGGCTGATATAGCCCAGCACCACTACTTCCCCCAGCGCTTTCACGTCGGTTTGGAGCAGCACAGTGAGCTGAGTGCGTTTCCTGCGTCACGAATCCGATGGCCGAAATAACCAGCGTGGCGTTGGCGTCGGGCAGGCTAAGCGAGAAGTTGCCGCCCGTGTCGGTAGCCGTGCCGTTGGTGGTGCCTTTCACTACCACCGTGGCACCGGGAATGGGGGCGTTATCGGTACCTGTTGTTTGTCCCCGTACCGGAACGGGGGCTTGAGTGGCTGCTTCTGCCTTCTCCGCCCCCGTTCCGGCGGGCCCCTCTCCGGCCACAATCGTTTGCAGGGAAATACTTGTTGTTTTGGGCTTGGAAATGATATACACGTTGCGGCCCGTTTTTTCCACCCGCAGGCCGCTTACAGTCACCACGTAGGTCAGCTCATCCTCCCGGGTGCGAAAGGTCAGGGCCTCGACGTTGACGAACTTATCCTTGATTAAGTCGCTACGGCATGGAATAAAAGCGTGATGAACCGTCTTGAATTCCTGCAGAATACTTTCCAGCGACGTGCCTTGCGCGGCGTTGCGCACGAAGGGCTCGGGCTGCTGCGCCGGCCGGAGCAGGGCCACTGTCGTGCTCTGGGCCTGCGTGGAGGCCACGGTGACGGCAAGTAGTAGTGGCAGCAATTGCAACGACTGAGTAGAAAGGGCCATAGATTCCGGGTGCAGGGGTGGGGGAGCAGGTCAGAAAAGCGTAGCAGCTAGTCGAGCGTGACGCGGTTGCCAGTGCGGAAAACTTTCACATCCAGGGATTTGCCGAGGGCGCTCAACAGCTCATCCAGGTCATGGTTCGGCACCGAGCCCGTCAGTTTTTGCTGCCGCAGCGTTGCGTCACGCCGCGTGATGTGCAGGCCGTAGGTGTCCTCCAGCAGGGTCACTATTTCACCCACGGGCGTATTGTCGAAGTCCAGCTGCCCTTGGGTCCAGGCCGAGTAGAAAGCGGCTTTCACGGCGCGCTTGGCCAGCGGGGCCGCCGGGGTTGCCGCATTGTATTCCACCAGCTCGCCTGGCTTCATCAGCACCTGGTCGAGGTGGCCCGGCTGGCGGCGGCTCAGCTGAATCTGGCCGGTGTTCAGCACTACTTTTGTTTTGCCAACATAGCTGAGCACCGTAAACTGGGTGCCGAGCACCGCTACATCCAGCGGCCCGGTATGCACCACAAACTTGACGTTATTGGGCGCGGCCGCCACCGTTTTCAGGCGCGCCGGGGCTGTATGCCGCACGTTGAAGTAAGCGCCACCCGTGAGCCATACTTTCCGGGGCTGCCTTGGCGTCCAGGCCGAAGCCATCCGGAGGGTCGAACTGGCATTCAATACTACGCTGGAGCCATCGGGGAGGCGCACCTGGCGGCGCTCATCGGGGTGGGTAGCGTAGCGCGTCCAGGCCGGCGCTGCCGCCGGGGCCGGTCGTCGCCACAGGCCCAGCCCGGCCAGCACCAGCAATACCGTGGTAGCAATGGCCGCTGCCGTCCACTGCCGGGTGCGGCGGGCCGTGCGCAGCGCTGGTCGGGCACGGGTCGGCACCGGCGGCTGCATGCTCTGCCACAGCTTGGTAAGCTCCTCCTTCTTTAGGGCTTCCTCTACGGGCTTGCGCTGGGTAGCCAGTAGCTGAAGCACCGCCACAGCTTCGTAAAACTCGGTTTCTTTGGTAGGATGCTGGATAATGCAGCGCCGCCAGAACTGAACGGCATCGGCGTCACTTTCCAGCACGAAGGCCTGAAAGGATTCGTCAGCCAAAAAATCTTCCGTGGAGTAAGCGGCGTAGGTCATAAGCAGATGGATAGCTGAACAGAGCGGACCCTCGCTGGCCTCAGCTGTCCGGCCCCACTTGGGCCCAGCAGCTGCTCTGTTCACCTCCATCACGGCCTCAGTCGCCGTTTATACTCATGTTTGGCGCACTTTTTTTTCAGGGTAAGCGCAATGCTCCCTGTCCACTGCTGCCGCCCACCTGTTTTTTGTTAGCCGCACAGCAGATACAGCAGGGCCAGCGACACGGCATTGCTTTTCTGACGGCCTGCAACGCATTGAAAATCAGGTTGCGAACCGACTGCACATTGAGCGACATCACCTCCGCGATACGCTCGTAGGAAAAGCCGTCAAAGAATTTCAGGTCCAGCGCTTCCCGCTACCGCTTAGAAAGCCGGTTGAGCGCCGCCAGCAGCCGGGTACTCTGCTCCGCGTCGCGCTGCTGGGTGATAAGAAATTCCTCGTGCGAATAGGTCACCTCGAACGAATTGGTGTAGGTGGGAAGGAAATGCCGGTGCTACCGCAACAGCTTGGTTTCATCGCCGAGGTGGCGGCGCAGGGCTTTAAACAGGTAAGCCTTCACTATCTGCACCGCTCGCAGCCCTTCCCGCCGCCGCCAGAGCTTCTGGAACCGGTTCTGAATACAGTCCCTAACCAGCTCCTCGTCGCCGGTCAGCCTGAGGCCGCAGTGAAACAGCGCGTCGTAATATGTCTCGAAGAGAGTAGCCAGGGTCTGAGTATTGCCGGCACGAAACGCCTCCCAGAGCTGCGCGCTGTTCTCTGCTGTCATAGCTTGCAAGTCGGCGGCGGCTAAATGCTGGGCGTTTGGGAAGCTGGTCGGTAGCCAGGACGCGGGGTGGGGAGCACACAGGTACTTCGCGCAAGCAGACAAACAAGTAACTGTTCCGTGTGTCTGCCCGCTTGGGCCTACCGGCCGAAGTCGTCCTGCACCCGCACGATGTCGTCTTCGTCGGAGGGGTGCTGGGCGTTGGTATGCTGCCATATTTCGGCTACCATGCCCCATTCATCCAGACCTATGAGCCGGTGCCGCTCGCCTTGCCGCAGCCTAATCAGCTCGCCGGGTGCGTAGGTTTTCAGTTCGCCTTCGGTATCTGTAGGGCTCGTCACAACGCCCACGCTACCTTGCACCACTTTCCAGATTTCGGCCCGGCGGTGGTGGTATTGCCACGACAGTCGCTGGTGGGGGGCGACCAGCAGAATCTTGGGGCTCAGCTTGCCCGCTATGCGCAGCTGCTCCACGGGCAAGCCTTCAAAATACGTGTCGGCAAATTGCTGGGCCTGGGCTTCGTCGAGCACGAAAAAACCGCCCCAGGGCCGGGTTTGGTCTTGCTGCGTGATGCCGAAGCCCTGCTGCTGAAGTTGGAGTTGGGCTTTCTGAAACAATTGCTGCTTAAGTAGTTCAGTGCTCATAAGCGGTTGAAAGAGAAAAATAGGAAGCGAGCTTCAACAACAAAAACGAACTTCAGCCAGCCAGGCCGGCTATGGGTTGCGTAGCTGGCAAAGAGGAGCCGAGCCGCACGAGCACCACCCGGCGGCGCGCCCACCATTTCGGACGCCCATATTGCACATATAATTCGGAAATCAAGCGTACGTATAGCACTCAGCCCGCATGTTTGCCGCAGGGCATACTGCGGTGGTGGTTGCTGCTAGGTACTGCCGAGGTGAAAATAGGTCTAGCGGGCCGCATCGTAAAGAAAACCGCTACTCGACCGAAAGCCCAAAGTGGTTGGGCTGTGGGCTGCGCCGGGCCAGCCTAGCTTCAGCAATACTAGGCGGTGTCTTGCCAGACGCAAAATACTCTGCCGATAAGGTTCAGCCAGCAGCGGTATTGCCGGTAAAAGAGCGGCGTGGCCCCACCATAAACCAAAAAAAAGCCATTCAGCAGTACTGCTAAATGGCTTTTGAAAATGGTGGGAGATACTGGGTTCGAACCAGTGACCCTCTGCTTGTAAGGCAGATGCTCTGAACCAGCTGAGCTAATCTCCCGAAGGGTAATGCAAGAAAAAGTGGGAGATACTGGGTTCGAACCAGTGACCCTCTGCTTGTAAGGCAGATGCTCTGAACCAGCTGAGCTAATCTCCCGGGTCCCGTTTGGGAATGCAAATATGGTGGGTCATTTTTGATTACGCAACCCTTTGACCGAAATTCAGCGCAGAAAATTGCGTCGGCCCCCGCCGGTAGCCCGCAACTATGTTACAGTCAGAATTTTCAGCCGGGCCGCACGGAGGGTGTTGAAGGTGGTAATGGGGAGCCGTAGACCGTCAGCTGGTCGGAGTTCAACCTAATCAGGCCGTTGACGTTACTATTTTCGGTTTGTTCTTCCACTTCTTTTCCACCTATCTATGACCGATACCCAACTCCTACAGAATTACTCCGACCAGGAGAAAGCCGCATATCTAAGTGTCATTGCCAGCCTAGCCTCCGCCGACCGTGAGGCTTCGGCGGCCGAAGTAGAGTTTTTGCAGCAGCTGGCCCATAGCGCGGGCCTCTCCGGCGGAGCTACCCAGCAGGTCCTGTCGGCTGCTCGCGACGCTTCCAATGACAGCATTAAGCAAAGCCTGGACGCGCTGCGTGGCAGCGACCTGCGCTTCTCGCTCATCACCGACCTGATCAGCTTTGCCCGAGCCGATGGTGCTTATTCCAACACGGAAGAGGAAATGGTCACTAAAATGGCCACCTACCTCGGCGTTAACCAGCAGCAGAAGCAAGCCCTGGAAACCGTTGTGGATCAGGCAGCTACCGTGCCACACGATGCCAGCGACCCAGGTAAGCAAGGCTTCCTGAGCGGCGTGACGGATAAGCTCGCCAGTGTTGGTATTCCGAAAGGAGCGCTCATGGCTGGCTTGCTGGGCGTGGTGGCTCCTATGGTTATTTCGGGGGTCATGAACCGTAGCGGGCGGTCGTCGGGTATGGGCGGTGGTCTGGGCAGCGTGCTCGGCGGTGGCTCAATGGGCGGCCTGCTCAGCGGTGCCGGTGGCAGCATGATGGGCGGTGGCTCGATGGGCGGCCTATTAGGCGGCTTGCTTGGCGGCGGTCTGTTAAGCGGGGTGCTGGGTGGCGGCGGCAATTCTGGTGGTGCCGGCGGCACTTACGGCAACATGCCCCAGCAGGGCTCACACGTCGGCGGTGGTGGCCTAGGCTCGCTCATGTCGATTTTGGGTGGCCTAGGTGGTCAGCCCGGTTCGGCTCCTCGTAGCGCTGGCGGCGGTGGCCTCGGCGGCCTGCTCGGCGGCGGTGGCGGCGGTATGGGCTCTTTGCTTGGCGGCCTGTTTGGCGGCCGGTAAGCAATAGATAGCATGATGCATAAAAAAAGCCCTGGCAACGAGTGTCAGGGCTTTTTTGTGCGCTTGAAAAGGCCGGGCTGGATTTCTACAGCACGTGTTGTTCCGGCGACTGTAAGCCCCGTAGCCGGTCGGGGTTGCTAAGCTGCACCAAGGTGGTGCCCGTGCTGGCAAAGACGCCGCCGTGCTTTTCCACCAGCTCTACTAAACGGTAGTTGAGTTCTTCCTTCACGTCCAGCCACTCGTCGTAATTAGTGGTTTCCACGAAGTACTGCACCGTTACTTCCTTGGCGGCCGGCGTCAGGGCTGCAAATTTGATCTGGATATCATCGGTGGTAAGCGGATACTCCTTGATAACCTGCTGAGCATCCTGTACAATGCCCCGGAGCTGCTTGCTGGTAGTGCTGTGGCTAAGGGCCAGGGTGAAGTTGACGCGGCGGGCCGTCCGCAGCGACAGGTTGTCCAAGGGCTTATCAATCATGGACTTGTTGGGCACCGTGACGTAGCTTTTCTCGGCTGTGCGCAGGCGCGTACTACGAAATCCGACCTTCTCGACGGTGCCCGTTACGCCGCCTACTTCCACCAGGTCGCCCACGGCGAAGGGCCGGTCGAGGAAGATGGTGAAGGAGGCAATCAGGTTTTCGAGGCTTTCTTTGGCCGCAAAAGCTACAGCCAGGCCCCCAATGCCCAGGCCCCCAATCAGGGCCGTGACGTTGACACCGAACACGCGGCTGAGCATGACCAGAAACGCAATAGTCAGCACCAGCACTTTCAGCAAATCCTTGGCGAAGGGAATCAGCTGGTCGTTGAGGCGGGAAGTGCTCATTTCGGCGCGTCGGCGGAAGATGAGCACTACGAAATCGACGAGGCGTAAAGCAATCCAGGCCACGCCCACGATAATGCCCAACTGATAGAGCCGAAATAAGGCTACCTGCGGCCAGGGGTCGTTATGGTTTAGCTCGGAGCTACGCACCGGGTAGTCGAGCACCTGAAAGGCCAGATATACCGTGGTCAGAAACACGACGATGGATACCGGCTGAATGAGCAGGGCCTGAAACTGGGCTTCGCTTACGCCCTCGGTGCGCTGCCGGATAAACCGGAACACGAGCTTGGAAAGCAGTTTGGAAAGCAGCGTTTTGAAGAGGTAGCCAAACAGCAGAATGCCCGCGCAGGTCAGGTACGCTCCCACATTATTGCCCAAAAAGCGCAGATTCAGAATTTCATGCAGGGTCATGTTTGTCGGTTTAGATAAAAGAACGTCATGTCTCCCGTTGTTCGACATGACGTTCTAAAGAAAACAACGACCCAGCCCTAGACTAGCTGCCGCAGCGCCATTTCGAATGACTTCTGGGCCACGCCCACTGGGCTGTCGCCTTGCTGGCGGGTGCGCTCCAGGGCCCGGCGAATGATGCGGGACGTGTCGCCGAAAATGGCTTGGTCGGTGATTTCGGCGTTGGTTTCCATCAAGTAGGCGAAGACCCGGGCCATGCCGCAGTTGGCAATAAAGTCGGGAATCACGCTCACATGCTGGTCGGCGTACTCGCCGGTGGGGCCGAAGAAGATTTCGGGGTCGGCGAAGGGCACGTTAGCCCCGCAGCTGATAACTTCCAGGCCGCCGGCTACCATTTTCTCGATCTGGCCGCGCGTGACGAGGCGCGAGGAGGCGGCCGGAATGAAGATTTCAGCCCCGGAAGCCCAGATTTGCTGGTCGATTTCTGCAAACGACAGCAGGTTATCGGCCGTTAGCATATTGCCTTTGCGGTCCAGAAAGAGCTGCCGGATTTCGGCCAGCGTAAAGCCCTCCGGCTTCAGCAGCCCGCCTGCCCGGTCGATGATGCCCGTGACGAGCGCGCCCTGCGTGGCCAGGTAGTAAGCGGCAGCGGCCCCCACGTTGCCCCAGCCCTGAATAATGGCCCGCTTGCCGCGCACGTCGTGGCCGCCCCACAGCTCGTAGTAATGCCGCACGGCTTCGGCCACGCCGTAGCCGGTAATCAAATCGGCAATGGTGTACTTACGGCTCAATTCGGGGGTAAAGGCCGCATCTTCGATAACCTTAATGACGCCTTGGCGCAACTGGCCGAGCTTCTGGATTTTCTGGGGCTCGGTGGCGCGGTAGTGGCCGTTCACGATGCCTTCCTGGGGATGCCACAGACCGTAATCTTCCGTAATGGGAATCACGTCGTGAATTTCATCCACGTTCAGGTCGCCGCCAGTACCATAGTAGCTTTTGAGCAGCGGAATCACGGCCCGATACCAGCGCTCCAGCACCCCGCGCTTCCGCGGGTCCTGGGGGTCGAAGTTGATACCGGACTTGGCTCCGCCAATGGCCGGACCCGACACGGTGAACTTCACCTCCATCGTTTTGGCCAGGCTTTCCACCTCACGCTTGTCCAAGCCTTTGCGCATGCGGGTGCCGCCGCCCGCCGCCCCGCCGCGCAGCGAGTTGATAACGACCCAGCCCTCTGCTTCGGTTTCGGCGTCTTTCCATTCAAAAACGATTTCGGGACGCTTATTCTCAAATTTGGCCAGCAGGTCTTTCATCACAAAAAGGTAAAGGAGGTGGGTGGGAAATAAGTGCGCAAAGATAAGCAGCCCTCCGCCAGGGTTTGGGTCTTTGCCCACCCGTAATAAAAAACGGTTTTTACTAAAATAAACGTCGGTAAAATCAAGTTTTATCGGCAAAATCCTCCCAAAACGGAACTCTTAAAGCTAGGAATATCGTATTACGCATATTCCTGCCCGACCCACCTGTAGGACCACCGTTGTAACCGTCCCATGAAACCATTACTCTCGCGCGTAGAATCCAAGAAAGTAGATAAGGCCGCCGCCATGCTTAAAGTATTGGCCCACCCCAAGCGCCTTGCCATTGTCGACTTGCTCGGCAAAGAGGATAAAATGACCGTAACGGAAATATATCGTTCGCTCGATTTGCCTCAAGCCATTGCCTCTCAGCATCTTATAACACTGAAAGATCGGGGTATTCTATCTTCGTTTAAAGTAGGAACCAAGATTTATTATTCACTCTCGATTCCTAAACTACTCGACGTAATTGACTCGCTCGAAGATTGCTGTGATTCGCTCTAATACCTGAGTGTGTTTGTCTGACGACAAAACAAAAAAAGGACCGCCCAACGACGGTCCTTTTTTTGTGCGCTTTACTGGTCACTCTTAAGCCGGTGTGGGTTGGTTTTCCAGGTCAAAAAGGTCGGTGAGTACTTCGATGAGCTGGTCGGCCTCGCCGCGCTTGCAGGCGGCTTTGAGCTGCAACACGGGCTGCTTCAAAATCTTTTGCATCAGCGACTTCGTGATTTCGTCGACCCGCTTCGCTTCCTCGGGGCTCATCTTTTTCTGGAAGCGGTCCATCTCCTCCTGCCGGATTTGCTCCAGCGCGTTTTTGAGTTTCTGAATGGTAGGCGACACCAGCATTTCCTTGGTCCAGTCGGAGAGGCCGGCGATGCTGTCGGCAATGATGGCTCGCACCTGCGGCACGGCTGCCAGGCGCTGCTCCAGCGCCGCCGAGGCCTTGCTCTGGATGGCGTCGATATTGTAGACCAGTACGCCCGGCACGTTTTCCACGTCGGCCCCGATGCTGCGGGGCACCGAGAGGTCAACGAAAAACTTGTAGCTGAGCACTTCCAGGCGCTCCACCATGTCGCGGGTGAAAAATGGAGTGTCGCGGGAAATGGAAGAAATAACGACGTCGGCTTCCTTCATGCCCTGCACCAGGTCCTCAAAATTGAGGATGGAGAGCTGACACTCGGCTGCCAGCGCCTCTGCTTTAGAGCGGGTGCGGTTGCAGAGTGTCACGTCGGTGAAAGCCTTGCTGTCGCTGAAGTGGCGGCATACATCGGCCCCGATTTCGCCCAGTCCCACTACCAATACCCGTGGGTTGGCAATGTCGGCCGTCAGCTCCTCAACCAGCTCCAGCGTGGCGTAGGAGGTGGAAGCGGCACCGTCGCGGAAGCGGGTTTCCTGCTGTACGCGCTTGTTGGTGAAGAAGATAGTATGCAGCAGCCGGTGCAGAAAAGGCCCCGCCGTATCCGCGTCGGCCGACCACTGGTAGGCCTGCTTCACCTGGTTGCTGATCTGCAGGTCGCCGACTACCTGGGCATCGAGGCCCATAGCGACTTCGAACAGGTGCTGTACCGAATCCTGGTAGGAATCAAGAATATCGAAATAAGGAAAGTACTCGGCCATATCAGCCAAACCTTTGAGCTGGCCCAGCGCCTCGATAATGGCGGGGCTTTGGTCGCGGTCGGCGGCGTAGTATATTTCCGTGCGGTTGCAGGTGCTGAGCACGAGCAGGTCGCTGAGACCCAACTCGTGGTGGAGGGCGTGCAAGAAGCGGCGGCAGGCAGCCTCGTCCAATGAAATCAACTCCCGGATTTCGAGAGGAGCTTTTTTGAACGACAGGCTGACCGCCTTAAATGGATGAAGCATAGCTGGGGCTACGGCGTATTGTAGAAGGCAAAATTACGGCGTAATTCGATAGTCTGAAAACAGTTGGCAGGCCCCGGAGGTTCGGCCAAAAGAAATACTAGTTTCGAAACCCGCCTGATGCGCCCCAAAGGGCATATCAGGAGCGTCGGAACACGTAAAAATCAAGCAACTATTTGCCGCTTGGCATGCGCGTATTGGGGAAGTGTTGAGCTTGGGTTGTTCCGTTATTCGGCCTGGGTCGGGCAAGTCGGTGCTCTAGCGGTCAGAACCCCGCCCGGAATCTGCCGTTAGGAGCGCACACGCGCCGGTGCGCCCGGTGGTGCTTACCTTCGCTAAGCGGGGACTTCTCCCACCACGGTTCATGGCTTTTTTCTCCTTTTCTCGGCAAGTGCTACCCATCTACGACCAAAAATCCCGCATCAAGCTAGGCATCCTGGCGGGCGCTATTCTGATTGCGGCGGCTACGGTGGTCTACACCAACATTCTGGTGAAGCGCCTCTCGGAGCGGGAGCAGCAGCAGATTGACCTCTATGCCAAGGCTCAGCGATTTATCATCAATTCGGAGGTAGATTCGAACACCAATTTCGTGTTCGAAGAAATCATCAATGCCAACACCACGATTCCCATCATTTTCACCGATGGAGATGCTAATATCTTGGGTACGCGCAATGTCGATATTCCCAAAAACGCGTCGGAAAAGACTTCAGTGGCTTTTTTGCACCGTCAAATTGCGGTCATGAAGCTCCAGCACCCGCCCATCGTGGTGGAGCTGGGCGCGGGCCTGCGCAACTACATTTACTACAAGGACTCGCAGCTGCTGACCCAGCTGCGCACCTACCCGCTGGTGCAGCTGGCCGTTATTGCCTGCCTGGGCGTCATGGCGTATTTCTCGTTCAGCTATTCGCGGCGGGCCGAGCAAAACCGCGTGTGGGTGGGCCTGGCCAAGGAAACTGCTCACCAGCTGGGCACACCGCTCAGCAGCCTGATGGCGTGGCACACGTATCTGAAGGACTCGGAGAAGTGGCAGAACGAGCCTATCGTGGACGAGCTGGGCAAGGACGTGCGGCGGCTGGAAATCATTACCGAGCGGTTCAGCAACATTGGCTCGGTGCCCGTGCTCAAGGATGAGAACATTCTGCAGGCCACCAAAAATGCCATTGCCTACCTCCAGAGCCGGGTGTCGAAGAAGGTGGTATTCGAAATCAAAACCGACCTGCCCACCGACACGCCCGCCCAGATCAACATTCCGCTATTTGACTGGGTGATTGAGAATATCTGCAAAAACGCCGTCGATGCCATGGATGGCAAAGGCCACATCACGCTGCACCTGCAGCGGGCGAAAGGCAAGCAGGTCATTGCCCTCGATATTACCGATACGGGCAAAGGCATCCCGAAAAGCAAGGTTGAAACGGTGTTTCTGCCCGGCTTCACGACCAAAAAGCGCGGCTGGGGCCTGGGGCTGGCCTTGGCGAAACGTATCATCGAAAACTACCACCAGGGCCGCTTGTACGTGCGTTGGTCGGAGGTGGGCAAGGGCACCACGTTTCGGGTGCTGCTGAAAGGGGAATAGACGGCCCTTACGGCTGGGCGGCTACGTCCTTCTTGGGCGTTTTAACCTCGCTCCGGTTGGTTATTTCCACGTAGCTATTGCCCGTCACGGGCTTGCCGTTGTGGGTGCCGGTTACCCGGCACATGCCCTCCCAGTAGTGCAGATTAATGGCTTTGAACAGGCGCAGACTCAGCTCCTGGTTGGGAATGACGGGCTCGATGAGCAAGTCGTAGCCCTGACTGGGGATGCGCAAGCGCCACTTGATGGGGTAGCGCTGCCGGGAGCGGGGGCTGACCCAATAGTCGAGGGCTTCGAGCTGGAAATCGGCGGCGGCAAGATGCGTATTCTGATTTTGGGCCGATAGGTGCGAGCCGCCCCCGATGCTCTCGCCGGTAAGCTTGTTGTGGAGCTGGTAGGCCATAATTTCCTCCCGGGGCTCGTCGAGCTGAATGCTGAGCCAGTCCCAGCCCGTGTCTTTGGCCATCACGGAGTTGCAGTTCCACTGGCGGTCATACCACAGCTCGCCTTCCACCTGCCGCACTTTACCACCTATTTCGAGCGTGCCAGCCGTGGCCAGGCGGGAGTAGCTGTAGTAGCCAGCTTTGGCCACGGGGCCATACTGCTCGTAGCCGGTGCCGCCGTGGAGCAAAATAGGCTTGGCGGGCGTGGTAATCAGGTTGATGGCGTGGCCGGCGTGGGCAGCCATGCGGGCCTGAAGGTGGTAGCTGCCTTCCTGCCCGGTCAGGGTCCATTGCTGCGCTTTTTTCTCTACCAGCAGGTTTAGCGGCAGAGTAGGGGCCAGCAGCTGGGGCAGCTTTTCGAGTTGGTAATCATAGCGGAATTGCTTCTGCTGCGGGTCGGTGATGGCAAAGTTGACCATTTGCCAGTCCTTTTTGCCGGTGGGGTTGAAATGAAAGAAAACGTACTCCACCCCGAACGTTTCGCCGGTAGCTTTATCTTTCAGGTGGCCCGTGAAGTACCACCACTCCAGAGAGTTGCGTACGTGCGGCGCTTCTTCCTGAGGAAGCTGAGCGCGCTCCTGAAATACATCATGCTTGTTGGTCGGTTTTAGGGCGCAGGCCGTCGTCAGGAAAAGCAGCAGGGAGGAGAGCAACAGGGTTTTCATACCCTGGAGAAAGGACTTTGGGGGGCAAAAGGTTTGCTGCCGTGGCTGCCACTGTTCTTTCGAATGGCGGTAAATCCTGTTGGCTGCCTCCTGGAGCACTGTTCTCCGCGTGCTTTTGCCGGTTCGGTTACGGATTACCCATGAATACGACGTATGGCAGTGAGGATGCTTCGATAAGCGTCGAAGAGCGTTAGTGGCGCAGGACTAGTCACAGGGCAGCCACAGAGCTTAGAGCAGATTTCAGGTTGGTGTACATGGCCGTTCAACGAGCCACCCGTCAGAAGCCTGTCCGGTGTCCCCTCTCCTTTTCGGAGAGGGGGGCAGAGGGTGAGGTGACCACCAGAACGGCCGTGTACACCAACCTGAAATTGGCTCTAGGAAGGCCTATTGCGCAGCTAAGTTGAGGACTCAAAGCCGCCTCACCACTGGTTTTATTACCTCTGCCTACGGCCTCGCCGCAATATTCTTTATCTTTTGGCCCCAATTCCTCTCGCTCCCTCTCTAACCCGAATGAGTTCTTTCTCCAGTCTGTTTCGCCGTAAGGACATCGGCGCTATTCTCCAAAACCCACCCGCCGACGCCGAACTGCACGCCCACGGCGGCTTAGAACGCAACCTTACCGTCCGGGACCTGACGGCCCTGGGTATTGCCGCCGTCATCGGGGCCGGTATCTTCAGCACCATCGGCAACGCCAGCCACGACGGCGGCCCGGCCGTGTCGCTGCTGTTCATCTTCACCGCCATTGCCTGCGCGTTTTCGGCCTTGTGCTACGCCCAGTTTGCGGCTACCATTCCCATCAGCGGCTCGGCCTATACCTACGCCTACGCTTCCTTCGGCGAGCTCACGGCCTGGATTATCGGCTGGGCCCTGATCATGGAATATGCCGTGGGCAACATCGTGGTGGCCATTTCTTGGTCCGATTACTTCACCGGGCTTATGGATGGCATCGGCCTGCACATTCCCATCTGGCTCACGATGGGCACCCAGAGTGCCTACAAGGGCTACAATGAAGTGCTGGCCCTGATGCAGGCCAACCAGCCGCTGGCCGACGTGGCCCCGGCCACGCTGGAAGCCTACAAGGCCTGGAATTTGGCTCCGGTGCTGTTCGGCAACTTTCGCCTGGTCTGCGACCTGCCCGCGTTTATGATTACGGTGCTCATCACGGCCGTGGTCTACGTGGGCATCAAGGAGTCCAAAACGGCTTCCAACCTGCTCGTGCTGCTCAAGCTGATTGTGGTGGCCGTGGTTATTGCGGTGGGCGTGTTTTATATCAATCCGGCCAACTGGAGCCCGTTTGCGCCCAACGGCGTGGCCGGCGTGCTCAAGGGCGTGTCGGCGGTATTCTTCGCCTACATCGGCTTCGACGCTATTTCGACCACCGCCGAGGAGTGCAAAAACCCCCAGCGCGACCTGCCCCGGGCCATGATCTACGCCCTGATTATCTGCACCGTGCTCTACGTCATCATCACCCTGGTGCTCACCGGCATGGTCTCGTACAAGGAGCTGGGCGTGGGCGACCCGCTGGCGTTTGTGTTCCAGAAAGTGGGTCTGCCCCAGCTGGCGGGCGTGGTGGCCGTGTCGGCCGTGTTTGCCATGACCTCGGTGCTGCTGGTGTTCCAGATCGGCCAGCCCCGTATCTGGATGAGCATGAGCCGCGACGGGCTGCTGCCCCCGATCTTCGGCAAGGTGCACCCCAAGTTTCACACGCCCTCGTTCAGTACCATCGTCACGGGCTTTTTCGTGGGCGTACCGGCGCTGTTTCTGAACATGGACCTCGTTATTGACCTGACCAGCATCGGAACCCTGTTTGCCTTCGCCCTGGTCTGCGGCGGCATTCTGGTGATTGATCCGCAGGGTACTTCCGAGGCCCGCTTCAAGGTTCCTTACATCAACGGCAAGTTCCTGGTGCCGCTTATCATGCTGATCGGCATCGGGCTGCTGTTTGCCTACAATCGTGAGGGCGTGAACGAAATGGGCCGCACCGTAACCGGCGCCGGGGGCTACGAGGCCTTCAAGCACTACATTCCGATGCTGGTATTCTTCGGCTTCTGCATCTACCTCAGCATCGCCTCCTTCCGCCGCAACCTGTCGTTGCTGCCCACGCTGGGGCTGCTCACCAACCTGTATCTGATGACCCAGCTGGGCGTGAACAACTGGCTGCTGTTTTTTGGCTGGCTGGTGATTGGGCTGGCGCTGTACTTCAATTACGGCTACAAGCACAGCAAGCTTAACGCCGGTCTCACGGCCAACAACCGGCCGCCAGTGATTCGGTAGACTAGGCCAGCGCCATATTGCCGCGACTGTCCAAGGCGTGACAATATGGCGCTTTAAGTGCTTGATATTAACCTATCTGATGTTATCAATAGAGCAGGAGCGGTTAGTGGCATTGCTGTCCTATACCAAAGAAAGTGTATGGCTACGGACGGTTCCTGTTGCTGATATAACCCGGCATTCTGGCTTTTGCGCATTGGCTGCTCAACTGCTTGGGCTACCTGGCATTCGGTTAAATTCTGCGGTTGTTGGGAGCGAGGATGATGCTGTATGGCTGCGAGTGGAGAGGCTTCGGGAGCAGCCGGCTCCGTCAATTTCCAACGAGCTCTTGGCCACGCTCACAGATCTTACCAACGACCCTGGTCGGCCACCACTGTTGCGGCAGGTAGTACCGGCTCATACCCTACAGCGACTTGGCTTACTGCCGGAAGGCGCTGCTGAAGAAGAGGGATATGATCCATTGGCTTCTGTAGATATAGATGCATTGTCTCAACTACCGGCTCTATCCGAGAGCCTGCGCCAGTATGTGCGTCAGTACTGGCAGCCGTGGGCACTGGAGGAAACCCAGCGTCGGCGTACCATAGCGTGGTACTCCAGTCTATATGCGTTGAAGCAGCAACTGGATGGCGGGCTGACAGAGGCACCACTGGAGTTGGTTTGGGGTGTGGGTATAGCTGTCTGGAAATTAGCTACTACCGATGTGCGTCATCCCTTACTCACACGACTGGTGGAGCTTACCTTGCACCCCAAGACTATGGCGCTGGAAATTCGGCCGCGCGACATGGTGAGCCGTCTGGAAGTGGATGTGTATGCGGCCCACGACGTAGCAGGCGTAGCGGCACTGGAGCAGAGTAGCCGCCCGCTGCTCGCCGAAAGCCCTTATCTGTCGCCCTTTGATCCTTCTACCTATCAAGCTGTCCTCAAGCTGGCTGCGGCCTTATTAGATGAAAAGGGCCATTATTTAGCCGCAGAAAGCGGTAGCCAGGCCCACTTGCTACCTACCGCCAGCTCCGGCCTTCAGATAGCTGATACCTGGGCTTTGTACGCCCGCCCGCGCAGCAACAATACGTTTTTGCAGGATCTGGAAGCTCTGCGCGAACAGGTGGAACAGCTGCCACAGGGCTTGCCGGCGGCCATAGCTGCAATGGTGCGCGAGCCCGCCGCCTACCATACTGACCGCCCGCTGCCGCCTTTTCGTGGGTTGTCGTTGGTAGACGGCAGTGATGATGCCAGCGGTACTACGCCGCAGGAGCTGTATTTTCCGTTGCCTTTCAACGAGCAGCAGGTGCGCATCGTGCAGATGCTGGAACACGCGCCGGGCGTGGTGGTACAGGGGCCGCCCGGCACCGGCAAAACCCACACCATAGCCAACATCATCTGCCACTACTTGGCTTTGGGGAGGCGGGTGCTGGTCACCTCCATGAAGGATCCTGCTCTGGCTGTGCTGCGCGATAAGCTGCCCGAATCGGTGCGGCCATTAGCTATCAGCCTGCTCACCAGTGAGCGGGAGGGGATGCAGCAATTCGACCATGCTATCGGGCGCATTGCCGAGGAAGTGCAGCGCCTCGACCCTGCCGTCACCGCTCGCACTATCGCCCGGCTTGCCACCCAATTGGATGGCTACCATGCCCGGCTGGCTCACATTGACCGGCTCACTGCTGAATGGGGACAGCAAAACCTGCAGCTGGTGGTGCTGGACGGCGAACAGCTCGAACCCCGGGACGTGGCGCAGGAAGTGGTGCAGCACGAAGCGTTGGCCGGTTGGTTACCGGATCTATTGGGAGTTAGTGCGGTGCATTGTCCGCATTTCGAAGAAGATGATATAGCAGCGTTGCGCGATGCTCGCCGTTTGCTCGGTTCCGATCTGTCGTATCGCCTCGCTCAATTGCCGACGGTGGATTCTCTGCCCGATTCCCAGCAGATGCTACTTACGCATCAGCAACTCAGTCGCTCCACGGAGCTACAGAAAGCCGTGGCTCTCGGCCAACTGCCGCTGCTGGCCGTACTGCCCAATGCGCCAGATCAGTTGCTAACAGCCCTAGCTGCGGTGATGATGGTGCGGGAGCAGCAGCAGAAAGTAGCCGGCTTATCGTGGGTTCAGAATCAGCCCGGCGTGGTGCTGGAAAAACACGCCGGCGCTTTGGTTGCCATGCTGGAGGAATTGGGCACCGAACTGCGAACCGCGCTGGCAGCCCGACAGCAGTTTTTGCGCCGGCCAGTGAGCATCCCTGCTGCTCTGGAACTGGATGCCGAGCTGGTTACGGCAATTGATACCCTGGGGCAAGGGCAGCGCCCCTTTGGAATGGCGGGCTGGTTTGGCAAAAGTGCGCAGAAGCAGCGATTGGCCGAAATCAGCGTGCTGGGGAGTATTCCGGCTACGGCTGCCGACTGGGGCTACGTGGCCGACTATCTGCGAGTAATACAGTTGCTGGGGGAGCTGGCCACGCGCTGGAATTCCCTGGCTCCGGAGCTCGGAATGCCGGCGCTGGTTTCGACATCGGCCCTGGCAGAGGCCACCGAGGCATATCAATTGTTCGAAGAATATGAACTGTTGCGTGCTACCAAACTAGCCGAAGCCGACTTGAATGACACGCTGCAAGCGCTGCTTCCAGACTGGCCTCCCGCTACTACGGCAGCTTGTCTGCCCGCTACACTAGCCGAAGCCGAGCGTCTGCTACTGCTCCACCAGGTTCGTATTCAGCTGGAAAGTGCCTGGGCGGTGCGCGAACTGTATCAGCAAGTAGTGCGCGATACTACTGGTCCCATTAGCAAGGCTATCCGGCAGTTTGTGGAAAACGACCTTGGCAATCCTGTACTAGCTGACGCTGATGTGCAGGTCCGGTGGGCCGCGCTGACGCAGGAATTGCGCCGCGTACAGGCACTTCAATGGGCGCTGACTACAGTAACCACCGTGACGGAGCATATAGTCGCCTCGGGGGCACCAGTATGGGCCGACCGATTGCAGCAGGAACCTGTCTCCGGGCTCACGGATGAACTGCTGCCCCATGACTGGTGCTTCCGGTGGCGGCTGCGGCGGCTGGTGGGGCACCTGGAAACCCTGGATCACCGGGCTGAACTCAAGCGTCTGGCTGCTGACCGCCTAGAGGTTGAAGCTTGCTTAGCCCGCACATACCAGGAAATCATTAACCAGAAGACGTGGCTGCAGTTAGCCCTTAATGCTACCCCCAATGTGCGCAGTGCGCTACAGGCCTACCGCAATGCCATTGTTAGTATTGGGAAAGCGAAGGGCAAAAGTGCAAGCCAGTACCAGCACTTTGCCCGGCAGGCCGCGCTAGTGGCCAACGCCGCCATTCCGTGCTGGATCATGCCCCACTACCGGGTATCCGAATCATTACCGGCCGAATTGGGGGCCTTTGATCTGGTGATTGTGGATGAGGCATCTCAATCGAATCTACTGGCGCTACCAGCCCTGCTTCGGGCCCGAAAAATGCTCATCGTGGGCGATGACAAGCAAGTGGGCCCGGGCCGCAGTGGCCTTACCCTAGAGAAGGAAAATGATCTGATGAGCCGCTTTCTGGGCTCGCAGCCCGCCCTATACCGGCCCCAGCTTTCGCCCAGCCACTCCATCTATCAGTTATTTCAGGTAGTCTTTTCCGATTCCACTATTCCCTTACAAGAACATTTTCGATGCGCAGGACCAATTATTGAATACTCAAAAAGGGAATTTTATGACCACAGTCTGAAACCCCTGCGTTTGCCTAAATCCTCTGAGCGGCTGGACCCGCCGCTGGTGGATGTACTGGTGGCGGATGGAGCTCGGCAGGGTGACGTGAACCCGGCCGAAGCCCGCTTTATCGTCGAAGAAATTCGGAAGCTAACGGCCGACCCGGCCATGGCCAGCCGCACCATTGGGGTGGTTTCGTTGCTGGCAGATAAGCAGGCGAAGCTGATCTGGGAAATGCTGGAAAAGGAAATTGGGCTGGAAACCATGTTGCGCCACCAGTTGGCCTGCGGCAACGCGCACACGTTTCAAGGCAAGGAGCGGGATATTATGTTTCTGTCGATGGTAGTGTCGGCTGGGCAGGCTACTGCGCTGGCCCAAACGGAGGACCGACGCAGGTTCAACGTGGCTGCCTCGCGGGCCCGCAATCGGATGTATCTGGTTCGTAGTATAGAGCCAGAAGAACTGAGTGCCGCAGACCAGCTGCGGCGGGGACTGCTGGCCCATTTTATTTCCCCTTATCTGCAGGATGACCAGCGGGTCAGCAACCTGCGGGAGTTGTGCGAGTCACCGTTTGAGCAGGAGGTGTATGACATGCTTACAGAGCGTGGCTACCGCGTGCAGCCCCAGGTGCGCGTAGGCCACTACCGGATTGATCTGGTGGTGGAGGGCGAAAACGATCAGCGACTGGCTGTGGAGTGCGACGGCGACCGGTATCACGGCCCCGACCGCTGGATGGATGATCTACGGCGGCAACGGGTACTGGAACGGGCCGGCTGGCAATTCTGGCGGTGTTTTGCCTCCGCCTGGGTGCGGTGGCGGGAAGCCTCGACACAGGACTTATTAGAGACGCTGGCCCAGCACGGCATTCAGCCCGTAAGCACTATAATCTTGCCAAGCCGCCACACGGAAAGCCGCCGATACGTGGCGTTTCCAGTAACAGAAAGTATTGCGCAGCTTGCTATAGATACTAGCGATGCCGGCTTGGAGTAAGCCCAGGATACTTTAAGACTCAACTTGCAATAGGGATTGAGAGTATGCTGCCACCCGGCGAAACGCTGTTTACCACCTTCCGCCTGGCCGGTTCGGTGCCGGCGCGGGCTTTTCGGGCGCTGCACCGGCAGCGGCAGGAGGCCCAGGAAACGGCCCGGCAGCTGACCGACGCGGCCGCGTACCAGGCCGCGCTGCGCCGCGCCGAGAAGGTTTTCTTCGCCGGCTTCGACGCTTTGCTGGATGCGGCCAGCGTGGGCCCCACGTTTCTGGAGAAGGAGAAGATAGCCGAAGTTGTGGCCGGGGAGCTGATGCTGCTGGAAGAGCTGGGGTTTCGGGTGCTGGGCTTCGCGCTGCTGCCCAACCACGTACACGCCGTGCTGCACCTGCCGGCCGGGAGCGGCGTTTCGCTCTACAAATCCCTGCAGCTGCTGCACCAGCGCACGGCCGCCCAAAGCCGCCGCTTGCTGCGCACCACTCTGCCGCCGGAGGCCGACTTCTGGCAAACCGGCAGCTACGACTACGCCGTAGATGACCCCGCCGAGCTGCTTCGCCTCATCGACTACGTGCGCCACAACGCGGAACGGGCCGGCAAGCAGGGCCGTTGGCTGGACTGGCCGTACTGCTACGTGCGCCCGGCGTATGCGTGATTTTCAGGCCGTTATTCCACTAGAGCCCGTCATTCCGAGCGAAGTCGAGGAATCTCGCGTGCTGACGCTGGAGTGGTAACTCAACGAAGCGAGCGAGATTCCTCGGCAAGCTCGGAATGACGTTCGTTTTTTCTGTTCGCTAGCCTTTTATGATGCGTTTCCTCCTTTTACTTCCGGTGCTGCTAGCAATGACGACCACGGCGGCCCGGGCGCAGTCGGAGCCCGACAGCCTCACCAGCCCTGACCGGCTCATCCAGTACACCTTCGCCAACGACGCCTTCTTCCGCACCGACTACTACTTCACCCAGGGCATGACGCTGAACGTGGTGCTGCCGGTTTTGCGCCGGTCACCCGTCAACAGGATCCTGCTGCCCGGTCCGGCCGGGGCCGTACGGCACCACGGCGTGAAGCTCTACTACGACGGCTTCACGCCCCTGCGCATTCAGGACGACACCATCCGCCGCGGCGACCGGCCCTACGCCTCCTACCTCTACGCCGCGTTCTACCGGGTGGCCACCAATCAGGAAAAGCACCAGCGCCTCACGTCCGGCCTCAACCTCGGCTTCATCGGCCCGGCCGCCGGGGCCAAGGGCTTTCAGACTGCCGTCCACCGCCTGCTTGACGCGCCCACGCCCCGGGGCTGGGATTTTCAGATCCGCCACGACCTGGTGCTGGGCTACACTGTGGGCTACGAAAAGCAGCTGCTGGCCGCCGGCCGCGCCGCCGAGCTGATCGTTAGTACTCAGGCCTCTTTGGGCACGTTGAACACATTTGGCGCGGCCGGGCTGCTGCTGCGGGTGGGCCGGATGAATCCGTATTTCAGCAACCTGGGCGTGGCCGTTGGGCCAAATCGGAACCTGGGGCAGAAAATTCAGTTCTACGCCACGGGGCAGGTCGAAGGCCGGCTGGTGGGCTACAACGCCGCTATGCAGGGCGGCTTATTCAATCGTTCGAGCCCGTACACGCTGCCGGCCCGCCAGATTTCGCGCACCGTAGGCCAGGCGACTACCAGTCTGGTGGCCGCCTACGGCGGGGTGAGCTTCCGCACCTCCGCCGTCTGGATTACACCGGAGTTCGAAGGCGGCCGCCACCACGCCTGGGTGCAGTTCGGGCTGGGGGTGGCGTGGTAACGCGAAGTTTCACTTCGCGAGACGGCCGCGCCATCAGAACGATAGTCGACCTAACGCCTCGCGAAGTGAAACTTCGCGTTACCATCTTTACTTCGCCCGGTGAATGATGGCTACGCTGATCAGGATGATGACCATGCCCAGCAGGTGCCAGACGTTAAAAGCCTCGCCGTCGAGTACCCCCCAGGCCAGGGCCATAATGGGTACCAGGTAAGTGTTGGAAGCCGCGAACAGCGCCGTCGACTGCTGAATGAGCTTGTTGAACAGCACCATGGCTACCGCCGTGCTCATGGTGGCCAGCAGGGCAATGTAGCCAAAGGCTTTCCAGGCCCCCGGCACCGTGGCCAGCTTGTGCAGAAACTCGGTGCCCAGCAGCAGATACGCCAGGGCCGGGCCGCCGATAAACAGCAGCAGCAGGCCCGTAACGGCGAGCGGCGGAATGCCGTGCAAATGGTTTTTAATCACGTTCACGCTGATGCCGTAGCCCACCGTGGCCAGCACGATGTAGAGGCCGTACCAGGCGTTGCCCTCGCCGCTGGGCGTGGCCGCACCCCCGCTGCCGCCGAGCAGCATCAGCACCACCGTGCCCACCAGCCCTAGCGCGATGCCCGCTACCCGCAGCGGGGTGAGCTTCTGCCCGAAGAAAAAGGCGCCCACCACCAGCGTAAACACGGCCGTCAGAGCGTTGAGCACACCGGCCAGGCCCGAGGCCAGCTTGGTTTCGGCGTAGGCAAACAGGAACGCCGGCAGCAGCGTACCTACCACGCCGGCCAGCACCAGCCACTTGATGCGGGGCCGCTCCAGCCGGGGCAGGTGGCGCACGGCAAAAGGCAGCAGGATCAGCGCGGCCACCGTGACCCGGGCGGCGCCCAGCTCCATGGCCGAAAATACCACCAGCCCTTTTTTCATCAGAATAAACGAGGTGCCCCAGATGGTGGCCAGCGTGATGAGCAGCACCCAGGCCGAGGCCGGCGTGCGGTGCGGCGGGGCCAAGGCTACCGGAGTAGCCGTCGGGGCGGTGGCAATGGCCGGCGCGGTAGGAGTGGGGGGCATTGGGGTGGGAGCAACTAAGAAAAGAACGTCATGCTGAGCGAAGTCGAAGCATCTCGCGTGGCGTCGTTGGACTACTAATCGGACGTCAGCACGCGAGATGCTTCGACTTCGCTCAGCATGACAGCCGCGAGAAAAAAAATTAGGAGAAACTACCCCACCAGCACCGGCTCGGCGGCGGTGATTTCCTCCAGAATGGCCTGCACCTCGTCGACCGAGCCGGTTTCGACCAGGCGCATGCGCCACTGCTTGGCGCCTTCGAGGCCGCGGAAATAGTGGGCGTAGTGGCGGCGCATCTCGAAGATGCCGGCCCGCTCGCCCTTCCACTCGATGCTCTTCTCGAAGTGCATCCGGCACATGGCCACCCGCTCCTCCACCGTGGGCGGGGCCAGCAGCTCGCCGGTAGCCACGAAGTGCTTGATTTCGCGGAAGATCCAGGGGTAGCCGATGCTGGCGCGCCCCACCATGATGCCATCCACGCCGTAGCGGTTCTTGTACTCCAGCGCCTTCTGGGGCGAGTCGATGTCGCCGTTGCCGAAAATCGGGATTTTGATGCGCGGGTTTTCCTTGATCTTGGCCATCAGCCGCCAGTCGGCGCCGCCCTTGTACATCTGCACCCGGGTGCGGCCGTGGATGGTAAGGGCCTCGATGCCCACGTCTTGCAGCCGCTCGGCCACTTCCTCCACGTTCAGGGTGTTTTCGTCCCAGCCCAGGCGGGTTTTCACCGTTACGGGCAGGTGGGTGTTCTGCACCACGGCGCGGGTCATTTCCACCATCTTCGGAATGTCGCGCAGCAGGGCGGCCCCGGCGCCGCGGCAGGCCACCTGCTTCACGGGGCAGCCGTAGTTGATGTCAATCAGGTCGGGGCCGGCCAGGGTGCTGATGCGGGCGCACTCGCCCATCGTTTCCACGTCGGAGCCGAAGAGCTGGATGCCGATGGGCCGCTCGTAGTCGAACACGTCGAGCTTCTTACGGCTCTTGGCTGCGTCCCGAATCAGGCCTTCCGAGGAAATAAACTCGGTGTACATCAAATCGGCGCCGTTGGCCTTGCACACGGCCCGGAACGGCGGGTCCGACACATCCTCCATCGGAGCAAGCAGCAGGGGAAAGTCAGGCAGGGCAATGTCGCGGATGTATACCACAGGGAAGGCTATTACAGGAATTTGCGCAAATTTACGACAGATAGCGGTGCCTTGTACTCAAGTAGTAGGCCTTGGCCCCTTATCCTTGGTCTCCTGCTTCCTGCGGGGGCAGCAGCCGGATCAACAAATGTGGGTTTCTAAGCACCAAGCACCCCCTACTAAGCACCAAGTCCCTATGAAAGGTTTCGTGTCCAGCCGTTTGCACCCGTTTTGGAACCTGCTGCTGCTGCTTGGCATCGCACTGGCTACGTTTTGCATAGCGGGGTTTTTCGCAACGGTTTTCAGCAATCTGTTCTTCGGCATTGGCCTGCGGGAACTGGGCAACGTCACCCAAAACCCCCAGGGCTACCCCAACGGCTGGGGCGTGCTGATGCTCACCCAAGGCCTCACGCTGTTTATTATGCTGGCTGGGGCTGCGCTGGCGCTGGCCTCTCTCACAGGCCACTCGTGGCGCGAATACTTTACTCCGCGCGGCCCCGTCTCGGCGGTTTGGCTGCTGGCGGCGGCAGCAGTAGTGGTGTTGAGTCTGCCACTAATGTCTACGCTGATTGAGTGGAATGCCAATGTGCATCTGCCTGATGCCCTGAGCGGATTCGAACAATGGGCGCGGGCCAAAGAAGAAGAGTTGAAGGGCGTAACCGCTTTTCTGACCCGTCTGAATTCTCCGCTCCGGCTGGCTGTGGCCCTAGTGGTTATCGGCGTGGTGCCGGCTGTCAGTGAGGAGCTGTTTTTTCGGAGCGTTATTCAGCGCAATCTGGTCAACTGGTTTTCGCGGCACGTAGGCATCGTGTTGGCAGCCGCTATTTTTAGCGCCATTCACATGCAGTTCCTGGGCTTTGTGCCGCGCTTCGTGCTGGGTCTCGTGCTGGGCTACCTCTATGAGTGGAGCGGCAACATCTTGGTGCCGATGATGGCCCATTTCACCCAGAATGCTACCCAGTTGCTTCTGCTCTACGTGCAGCAGCAGGAGTGGAACACTTCCAATTTCAACCCCGACTCCACCGAAAGCATGCCCTGGTACTTGGTGCTGCTCTCAGTGCTCTTCACCGGGGGCATTCTGTATTTCCTCTACCAGCGCAGCCAGAACCGGGAGCCGGCCGAGATGCACACGCTCAGCAGCGGCGGCGTGGCCGTAGCCACTCCCGAAACCGTGCCCACCGAAGCCCGTACGCTGGGCAGCGCCGGCCTGCGGGCCGATGCGCTACCGCCGCGCGCCTAGTCTTACTTCCCCGCCTCCGAATTCCGCCGTCCTTTGTCAGAGCCCACCACCCCGCCGGCCGCCGCCGCTCCCGCCGAAGGCAAGAAGCCCATGTCCAACCTGGCGCAGCGCGTCATCTTCGGCGTCATTGGCGCGGCCCTGCTGCTGGGTAGTGTGTGGTACAGTGCCTGGTCATTTGCGCTGTTCTTTGCCACCGTGCAGGCCAAAATGCTGCATGAGTTTTACCGCATGATGCAGAAAGCCGGTTACAAGCCGGCGGCTATTCTGGGTATTAGCCTGAGCTTGGTGCTTTTTGCCTGTATTCACCTGATGCATGGTGTTGACCATTATAGTGGCAGTCCTCCTACCAGTACCATATACCCTTCTATGGCTGGGAGTGAGTGGTTCGTAGCAATGTTGGCGGCCCAAAAGACATTGACTGTATTCGTGTTGCTGCTACCCGTTATTCTGATTCTGCGGGAGATGTATGCCTGGCCCCGGGAAAACAAAGAACCTTCTCCTTTCTCCAATGTCGGAGTGGCAATGCTGGGGCTGTTCTATGTGAGCTTGCCCATGAGCCTACTTTCTGTGGTTGCCTTCACGGAAACCGGCTACGACTACCGCCGCATCTTCGCCCTGCTCTTCCTGGTCTGGTCGTCCGATATCGGGGCCTACGCCGCTGGCAAAACCTTCGGCAAGCACAAGCTGGCCCCCAGCATTTCGCCCGGCAAAACCTGGGAAGGCGCTATCGGCGGCTTCCTGCTCACGCTGGCTATGGGCTGGGCGCTGGGCTATCTGCTGCCCGAACTGCCGCTCACCTACCGCCTCGTAGCCGCTGGCACCGTCGGTATCTTCGGCCCCCTCGGCGACCTGGCCGAATCCATGCTCAAGCGCAGCGTGGGCGTGAAGGACTCCGGCAGCATCATGCCCGGCCACGGCGGCCTGCTCGACCGGTTCGACGCCTTCCTGTTTATGCTGCCCGTGCTGGCCTTGTTGCAGCTGTTGTTTGCCTGAGCCACAGTGTAGCACTACGGTTCCTCACTGTGCTGTCTTATTCCTGGCAGCCAGTAAGGCCCAAAAATTAGCAGCAGTCGCAGCGTTGCCGTGTGTGTTAGGCCCAGGCCTTGCCTCCACTTAGCGAATTCTCACACCTAAACTGCTCGCTGGAATCTGCAAAGCGCACCTGGTGCGCCGAAACGGGTTGGCGCTCAGGTAGTAGCCAGGCGAGCCTTCCTCAGCAACGCTCCACCTTACCGGGCTTTCCTGCGTATGGCATAATCTACTACCTTTGGCCCCTCAATTGAGGCGACGGGTTCCGGCTTCCCACCGCAGCGCCCGTCATTATTACTTTCCCACCCATCTCAACTCCCTCTTCCCGTATGGCTGCCACCACGGTATACAAAGAGCCGGCCCCAATCGTGGACCGTGAAAATCCCCTCGAATCGATGATGTCGCGCTTCAATATCGCGGCTGAAATTCTGGGGCTCGACGATTCAACGTATAACGTCCTTAAAGCGCCCGACAAGCAGGTTATCGTCAGCATTCCGGTGACGATGGACAACGGCACGGTACGCGTTTTTGAAGGCTACCGCGTGGTGCATAACACCATTCTGGGCCCCTCGAAAGGCGGTATCCGCTACGATATGAACGTGCACATCGACGAAGTAAAGGCCCTGGCGGCCTGGATGACGTGGAAGTGCGCCGTGGTAGACATCCCGTACGGCGGTGCCAAAGGCGGCATTATCTGCGACCCCACCGCCATGAGCGCCGGCGAGCTGGAGCGCATGACCCGCGGCTACACCCTGGCCATGAAGGACGTGTTTGGCCCCGACCGCGACATTCCGGCCCCCGATATGGGTACCGGCCCCCGCGAAATGGCTTGGCTGATGGACGAATTCTCCAAAACTGTGGGGGCTACCTCGCCCGCCGTCGTTACGGGCAAACCGCTGGTGATGGGTGGCTCGCTGGGCCGCACCGAGGCTACCGGCCGTGGCGTGATGGTATCGGCGCTGGCGGCTATGGCCAAGCTGAACATGAAGCCCGAGGAGTCGTCGGCCGTGGTACAGGGCTTTGGCAACGTAGGCTCCTGGGCCGCGAAGCTGCTGTCGGAGAAAGGCGTGAAAATCAAAGGCGTATCCGATATCAGCGGGGCCTACTGGAATGACAATGGCATCAACATCGACGAAGCCATTGCCTACAAAAATGTGCACCAAGGCCGTCTCGAAGGCTTCACGGGTGCCAGCATCATGAACGCCGACGACCTGCTGCTCGCCGACGTGGACGTGCTGGTGCCGGCCGCTGTGGAAGATGTTATTACGGAGCACAATGCTCATAACATCAAAGCCAAGCTGATTGTGGAAGGTGCCAATGGCCCGACTTCCGCCTCCGCCGACCCTATCATCAATGAGAAGGGCATCATGGTGGTGCCCGATATCCTGGCTAACTCGGGTGGCGTCACCGTATCCTACTTCGAGTGGGTGCAGAACCGCTTGGGCTACAAATGGAGCGAAGACATGGTAATTGAGCGCGCCGAGCGCATCATGACCGATGCTTTCGAGAAGGTGTATGCCACTTCACAGAAATATAATGTACCCATGCGCATCGCGGCTTACGTAGTAGCTATCGACAAAGTAGCCCAAACCTATAAGTTCCGCGGCGGTTTCTAAGTCTTGTAGCTGCCCGTCAAGGCCTTGGCTGGCTTTGGCACTTGTTCCGAACTTTACGGCCCACCTAACCACTTCTATGGCTGGGTGGGCCGTTCTCGGAAGCGGGTGGGCTGCCTAAAAAGCCGCCGACAGCCTGCTCTCACCGTTGCCATTACCCCATGAAGATTCACAAAGAAGGACGCCGCATACTTTTCTTCACGCTGCTGGCGCTGCTGGCCGTCAACCTGTTGCTGTTTCAGCTCAATGCGCGCGCCGAAACCTTCAACCTCATTTTCGCGGGAGCTTCCGTTGTTGCGTTTCTGCTGCTGCTACAATTCTTCCGCAGCCCGTTTCGCAACCTGCTCACCCACGAAGACTTGCTCATCGCACCTGCCGATGGCAAAGTGGTGGTAATTGAGGACGTGCACGAGCCGGAGTACTTCGACGACGTGCGCAAGCAAATCAGCATCTTCATGTCGCCCATCAACGTGCACATCACCCGCAACCCGATTTCGGGTATTGTGCGCTATTTCAAGTACCACCCCGGCAACTACCTGGTAGCCTGGCACCCCAAAAGCAGCACCAAAAACGAACGGACGACCGTCGTGGTACAGTCGGATGCCGGCCCGATGGTGTTGTTTCGGCAGATTGCCGGAGCCATGGCCCGCCGCATCGTGTGGTACGTCAACGAAGGCGACGAGGTAAGCCAGGGCGAGGAGTTTGGCTTCATCAAATTCGGCTCCCGCGTCGACCTGTTCGTACCCATCGATACGGAGGTGAAAGTGCAGATCGGCGAGAAGGTGAAAGGCGGCCAGACCATTATTGCCCAGCTCAAAACCACGCCACCTACCTTGTTCGGTAAGTAGGATTTTTCGAGTATCGTGACCCAACATAAAAAGCCCGTAGCTGTATGCTACGGGCTTTTTATGTTTCACTAGGGTGTGTGGACGGTAATCGAAAAAGCAGTCCTGAATGCTCGACATGACGTTCTTTATTCTCAACTGTCCACACAGCCTAGTTAAGGAGCGCTACCGCTCAAAACCATCGGGCAGCCGCCAGCATAAGCTGCTCCAGCGCCGCTTGGTCATCGTGGTCGAAGTCGTTCAGCAGGTCGCTGTCCACGTCGAGCACGGCTACCACTTGCCCGTCTTGCACTATCGGCACCACGATTTCCGACTTAGACTCGGAGCTGCAGGCAATGTGGCCGGGAAACTGCTCTACATCGGGTACAAGCAAGGTTTTGGCCAGCGCCCAGCTGCTGCCGCACACGCCTTTGCCGTGCCGGATGCGGGTACAGGCAATCGGGCCCTGAAATGGGCCGAGTACCAGCTCATCGTTTTTCACGAGGTAAAACCCCACCCAGAAAAAGCCGAATGCCTGGCGCAAAGCGGCGGCGGTGTTAGCGAGGTTGGCCACCAGGTCGGGCTCACCAGTGGTCAGGGCCTCGATTTGAGGCAATAGCTGGCGGTACTTTTCGGCTTTGGTGAGCGTCGTGTCGAGCAGGAGTTCTTCGGCCATTAGTTAAAAATAGAGCTGAGGTTTTGAGAAGGAAAGTAGCAGGAACACGAATTGGCTGGCAAAGTTGTGCGGGAGGCCGCGCGGCGCGTCCGTTACCGGTTATGGTACACAAACACATCATCTTCGCCGAGCGTGAACTGCTCGTGCAGGCCCGATAAACCATGTTTGGGTGCCGCAATGCCGCCACCCAGCTTCTGGCGGCTGCGCAAAATCCGCATTTCATCCCAAAGTCCGTCGCGCAGTAGCGAGCTAAGCACTGTGGGGCCGCCCTCCACCAGCACCGACTGCACGTTGCGTTGGTAGAGGTTGGCCAGCAGCTGCGGAAACAGGTCGTCGGCCTCCGAGAGCGTGATGTAGCCCAGATTCTGCTTTGTAGGCCGCTCCCGGTAAGTGTAGACCAGCGTCGGCTGCAGCCCGTCGAACAGGTGGTGCGTGGGCGGCAGGCTCAGGTTTTTATCGATAACCACGCGAATGGGATTCTGCCCGGGCCATTCGCGGGCGTTCAGGCGGGGGTTGTCGTGCAGGGCCGTGCGGGTACCGATGAGAATAGCCTGTTCTTCGGTACGCCACTGGTGCACCGCCGCCTGCGCCAGCGGCCCACTGATGCGTACGGGCTGGAAATACGGCCCCGCCAAGTAGCCGTCGGCCGTTTCGGCCCACTTCAGCACCACGTAGGGCCGCTTTTTCTCCTGGAAAGTGAAAAAGCGTCGGTTGAGCCAGCGGCCTTCCTCCTCCAGCACCCCGGTTTCCACCTGAATGCCGGCGGCCCGCAGCTTGTCGATACCCTGGCCGGCCACCAGCGGGTTGGGGTCGAGGTTGCAGATGACCACTTCGCGCACGCCCTTGGCGATAAGCAAGTCGGCGCAGGGCGGGGTTTTGCCGAAGTGAGAGCAGGGTTCCAGCGTTACGTATACCCGGCTTTGGGCTAGCAGGCGCTGATCAGCTACGGCGGCCAGGGCGTTTACTTCGGCGTGCGGCCCGCCGTAGTGCCGGTGCCAGGCTTCCCCGATGATGCGGCCCTCATGCGTGACCACGCAGCCCACCAGCGGGTTGGGGCGGGCATAGCCGGTGCCCAGGCGGGCTAGGTCGAGCGCACGGCGCATTAGTAAAGCGTCAAAGTCGGTCATAGCGGGCCAGGGCGTAGCTTTGTAGTCCCGAAGATACACACAGGAACCGGAGCCGCGCTACCGGCCGTTTCTGACCACCATGCCTCTTTTATGCCCACCATTCGTCAGCTGACTACCACGCTTGCCGCCGCCTTGCACGCTGTTTACCCTGCTTCGGAGGCCGAGAGTATCGCGGCTATAGTGGTCGAGCATCTGCTGCAGGTGTCGCCCTTGCAGCGGCGCATGCAAAGCGCCGAGGCGGTAACGGCTGGCATAGAAGCGCAAACGCAGCAGATGCAGGCGCGGCTGCTGTGCCACGAGCCGGTGCAGTACGTATTGGGCGTAGCGCATTTTGCCGGGCTGGAGCTGGAAGTAACACCGGCCACGCTTATCCCCCGCCCCGAAACCGAGGAGTTGGTGGCTTTGATAGAAGCCGAGCAGAGAGGCCGCTCGGCAGTAACGCTGGTCGATGTTGGTACCGGCAGTGGCTGTATTCCCATTGCTCTATACCAAGTCCTGCGCCCGCAGCGCGTGGTCGGGATAGATATTTCGGCGGCGGCCTTGGAAGTAGCTCGCCGCAACGCCGCCCGCTACGGCTGCCCGGTTGAGTTTCTGCGGGCCGATATTCTGGCGCAGGAGCCACCGGAAATTGGGGTACGCTCGGTGGATATTCTTGTTAGCAACCCGCCGTATGTGCTGGAGCAGGAGCGGCCCCTGATGCGGCGCAACGTGCTCGACTACGAACCCGCCACGGCCCTGTTTGTGCCCGACCACGACCCGCTGCTGTTCTACCGACGCATTGGGGAGCTGGGCCAGCGCTGGCTGCGGCCCGGCGGCGCGCTCTACTTCGAAATCAATGAACAGTACGCGGCCGAGTTGGTGGCGCTGCTGCGGCAGCAGGGTTACACGAGCGTTGAGCCGCGTCAGGATATTTTTGACAAAGACCGGCTGGTGCGGGCCACGAAAAACGGATAAAGTTCTCACTACCAAACCGCGTGCGGTGGGGCCGGCGCTAAACTTCGCAGCGCCTTAACCTACGAGCCTTCGAAAAACCCTACCTTTGCGGGCTGAAAAACTGCCAGCCTTTTCCTAACGCCTCGCCTCTGTGACTGCTGCTCCCGCCTACTTCGCGCACCCTACCGCCGTCCTCGACGAAGGCTGCCGCATTGGCGACGGGTGCCGAATCTGGCATTTTGCGCATCTGATGCCGGGCTGTGAGCTGGGCGAGCAGTGCAGCATTGGCCAGAATGTTATGATTGCCGACGGCGTGCGGCTGGGCCGCAACGTGAAGGTGCAGAACAACGTGAGCCTCTACACCGGCGTGGAGTGCGCCGATGATGTTTTTCTGGGGCCTTCCGTCGTGTTCACCAATGTGCGCAATCCCCGCAGTGCCATTGTGCGCCGGGGCCAGTACCAGACGACAGTACTGGAAAAAGGCGTGAGCATTGGGGCCAACAGCACCATCGTGTGCGGCGTGCGGCTGGGCGAATATGCCTTTGTCGGGGCCGGCTCGGTAGTCACCAAAGACGTGCAGCCGTATGCGTTAGTATACGGCAATCCGGCCCGGCACCACGGCTGGATGAGCACTTTCGGGCACCGGCTGCAGTTTGATGTGGCTGGCCACGCCACTTGCCCGGAAAGTGGCGAGCAATATATATTGACCAATCACCAGGTTTCCCGTAGTAGCATCCGCTAACTCTGAATTTCGCAACGTGTACGAGCAACTCCTCCAGAAACAGAATAAACTAGCCGTCATCGGCCTCGGCTACGTGGGTCTGCCCATCGCCCTCGAATTTGCCCGCAAGCTCAGCGTTATCGGCTTCGACATCAACGCCGCGCGCGTGGATCTGATGCGGAACAACATTGACCCCAGCGGCGAGTTGGAAGCCAAGGATTTTGAAGGCTGTGACATCACCTTCACCGATTCGCTGGAAGTGTTGCGCGAGGCTACCTTCTTCATCGTAGCGGTGCCAACGCCCATCGACGAGCACGCCCAACCCGACCTGAAGCCGCTGCTGGGCGCTTCGAGCAGCGTGGGCAAAGTGCTGAAGAAGGGCGACTACGTGGTGTTCGAAAGCACCGTATACCCCGGTTGCACCGAGGAAGACTGCATTCCGGTGATGGAAAAGCATTCGGGCCTGAGCTTCGCCAATGGCGATTTCAAAGTGGGCTACTCGCCCGAGCGCATCAACCCCGGCGACAAGGAGCACACGCTGGCCCGCATCGTGAAAGTGGTATCGGGCTGCGACGCCGAGTCGCTGGATATCATTGCTAAAGTTTACGAGCTGGTTATCACGGCCGGCGTGCACCGCGCCAGCAGCATTAAAGTGGCGGAAGCGGCCAAGATCATTGAAAACACCCAGCGCGACGTGAACATCGCCTTGATGAACGAGCTGTCGATGATTTTCGACCGCATGAGCATCAATACCTACGAAGTGCTCGAAGCTGCCGGCACCAAGTGGAATTTCCTGAAGTTCTCGCCCGGCCTCGTCGGTGGCCACTGCATCGGTGTCGATCCTTATTACCTGACCTACAAGGCCAAAGAGCTGGGCTACGACGCGAAGGTGATTCTTTCGGGCCGCACGACCAACGACAACATGGGAGCGTACATCGCCCGCAAAACGGTGCAGATGATGATTAAGCAGGGCAAAGACGTGGCCAAAAGCCGGGTGCTGGTGATGGGCGCTACGTTCAAGGAAAACGTGGAAGATATCCGCAATTCCAAGGTGGCCGACGTGATTCAGGAACTGAAAAACTTCTCCGTCAACGTCGATATCGTCGATCCGCACGCCGACTCCGACGAGTTGCACCACGAGTATGGCTTCCGCCTGATTCCGGCCGACCAGGTGCGCACAGACTACGATGCCGTGCTGGTGGCCGTGAGCCACAATCCGTACCTGGCACTGGACGAAGCCTATTTCCAGTCTATTACTTCCGAGAACCCCGTACTGGTCGATATCAAAGGCCTGTACCGTGGTAAGATGCAGCAAATGCAGTATTGGAGCTTATAAGCGAGCTGGTGAAAAGAGGGAACGGGTTTGTCCGGCACGGCTTCGCGCGAGCTAAACGGCTCCTCTTCATCTCATCAGCTTCCCCCCTCACCATTTCACAGGAAGAATGGAACGAACGAAAATACTGGTTACGGGTGGCGCAGGCTACATTGGCTCCCACGCGGTGGTTGAGCTGTATGAGGCCGGCTATGAGCCTATTATAGTCGATGATTTCAGCAACTCGCGGGAATCGGTGCTGGCAGGCATCCGCGCCATTCTGGGCGTGGAAGTGCCATGCTACCGCATCGACTGCGGCGACGAAACTGCGTTGCGCGGAGTGTTCGACCAAGAGCAGGGTATTCGGGGTATCATTCACTTTGCCGCTTTTAAGGCGGTAGGCGAATCGGTGCAGGAGCCGCTGAAATACTACCACAACAACATTGGCTCGCTGCTAACGCTGCTGCGGGTGATGCCCGAGTTTGGGGTCAGCAACCTGGTCTTCTCGTCGTCGTGCACCGTGTATGGCATTCCCGACCAGCTGCCCGTGACGGAGCAAACGCCGACCAAGCCGGCCACTTCGCCCTACGGCAACACCAAGAAGATGTGCGAGGACATCCTGAACGATGTGGCCTCGGTGTCGAAAGGTGCTATCCGGACCATTCTGCTGCGCTACTTCAACCCGATAGGGGCGCACGCGTCGGCCCGCATCGGCGAGTTGCCGCTGGGAATTCCCAATAATCTGGTGCCGTTTATCACCCAGACGGCGGCCGGAATCCGCGAAAAGCTGACCATCTACGGCAATACCTACGACACGCCCGACGGCACCAACATCCGCGACTATGTGCACGTGGTAGACCTGGCCAAGGCCCACGTGGTAGCGGTGCAGCGCCTACTCGATGGCACCGGCGACGCGGTAGAAACCTTTAATGTGGGCACCGGCCACGGCAACAGCGTGCTGGAAGTGGTGCAGGCCTTTGAGCGCGCTACCGGCCACAAGCTGAACTACACCATTGGCCCGCCTCGCCTCGGCGACGTGCCCGCCATTTATGCCGACGTGACCAAGGCCACACAAGAGCTGGGCTTCAAAACCACCGCCACGCTGGACGAGGCCCTGGCTAGCTCCTGGAAATGGCAACAGACCCTAGGTAAGTAACGGATAACGAAAGACCGTTGTGCTGAACGCAACGGAGCGGAGTCGAAGCATCTTTACCGCTTCGCTGCTAAAGTAATTTGATTACTACTGCGGTAGAGATGCCTCGATTTCGCGGACGCCAGATAAGCATGACGGCTACTAAACAATTCAACACATGAAAATCATCATCACCGGCGGGGCCGGCTTCATTGGGTCGCACGTGGTGCGCTTGTTCGTAACCAAGTATCCGGAGTATCAGATTCTGAATCTGGATGCGCTGACCTACGCCGGCAACCTGGAAAACCTGCGCGATATTGAGAATGCGCCCAACTACCGCTTGGTGAAAGGCGACATTACCGACCAGGCCTTCGTCGATCAGCTGTTCGCCCACGAGGAGCCCGATGCCGTGATTCACCTCGCCGCCGAGTCGCACGTCGACCGCAGCATCACCGATCCGCTGGCGTTTGTGAAAACCAACGTGCTGGGGACGGTCCATTTGCTGAACGCGGCTAAAAACCTGTGGAAGCCGCTGGGCTACGAGGGCAAAACCTTCTACCATGTGAGCACCGATGAAGTGTACGGTTCCCTGGAAATGGGCCCCGAGATGTTCACCGAGGATACCAGCTACGACCCCCGTTCGCCGTATTCGGCCTCCAAAGCGGCTTCCGACCACTTTGTGCGCGCCTGGTACCACACCTACCACATGCCGGTGAAGCTGAGCAACTGCTCGAATAACTACGGCCCCAACCACTTCCCCGAAAAGCTGATTCCGCTGGCTATTCACCGCATTCAGCACGGCCAGCCCGTGCCGGTGTATGGCAAGGGCGAAAACGTGCGCGACTGGCTCTTCGTGAAAGACCACGCTACCGCCATTGATGCCGTGTTCCACAACGGCACCGTGGGCGAAACCTACAACATCGGGGGCGTAAACGAGTGGCAGAACATCGAGCTGATTCACCTGCTGTGCGACGTGATTGACGAGAAGACCGGTCGCGAGAAAGGCACTTCCCGCAAGCTCATCACCTTCGTAACCGACCGCGCCGGCCACGACCTGCGCTACGCTATCGACAGCAGCAAAATTATGAACGAGCTGGGCTGGAAACCCTCGGTAACATTCGAGCAGGGCCTCGCCCAGACCGTAGACTGGTACCTGGAAAACACCGGCTGGCTGGAAAACGTAACCAGCGGTGCCTACCAGCAGTACTACCAGCAGCAGTACAACCGCTAGAGCGAAGTTTTACTTCGCGCCTCGCGTCCGCGCCGCTGAGTGGCTTTGGCTTTCCGGCAACCCTATCGTTCAACGCCTCGCGAAGTGAAACTTCGCGTTATATCTAGTTCATGTACGAAACTCCTTTTCACGACCAGCCGCTCGACAACCTGACGTTTCTGGTGACGGGCGGAGCCGGTTTTATCGGTTCCAATCTGGTTGAATACCTGCTCAAGTACGGCGCTAAACAAGTGCGGGTGCTGGACAACTTCTCCAATGGCTTCCGCAAGAACGTAGCCCTGTTCGCCGATAATCCGGCGCTGAAAGTCATCGAAGGTGATATTCGCGACCGGCAAACCTGCGTGGACGCCTGCCAGGGCGTTGATGTTGTCCTGCATCAGGCGGCGCTGGGCTCCGTGCCGCGCTCCATCAACGACCCCATTACCAGCAACGACGTCAACGTGGGTGGTTTCGTAAACATGCTGGTGGGGGCCAAGGAAGCCAGCGTGAAGCGTTTCGTCTACGCCGCTTCGTCCTCGACCTACGGCGACCACAAGGCATTGCCGAAAGTGGAAGACCGTATCGGTAAGCCACTGTCGCCCTACGCCGTTACCAAATATGCCAATGAGCTGTACGCCGATGTGTTCAGCAAAACCTACGGCATGGAAATCATCGGGCTGCGCTATTTCAACATCTTCGGGCCCCGCCAGGACCCGAACGGTGCGTACGCGGCCGTTATTCCGCTCTTTATCGATGCCGTGCTACAGGGCAAGCCTCCGCGCATGAACGGTGACGGTGGTCAAACCCGCGACTTTACTTTCGTGGAAAACTGCGTGCAGGCCAACATTAAAGCTGCTCTGACCACGAATCCCGAAGGTGTAAATCAGGTGTACAACATTGCCGTGGCCGACCGCACGTCGCTCAACGACTTGTTCAACATCCTGAAAGAGGAAGCCCAATCCGACATCACGCCCGAGTACGGACCCGACCGCGCCGGCGACATCCGCGACTCATTGGCCGACATTAGCAAAGCCCGGAATTTGATCGGCTACGACCCGCAGATTCGAATTCAGGAAGGCTTACAGAAAACCCTGGCTTGGTTTGAGGCCAATACCGCCTTTATTGCCGAGCGAAATTAAATTTGAACCCTCATGCTAAGCAATACAGAGGCATTTCTACCGCAGCGGCAACTGGTTGCAGTGGCGGCAGAGCTGCTTCGACAAGCTTCGCACGTCGGATGGGCATTAAGTCACTAAGTCACTAACTCACAGATGAAAGGTATTATCCTAGCCGGCGGCTCTGGCACGCGCTTGCACCCGCTCACGCTGGCCGTCAGCAAGCAGCTCATGCCGGTGTACGACAAGCCGATGATTTACTATCCGCTGTCGATTCTGATGATGGCGGGCATCCGCGAAATCCTCATTATCACCACGCCCCACGACCAGGAGCAGTTCAAGCGCTTGCTGGGCGATGGGCAGACGCTGGGCTGTAATTTCCAGTACGCTATTCAGGAAGTGCCCAATGGTCTGGCGCAGGCTTTCGTAATCGGGGCCGATTTCATCGGCGACGACACGGTGGCGTTGGTGCTCGGCGACAATATTTTCCACGGTGAAGGCCTGGAAGAGCTGCTGCAAAGCAACAGCAACCCCGATGGTGGCGTGGTGTATGCCTACCACGTGCACGACCCCGAGCGCTACGGCGTGGTGGAATTCGACGATAACAAAAAAGCGCTCAGCATCGAGGAAAAGCCGAAGCAGCCCAAGAGTAATTACGCCGTACCGGGTCTGTACTTCTACGACAACGAAGTCATCCAGATTGCCCGCGACCTGAAGCCCAGCCCCCGTGGCGAGTACGAAATAACGGACGTGAACCAGGAATATCTACGGCGCGGTAAGCTCAAAGTTGGTATCCTGGGTCGTGGCACCGCTTGGCTCGATACCGGCACGTTCGAGTCGCTGATGCAGGCGGGCGAGTTTGTGCGCGTCATTGAGCAGCGCCAGGGCCTGAAAGTGGGCTCCATCGAGGAAATTGCCTACCGTCAGGGCTTCATCACTGCCGACCAGCTGCGCAAGATTGCCGAGCCCCTTCGTAAAAGTGGCTATGGTGACTACCTGATGCGCCTGCCGGAGTCGCTGCTGCTGGAGAAATAATTTTCTCTCAATATTGACCACAAAAAAGGCCCGTGCTACTGTTAGCACGGGCCTTTTTTGTTGAGTGAGAGCAACTCTAGAATAAGATGCCCGCCACCAAACCCGCCAGCACGATAACGTAAGATGGAAACCGGTCCCAGAGCAGCACCAGGAAAGTAGCGGCCACCAGCAGCAGGTTTATGGGCGTGTCGGGCAGCGGATGATACAGCAGAAACGTGGCCGCGCACACCAGCCCCGCCGACACGGCATTGATTCCTTCCAGCGACGCTTTCACGACTCGGTATTGCTTGAGCTGGTCCCAGAAGCGAATTAGAAAAAAGATCAGCAGCGTGCCCGGCATAAAAATGCCCGCTGCCGCTACCAGGGCGCCTAGTATTTGGCCACCCACGCCACTCCCATCCTGACGCATAGCCAGCGCCCCGATGTAGGAGGCAAAGGAAAAATTAGGCCCGGGCATGGCCTGCACCAAGCCCAGGCCCGACAGGAATTCCTGGGTGGTGAGGTAGGCCTTAAATTCCACGAACTCGGCGTATAGGAGCGGGGCCAGCACCTGCCCGCCGCCAAACACAAGGCTGCCGTTGCGGTAAAAATTCTCGAACAGCCGCACCGGCAGCAGCCGGGTATAATGGCCCAGCACGGCCGCCCCGATCAGCACAGCCAGCCACAGCACGAAGTTGGCCCACTCAATATTCAGGGGTTGCTTTTTCTTCTGTACCGGCATTTTGCGGTAGCGGAACGTGGTGATGACGCCGCCCGCAATGAGCAGCGCCGGCAGCACCGAGGGCAGCTGAAACCGATAGGCCAGCATGGCCGCCGCCACCATCAGGGCCACGGAGGTTTTGGTGTGAATAACCTTCTCCGCAATTTTGTAGGCCGAATATGCCACAAACCCGACCGCTATAGGCTGGATATATTGCACCAGCCGCGCCACGAGGTCTTTGTCGAGGTAGGAAATCGTGAGGCCCGTCAGCGTCATAAGCGCCACCGCGGGCAGCATCCAGACCAGCACCGTGAGGTAGGCCAGATTGGGGCCCCCAAGCCGGAAACCAATGGCCGTAATGGTTTGGGTGGAGGTCGGGCCGGGCAGAATCTGACAGAGCGCCGTCAGCTCGAGCAGCTCGGCGGCCGTCAGGTAGCGGCGCTTGTCTACCAGCAGCCGCAGCATCATGGCCAGATGCGCCTGCGGGCCGCCGAAAGCCGTGAGACCCAGCGCCGCCACGTCCTTCAGAAAAATAATTCCCCGTACCCGTTTGGTGCGGGTTCCCCAAGAGCCTCTAGGGGGCGGCGCAAGCTGAATTTCTTCCGTTTCCAAGGTAGGGTGGGGTACTTGAGAGGTCAGGCAAAGCACTGGGCAGCACTACAGTGGCGTCGATGTAGGCCGTACTACTGCCCAAAAAAAGCTGCCGGTTGCTGAATGCCAGCCTGGGAATTTCCAGAACTCAGACCTTCAACAACCGGCAGCCACTAGTGCAGGGCAATATTTACTTTTTCTTCAGACCCAGCTCGATCAAACGCTCATTGAGAAACTCACCGGCGGTAATATCCTCCTGCTGTTTGGGATTGGTGGGCGTCACGCAGCTTTCCAGGGCCGCCAAGCTCATTTCGGAGCGAGGGTGCATGAAAAACGGTACCGAGAACCGAGACGAGTTCATCTTCTCACGCGCGGGATTCACCACGCGGTGGATGGTGCTGCGCAGCACGCCGTTGGTGAGGCGTTGCAGCATATCGCCCACGTTCACTACGATCTGGTCGGGGAGGGCCGTAATCGGAATCCACTTGTCGTCGCGACGTTTCACCTGCAGGCCATCAGCAGAAGCGCCCATGAGCAGCGTAATTAGGTTAATGTCGCCGTGTTCGGCGGCCCGCACAGCATCGGCTGGCACCGCGTCGGGGTTTTCGATGGGGAAGTAGTGGATAGGCCGCAGGATGCTGTTTCCATTGCGGACCTTATCATCGAAATAATTTTCGGGCAGTTTCAGGTACAGCGCAATAGCCCGCAACACGTCTTTGCCCGCCGCTTCCAAGGTCCGGTAGGTAGTGAAGGTGCTTTCCTGAAAGGTAGGCACTTCTTCGGGCCAGATGTTGGCCGGGTACTCCTTGCCAATGGGGTCGTTCGCATCGTCGACCTCCTGGCCCACGTGGAAAAACTCTTTCAGGTCGCCGGTATTGCGGCCCTTGGCGTGTTCTTTACCCTTGCTGATATAGCCGCGCTGGCCCGCTAGGGCCGGATTTTCGTAGCGCTGCTTGGCATCATCCGGCAACGCGAAGAAGGCTTTCACGTCATTGTAGAGCGCTGCCGTCTGCGTGTCGGTGAGGCCGTGGTTCTTCAGGGCCACGAACCCAATGTTTTGATACGCTTCGCCCAGCTGCTGAACGAAGCGGGCCTTGCGTTCCGGATCACCGGAACGGAAATCGGCCAAGTCGAGGGACGGAATTTCTTCCAACAATTTTTCTTCCATAGCGGAAAATCAATATACTTTTGAGCAAACCTTACGTATTGCGCAAGGTACTTAAAAAATCATTCGTCGTCCCGGTGTCGGGGCGCGACCGGACAAACGGTCCGGTGGTCCTCTTAACCCCTTCCACCATTTCCCTCATGAAAGCATCTGCTTTACTGATGAGCAGCGCGATGCTGCTTGGTTTGGCTGCCTGCGACACGGCCAGACAACAACAAGAGTCGGGCTCGCAAGCTACGGCTGAGCGCGTATCCTCGGCTAACACCGCTTCCATGGAGAAAAACGGAATCCGGCTGACGCCTTTCTCCGATTCGCCCAGAAACCCCGAAGCTCAGGTACAACTCAAATCGCCAGTCACCGGTTCTAGCGTGCCTAGTGGTAGCGTGTCGTTCGACTACGACATTACCAACTTCCAGCTCACCAAAATGACGGGCGGAATGCACGCGGAGGAAATGGCTAACTCCCAGCAGGGCCAGCATATTCATAATATCGTCGACAACGAGCCCTACACGGCGCACTACACCACGGAATTCACGAAGCCGATTGCCGATGGGCAACACGTGGTCTTGTCGTTCCTGTCGCGCTCGTACCACGAAAGCCTAAAGCATCGTGGTGCCTACGATTTGCGGGTAATTACGGTGGGCAAAGCTCCCGCGACGCCCCTGAACGCCGATTTGCAGGCTCCGCACCTGTTTTATAGCCGCCCCAAAGACACGTATTCGGGCAAGGATGCAGCTAAAGTAATGCTGGACTTTTATCTGGTGAACACCACCTTATCGCCGGAAGGCAACAAGGTGCGGGCTACTATCAACGGCACCGAGTTCATGCTCGATCAGTGGGCTCCCTTCATGATGGAAGGTCTGCCCGCTGGTCAGAACACCGTGAAGCTGGAGCTGGTAGATGCCAGCGGTAACCTGATTCCTGGTCCGTTCAACTCTGTTACCCGCAACTTCACGCTGCAGCCCTAACGGCCACCAGTAGCTGATGCACGAAAAACGTCGGTTCGCCCTTGGGTGGGCCGGCATTTTTTCGTGCCCTCAATGGTCGAAAGATACCGGCCCTACTGCCGATGAAATGCCCGGATGCGCCAGTTGACGGCCACCTCAAAATAAGGATACAGGTTTTTGGTTTCCCGCTCCAGATCGGCTGTTGTGTAGCTGGTGCCAATGTAAGCGCCCGTACCCTGCTCGTAGCGGTAGAGTGTGCGCAGCTGCTGCAGCCACAGGCTGGCCACTACTGAGAAACCGCTGGTAGTACGGCGCTCATAGGCTATGTCGGGCCCCTGCTGGCGGGTAAGGCTGCGCAAGTAGATAAGCGTGGAGCCGGCCCCGGTAGCATCGTCGAGCAGCGCTGCCCGGCCGTGGCTACGCTGCTCCAAAAAGCGGTAGCCCAGCCGCAGGCTGTTTTGCCCGCGTGTGCCACCCCAGCTGTGGCGCACGCCCCCCGATAAGTCGTGGGTAATAGTCGTGTCCAGGGGGCTTTCCTTGAACTGGGGCCAGTTGAGTAGCCCGATGCGATTCTCGCGCCGCACGTAGTCGAGGGAGGCTAGCAGGCGAGCGGTGAACTGGTAGCTGACCTGCTGCTGCTGCTCAAGCACGCGACTAGCGCGGTTCTTCAGCTGCTCGCTGAGCCGGTCGCGCACTTGGTAGCTCACCCACAGATGATAAGTCGATTTCAGACTGAAGCGCCCCGGGGCCCACGTGAAGGAAGGCTCCCAGTGCAGAAGCCGGTCGGTGTAGTTTTCAGCGCTCAGGGCTGCCCGAATAAACACAAACTGGCGGTATTCGCTCCCCACAGCCAGCGAAGTGCGAAAGGCCCCGGCCCAGCGGCCCACCCACACCAGGCGGAGCGTATGCTGCGCTTCGTCGCGGTCCTGGTCGTTGTCTGCGCTGGGTGTATCTACGCGCAGCAGCTGGGCCGAGCCCAGAAGCGTAAGCGAGTGGCGCGGCAGCGGCAGCCACGTCAGCTCCGACTGCCAGAGCGTGGTTTTTTCGGAAATATCCTTAATCTTTTCTCGCTCGGTGCTGGCGGCCAGCCTGATGGGCGAAAGGTTGCGGTTGTTATCCAGAGAGTAGTTGCGGTTCCGCTCCCGGTAGTTGAACAGCAGCATAAACTGGAGCTTTTTGCCATTCACCCGCACTTCCTGGCGCGTGTCGAGTTCCTGCTGCTGATAGCCTATGTTCTGCACCGTATCCGATTCGGCGGCAAGCCGCCGGTAGAGAAAAGCCCGCCGGGGCAGAGCCAACAGGTTATCGGAACGAAACGAGGCTTTGTCTCCCAGGCGGTATACCCAGCTGAGCTGCGTGGCGATGGTGTCGCTCTGAATGCGCTGCACGTTGCCGGGGGCGTAGTCTTCGGCCCGGTTGGAGCGGTAGCCCAGCCGCAACGAGCCGCTGGTGAAGTCGTCGAAGCTGCGCTCGTAGTAGCTCTCGGCCAAGGTGCGCTGCCACACCCGCGGCCCCAGCTGGGAACGGGTGCCAAACAGCCGCAGGGCCACGGGCTGCCGCGCTTGCTGCCCCGGATAAATCAGCGTCGTCACATCCAGGCCGTAGGATGGGCCCGCGTCGCGGCGGCCGTTGCGGGCATCATAAGCACCCCCACCAAAGAGCACGTAGCGCGCCACCGACAATGTATCTAGCGTTGTGGCTGGCCGCAAACGGTGCTGGTAGCCCACGCGGGCCAGCCAGGCTCCGGTGCGCGTGGCATTGGCCCGGCTCTGCTCATAGTGCAGCAGCTGGCCTACCTGCCAGCGGCGGCCCAACCGGAGCGTATGCAGCATATTGGCTCCGTAGTCTTCCCTTACGAAGGGGGGCTGCCCCCGCTCGTCGTAGATCCAGTCGCTGAATAAGCGATATTGTACCGATTGGTTGGGGGTGAGCCGCGTACGGCCGCGCACGTCGGTTTGCTGCGCATAAGTGCTCACACCTACCCGCCGGGTTCGGAAGGAGAGCAGCAGCAGCGAATCGGCGGCGGGGGACGTGCTTTCGGGAGCCAGCGCCTGTGCCACTGCCGCTTCGGCCGCGCCCAGCAGCAGGAGCAGCAACAACGAGCAGACAGCAGACAAAGTAGCTCGACAGCGACGCATGGTAGCAGGACAACGGGCCGCGTAGCAGCAGGCAACCGATAATGCGTAAGTTAGCTAATCGAGAATCGGGCTGCAACCGTCGGGCTAATCTAGGTTTTAGACAAAAAAAAAGCGGCGCACATGCCGGAGTGTGTATTTTTGGCCTGGCTTTAGTATCGCACCGAAACCTCCACGCAGTTCAGGACGTCTTGAGTGTTCCGACCTGTCGTTTGAGGTAGGTTTGGTGCTCCCAGAGGCCTTTGTTTTGCCATATACAGCTTATGTTCGTTCGAAAACTTGTTCTCTCTTTGGGGTTGATTGTTGGAATGGGAGGCTGGGCGCAGGCCCAGCGGGCCATTTGGGCGGCGAAAGTAGTTGCAGTATCCTCTCAGAAAGCAGAAGGGAAGGAAGCCTTTTCGCCCGAAAAAGTGTTGGGCGAGCCCAATGCTCAACCGTTGGGGGAGGTGAATAATGACGCCTGGATTCCTAAAAAGGAAGGAGCCAACGAGTTTATTGAGGTTCGCTACGGCAAATCCATTATTGCCAAGCAGGTCACGGTCGTGGAAAACTTCAATCCTGGTTCTGTCACCAAAATCGAGCTGGTAGATACCCGGGGCACCAAACACCAAGTCTACGAAAACAAGAGTCCGGGCCCGGTGCCGGAGTTATTCCGCTCCCTGAGCGTGACATTTGCCGCCGGTACCTACCGCACAGTGGGCGTGGTAGTGTCGATGAACACCAAAGCCGTGGAGGGCGTCAACCAGATTGATGCCATCGGCATTGCCGATGTGGTGGAAACGATGGTTAAAAAGGAGTTCAAGGGCGAGGCCGACGGCGTTAGCTTCGACTCGGCGATGGTAAACCTGGGCACCAACGTCAATTCCAAATATGTCGATACGCACCCCGTGATTTCGCCGGATGGCAAAACGCTGTTTTTTGCCCGGCAGGAAAGCCCGCAGAACCTAGGCGGGGCCAACGACGTGCAGGACGTATGGTATAGTACGTTGGCCAATGCGGCCAAAAAAACCTGGAACCAAGCCAAAAATATCGGCGGACCCATCAATACGCCCGGTCCGAATGGGCTGGCTTCCGTGTCGTCGGATGGCAACACGGCCGTGCTGATTAATATTTATAACCCCGATGGTACTTCGGACCCGAAAGGAGCCAGCATTTCGCGCCGTACCAAAACGGGCTGGGGCATGCCGGTAAAAATTGAGATTGAAGATTTTTATAACGACGACAGTGAGAACGTCGACTATTTTCTGGGCACCTCCGGCAAAGTGCTGCTCATGGCCGTTGACCGCAAAGACGGGCAGGGCGAGCAGGACCTTTTTGTGAGCTTCATAAAGGCAGATGGCCGGACCTGGACCCGGCCGAAAAACTTAGGCAGCAGCATAAATACCAAAAAGCCGGAGTTCGCGCCATTTCTGGCCGCTGATGGCAAGACTTTGTATTTCGCCTCAGAAGGCTTGGGTGGCTATGGCAAGAGTGATATTTTCTCCTCAAAGCGCCTGGACGACAGCTGGACCAACTGGTCAAAGCCCCGCAACTTGGGCCCCAATATCAATTCACCGGATTTCGACGGGTATTTCACTCTTTCGGCTGCCGGCGAAGATGCGTATTTGGTATCGTCGCGCAAGGGAATTGGGAACTCGCGCGACATCTTCCGCATCAACCTGACGCCCCAGTTCAAGCCGGAAGTTGTAACACTGGTGCGGGGCCGGGTGCTCGACGCGGCTACCAAGAAGCCTGTGGCCGCCACCATTAAATACGAAAACCTGCTGACGGGCGAGGAAATCGGCGTGGCCGAAACCAGCCCCGTCGACGGCTCCTACACTATCGTGCTGCCCTCGGGAGCCCACTATGGCTACCGTGCCGAAGCCGAAAACTACCTGGCCGAAAGTGACAACCTAGACGTAACCGACCGGCAGAACTACTCCGAAGTCACCCACGACCTGTTTCTGGTGCCCTTCGCCGTGGGTTCGACCATCAAGCTGAACAACATTTTCTTTGCCCAGAGTAAATATTACCTGCGCGACAACTCCTACCCGGAATTGCTGCGCCTGGTCCGCATTCTGAAAGATTACCCTTCGGTAGAAATCAAGCTGGAAGGCCACACCGACAACCAGGGTGTGCCGGCCCTAAACCTGAAGCTGAGCCAGGACCGTGTGAACGAAGTGAAGAAATATCTGGTGTCGAAGGGCATCAGCGGCAACCGGATTACAACCGAAGGCTTTGGCGATACCAAGCCAATCGCCAGCAACGACCAGGAAGAAAGCCGCAAGCTGAACCGCCGGGTAGAATTCCGGATTACGAAGAAGTAAGTATGGTTTCGGTGCGCTGGCAATGCACATCCTTGACATGCTACACTGTATAGTAACGAAAAGCCCCACCGCCTAGCTTAGGCAGTGGGGCTTTTCATTGAAGCTGTTTAGGAAGTCGCCAAAAGCAATCAGCATGATGTGCTGATTGCTTCCTAAACAACTGCTTCATTGTTGCAAGAGCGCGAGGTGCGCGAAGAACTAGAAAAAATCAGCTCAGCCGCGACTCGTCGCGGCCGGGTTTGGTGCTGCTGTTCTGGCCGCCGGGGTTAGCAATGGAGTCACGCATATCGGTGTCAGCCTGCACGTTGCGCATCTTGTAGTAGTCCATCACGCCCAGGTTGCCGGAGCGGAAGGCTTCGGCAATGGCTTTCGGGATTTCGGCTTCGGCTTGCACTACCAAGGCTTTGGCTTCTTGGGTTTTGGCGCGGTTTTCCTGCTCCACGGCCACAGCCATAGCGCGGCGCTCTTCGGCTTTGGCCTCGGCCACTTTCAGGTCGGCGGTGGCTTGGTCGATTTGAAGCTTGGCTCCGATATTTTCCCCGATATCAATGTCGGCAATGTCGATGGAGAGGATTTCGAAGGCCGTGCCCGCGTCGAGGCCCTTGCTGAGTACGAGCTTGGAAATCTTATCCGGGTTTTCGAGCACCTCCTTGTGCGACAACGATGAGCCGATGCTCGTCACGATGCCTTCGCCCACGCGGGCCAGAATCGTTTCCTCGCCCGCGCCGCCCACGAGCTGGGTAATGTTGGCCCGCACCGTGACGCGGGCAATTACGATGAGCTGAATGCCGTCCTGCGACACGGCCGCCACGTTGGGCGTGTTTATCACCTTCGGATTGACGGACGTAGTGACGGCCTCAAACACGTTGCGGCCCGCTAAGTCGATGGCCGTGGCCTGCTTGAAGTCGAGCGGGATGTTGGCCTTATCGGCCGAAATCAGCGCTTTGATAACATTGGGCACGTTGCCACCGGCCAAAAAGTGCGTTTCCAGCTCATTGCTCGTGATGTGCAAGCCCGCTTTGGTGGCCGTAATCAGCGAGTTGACGATGAGCGTCGGCGATACTTTGCGCACGCGCATCAGCACCAGCTGAATCAGGCTAACCCGGACGCCCGAGAAAATGGCCGTGATCCAGAGGCTGATGGGGAAAAAGTACAAAAACACCAGCAGCGCGACGGCCGCAATGATAATGGGAGCGAAAGGTATTTCCATTAGAATGAAGCTAGGTATCGGGGTCCGAGTTACGGGTTTTTGGGCGGTTTCTTGTCTCTGACCCAATCGTTAGGCCACCTGCTCTACCACAATGCGGTTTTGCTCGATGCCCAGCACGCGCACGGCGGTGCCGGCCGCCAGAAACTCGCCCCGCGTCACAACTTCCCGCCGGTCGTCCTCAAACAAAGCCGTACCCGCCGGGCGCAGCGCCGACAGCGTCCGGCCATGGGAGCCAGGCAGGATATCGGAGCGGCGCACATCCCGCACGCTGGTGTTGTTCACGTCGGTGAGGGCAAACTTGTGCAGGTTCTTGGGCCGTAGCCCGATGTAGATGACGATGCTGGCCAGCACCACCGCCGTAACGAGCGTGACGTGGCCGCCGGAGCTGCCCAAGTCCCGATAGCCAAACCAGATGCCGACCGCCAACAGGGCAAAGCCCACCAGGCCCACCAGAGTAGTGCCGGGAATAAAAAGTACTTCGGCCACCAGAAACAGCAGACCAAAGAGCAGGAGCAGGGCAATGGTAATCCAGTCCATAGGTAGGGTGGGTTGGGAGTAAGCTAAAGATACACAGAAAGCCGTGTGCCTGGGCGCACCGATATGCAGCAGCGTTGCTATTTTTAAGCTTTCCTACTCGCTTGTATAGAGGTAGCAACGTATGGCTGAAACACGCTCCGAAGGTAGGACAATGCTGGCCGAGCTGCTACGGCAGGTGCCGGGCCTGGCCGAGGACGATATCCGGGAGTTTCTGCTCCTGTGGAACCGCCACGTGGTGCTCCGGCGGGGCGACTTTCTCATTCGGGCCGGGCAGGTGGAGCGCCACCTGTATTTCGTGACGAGCGGTGTGCTGCGTATCTATTACCCGAGCCAGACTGAGGAAATATGCGTGGGCTTTGGCTACGCCAACACTATGGTCTGCTCATTTCCATCATTTGTCGACAGCCGGCCGTCGGACTACTGCCTGCAAGCGCTGAAAAAGTGCGAGCTGGTGGCTATTTCCCGCACCGACTTCACTGATTTCCTGGAACGTAACGCGGCCTTTGCGCGCTTTTGGCGCACCGAGCTGGAGCGGGTGCTGGTGGGCCGCATCGAGCGCGAAATCGACTTGCTGCTGCCCGAGCCCGAGCGGCGGCTGGCGCGGCTGTTGGCCCGCAGTCCGCACATTTTTCAGCTGGTTCCCAAAAAATACATTGCCTCCTACCTGCGCATGACGCCCGAAACGCTCAGCCGCTTACGCTAAATATTGATCCCGGTCAAGGTTTGCAAGCAAGCAGCTCCAGACCTTTGACGCAATCAACCCTAACGCCTTCGCCATGCTTTCTACCATCCTGTTGCGCCAGCTCACCGACCAGGTACAAGAGCTACATGCCACCGTCGATACCCAGCTGCGCCCGCTGGATACCGCCCGGCTGAACTACAAGACTTCCACTGCCAGCTGGAGCATACTCGAATGCCTGGAGCACCTGAACCGCTACAGTCGCTACTATAACGAGGAGCTGGCCAAGGCTTTACCCAGCCAGGAGCAGAGCTGCAACCCGCACGAAGTCGGCTTCACTTGGCTCGGGCGCAAGTCGTACGATATCGTGCGGCCCGACAACGGCAAGCAGCACAAGACTATCAACCACATGAACCCTGCCGGCAGCCAGCTGGGCCCGGAGGTCCTCCACGAGTTTTTGCGGCATCAGCAACACCTGCTGGCGCTGCTGACTGCTGCCACAGGCACCAATCTGAACCGGAAGGCCGTGCGTGTCGAGTTCTTTCGGCTGCTCAAGCTGCGGGTGGGGGAGGCCCTACAGTTTGTAGTAGCCCACGAGCAGCGCCACGTGCAGCAGGCGCTACGAGTGGTTCAGGCTGCTCAACACCAGCTAAGCGCGCCGGTGCTGGTTGTTTAAGGAGAATGAGGGTCAGCGGCTGGTCACGCATATGGCACGAAAAAGGGTCGACAACGTGCGTTATCGACCCTTTTTCGTGTTGCTGGTAGTGCAACCCGCCTTAATAGGCGCGGGCGAAGTATACGCGCCGCTTGCTGGGCTGGCCCGTCAGGATGCAGGTGCCATCCTCGTCGGGCTCGTTCAGCGCAATGCAGCGAATGGTAGCCTTGGTTTCCTCTTTGATGCGCTCTTCAGTTTCGGGTGTGCCGTCCCAGTGCGCTACCACAAAGCCGCCTTCACCTTCCAGGGCCTGCTTGAACTCCTCGTAGGTATCTACGCGGGTCGTGTGGGTTTCGCGGAAGTTCAGGGCCCGGTTGTAAATGTTGGCCTGAATAGCTGAAAGCAGCTGATCGACACTGTTGACGATGTCGGCCAGTGGCAGGTTCATCTTCTCCTTGGTGTCGCGGCGGGCTACTTCCACGGTGCCGTTGTCCAGGTCGCGCATGCCCACGGCAATACGCACCGGTACGCCTTTCAGCTCCCACTCCGCAAACTTGTAGCCGGGGCGCTCGGTGTCCCGGTCATCAAACTTCACGCTGATGCCACGCTCCAGCAACCCCATTTGCATGGGGCGGATGCGCTCTTTCAGCTCTTCCAGCTGTCCGGCTTTGTAAATCGGGACGATAACGACCTGAATAGGAGCCAGCTTAGGCGGCAGCACCAAGCCTTCGTCGTCGGAATGAGCCATAACCAACGCGCCCATCAGGCGGGTGCTCACGCCCCAGGAAGTGCCCCATACGTGCTCCAGCTGCCCTTCCTTGTTCGTGAACTGCACGTCGAAGGCCTTAGCGAAGTTTTGCCCCAGAAAGTGCGAGGTGCCGGCCTGCAACGCTTTGCCGTCCTGCATCAAGCCCTCAATGCAGTAAGTATCGAGCGCACCCGCAAACCGTTCATTCTCGCTTTTCACTCCCTTCACGACGGGCAGCGCCATCCATTCTTCGGCAAACTGGGCATAGACTTCCAGCATCTGGCGTGTTTCGGCCACCGCTTCCTCGGCAGTAGCATGCGCCGTGTGGCCTTCCTGCCACAGGAATTCAGCAGTGCGGAGAAACAAGCGCGTGCGCATTTCCCAGCGCACCACGTTGGCCCACTGGTTAATCAGCAGCGGCAGGTCGCGGTAGCTTTGAATCCAGCCTTTGTAAGTGCTCCAGATAATAGCTTCCGATGTTGGGCGCACAATCAGCTCTTCCTCCAGCTTGGCGTTGGGGTCTACGCGGAGCTTGCCGGGCCGGTCGGGGTCGTTCTGGAGGCGGTAGTGGGTTACGACGGCGCATTCCTTGGCAAACCCTTCGGCATTTTTCTCCTCGGCTTCAAACAGGCTTTTGGGTACGAACAGCGGGAAGTATGCGTTCTGGTGACCCGTCCGTTTGAACATGTCGTCCAGCTGGCGCTGCATCTTTTCCCAAATGGCGTAGCCGTAGGGTTTGATGACCATACAGCCCCGCACGGCGGAGTTCTCGGCCAGCCCGGCCCGCTTCACCAACTCGTTGTACCACAGGGAATAGTCTTCACTGCGCTTCGGCAAACTTTTACTCATATTCGGGGTATCTTTGATAAGGCAAAAGGTTCCCAAAACTGGTACAAGATTTGTCCTGCAGTAGTGGCACCGTTTCGGGGCCAAATTACGTTATTAAACCGGAGCTAACCTCACTGGTCTGACAAGTCAGGCAACCATTACGGGGTTTCTCTCCTCTGTTCCTTGCAAGGTTTACTTCTCAGCGTCAGCAGCCATGAAATCACTCCTTAACACCGTTTTGCCCGCCATGGCCCTGCTCGCGCTGGGTGGCTGCGCAAGCACCTCGGCTCTCACCACTACGGAGAGCGACGGGGTGTATTATTCCTCCAAAGACCGCACGACCTACAACGCGCCAGCGTCGGCTACTGCCTCCGTGCAGCGCCAGGAGCCGCAGCCCGCGGCGGCCGATGACGAAACCAACCCCGACTACACCACTTCCAGCTCCAGCAAATCCTCGGCCCAGAGTGGCGGCTCGGAGTATTACGACGATGATTACGGGTACTCGGCCCGCATCCGCCGCTTCCATCAGCCGGTATATCGGGGTTTTGGCTACGGCTATAACGACTTCATCTACGCCGACCCATTCTGGTATGGCGGTAGTCCTTATGCATACTACGGTGGCGGCTATTCGCCCTACAACAATTGGGGCCCAGGTTTTTATGACCCGTTTTATGGCCCCTACTACGGTGGCTCAGCGCTGGTTATCAACATTGGTTTTGGCCGCCCTTACTACAATCCGTGGCGCTATGGCTATGGTGGATTTGGCTACGGGTATGGCGGCGGCTACGGTGGCTACCGCTCGGGCTACTATGATGGCTACCACAACGGATTGTCCAACGGCTATGGCTCTGGATACTACGGTGGCGGTGGCACCCGTCGCAACGTGCAGTACGGCCCCCGGGGCAGCCGTAGCCTGGAGGCTACTACCAAAGGCGGTACCGCAGGCTCGGGTCGCAGCCGGACACGGGAAGGTGGAACACCAGCTCCTACCGGTGACATCAGAGCTATTGATGCTACCAATGGCGCTACTCCGGCCTGGAATGGCCGGAGCCGCCCGCAGGCCACCAGCGCCACCAGTGGATCAGCCACTGATGTGCGCACGGGCCGTAGCGAGCAGGTACTGAGAAGAGATGCTGCTACTCCCGATGGTCGGGTGCGGCAGGCAGAAGGCCGCGAGGCCGGCGAACAGCCGCGCACGCCTGAAACCGGTGGCCGGCGCTGGCGCGTGGTAGAAAACGCGGGCGATGCGGGCAGCCAGCCCGCTACTGCGCCTACTTATTCGGAGCCGCGTCGGGGCAGAGTTCGTGAAGCATCCAGTGGCGAGCGGACTTCTGAGCAAAATACCAGCGAACAGGCAGTGGAGCAGCCAATACGGCGTCAGCGGTCAGCGCCGGCGCAACGGGTAGAGCGTCGGGAAGCGCCACAGCGCACGTATGAGGCTCCGCAGCGTTCCTACGAGGCCCCGAGCCGCTCTAGCTCCGAGCCATCGCGCAGCTCTTCCCCCGCTTCGGGCGGCGGGCGTAGCGGTGGTGGTCGCGGCCGCGGCGAATAGTTTATTTTTCGGAAATTTTATCGTGGCCGGTTTCATGCCGGTCACCTGCCTTTCCTACTATGAAAAACCTGAAATACTTGCTTGCCGTGGCCTTCGTGGGTCAGGCCAGCTACGGCTTTGCCCAATATCAAGTAGATGCTCTTCGCTTTTCGCAAACCCAGTTTGGCGGCACGGCCCGTACGCTGGGGAGTGGTGGTGCCAACGTAGCCGTAGGGGGCGATTTGGGTAGCCTGTCAACTAACCCTGCCGGCTTGGGTATGTACCAGCGCTCCGAGTTCAGCTTCTCTCCCGGCTTGGGCTTGGGCAGCACCGAAAGCAAGGCCTTTGGCACTACCACCACTGATGTTCGCAACAGCCTGCACATCGGTAGCCTGGGAGCCGCGTTTGCCAAGCGCCGACCCGACAGCGACCCTACCCCCTGGCGCGGTGGAACATTTGCAATAGGCCTCACTCGTGTCAACGACTTCAATCAAAGCTTCCGCTACGGGGGCAAGCCGGCCATCAACCAAGATATTCTGCAGCGGCTAAGTGAAGACCGGGGCGAGGCTCTTGACGACTTGGCTTACGATACCTACCTCACCGAAAGAGACTCGAAGGGAACCTACATTCCAGCAGACTTCAGCAAAACGGGCGAGCTGTCGCAGCAAGAAACGGTGCTGACGACGGGCTCGCAGACCCAGTACGACTTCGGCTACGGTGCCAGCTACCGCGACCAGCTGTATGTAGGGGGCGCTATCGGCATCGTGACAACAACGTTCAACTCTACCAGCACTCTCACGGCGGCTGACCCCGCGCAGCCTGATCCGAACACAACCGGGACGGCCTTCGGTACGCTCACGTATCGGGAGACGCTAGAAACCCGTGGAGCGGGGCTCAACGTCCGGGTGGGGGCTATCTATCGGCCGAATGATATCCTGCGGATTGGGGCTGCTATTCAGAGCCCGACCTACATGGGTTTTTCGGAAACCTATGGCTCGTCTCTGAACACAACCTTTGACCGCGCGGTGGTCGTGGATGGCAAATCGTATACCTCGGCCAGCGCATCAACTGACCCTGGCGAGTTTAGCTACGTGCTTACTACCCCTTTCCGGGCTTCGGGCGGCATAGCGGCGGTTATTGGCAAGCATGGTTTCGTAAGTGGCGATGTAGAGTATGTCGACTACGGCCAGGCCCGGCTTAGCAATGATAACAGTGACCCGGCAGCCGTCAATACGTTTGACTTTGGCCCCGATAATGACAATGTGCGCCAGCTATACCGCTCCACCATGAACGTGCGGGTGGGTGGAGAGCTACGCTTCGATGTTTTCCGGCTGCGGGCCGGCTATGCCCGCTACGGCGACCCGTACAAGGAAAACGCGTTTGACCGCACCCGCAACTATTTCACGGCCGGGGCCGGCATTCGGCAGAACAACTTTTTTGTGGATGTAGCCGGCGTATACGGCACCAACAAGCGCTTTTATAGCCCCTACGCTCTCGACAACCCCCAGGATGTGCCGGTGGTAAGCGTAGACGGCAACCGCTACACGACGACCGTAACGGCGGGCTGGACATTCTAGAAAAGCCCACTACCACAGCCATGGGCGGCCTTGTCAAGACAGGGTCGCCCGTGGCTGTGGTAGTGGCAGCTATTTGGCAATCCGAACCTGTAAGTTCAGGGTAGGCGTAGGGGTGGTTTTGATTTCCTGCACCAGAATCAGCCCATATTTCTGGTCGGCGGTGCGAAATGCCACCACCTGATTTCTTCTTAGTGCCCCCGTACTCGTTACTGGTGCCTGCGCGCGGGAAAACACGTCTTCAAACCCCTGGCTGGTGGTAGTCGCGGCAAAGCTGGCGGTGTCGCTCAGGAGTCGTAGCTGGGTAGCGCGCCTTGTCCAGGTGGCTGGTAGTTTGAGCCGCGTATCGGCGGGAGTGGAAAGGGAAGGCGCGCCGGCCGCCGTGGGTAGGTACACCACATCGACCAGCTGTTGGGCCGCCGGGTTATTGCGCATTGTGAAGCCGGGCAATGTCAGGCCCGGCAGCAAGGCCAGGAAGCTACGGCTGGCAGCAGTGCCCGGAGCCTGTAGCCGCACTGAGTACCGATGATAGACCAAGGCCGAGTCGGCATTGCGCAGCGTGAGGCGGTAGCTACGGCTGGCCACGCGCTGCTGTTGGTCTTCGGCCTCAAACTTCCAGACCTCCCGGCCAGTGGTAGTGCGTGCCCCGAAGGTGAACTGGAAGGCCAGCGCCTGCTGGGCGCGCCGGGTAGTCAGCATAGAGTCCAGGTAAACGAACTCGGGGTCGTTTCGGGCGCTGCCGGGGTCGTAGTTGAAGAGGTTGGCCGGGTAGATGATGGGGTTTTTGCTTGGCTCATACGTCACCGTGATGCGCAAGCGGCGCAGTGGGCTGTTCAGGGAGTCGGCAGCCTCGGCGTAGAGGCGGGTGGTGAGCGTGTCGCCGGGGGTGGTTAGAATCCGGTTGGAGCTGAGGTAGCGGGATGTGCCGACCAGATCCAAGTACGGATTGGGGCCGGACTCCGACTCGGAAGAGCACGCTGCCAGCACCCCCGCTAGGGGCAGCACGACGGCAAGAAGGGACAAACGATGACGCATAGGAAGTAAAGGTCGGGAGAAGGCCGCGAAGTTGGGGCCCCAGGGCCCGGAAAGAAAACAGCAGCCCTATAACGCACAGTCTCGAAAATTCATGCACGGCGATGCGGCGAACTGGCCAACGGAGGAAATTTCGTTCTGACACGGGCCAAATGGCGCAACTACCGGGCGGCACCACCGACTTTAGGGCCACCTTTTCGTGCGTACCTTTAGTGCCTGTCCTCCCGCCGTTCACTTTATTCGCTTCTATGAATTTTCGTTTCCTTGGCTTGGCTGTATTTCTTGCCACCGCCAGCCCCGTGCTGCTGCCCGCCACGGCCCCAGCAGCCGTAGCCCAGCAAAAACAGAACATTACCCTCGAAGATATCTGGGCCAAAGGCACGTTTCAGGCCCGCTCGGTGCCGGGTTTCAACTGGATGCGCGACGGCCGCTACTACTCTTCGCTCGATAACGGCGACCTGGTGCAGCACGACGTGACCACCGGCCAAGCCGTGCAGACCTTGGTGGCGGCCCAAGCCCTGACGGTGGCCGGCAGCAGCCAGCCGCTGGAAGTGGAGGGCTACTTCTTCAACTCGGATGAGAAAAAAATTCTGTTCTGGACGGCGGAAGAGCCTATTTACCGCCGCAGCTCCCGGGCTACCTTCTTCGTTTACGACCGGGATTCGAAAAAGCTGACGCCGCTGAGTGCTGGGGGCAAGCAGAGCTACGCCACCTTCTCGCCCGATGGCAAGCGCGTGGCCTTCGTGCGCGACAACAACCTGTTCGTGACGGACCTGGCCACGATGCAGGAAAAAGCCGTGACCACCGATGGCGTCCCCAATAAGCTCATCAACGGCTCGGCCGACTGGGTGTACGAAGAGGAATTTGAGTTTGCCCAGGCGTTCTTCTGGTCGCCCGACAGCCGGCAGCTGGCGTTTTACACCTTCGACGAAAGCCAGGTGCCCGAGTACAACATGCAGGCTTGGGGCGAATTGTATCCCAAAGATTACCGCTACAAATACCCCAAGGCCGGCGAGAAAAACTCGGTCGTCAGCATCTCGGTGCACGAAGTAGCCGCCGGCCGCACCACCAAAATGGATGTGGGCCCGGAAACCAACCAGTATATCCCGCGCATTATCTGGACCGAAACGCCGAATCTGCTGAGCATTCGGCGCATCAACCGGCTGCAGAATAAGCTGGAGATTCTGCACGCTGACGCCGGCACCGGCAAAACCCAGGTGGTGCTGACCGACACCGACAAAGCCTACGTGGAAGTAAACGACGACCTGCGCTACCTCTCCGACGGCAAGCAGTTTCTGTTCAGCAGCGAAAAAGACGGCTTCCGCCACCTCTACCTCTACGACCTGAAAGGCAAGCTAGTGCGGCAGCTCACGAAAGGCAGCTGGGAAATAACGGAAATCAACGGCTTTGACGAGGAAAAAGGACTGGTGTACTATACCAGCACCGAGGCTTCGCCCTTGCAGCGCCATCTGTACCGGGTAGATTTGAAGGGTAAAAACAAGGCAATGCTGGGATATACTGGCGTAAAAATGGGCGTTACATCGGGTGCTAACACCTTGATGAAGCTTGGGGTAGCGGGCACAGATATCATCAATATGAGCCCCGATACGCGTTATTATCTTAACTATCACTCCCAGAACGGCGAGCCTACTACGGTGAGCGTGCGCAATGGCAAGGATGGCAAAGTGGTGAAGGTGCTGGAAGATAACGCCAAGCTGCGCCAGACGTTGAGCCAGTACAACCTGGGCAAGCTGGAATTCATCAGCTTCAAAACCACGGAAGGCGTGACGCTGAACGGCTCGATGCTAAAGCCCGCCGACTTCGACCCCAGCAAAAAATATCCGGTGCTGATGTACGTGTACGGTGGCCCTGGCTCCCAGACCGTGAAAGACGATGCGGGCGCGGGCATTGCCTTCACCAACTATATGTGGCACCACATGCTGGCGCAGCAGGGCTACATCGTGGTATCGGTCGATAACCGGGGCACGGGCGCCCGCGGGGCCGAATTCAAGAAAAGCACCTACGCCAACCTGGGCAAGCTGGAAACCATCGACCAGGGCGAAAGCGCCAAATACCTCGGTACGCTGCCCTACGTAGACAAGGCGCGCATCGGCATCTGGGGTTGGAGCTTCGGGGGCTACATGACGGCGCTGGCGTTGACCAAAAACGCCGACCTCTTTAAAATGGCTATTTCGGTGGCCCCCGTTACCAACTGGCGCTACTACGACTCAGTGTACACCGAGCGGTTCCTGAAGACGCCCCAGGAAAACCCCGGCGGCTATGACGACAACTCCCCGGTGCAGTTTGCCCAGCAAATGAAGGGCAAATACCTGCTCGTACACGGTACCGGCGACGACAACGTGCATTTCCAAAACTCCATTGCCTGGGTCGATGCGCTGGTGAAAGCCGACAAATCCTACCAGAGCTTGTATTATCCCAACCGCAACCACGGGATTTATGGCGGCAACACGCGTCTGCATTTGTATCGGCAAATGACTGATTTCGTGTTGAAAAACCTGTAATTAGCCGGCGCTACGCCCCGCTAACAGAATTTTAGCCCAAGAAAATGCTGCCAGACGGCGTTTCCTTCGGATCATTTTCGCGTAGAGTGACTTCACGCGTATGCTCCGAATGAAACGCCGTCTGCTTTTTGGTACTCTGCTGCTGCTGGCCACTGTGGCGTGTCAGCGCGAAAAACCTGTTCAATCCGACTCTTCCCAACCCGTGGAAGTGGCGCCGGCGCTGGCCGATACCTTGCTGGAAACCCCGGCGTCCGGCACCGGCCCCATCCGCCGCGACTGGCACCGGCTGGCCCGCCGCACCGACCGCGCCGCGCCGCTTATCGTGTATCGGCGGGGCACGCTGCGCCCGCCCGGAGCCGATACCACGGCCCTGCCGCCTTCCGAGGCCCGCCTTCAGGACCTGACGCTGAAAGCCAGCGAATATTTTCAGATAGACCCGACGCAGCCTGCTGAAGTACGGGGGCGGGAAGGGACGGTGGTCCGGATTCCGGCCGGCGTGCTGGTGACCAACAGCAATCAGCCCGCCGCCAACCCGGTGTGGGTAGAGCTGAAAGAATGCTACAGCGTCGCCGATATGCTGCTTTCTAACCTGTCGACGGTGACGCCGGAAGGCGAGCTGCTCGAATCGGGCGGCATCGTGTTGGTGCGGGCTTCGGCCCGGGGGCAGCAGCTGCGGCTGGCCGCCGGGCAGGGGTTTCAGCTGCAAATGCCGGGCGCAGCCTCGCGCCGTAAGGAGCTAAAGCTGTTTTATGGGCAGGGCGGACGCGGACAGCAGCCGGTGCGCTGGGTGGCTGCCGGCCCCGCCGCCGAGCGGCCGCTGCCTAGCACCGTGGCCAGCACCGCCGACCAGATGCCAACCTACGGCAATGGCCCCGCTGATATCAACAAGCTGGTGCGCTACCCCCCGACGGCGGTAGAAAATAAGACCGAGGGAATCGTATACGCCTCCTTCCTGGTGGATGAGAACGGCCGGGTCGAAGCGCCACAGATTGTGCGGGGCATTGGCGGCGGCTGCGACGAAGAGGTACTGCGCGTGCTGAGCCAAACGTCGGGCCACTGGACGCCCGCCCGTAGCGCCGGACAGCTGGTGAAGGTGAAAATGGTGCTGCCCATCCGTTTTTCGTTTCACGAAGGTCTCGCTAATCCGGCCGAAACCGCTACTGCCTCCGCCGATCCTATGGTGCCGGTGTCGGGGGCGCTGGCTGACGCCGCCGACGAACAGGACGCTGGAGAAGCCGGCGAGCGGCGCGTGTACACCTGCACGCGCCTGGGCTGGCTGAATGCCGACAAGCCGCTGACTACCGCCAGCACCTTCGTTGCCCTGACCGTGCCCGTCGATGTGGAGCCGGGCACCAGTATTCGGCTGGTATTCGAAGACTGCATGGCCATTGTGGAAGGGCAGCCCCAGGCCGATGGCTACGCTTTTCAGCGCTTGCCGGCCAATCGCAAAGTGCTGCTTATCGGTCTGCAATACCGCAACGGTACTCCATTCCTGGCCATGCGCCATACCGTGACGGATGAGCTAGCGTCCGAGCAGCTGCAGTTTCAGGAGACGACACTGGCCGACCTGGAGCGGGCAATAGAAAAAATTCAGTGATACTTGCGGGCAGATTGCGGGCGTAGCCTTGCTTTCGGCAAGGCCTCACCGATGACGCCTTATCACGCTTGGCTTGTTTTCGATGATTTCTCCTGGCTCGCCCCGTGCGACTAGCTCCGCGTTGTTGGCGGGTAGTGGCCTGCTCTTCGTTTTGGAAGTGCTGTTTTTTACCTACTGGCGCAATAACCTGGGGCCATACTGGAGCCCGGTGCTGCTGTATGCGCTGGGGTGGGGCCTGTGCCTGCTGGCGGCCCGCGCCGTGCGGGGCTACCGTTTTGTATGGCCTCAGATGGCTTCCCGGCCCCTGCTCACCCGTCTGGCCCTTGGCGTCGGCCTCTCCCTGGGCAGCTGGCTGCTGACGACCCCCATTCTGCGCAAGCTCATTGCCCGAGCGGACGTCGCCACTATTGGGGTTCGCTCCGATATTATTCCCGCGCTGCAAGTGTACGTAACCCGCTTTCTGGGCCCCGACACCGTGTACCAGCCCATTGATCTGCTCGGCTACACATTTCTGCCCAACTATCCACCGCTCCAGTGGCTACCGTTCGTGCCCGCCGAGGTGTTAGGCCTCGATTATCGAAGCTGGGCCTTTGGTCTGTTGCTCGTCGCGCTGCTGGGTGGGTATCAGTGGCAGCTGGCGCGGCTGGCCTTGCCCACTGCCGAGTGGCTGCTGAAAGCCGTGCTGCCCGTGCTGGTGCTGCACTTCGCCGTAATGACCGACAAGTCAATGTTCAGTCTCACGGTCGAGAGCCTGATTATCGGGTACTACTGCGTGCTGGCGGCCGGTACGCTCAGCGGTAGTCCGTGGGCCAAAGCGCTGGGCGTGGTGCTGTGTTTGTTGTCGCGCTTCTCGCTGGTGTTGTGGCTGCCGCTCTATGGGCTGTTGCTGCTCTGGGAAAACCCCCGGCGCGGGTGGCTGACGGCGGGCCTGGCGCTGGCCGGAGTGCTGCTCATCTTCGGCCCCTTTCTGCTCCACGACCCCACCATTTTTCTCCGGGCCCAGCTGGAAAATATAGGAATTGCCGAAGGCGAATGGCAGCATATCGACCCGCAGGCACCCGTAGCGGTACCCATGCACCTGTTTAACGGAGTAGGATTCGCGCCCTGGTTTTATGATCTGCCGGGCACATTGGTCGAGCGGATAGCGCGCTTGCAGCTGGCGCAGCTCGCCGCCTGCGGAGCCGTAGTGGTGGGCAGCGGACTCCTGTTCTGGCGCTTCCGTCACCGCTTCGATGCCCGGCTGGCGGCCCTGCTGAGCCTGAAGGTATACCTGGCTACTTTCTACGGATTTCTGATTATTCCCTACACGTATCTGGCTTCCGTCAGCCTTTTCACTTCGCTGTTTGTGGTGCTGGTCATAAGCCGAAAAGCGCCCTTTCTGGTGCCTCTCGCGGCAACTGATACCCGCCTCCCGGCCGCTACAGCCGCCGCTCCCGGGCAGTAGCCACGCTACAGCTTAAGGCAAACGTTCTGGGGCTCGGTAAAGAACCGCAGTGCTTCCAGGCCGCCTTCCCGGCCAACGCCGGAGCTTTTCATGCCCCCAAACGGCGTCCGTAAGTCGCGAAGCAGCCAGGTGTTGATCCAGACGACGCCGGCGTGGAGCTGGTGGGCCACGCGGTGCGCCCGGTCCAGGTCGCGCGTCCAGATGGTAGCCGACAGGCCGTAGTCGGTGCCGTTGGCCCAGCTCAAGGCTTCTTCTTCGGTGTCGAAGGGCGTGAGCGTCACTACCGGCCCAAAGATTTCTTCCCGATTGGTGCGGCAGTCGGGCGCCAGCCCTTCGAATACGGTCGGTTGCAGAAAATAGCCCTCGGCACACCGCCCCGCTACCTGCACTCGTTGCCCACCCGCCAGCAGCGTGCCGCCTTCGGCCTGGGCCAGCGCAATGTAGTCCAGGACTTTATGCAGGTGCGATTCGCTAACCAGCGCGCCCTGGCGCGAGCTTTCCAGCAGTGGGTCGCCCACGGTGAGGCCTCCCACGCGTTCCAGAAAAGCCTGCTTGAACTGCTCATACACAGGCCGCTCGATGAAAATGCGCGAGCCGCACAGGCAGATCTGGCCCTGGTTGGAGAAGCTGGACTGAATGCTGGTGCTCACGGCTGCCGCCAAGTCGCAGTCGGCGAAAATGAGGTTGGGGTTTTTACCGCCCAGCTCCAACGACAGCTTTTTAAACATCGGGGCGGCCGTGCGGGCAATATGCTCGCCGGTTTTGGTGCCGCCCGTGAAGCTGATGGCCTTCACCGCCGGATGCTCGACGATGGCCTGTCCGGCGCGCGGGCCGGTGCCATGCACGATGTTGAGCACGCCCGCCGGCAGGCCCGCCTCCTGGCACAGCTCGCCCAGCCAGTAGGCCGTGGCCGGCGTAATTTCCGAGGGCTTGGCCACCACGCAGTTGCCGGCCGCCAGGGCCGGGGCAATTTTCCAGGTGAACAGGTACAGCGGCAGATTCCAAGGCGAAATGCAGCCCACCACGCCCAGCGGGTGCCGCACGGTGTAGTTGAGCGCTATGCCTTCCTGAAAGTGCGTTTCGGACGAAAAATGACTGATGCCGGTGCCAAAAAAAGCAAAATTGCTGGCTGCTCGCGGAATATCGACGGTGCGGGCCAGGGCTACGGGCTTGCCGTTGTCCTGACTTTCGGCCTCGGCCAGGCGCTCCAGGTTGTGCTCGATCAGCTCGGCGATGCGCACCAGCAGCCGGCCGCGCTTTTCGGCTGGCAAGGCCCGCCAGGCCGGAAACGCCGCCTGCGCCGCCGCTACTGCTTGCTGCACGTCGGCCTCGTCCGAATCCGGAATCTGGCTGTAGACCTGGCCCGTGGCGGGCTCCACGTTGTCGAGGTAGCGGCCGGCGGCCGGCGGCACAAACCGGCCGTTGATAAAGTTCTGTAGGTAGAGCATGCGGGGAAGAAGCTGGGCTATGTACAAATCTAGCCATAGTAAACCACTACTTTTGCCATTCTGGCTCAGCCGAATTTTCGACTCTATGACACTGACTTTCCTGGATGGCCACACGGTGCCCCGGTGGTTTTGGCCCCTGCTGCTGGGACTGAACCTGCTTTTGCACCTGCCTTTTTTTGCTCAACCACCTAACAGCGTGCATGTTTGGCGGCAAAGCAACACCATGGCCGTGGCCCGCAACCTCTACGAGGAGGACATGAACCCGCTGCGCCCCCGCGTCGACCGGCGCAATGACTCCGATGGCGTGACGGGCATGCAGTTCCCGAGCTATGAGTGGGTAGTGGCCCTGGGCTACAAGGCGCTGGGCTTTCACGAGGCCATTCCGCGCGTCGTCACCTGGTTGATTTTCGCGGCCGGCGTAGTGGCGTTTTATGCCTTGGTGAAGCTGCTGACAAGCTCGGCATGGCTGGCAGCGGTGGGGGCCTGGGGACTGAGCTGGAGCCCCGAGCTGTTTTATCATTCTATCAACGCCCTGCCCGATATTCTGGCACTGTCGGCGGCCATTGCGGGGCTCTATTTCTTTCTGCGCTGGTACCACAGCCGCCTGCCCGTTCTGTTCTGGCTGAGCTTGCTGCTGACCACGCTGGCCGGCATGACTAAGCTGCAATACCTCGTCATCGGCTTCCCCATTGCGGTGCTCATCATCCGCGACCTGTGGCAGCGCCGCCTGACGTGGCGGCGCGATGCCGTGCCGCTGGCGGTATTTGCCCTCGTGGCGGTGGGCTGCACACTGAGCTGGTACGCCTACGCGGTGCGGCTCATCGAGCAGTCGGGCCTGGCTGATTTCGGGCTGGAGCTGCGGCCAGCTACCAGTGTGGCCGTGGCCATCAAAACGCTGACGCACAACGTGGTTTCGGATATTCCGGAGCTGCTGATCAACTACGCCAACTTCGGGCTGCTGCTGCTGGGCCTGGTGGCTATTGGGCGCGGCCGCTACTACCGCAGTTCCTGGTTTGGGCCGGTGCTGGTGTGGGCCCTGGCTTTGCTGGCCTACCATCTGATTGAATTGCGCCAGATGGCCGTGCACCAATATTATATGCTGCCCTACCTGCCCGTGCTGCTACTGCCCGTGGTGCTCGGGGCCGGCTGGCTGGTGCGCCGGCCCCGGTGGCGGTGGCTGCTGCTGCTGCTGCTGGTAGCGCAGCCCGTGCTGGCTTTCGTCCGGATTGCGCCGCCCCGCTGGATGGGTGGCGCCCGCGAAGTGCCACCCGAGCTATTCGATGCTGCCACCCGCGCCGCGCTCGACAATGCCGTGCCCGATTCGGCGCTGTGTGTAGTAGGCCCCGACGAGTCGGGGTGCAAGTTCTTCTACTTCCTGCACAAGAAAGGCTTTGGCTACGACGAAAGCGCCCAGCTTTTCCAGCCTGGGGCCGGCGGCCAGCCCTATCTGGCCACCTGTATTCAGCGCGGGGCCCGCTACCTCTACACCAACGATACGACGCTGGTCGCCGACCCGCGCCTGCGTCCTTATGTGGGTCAGGTGGTTAAAAGAGTCGGCGACTTTCAGGTTTTGGCTTTGCGGCCGGCTGCTTCACCCGCTGTTACCCCGTCCCGATGAGAGCCTCCGCTGTTCGTCTGGCGCTCGTGTTTCTGACGTACGTGTTGGTGTTCGTAGCCTGGAGCTGGCCCTTGGCTGCCCACCTGAGCAGTGCTTTTCCGGCCTTAGCCGACCAGGACGGCTACATGCAGCTTTGGAATGTGTGGCACTTCCGCGAAGCGGTGTTTAGCGGTCAAAACCCATTTTACTCCAATTGGCTGCTGTTTCCCGATGGTGCCTCGCTGTGGCTGCACACTTATATCCCCATTGCGGGCATGGTAAATGTGTTCATCGGCAACGAAATGCTGGCGCTGAACCTGACCCTGGCCGCCGAGTATGCTCTGTCGGGAACCGGGGCGTGGCTGCTGGCCCGGCGCTGGCTGCGGCAGCCAGCGCTGGTGTGGCTGGTGGGCCTGTTCTTCGCCTTCTCGCCCTACAAAACCGTGCGGCTGCCCTACCATTTCGACCTGGTGCTGACGGCCACGGTACCGTTTTACATCCTGGCGTTTCTGGATGCCTTCTGGTTCGAGCCCGGCCGGTTTTGGCCGCAGGTGCGGAGTTGGAAAGCTGTGGTGCTTTGCTTTGTGCTGGGCGTCATCACGCTCTTCAGCGACTATTACGTCCTGTTTGCGCTGATTTACTTTTCGCTGGGCTACGCGGCGTGGTTCTGGCTACGGCTGGGGAGCATCAACTGGCGTCATCGACGGGCGTGGCTGGTGCTGGCGGCCGGCTTAGCAGTCAGCCACTTTGGTATTCGGTTGCTGCGCTTGGTTAAGGTGCCCGACAACTCCGGCTTTTGGTGGGGCGGCGACCTGGCCGGCTATTTCATTCCCGCCGAAAACAGCCGCTGGCTGGACTTTGCCTGGGCCCGGCAGCTCTACCACGACCCACGCATCTACAACATGCCGGGCTCCGTCGAGAATGTTATGTTCCTGGGCTATGCTGTGCCGCTGGTGTGCCTGCTGGCGGCGTTCTGGCCGGCGCGGCCCGCTTCGCAGCGCCACCAGGACCCGCAGGGACGCCCGCTGGCCTGGGTGCTGTTGTTTTTCGTGCTGCTCACGCTGCCGGCACTACGGGTGCTTGGCCATGTCAAGCTAAACCTGCCCACCAGCTTACTGCATTTTGTGCCCTTCTTCAACAATATTCGCTGCCCCACCCGTTGGGTGCTGATGGTATCGTTGCTGCTGCCCATCGTGGGGTTTGGGGCGCTGGAAGCAGCCTGGGATGCCGCGCGCCGGCCAGTGGCGCGGGGCTTGCTTAGTGGCCTGCTGCTGGTGGTGGTCGCCGTCGAGTTCTGGCCCGTAGCGCCCCCGCTGGATTCGTCCCGCACCTTGCCGGCTGCTTTTCAGGCGGTGGCTAAGCTACCCGGCGAAACCCTCTTTACGCTGCCCTTTGGTTTGATTGACGGCTATCAGCAGGTGGGAAAGGTGGAGCTGCGCAACTTCCTGTACCAGCCGTACTACCGCAAAAAACTGCCCTCCGCCTACATTTCCCGCGTCGATGCTCAGCAGTTTGCTCATTTTCAGGCCGATACAGTGATGCGGACTTTACTGGCACTGCAGCGGGCACGTCCCGATACGACGTTCACGCCGCCTTCCGTGGCTGCGGCGCTCCGCTTCCGGCAGCGCTACCAGCCCGCCGTGGTGCTCATCAGCCCGGGCTGGCGCAATAGTCTCGCGCACCGCTACCTGCGCAGTGTTTTTCCCGATTTCAGCGAGCGAAATTTCCCCGATGGCTACGCCCTGATGGCTCCTGCCAAGGCCCTGGCTGCGCTGCCGCCCGAGTAGCGGGCTAGCGGGCCGGCACCTCTGCGGCTTGTAGCGGCGCTGATACCGGGATATTCGTGTCGGAAATGATGTAGAGGGGGCGCTGCCGCACGTTGGCGCTCAGCCGGGCAATGTATTCGCCGATAATACCGACGGCAATGAGCTGCACGCCGCCCAAAAACAGGATGCTGACCATCAGTGACGCCCAGCCCGGTTCGTACTCGTGGCTCACGAAGCGGGCGTAGAGGGTATAGAGCATCACCACGAAAGCTAGGCCCGACACGATGAAACCGCTGATGGTAGCGGCCTTCAGGGGGGCGTCGGAGAAGCCGGTGATGCCATCCAGGGCCAGCCGAATCATTTTGCGGTAGGTGTAGCCGGTTTCGCCGCCGGCCCGCTCGGCGCGGTCATACTCGACGTAGGTCTGGCGGTAGCCGATCCACGAAATCTGGCCGCGAATAAACTTGTTCTGCTCCGGCATCTGCTTCAGGGCGTCGACCACCTTACGCGAAATAATGCGGAAGTCACCGGTATCCACCGGAATAGAAATACTGGTGATGCTGGCCAGAATGCGGTAAAATAACTTGGCCGTGAGCTTCTTGGCCGCGCTTTCGCCCTGGCGCGAGCGGCGCTTGGCATACACAACCTCGTAGCCTTCGCGCAGCTTGTGGAAAAGCTGCGGAATCAACTCCGGCGGGTCCTGCAAGTCGGCGTCGATGATAACAGCGGCCTGGCCAACGGCCAGATCGAGGCCGGCCGTGACGGCAATCTGATGGCCGAAGTTGCGACTGAAGTCGATGTAGCGCACGCGCGGGTCGCGGGCAGCCAGGTTTTGCACCAGCGCCAGCGACTTGTCGCGCGAGCCATCATTGATAAAGATAAACTCGTAGTGCAGGCCCATTGGGTCCAGCACACTCCCCAGGCGGGCGTACAGGGCCGGAATGTTGGCTTCTTCGTTATAGATGGGAATGATGACGGAGAGGTCCACAGGGTAGGGGCAAGGTAGAGGAAAGGAAAAGCCGCGGAAGCAGTGAGCTTAGGCTTTTTTGGTGGCCAGCACGAATGCACTAATGCCGACGGGCAGCCGGAAGCGGCGAAATAGCCGGTTTTCGGCCCGCAGCAGCGTCAGTAGGGTGCCGTTCAGAAAGCTGGGCAGAATTTGCAGGTCGCCGCTATCGGTAGCGCTCTTGTTCTTGCTGGTGAGGGTGCGCTGGGCCAGCCGCATCAGGGCTGCCGGAAAAAACAGGGCCGAATTCCAGTAGGAAGCCCGGCTGATGGCCATGCCCGACTGCTGCACCACTGCGCTGAGCTGGGGCAGGGAGTAGCGGCGGAAATGATAGTTTACCTCGTCGTGGCGACTCCACAGCGAATTGAAGGCGGGCACAAAAACGATGAGCTGCCCGGTGGGGCACAGCACGCGCTGCCACTCGCTGAGGGCCTGCTGCTCGTTTTCGATGTGTTCGAGCACGTCGGAGGCAATAACCAGATCAAAGGCAGCGTCCGAAAATTGCAGGTGGGCCCCATCCATTACGCCCACGTTGGCCAGCCCGCGCGACTGGGCCACCCGGATGCCTACTTCGCTTACGTCGATGCCGTGCAGGTTTTGGTAGCCAGCGGCGCGCAGCGCCAGCATCAGGGGCCCGCCCGAGCAGCCGATTTCCAGGATCCGGGCGGTACGCGGCAAGTTCAGCTGCTGGATTTGGTTGAACACGGCTTCGCGGCGGGCGACAAACCACCAATGCTGTTCTTCCAGTTGATGATAGGCTTGCTCGTAAGTAGGATGCACAGGCTAGAAATTGAGGCGGGAAACAAAGATAGCAACTAAATCACGTCAGGTTTTGCCGGTTAAGACAAGCTGTCGACGCGCTCTGCTGAGCTAGCGGATTCTGGCCACGCCCTTGGAGCGGCTGTTTCTGCCCCCTAAATCCGTTGCTGGAAAAAAGCAGTTGAATACTTCGCAATAGGAGCCTGGTGCTGACGGCAATTCAGCCGCCGGGTTACGGCACGAGCTGGTAGCCATTCAGAACCGGGTGGTTTTGAGCATCGAACCAGTACACATCCGTGTTCAGGGGCCGGAGTACAAAGTCGTCGGCCAGCAGGTCGCGGCTGCCGTATTGCACCTCCACCCGGTTGACCCCGGGCTGTGGCCGGAACAGCACGCGCATCCGCACCCAGTCGCCGGCAATTTCGGTGGTTAGTCGGCCATCACTGGTGTTCTCCGCCACCGTGTTGCCATTGCTGTATTGCCTGACCCGCATATAGCCGTAGCCGTAGTCCATCTTGCCATGAATCCAGATGCTGGCCTCGTAGCGGCTGGTATCGGATGGGGTAGGCAGCGGCCCGTCGTAGAGGATAGAAATAGTTTCGAGGGGTTGGTAGAGAGCCCCCGGGGCCGAGCGTCCTCGCCGGTCCGGGCTGTCGTCGAACGAGTTGCGCACCACGCCACGGTCAGTGGAGGCGTAGCTGTTGCCGGCTCGCTTGGGCAGCGTAGGAAGCAGCGCGGCGGCTTTGGTGCGCTCCTGCTCGAGGGTCGTAGCGGCCAGCGCGGCAATAGGCAGCTCATACAAGCTCACGCCTTCGGCCTGCAACAGTGGCTTGGCAATGCTAACCAGCCGCTGTTCTTCCGGCGTCAGCGCATCGGGCGCTACGACGAGCAGAATGGGCTTATCCGACGGAAACTGACGCAGCAGCGGCTTTTCAATCAGTGAGCTGCTTAATAGCTGCACATGCCGGAGCATGTGCTCCAGAGAAGGCCGCGAAACGTACGTCGCCAGCTCGGGCAGGCCCATAGCCAGGGAGAGTTTGTGGGCGTGGTATATCGAGTTGGCCGAGCCGCTGAGGTCAATCCGGTCACTGCCTTTGTTCATATAGGGCAGCGGCATAATGGCCTGAAAGTCAGACGGGCGGCGGTTGGCCCAGGTCAGCTGTTGCACCGGGCTGTTTTCCGGGTCCATAAAAGCCTGCGCCCCGGCACCCTGCTCGGCGGCTTTGGCTTTCGACGAAACGTTGATCCAGGCCTCGGCTGCCCAGAGCAGCAGTAGCAGCGGCAGCCAGGGCAGCGCCAGCATGGGAACGTGGCGCTGGCGCTGGTAGCGCAGCAAGCGGTACAGGTAGTAGGCGGCATACACGCTCAGGGCATAGTAAAAAGGCCACGCAAACCGCCCCAGCGCCCGAAACTGCTTGATGGGCCCCAGGTAATCAATCAGGCTCTCGAAGCCGGGGAACGTGAAAGGAACAGCAAAGGAGAACAGCAGCAGCAAGGCGGAAGCCCACAAGCCGGTGTGCAGGTGGTGGGGAAGGCTGCGCCCCCGCATGCGGCCCGGCGTGCGACGGCGCTGCCACAAGCGCCATAGCAGCAGCAAGGCGGAGGCTACGAATACTCCCGTACCCACCAGCCCCACGTAGGACATGGACTCAAAGGTGATTTCCTCGGTCGGGAAAACCGCTTGCCACAAGCTGTGAAACGGCTCCAGATACGGCGTAAATACCCCACGCGGCGTGGACATATACACCAGGAAGCCGTAGGGGTTTGGCGGCCGGTCCCGGGCCAGGTCCGTGAGCCAGAGCCAGCCCCGGAAAAGCACCAGCGGCAGGAGCGCGGCCACCGTCATACGCCAAATCAAGTCCAGGGGCCGGTTGCGGCGCACGGCCAGTACCAGCGCGTGGCCCAGCAGGAAAAAACAGCCGCATGCCAGGAAATACAGCATCACCAGGCCCATCAGCAGGCTGCCCACCACAAACAGCACGTACCAGCGCCACTGACGCGGCGCTTCCTGCATCCGAATGATACAGTACCACAGCATGGGTACGAAGCAGCCGTAGCTCAGCGACATATGGTCGCCCAGACGCATAATTTGCGGCGACAGAAAACCGATGATGAGGGCCAGGACGGCAGCGTACACAACACTCATGCGAGTGCGCCGCAAGATGGCATACAGCACCAGCGGCGTGAGTAGCAGGCTGGTCAGGGCCACCAGATTGGTGATGCCCACCGTGTGTTCGGCTGCCGGGATGCCCAGGCGCTGGAGGACGTTAATACTCCAGGCAATGAGCGGCTGCAGGTTGGGGTAGTTGAAGTTCTCCCCAAACGGATAGTTCATGCCGGAGAAATGGTCGCCCGAGTCATGAAAGGCATAATAGGCCGTAGCGTAGTAGCTCTGGAGCCCGTCGCCGCCCGCGACAAAGAAATAGTTATCGGGGTGGGCTAGAACGAAGGAAAAGAGCGTGGCTATCAGGCCCGCAGCGGCCAGCCCAACGCCGGCCATACCCAGCCAGTGTTGTGTGTTACGGCGAAAAGAAATCATGGAAAAAGTTGACGACGGCGGGTTACAAGAATAGGCACGGGAGAATAAAATAAGTCCCGTCTATTCCCAAACCCTTATTGGACCCATCAAAACTAAGGCATTGGCAGGACAATAACTGCCCGGATATTGGGTAAGCACTCTATCTTTGATCCTTTCTATTTCCCGTGGGCGTCGCTCCGGCAGCCTGCCCATCACCGACGCCATATCTCTTCCGGTGTTTTTTGATATCCGGGTGCGTCGCTGCCAATTAGGCACCCTGCTAGGGCCGCACCAGCGGGGCACAGCCCGGCCAGAAACAGCCAATGGATGTTGTCGAAGCGAGGGTACATTATATCGTAAAGAAATGTTTAGCACTAAATTCTCTCGCTTACTTTTGTAGGCGGTTTGCTCTTTTTCAAGTTGCGTGGTAGTGCGTTCGGTCTCTTCCTGGCTGCCGCCAGGCTTCGCAACGCTCAAGCGGCGGGCTTACTTTATTTCTTCGCTGCCTCATCAATTCGTCGGTTACACTTTTTGACCTTTTTTTCCTCTTTACTCTCATGCGTACTCTTACTGCTTCGTGCACCTTGTTGCTGGCTGCCTTTCTACTAACCAATTGTGATAAGGGCGCGGATAGTGCATCTGAAAAAGATGACAAAACGTTGGTAAATACCGACTTTGATGGCCTGCAAGGATGGGTAAACAACAGCACCGGAACTTTGAGCAACAAATACGCGCACAGTGGCAAATATTCCCTGACCGTGGGCGGGGGCAAAGAATACGGCCTGACCTTCAGTGCGCCCCTGGGCCAGCTGATGGCAACCAAGCCGCGCAAAATGAACGTGCAGGGCTGGGTGAGAACCGAGGAAGCCAACACGGCCGTGCAGTTGGTAATTCAGGTTACCAAGCCCGGTACCGATGAGAAGGTGTTCTGGAAAGGTCTGCCCCTGTTCGGCGGCACCAAGCCCGGCCAGTGGACGGAGTTGAAAACGGACATTATCCTGCCCGATAACATCGGTTTCGACCAGGTTCTGGGAGTATATCTGTGGGGCAATAATGCGGGCAAGCCCGTTTACCTAGACGACCTGCGCATCACCAGCGTCGAGTAGTAGCGCTAGCGAGTACCACTTTATTCCTGTTTTGGCAGTAAGTCCGGTACCCGGCTGCCAGACAGGGATAAAGTGGTTTTTTGTTTAATGAAGGTGCCTTTCGATAAGCCTAGATGCCTGGTTCCGGGTCGCATAAGCCGGGTGTAGGGCGCAAATAATAGGCTGCGATCAGAACTGGTAGCCGCTGGCTATGGAGGTTATATTCTTTACAGTGCCGACGGCACTTGCGCTTCCTTCTCATGATCAACACGGATACTCACTACCCGAACCAGCCCGCACGGTGGTGGCAAAGTCGCAACAACTGGTTGTGGTTCCTGCTGACTTCGCTGCTGTTTCTGGGGCACCTGCTCACCACGCGCTATAAAGAGCTCTACGGCGACTCCTGGTTCTATTGGCATCTGGCCAATAGTTTCGACCAAGAAGGAGCCAGCCAGTTTTCGATTTACAATTTCGATAGCGCTTTGCGCGGTTACCTGCTACCCCTGCTATACTACCCGGCGGTGCAGCTGGTACGTAATGTGCTGCCCGAAAATCTGGAGCAGGTCGTGAAAGTACTCGGTGCGCTTTGGGCTGGGGCTCTGTTTGGGGTGGTGTGCCCGCTGTTGTGGCAAAAAGTAACCGGTATGGCCGTCAGCAGCCTGCGCCGTCTGCTATTTGTCGGCGTGTGCTTTATGCTGTGGCGCGACTATTTCAACTTTGTACTTTCAGACTTTCCCAGTATGCTGGCCCTAGCCCTGGCCCTGCTGCTAGCCTACCGCGTGCAAAGCCTCTGGGCGGCGGCCGCCGTGGGGGCCTTGGTGGCGGCCGCCGTCTATGTCCGGCCGCTCAACCTGCTGACGGCTCCTTTCCTCGTGGCCCTGATGGTGCAGCAAGTACGAGTATACCAAGCTGGGAAAGGCGGTTTTATCGTGCCGGCCAGCATGCGCGTGGCGCTGTTTGCCCTGGCTTTTCTGCTGGTAGGCATTCCGCAGTATCTAATTAATGTCAATAATTATCAAGAGAAAACTTTCCTGGTGCTGGCCAAAGGAGCCAACGAGCGTAAGCTCAACGAAACCGACAATCTCTACCTGTTCAAGCTGAACGAAGGTCTGGTCAACCAGCGCTACGAAACCAACGTCGGGGCCAATTACCCGCAGCCCCAGGCCGTCTTCATTGACCTTGCCGGGCGGGCCATGGTAGCCCAGATCAACTGGCATCAGTTCGAATCCTATCCGGAGTACTTTTTCTATGTACTACGGCATCCCTTCGATATACTGGGCGTGTATATGCGGCACTTGTTCAATGGGTTAGATGTGCTTTACGCCGGCCCCTACGTCCACAACCTGTACGGGTCTACTATGCTGAACTCGTTTGTGGTGTACACGGTGCTATTTTTAGCGTTGGTTGTCATCGTCGTACGAATTCATCTCGTGCGCTTCAGTCACTGGTTGGTCATAGGAGCCCTAGTCATCACGTGTCTGGCATCGATGCCGCTGATGGTGGAATGCCGGTTCTTTATCCCGCTACATCTGCTCCTGTATGCCGTTGCCTGCTACGGCTGGCCAGCTGACTGGGGCTGGAAGCAAGCTACTACCCAAAAACGCCTTGCGCTGGTAGCAGCATACAGCCTGTTCTTTCTGCTATGCCTGGCTATTTCGAGCAATACGCAGGCGATGCTGGAGAAAAAACCTAAAACAATTCAAGCTTCCTAGGGGCTGTGTGAACAGGAAGGAAAAGAACGTCCTGTCGAGCACCACGAGACCTCTCGCGTGCTGACGTGTGAGTAATAATGCAACTACCGCACGCGAGATGCTTCGCTGCGCTCTGCATGACCCTCTTTTCGCACGCTCTACTATAAAACAGCTGCACCCGGGCCGTCAGGCGGTGCAGGTGGAGCCTGCTGCTCTGTTCGGCTACACCTGTGCGCGTAAGTTCGGTCAGATAGATCCTACGCTCACGCGTAGCTAGCAGCTCAAAGGCTGGTGACTGCGAGCCTGGTGGTGCAGGTCAACACAAGAGCACCGCCACCGGCAAGGGTATTTGCGGGACCCTTCCGCTCAGCAACGCGGTAAAATTCTTCGACAAGTAGCAGGCTGTTTTGCCCTTCTCGCTTTTATATCGGAGTTGCTGGAATGCCTACAGGCTGCCTGTCCGGCCGCCATCCACCGGTATATTGATACCGTTGATGTAGCCCGCCGCCGGCGAGGCCAGAAAAGCCACGGCCGCCGCCACCTCGTTGGCTTGCCCGAAGCGTCCGGCCGGAATAGTACGCAACATGGTAGCTTCAATTTCTTCCACTGCCTGGCCGGTTTGTTCCACTTTCTTTGCAATCAGGGAGGTGTGGCGTAAGGTGACGGTAGCACCGGGCAGCACGTTGTTTACCGTAATGCCGCTGCCGCCCAACTCATTGGCTAGGGTTTTGGCCCAGCTTGCCACGGCCCCGCGAATGGTATTTGAAACGCCCAAACCTGCCAGCGGCTGCTTTACGGAAGTGCTGATGATGTTGATGATCCGGCCGAAGCCACGGGCCTGCATACCTGGCACCACGGCCTGCGCCAGCAAGTGGTTGCACACCAAATGCTGCTCAAAAGCGGCCCGAAAAGCAGCAATTGGCGCAGCCAGAATAGGCCCGCCCGCCGGCCCCCCTGTATTATTAACCAGTGTATGAAAGCCTTCCGGATGTAGGGTGAGGTAGTCGCGCAGCCGGGCGGCCAGCGCGTCCGGCTCGCTGAAGTCGGCCACAATGTAGTCGTGGTGCTGGCCCTGGGGGCGGGGTAGTGCAGCCACGGCTTGTTGCAGAGTGGCTTCGTTGCGGGCCAGCAGCGTAACGGTGGCCCCAAGCTGCGCCAATTCCTCCGCTATGGCGCGGCCAATGCCTTGGGTGCTGCCGCCTACGAGGGCGCGCTGGGAGCTCAGATCAAGATGCACGAAAAGCGGGTTAAAGTGAAGGGTCAAAAGTAGGTAAAATCTTGTCCGGCCGGCCCTCCTATTGCCAGTAGTATTGATTGCATGAGGGCTACGCGGGTGGCGAGTCGTGTGGGTTTTGCGTAAGTTCGGCCACGCTGTCTGGCTTCGGGCCGAGGCAGTCCTATTTTCTACCCACCTACTTCCGCGCCATGCCCGTCGCTCGTCCTTTCAACCTCCAGAAATGGATTGATGAACACCGTCATCTGCTTAAGCCGCCCGTGGGCAACCAGCAGGTATTCACCGATAACCAGGACTTTATCGTGATGGTCGTAGGCGGCCCCAATGCCCGCAAAGACTATCATTTCGACGAAGGCGAAGAGCTGTTTCTGCAGATTGAGGGCGACATCGTGGTCAAAATCATCGAGGACGGCAAGCCGGTCGATATTGAAATCAAGGCCGGGGAGATGTTTCTGCTGCCCCCACGCGTGCCCCACTCGCCGCGGCGACCGGCCGGCACGGTAGGGCTGGTGCTGGAGCGCTACCGCACTGCCGGCGAGCTGGATGGCTTCCAGTGGTACTGCGAAAACTGCGGAACCAAGCTCTATGAAGAGTTTGCCGAAATTACCGACATCGTGCAGCAGCTCCCGCCCATCATGAACCGCTTCTGGCAGTCGGCGGAAAAACGCACCTGCGCCACCTGCGGCACCGTGATGGCACCGCCCGCTCCCGTGCAGGCAGACTAACCCGCTGCCCGACCCGCTTACCCCCACCCGCAGTAGCCCACCCGTGCTCAAAATTGATATTCATACCCACATTCTGCCCAAACACTGGCCCGACCTGCGCGAGCGGTACGGCTACGGCGGCTTTATTCGGCTGGAGCACCACAAGCCCTGCTGCGCCCGAATGATGCAGGATGACAAGTTTTTCCGCGAAATTCAGGATAACTGCTGGGACCCGGAAGTGCGCATGCGTGAATACGACCAGTTTGGCGTTGATGTGCAGGTGCTCAGTACGGTGCCGGTTATGTTTAGCTACTGGGCCAAGCCGCTGGATGCGCTGGACCTGAGTCGCCTGCTCAACGACCACATTGCCAGCGTCGTGGGGCGCTACCCCGACCGGTTCGTGGGCCTGGGCACTATCCCGATGCAAGCCCCCGACCTGGCCGTGAAGGAGCTGGAGCGCTGCGTGAAAGAGCTGGGCTTGGCCGGCGTACAGATTGGCTCCCACGTGAACGACTGGAACCTCGACGCGCCGGAGCTATTCGAAGTATTCGCCGCCGCCGAAGAGCTGGGAGCTGCCGTATTCGTGCATCCCTGGGATATGATGGCCCAGCAAAAAATGCCCAAGTACTGGCTCCCGTGGCTGGTAGGCATGCCCGCCGAAAGTACGCTGGCGCTCTGTTCCCTCATTTTTGGGGGTGTGCTGGAGCGCTTGCCCAAGCTGCGCGTAGCCGTGGCCCACGGCGGGGGCTCGTTTGCCTCCACCATCGGGCGTATCGAGCACGGCTTCCACGTACGCCCCGACTTGTGCGCCGTCGATAACCCCGTGAACCCGCGCGAGTACCTGGGCCGGTTCTGGGTCGATTCGCTGGTGCACGATCCGCTGATGCTCGATTACCTGGTCAAAACCCTGGGGCCGGATAAGATTGTGCTGGGGACCGATTACCCGTTTCCGCTGGGCGAGCTGGAACCCGGCCAGCTTATCGGGTCGATGCCGTATGCCGATGAGCTGAAGGCCCGAATGCTGGGAGCCAATGCTCTGGAATGGCTGGGGCTGCCCCAGCAGTCCTTTGCGCAGCGTCTGGTCGCCAAGTAAGTTTTGCCTCTACCTTTACAGTATCATGGGCTGCCCGTTCTGGCGGCTCTGGCGCACGATCCTGGCAGCCAACTAGCCATCGGAAGCATTCTTTTTTCTATGAATTTTCAGCCTACTCCCGAATTCGCCGCTGCGCTAGACGCCGCCGACCCGTTGCGCGAGTTCCGCCACCGCTTCCATACTCCCTTGGCGTCCGATGGGCAGCCCAGCGTGTATTTCTGCGGCAATTCGCTCGGGCTACAGCCCAAAGCCGCCCGAGCGGCAGTAGAGGAGGAGTTTGAAAGCTGGGAAAAGTTGGGCGTTGAGGGCCACTTTCACGGCACGTCGCCCTGGCTGGGCTACCACGAAACGCTGACCGACAGCACTGCGCGCCTCGTAGGGGCCCGGCCGGCCGAAGTGGTGGTGATGAACAACCTGACCACCAACCTGCACCTGCTGCTTATTTCCTTCTACCGCCCCACGGCCACGCGCTACAAAGTGCTGATGGAGGGCGGTGCTTTTCCTTCCGACCAGTATGCGCTGGAGTCGCAGGTGAAGCTGCACGGCCTGGCTCCCGACAACGCCATTGTGGAGCTGCTGCCCCGCCCGGGCGAGTATACCCTGCGCACCGAGGACATTCTGGCGCGTATTCAGGCGCTGGGCGACTCGCTGGCGGTCATCATCATTGGCGGCGTCAACTATTACACCGGCCAGGCCTTCGATATGGCGGCTATTACCCAGGCGGGCCACGCCGTGGGCGCTACCGTCGGCTTCGATCTGGCCCACGCCGCCGGCAACCTGGCGCTGAGCCTGCACGACTGGGACGTGGATTTTGCCTGCTGGTGTTCCTACAAATACCTCAACTCCGGCCCCGGCGGCACCTCCGGCATCTTCGTGCACGAGCGGTTTGCCGCCCGCCCCGACTTGCCGCGCCTGGCTGGCTGGTGGGGTCACGACCCCGCCGACCGGTTCCAGATGAAAAAAGGATTTCGGCCCATGGCTGGGGCCGCCGGCTGGCAGCTTTCCAATGCCCAGATTTTTCCGATGGCCATTCACCGCGCCGCGCTGGCCCTCGTGGATGAGGCCGGCGGTATGGCAGCGCTTCGGCACAAAAGTGAGCAGCTCACTGCTTACCTGGAATTTATGGTGCGCCGCCTGGAGCTGCCCCGCGAAACGCTGGAAATCATTACGCCCGCCGACCCCGCCGCTCGCGGCTGCCAGCTTTCCATGCTTGTGCACCACAATGGCCGGGCTCTGTTCGACTATCTGGCGGCAGCTGGCATCGTGGCCGACTGGCGGGAGCCCAACGTCATCCGGCTGGCCCCGGTGCCGCTCTACAACTCCTTTGCCGACGTGCAGCGGGTGGGAGTGGCGCTGGCCCGCTGGGCTGTCCTGGACTAGGCGTATAATATTTGAGCATTATTCGCCACTGCGCGGTGTTTTGCGTTGTAAGGGTAGCCTTTCCCAATCTGAGGGCTTTTTGTTGACTGACTAGTGCCATGGCTGAAGAATACGCGGAAAAAATGCCCCGCAAAACCGACGCGGAGCTGCTGCTTTACCTGCGAAATCGTGCCGAATACCGTGAGGATGCCGTGCTGGCCGCCCTGGAGGAGCTAACCCGGCGCGGCCACCAGCCCGCCGATGCCGAGAGCATCCGGGCCGAGCTGCAACCAGTAGTGGACCAGCAGCGCCAGGAGCGGCAGGCCCTGGAAGCGCGGCGAATTGCCGTGGAGGCCACCCCCGAAACGTTGACCACCGAGGCCGCCGGCCCCGCCCTCTACTCACCGGGTACCATTGCGCTGTTCTCCATGCTGATTTCCTTTCTGGCCGGTGGCGCGCTGCTGGTGCTCAACATGGTGCGGCTAAAAGAATCGGGGAAGGCGCTGCGGGTGGTGGCGTTTATGATTGGCTTTATGGTCGCCTCCTCCTACACGCTGCAGTGGCTGATGCAGACCTACGGGCCGCATTTGTGGTTCGTAAGCGTCGTCAATCTGATTGCGGCGCTAACGTACCTGCTCTATTTCTGGCCGCAGTATGTAGGCCCGCGCGCCTACGTGAGCCGGCAGTGGCTGCCCGCGCTACTGATTTGTCTGGCGCTGGTTTTCGGCCTCTACGCGCTGGTAATGCCGGGCCTGCTAAAGTAGCTTGCTCCTATCCACGTAGTTCCACCGCCTGAATCCAGGCATTTGCTTTTCCTCGTGCCACTCACGCTTTTGCCCCTGCCCGATGCTGAGGTGCTGCTCGATCCGTATTTCCTGACCCCAGCTGCCGCCGACGACCTACTCGCGGAGCTGACAACCAGCATTGGGTGGCGGCAGGAACCTATCAAGCTTTTCGGCAAAGAAGTCCTGCAGCCTCGCCTCACCGCCTGGCACGGCGACCCGGCGGCGCGCTATTCCTATTCCGGCCTCGCGTGGGAGCCCCAGCCCTGGACTCCGGCTTTGCAGGCATTGCGTGTACAGGTCGAAGCCGCTGCCGCCACCAGCTTCAATAGCGTACTGCTCAACCTCTACCGGGCCGGCCAAGACAGCATGGGCTGGCACGCCGACAACGAGAAGGAGTTAGGTCCAGCCCCCGTTATTGCCTCCGTGAGCCTGGGAGCTACCCGGCGGTTTCGCCTCAAGCCCCGCGACGCAGCCCGCACCCGGCACGAGCCCGTTTCGTTGGAGCTGCCTGCTGGCAGCTTGCTGCTCATGCGCGGCGGCACGCAGCAACACTGGCTACATGCCGTGCCCAAAACCGCGCAGCCCGTCGGGCCTCGCCTCAACCTCACGTTCCGCCAGATTACAACCACATAAAAAAAGGCTCCCCATTCTTGGGAAGCCTTTTTTATGCTGAATCGGACGCTGCTATTTGATGTCGATCAATAAGCCGGCGAAGATGAGGCGGCCAATATTCGGGCCACCGTACACCTGGGTGTTGTTGCTTCCGAACAGATTTGAGCCTCCCACCTGAATGGTAGTGAAAACCTTGGGAATCACGTAGCCTACGTAAGCATCCACGGAGCTGTAGTCCTGGAGAGTGCCCACGGCAAACGGCATTTCGTAGGAGTGGCCCTCGGCCCAGCGGTAGTTTACCGAGTAGTTGAAATGACGGGATACCAAGCCATTGGCCCCGATGTTGTACTTATGCTTCGGCGTGTTGAAGAACGTCTGGAAGCCTTCGGGCAGCTTGTCCTGCTTGATTACGTTCAGCGAGTAGTTGGCCGTAATCGTCAGGGGGCGAATCACGTTGTAGCTCACGCCCAGGGCAGCGCCCTGCGTTTGCACCTCCTGGTTGGCATTAGTCCACACCTGCAAAATCCGGGTCTGGGAGTTGCGGTCCTGGTAGGGCGTACCAGCGGGCGTTTGCGTGGCACGGGCGCGTTCGGCATCCAGCTGCTCCTTGGTGGGGCGGCTGCCGTCCCGGTTGCCAATAAAGCGCTGAGCACCGATGAAGTCGTTGTAGTAGCTCTGGAAGTAGTTCACATCCACCACGATTTTGTCGCGGAAAGTGCCTTTGTAGCCTACTTCATACGTGCTCAGGCGCTCCAGCTTCAGCTTCGCCAGGTCCAGCGGAGCCAGGTTCGTGATGTTGAAGCCCTGGAAGCCGTTGTCCACGTTGCCCAGCAGCACCACCTGACCGATGTCGATGCGGATGTACTGGTCGAGCTGGGTAGGCGAGCGGAAGGCCCGGCCAAACGAGGCGCGGAAGTTATGCTGCTTGTCTTCGCCCACCGAATATACAGCTGAAGCGCGGGGCGAGAAAGCCGGGCTAAAGTTCTTGAAGTCATCTACCCGACCGGCCAATGCCAGCTTCAGGCGGTCATCCAGCAGCGTCTGGGTCAGCTGCGCGTAGCCTCCCAGCTCGTTGTTCTGGATGCGGGCATTATCATCGGAGAAGAAGTTGCCATTCGAGCCCAAGCGGAATTTGCGGTAAGCCGCTCCCACGATCAGGTCGGTGCCTTCGGCTAGCGAGAAGTTGTACTGCGCGTTGCCCTCGTTGAGATACGAGCTTGGGTTCAGGTTGGCGCCACGGCCGGGAGTGGCGTCACTGATAATCTGGCTGCGAAGCTCCTGAAACCGGGGGTCCGAGGTTTGCAGCTGGGTGGCATTCGCTGCCGCCTGCGCCTGCTCGGGAGTTCGGCCCGCCTGCAAGGCGCCCAAATAGGTGCCGTAGAAGCGCTGGGCGTAGGTTACGCCACCGGCTGGCGACACGGGAGAGTTCTGAATGAAACCGCCCAAGAAGCTGAGGTCATACGAGTTGGCCCCGAAGTCCTGCACCGTCTGACCGCGCAAGAACCACTTCGTGCCCTTGATTTCGCCGTGCAGCTGGTTGGTGCCAAAGTCGCGCAGCCGATAGCGGCTGCTGCTTTGGTAAGTGGCTGTGCCGCGGGCGTAGTTGGCACCCACGGTCATCTTAATGTTGTCGGTAAGCAGGTACGAGAGCGTCGGATGAATCTTCAACGACTTTGCTTTATTGTCGTCCGCAATCAGCTCTTTTTCCGAGAAGCCCGGCATGAACACGGTTTTGCCGCGCAAGCTTGGCGGCGTAGTGGCGTAGGCTGGGTTGGTCGGGTCGTTCGTGAACGTGAAGCCGCCCACGTCACCGTAGCGGTTCACGGCATCGTAGCCCAGCGCCGAGCCTTCGGCATTGTTGCGGCGCTCTACTACTGTGCTCGTCGCGCCGTTGTTCTCCGCCAGCCAGTCGTTGGCAGTGGTGTATGAGCCCACGATTTTGAAGGCAAACTTCTCGCCCAGCTTCTGGGCGTAGCGCAGCTGACCATCAAAGTAGCTCCGCTCGCCGCCGCGTACCCGCACGCTAAGGCCTTCGCTCACGAAAGGGTCTTTCGAGTTGAGCAACAATACGCCGTTGAAAGCATTGGCTCCGTACAGCGCCGAAGCCGGGCCGTGAATAATTTCCACGCTTTCTACATCCAGCTCGGGCAGGCCCGTCAGGTTGCCCGCGTTCAGGTTCAGGCTGGGGCTTTGGGTGTCGAAATAGTCGGTGAGCTGAATCAGGCGCTCCGACTTGGCCGAGTTGAATCCGCGCGTACTGATGGAGTTCATCAATAAGCTGGTACTGTTCACATCAATGCCTTTGTACTGCGCCAGGCCGCCTTGTAGGTCGGCCGTCGTGATGCGCTCCACTTGCTGGGCGTTCAGCTTCTCCACCGTTACGGGAGCCTGCAGAATGCCTTCCTCTACGCGCGAAGCCGACGCAATTACTTCACTGGTCAACACCGAGTTGACTTTCAGCTGCACCTGCACGGCCCGGTCGGGCTGCTGCAGCGTTATTTCGCGGCTTTCGTAGCCCACAAAGGAAACGGAAAGCACCACGGGCGGGGTGCTGAAGTCGGCCCGCAACTGAAATTTGCCTTCCCGGTCGGTGCTGCTGCCAATGAAGGTGCCTTTCACAAATACCGTAGCGCCGGGCAGGGCTTCCCCGGTTTCGGTTTTCACCACGCCGCTCACCGTGACATCATCCTGGGCCCAAGCCCGGGTGCCTGTCAAGAGCAGACTAAAGAGAATAAGTAGAAAACAGTAGGATTTTCTCATAGGTAAAAAGGGCAATGAGGTGGAAAACTGCGGAATTAGGTAGCGGAAATTCTGGCAAAAATAAAGTAGTTATGCCGAACAAACAAGCAGTAATAAATTGACTGTCAAAATATTGATCAGCTGACTTTGTTGAATTATGCTAAGATTAGTCTATGCGCAAAGAGGCTTCTGGCGCGACGCCCGGAAAGAGTCTATAGGTGTCTGGCGGCCGGGCGAAGTAGTTGACAGTAAGTGCTCGGAAGAATGCGAGAGTTTGCTGCCACCCGAAGCTGCTTGCCCTTCGGTAGCCCCTCGGAATAGAACCTAATCGTTGCTCGTTGTTGCTACCTGGTATTCCGGTAAAAGGCGCAAGATAGCCAGGCCACAAGTCGGAATGCTGTGATTTCCGTTCAACCTTAGCTGTCGGCCCGTTGAAGCCGGATAATTTCCGGCCCAACCAACCAGTAGGAAAAACCTACTTTCGCCATCCGTAGTATTGCCTTTCGTTTTTGTTCGCCGCTCCTATGTCCACTGCTCTTCCCACTACCCCCGACTCTGGTTCTCCCGAAGCACTTACCGTTATGGGTGCCGGCCTGGTTGGCTCACTGCTTTCCCTGTTTCTGGCGCGGCGCGGCTACAGCGTCGACGTATACGAGCGCCGGGCCGATATGCGGCAGAGCGGCACCGTGGAGGGTCGTTCCATCAACCTGGCGCTTTCCGACCGGGGCTGGCGGGCCCTGGAGGAAGTAGGCATCGGCGACCAAATTCGCCAGGTAGCCATTCCCATGTACCGGCGCGTGATGCACGATGTGCACGGCAACCTGAGCTACCAGCCTTATGGTAAGGACAGCCAAGCCATCTATTCCGTGTCGCGGGCGGGTCTGAATCGGACGCTTCTCAGCTTGGCCGAAGGCGACGCGCGCATCCGGCTGCATTTCAACCAGCAGTGCGTGGGCCTGGATACCCGCACCCGTAAGCTGGAGCTACGCGACACTACCACCGGGGAGGAGCAGCATACCTCCTTCCGGCACCTCTTTGGTACCGACGGCGCTTTTTCGGCGGTGCGCAGCGCCTTGCAGAAAACCGAGCGCTACAACTACTCGCAAAGCTATTTGGAGTACGGCTACAAGGAGCTGAACATCGAACCCGGGCCGGCAGGGGAGTGGCTGCTCGAAAAGAATGCCCTGCACATCTGGCCACGCGGCCAGTATATGATGATTGCGCTGCCCAACCTGGATGGCTCCTTCAACTGCACGCTGTACTTTCCTTACGAAGGCCCTCATTCTTTCGCCTCCCTGCAAACGCCGGCGCAGGTGCAGGATTTCTTCCAGCAGGTTTTTCCGGATGTAATACCGCTCATGCCCGAGCTGACGGATGAGTATTTCCGCAACCCCACTAGCTCGTTGGTAACCATCCGGTGTTTTCCCTGGGCCTTCGGCGATGATGTGCTGCTACTCGGCGACGCTTCGCATGCCATTGTGCCCTTCTACGGCCAGGGAATGAATGCCGGGTTTGAAGACTGCACGGTGCTCAACCAGCTGCTGGAACGCCTGGGCGACGACTGGTCCGCTGTTTTTGCCGAGTTTCAGCAGCAGCGCAAGCCCAATGCCGATGCCATTGCGGATCTGGCCGTGTACAATTTCGAAGAGATGCGCGACCGGGTGGGCGACCCTCGATTTCTGCTGCAGAAAAAAATCGAGAGCAAGATTGCCGCGCAATATCCCGATCAATGGTCGCCGCTGTATTCGCAGGTTACTTTCTCGCACACGCCCTACGCCGATGCGTGGCAGAATGGGCAGCTTCAGGAGCGCATCATGCAGCGCTTAATGACCCATATTGAGAGCGAAGCCGACTACGACCGGCCCGAAGTACAGGACTTGGTGCAACAGGAAATGGCGCAGCGGGGCTAAGCCTCAGCAGCGCGTTGTAGAGGCCAGAGCAGTTTCCTGCCGCCGCATTTTGTAGCGCTAGTCGCAATCAGGCAGCCTGGAGCTACAGGATGCGGCTTTGCCGTACATGGCAGAAACGCTCCAAGGCTGTAAGGTATCGTGTGTAGTAGCTAGCAAGGAAGCTCCACCCCAGCCCGCTTTCCAACTCCTTAGCTACCCAGCCATAGTCCGAAGCTTAGCCCGCACACTACCCCAATACCCAGTCCCAGGCCCGCCCAGGCCTGACTGGGCGTATGGGCATTCAGGGCTAGCCGGGAGCTTAGTACGCAGCCAGCCAGCAGCGTCATCACAAGCAGGGCCCACAGGGTGTGCGAGGCAGGACTAGTTAGGTAGAGCATTCCTAACAGGCCCAACCCACCGCCTACGCCCACACCATGGGCGCTTATCTTCCACGATAAGGATATCAGGAAGGTAAGAAACACGGCCAGTGTCATCCCAATCATTATCTGGCTGAGCAGCACATCAAATAGCTGTGGCTGGTAGAGGACCAGAGCTGCTGTGCCAAAGCTAAAGGCTGCCAGCAATAACGGTATGGGGCGTTGGGCCCGGTCGCGCAGCAGCAGTGAGCTAACGTGGCCAAACCAATACAAAGCACCCGTGCCGAGGCAAGGCAGCAGAAACGTGAAGGCAAAAACAATTGCCAATACAACCCAGCGGTCGGCTACTGCCGGCTGCCATAGAGTGCCTGGCAACCAATAACATATCATATAAAATAGATATGAAGGCAGCAGTAGTGGATGAAATATCCCGGATAATATGTTGGCTATCAGCTTGTTCAACTGGGGGGTGTAAATAATGTACGCCGGGGTAGAACGTCAAAACTACCAAAAGCATTATATTTATTCGTCGCTAAGACTCACCTGAGTCGCGCCAATCCACTTTGTAACGCACCTTCTTTTTGTTCTAATTTTACTCTCTAACAAGTGAAATCATCTACTTCACGTACCCGTCAGTGGTGGGCTATGCTCCTGCTAGGCGTAATTACAGCCTTTGGCGGTACTCTGTTCTTCTGGCAGCGGGGCACCTCTGCTGCTGTTCCCCAAAGCCTTGAGCAAGGTCTCGAAAGCGAGGAAAGAGAAAGCAAAGACCGCCCAGACCTCGCCCTGGAGCAGGACAACGAGCGGACGCTCGATCCTGCCTTGGGCATTGTGCCGCGGGAGCGACTGATAGTCGCCCAGGAATATGCGCAGCAACTCCTGGCGCAGCGCGCCAGCCAGCGGTTGCCCGTGGGTAGCCTGACCCAGACGACGTGGGTAGAGCGCGGCCCTAGCAACGTAGCAGGCCGCATTCGGGCCCTGGTAGTTGACCCTGGCGATGCTACGGGCAATACCGTATGGGCCGGCACGGCTGGTGGTGGCCTGTGGAAGACCACAAACGGTGCGGCTACTACCCCCAGCTGGCAGAGTATCGACAATTTCTTTTCCAACCTAGCTGTTACCGCTATTACCTTCGACCCCAAGAATCCGGATATCATGTATTTCGGAACTGGTGAGGGATACTACAATGCGGATGCCATCCGTGGCCTGGGTATCTGGAAATCGACTGACCACGGCGTGACCTGGACGCAGCTGGCCAGCACTTCCCGCACCGTAACCTTCCAGTACATCCTCAAGCTGGCAGTGCACCCCGTAACGGGCAACGTATACGCCGCTACTCGTGGCGGCCTGATGCGTAGCGCCAATGGTGGCACGTCGTGGGAGAAAGTACTCGGCGCTGGCGCTGGTGCCGTAACTGACCGCGCGGCTGATATTGAAATTGGAGCCGACAACAAGCTCTACGTTAGCATGGGGATTCAGACCGGTGACGCTATCTACAGCTCTATGACGGGCAACGCTGGAAGCTGGACTAATCTGAATACGCCGACCACCTCGGGCCTGCCAACCACGGGCTACGAGCGGATTGAGCTGGCTTGCGCCCCAAGCGACGCCAACCGCGTGTACGCCATATTCCAGAGCACTTCGGATGCAGTACTGGACATCTTCCGCTCGAATGATGGCGGTGCTACCTGGACGACCCTTGCTAAGCCCCGCTGGGAAAATTCCGATGACTTCACCCGCCGGCAGGCCTGGTACGACCTCTCTATCGGAGTGTCGCCGAGCAATGCCAACCAGCTGTATATCGGGGGCGTTGACCTGTTCCGGACCCTGGATGCCAGCGCTACGCCTGTCGTATGGCAGCAGACTTCTTATTGGAGCACGAGCCGTACCAGCTCCCAGTATGTGCACGCCGACCAACACGCCGTGGCCTTCGCTTCGAATGACGGCAACATGGCTTATTTTGGCTGCGACGGGGGTGTTTCGCTGACGACCAACGCTTTTGGTGCCGGCAACCCTGCATTCAAGCTGCGTAACAACGGTTTGAACGTTACGCAATACTACGCGGCCGCCATTCACCCTACGCTTCCCAACTACTATTTGGCGGGTGCACAAGACAATGGTACCCAGCGCTATAACGTAGCCGGTATCAATGCCACAACCGAAGTTTCGGGTGGTGACGGTGCTTTCTGCTTCATTGATGAAGACCAGCCGCAGTATCAGTTCACATCGTATGTGTACAGCAACTACTTCCGCTCGTCAAACAACGGTTCGTCGTTTCCGCGCATAACCAGCAACGATAACGGCTCTTTCATCAACCCAACCGACTACGACAGCAAGCGTAACGTGATGTATGCCAATAACACGGCAGGAACGATGTTTGTGTGGCCAAACGCTATTACTTCCAATGTTACCCGCACGGTTGCATTGCCGACAGGCACGGGTAACATAACGCACGTCACGGTATCGAAAAACCAGGATAGCCGGGTTTTCCTGGGGATGAGCACTGGTAAGGTGCTGCGTGTCGACAGCGCCCGGAGCCTGACTCCAATCTACACGGAAATCCGGGCGGGTATTGGCTCTGTTTCCTGCGTTGCGGTTGAGGATGGCAACGACGACCACTTGTTGGTAACTTATTCCAACTATGGGGTTGTAAGTGTATGGGAAACGCTGAACGGCGGTGCCGCATGGCGCAATGTAGAAGGCAACCTGCCCGATATGCCCATTCGGTGGGCTATGTTTGACCCAGCCAACTCCCAGCGGGCTTTGCTGGCTACCGAGCTGGGTGTGTGGAGCACCGACGACCTGACGTTAGGCTCCAGCATCGCCTGGAGCCCTTCCAGCACCGGTATGGCTAACGTGCGCGTCGATATGCTGCGCCTGCGTAAGCTGGATAAGCAGATAGTAGCGGCCACTCACGGTCGTGGCTTGTACACGACGGACGTGTTCGTGACGCTGGCCAACAAAGGTGCTGTTGCCGTCAACAATGCGTTTATCAGCAGTGCGTATCCTAATCCCTTCGTACAGACGCTGAACGTGGAGCTGAATCAGTCGGCAGCCACTGGCACGACGGTGAGCCTCTCGGACATGCAGGGACGCATCGTTTATAAAGCGGAAGCCAAAACGGCCGACCGTGTAGTGAAGCTCAACGTTCCCGGTAGCCTGAGCGCCGGAACCTATATTCTGACCGTGCGTGATGCCAAGCAGACAGCCACGCGGAAGGTGGTGCTGAAGCGGTAGTTGCAGCACATTTACGCACACAAAAAAAGGAGCTCCGGAAGGGGTTCCTTTTTTTGTGTGCGTAAATGTGAGCAGACGTAATAGTGACCGTAGGACTTGGCCTGGAAAATAAGCCCGTAGATATGCCTGCAATAGTGAATTTTATATATATAAACAACGGTATTCACCATAAAAGACCTTTGTATATTCGATTGGTACAAATAATAAACGAAATTATACCAAGCCTTGAAAGCAATCCGGAGTTCCGTACGCCGCATGCGATGGGTGTGTGCTGGCCTACTTATCGTGGCATCTGCCGTGACCGGCTACGAGCTACGCCGCTCACCAGCACCGGCTGAGGCAAAAACACGCGTCCGAGCCAGCGTGGGACCACCGGAAGAGGGTAGGACCAAACGCCCCGACCGGCCCGACCTCGCCCTGAAGCAGGAAATAGCGCTGACCCGTGACCCCCAAACGGGGACCGTGCCCCGGGAGCGGCTGCTGGTAGCCAAAGCTCAGATAGACCAGATGCTGGAAGCGAGGGCCACTCAGCGCCTTAGCGCCGGTAGCCTGAGTACGGCGCTTTGGACGGAAAAGGGCCCCAGCAATATCGGTGGCCGTCTACGGGCTCTTATGCCCGATCCGAGTGATGCGACGGGCAATAGTGTGTGGGTAGGCTCGGTGGGCGGTGGGCTGTGGAAGTCGACAAACGCCGCTGGGGCCTCCCCCACCTGGAATAAGGTAAATGACGCTTTGGGCAACTTAGCTGTGACAACGCTGGCCTACAACCCCGCCAATACCAACACGATGTACTTCGGTACCGGGGAGGGCTATGGCAATGCGGATGCTGTACGTGGGCTGGGCATCTGGAAATCGACCGACCATGGGGCTACCTGGGTGCAGCTGGCTAGCACGAACAACAACGCCACCTTCCATTACGTCCAGCGAGTGGTGGTGGATAAGAATGGCTGGGTGTATGCCGCTACCGGCAACGGGCTGTTTCGGAGCAAGGATAATGGCGCGAACTGGACTGGGGTGCTGCTGGCTGGGCAGGGCTACAGCCTCTCGGATGTGGATGTGAACCCGACGACCGGCGCAGTGTACGCCTCCCTAGCAATGAACGCCGTTGGCGGTGGTATCTACCGCTCCCTTTCCGGCGATTTGGGCACCTTCGTCAACCTGCGAACCCTAACCAACACTGGCTTGCCCACTACCAATGACTACACGCGGGTGGAGGTAGCCATTGCGCCCAGCGACCCTACTCGCCTGTACGCCCTGTTTTGTGCCACCGATAATACCCTGTTCGGTGTTTACCGCTCTTCTAACGGCGGCGAGACGTGGCAGGCATTGCCCGAGCCGGCTGATGTCGATCCGGATATTGCCGATACGGACTTCACCCGCGGACAAGCGTGGTACGATTTAGCCATAGCCGTTTCCCCAACGGACCCCAACACCGTTTTTATCGGTGGTATTGACTTGTTCAAGACATCCAACGGGGGCGCGTCGTGGCAGCAGACGACCCACTGGTACGGGGGCTTTGGCCTTCAAAACGTGCATGCCGATCAGCACGTCATTGCATTTGCGCCGGGCTCCGGCACCCGGGCTTATTTCGGCAATGATGGCGGCTTCGCTGTTACCGCCAATGCCACGGCCACTGTTCCGACCATCGTTCATCGTAATAGCGGGCTCAATGTGACGCAGTTCTATTCCGTGGCCATGCATCCCACCGACTATACTTACTTCCTGGCTGGGGCCCAGGACAATGGTACTCAGCAATTCGGGCCCTCGGGCGGCACCACTACCCGCGACGTTATCGGGGGCGACGGAGCCTACTGCTTTATTGATGAAGACCAACCGCAGTATCAGTTTGGGACGTACGTGTTCAGCAACATCTACCGCTCAGTCAATGGCGGGATGACCTTCCCGCAAATCGTTGCGGATAACAATGGGTCATTTATCAACCCGATGGATTACGACAGTAAAGCCAACGTGCTTTACTACGCTTATACCAGCCCTGGTAGCCCCATTGGTGCTACCACCACCACGCTGCGGCGGTGCCTCAATGCTACCGGGCCAGCCGCGCTGGCGTTTGCCAGCCTTACGCTGCCAGCAGCCTCCGGGGCCATTACGCACGTGGCCGTATCGCCTAATGTGGACAACCGGGTGTATGTGGGCACCGACACGGGCAAGGTGCTGCGCATCGACAATGCCAACGGCCCGACGCCTACCGTCGTCACTATTTATTCCGATGCCTTTACCAACGTTTCCATTTCCTGCGTGGCTGTGGAGCGAAGCACCGCTGTGCCCAATCCGGATCAGCATCTGCTCATCACCATCGCCAACTATGGAAGTACGCTGATAAACGTGCGGCAAACCGTGAATGGCGGCACCAGCTGGACTGCGGCGGAAGGCACTATTCCGGACATGCCGGTGCGCTGGGTAGTGTTTGATCCTACTGATGGCAAGCGCGCCATGGTGGCCACAGAGCTGGGCGTCTGGACTACCGACAACTTAACAGTGGCTACTCCGAACTGGCAACCGTCCAATACCAACCTGGCCAACGTGCGCGTCGATATGCTGCGCCTGCGGAAGGCTGACCGCATGGTGGTAGCCGCCACCCACGGCCGCGGTCTGTTTACGTCCAATATATTTAACGAGGCACCCCTGCCAGTGCAGCTCTCCAGCTTCACGGGGCGAAGTACCGCGCAGGGCGTAGCGCTGCGCTGGCAAACCGCTTCGGAGTTGAATACGCGCAGCTTCGAGGTAGAGCGTGCCGCTACAGGCCAGCCTTTCGTGACCCTGACCAGCAAGCCGGCCGCCGGCAATAGCAGTACGGCCAAGACTTATAGCTATCTGGATGAATTGGTTGGCACTGGCACCTATGCGTACCGCCTGCATCAGATCGATCAGGACGGCTCGGCTACCTATTCTCCCGTCGTGACGGTGGCCGTCAAGGAAAGTGCGGCGTCGGTGCTGCGCGGTGCCTACCCGAACCCATTTGCCCACACGCTGACCGTAGAACTTGGGGCCCTGGCACAAGAGGGCGCTACCGTTCGCCTCACAGATCTGCGTGGTCGGCCTGTGTACCGCGCGGTGGTCGCGCCCCATGAGCGCACAGTGCAGCTGCGCGCCCCTGATAACCTGAGCAGCGGAGCTTATATTCTAACGGTGCGCACTGGTAGCCAACTAGCGCATCGCCAAGTGATGTTGCAGCGCTGAAAAATGTGTGGATGATACTTTTCCGTGAGCGGTAGTCAACTATGACTGCCGCTCGTTTTTTGTATTAAGCAGTATTTATTTGTGAATCAAAGGATCTTTTTTGGTAATATGGTATGGGTATAGTGGGAAAAGATAAGTTTTGCCCTTCGTAACAGCACATGTGAAAATTTAATTTTTTGAATAGAATAGATGCACTAGATTTGTAGTTGACTACTTCTGTTCACCTCTTCTCTTAGCGCCCTTGCAGACATTTTACTCTCTTTTTCGCCGTTGGCAATGGGCTGTGCTCAGCGTTGTGTTGCTCGGCGCTGTTGGTACCTACTATCTGTTGCCAACGGCAGTACCTTTTCTGGCCCTCTCTGAGGCGGAAGAAGAGTCTGACCGGCCCGACCGCCCCGATCTGGCGCTGCTCCAGGAAATAAACCGCACCCGCGACCCTGCTACCGGCACTGTGCCGCGCGAGCGACTGGTGGTGGCGCAGGCCCGTGCTGAACAGTTGCTGTCGGAGCAAGAGTACCAGCGGGGAGCAGCCAGCACGCTGTCGGGTGCAACCTGGACGGAGAAAGGCCCTTCTAACGTGGCTGGCCGCATACGGGCCATTCTCGTTGACCCGGCCGATGCCTCGGGCAACACCGTGTGGGTTGGCTCCGTAGCCGGCGGGCTCTGGAAGAGCACCAACGCAACGAATGCGGTGCCCACGTGGGTAAGCGTCGATGGCTTCATGGCGAACCTGGCCATTACGTCGTTGGCCTACGATCCTACGAACCCGGATATCATGTATTTCGGGACCGGAGAAGGATTCTACAATGCCGACGCCGTGCGCGGTTTGGGTATCTGGAAGTCGATTAACCACGGCGTGACTTGGACGCAGCTGGCCAATACTGCTCCGCCAACATCTACCAGCTTCTACTGGGTGCAGCGTATGGCGGTGCAGAGCGGGACGGGCTATGTTTTCGCCGCGACGCGTACGGGCTTATTTCGCAGCAAAGACAAAGGCCTTACCTGGGCCGCCGTATTGCAGCCCTCCGGTATTCGGATGGCCGATGTGAAGATCAGCGCCAACGGGACTATTTTCGTGGGCGCGGGCATTTTTCAGACCAGTGGCATCTACCGCTCTACTGACAACGGCGACACCTGGACCAACCTGAACACCCTGGCTGGCTCCGGCCTGCCAACTACGGGCTACCATCGTATTGAGCTGGCCTGCGCCCCCAGCGACGCCAACCGGGTGTATGCTACTATTACAACTACGGCGGACGTGCTGCTGAATGTGTTTATCTCGAAGGATGCGGGAGCTACCTGGGCGGCGATGCGCAAGCCGGGCGGTAATAGCTCTGACTTTACCAATGGACAAGGCTGGTATGCGTTGGCAATGAGTGTGTCGCCGACGAACCCTAACACGCTGTATGTGGGCGGCCTGGATTTGTGGCTGACAAACAATGCCGATGCCGCTTCCGCCACCTGGACCCAGGAATCGGTGTGGTTCAACGCTGAAACGGCCCCGGACTACGTACACGCCGACCACCATGCTATGGCTTGGATACCAGTAAGCTCCGGAACTGCTACCAAAGCGTATTTCGTCAGCGACGGTGGCGTGGCCTACTCGGCAAATGCGAACCTCAACCCGACCTTTAGCCAGCGCAATAATGGCCTGAATATTACGCAGTTCTACGCCCTGGCCGTGCATCCTAGTGATGTGAGCTACTTTTTGGCCGGTGCCCAGGACAACGGGACGCAGCGCTACACGGCCGGTGGCGGCAAGGTAACCACTGAGGCCACCGGTGGAGACGGCGCCTTCTGCTTCATCGACCAAAATGAGCCGCAATTTCAGTTCACGGCTTATATATACGCGCAATATCGGCGCTCTACCAACAGCGGTGCCTCTTTCACAAACATCAACTTGAGTGGCGCCAACGGGCAGTTCATCAACCCCACCGACTACGACAGCCGCAGCAATACGCTCTATGGCGGCTGGTCGGTCGACCGCTTCTTCCGGTTTCCGAATGCTACGACAGCGGCGGCTACCTCGGTCACGAGTGCGCTGCTGGCTACCGGCGCGGGTATGGTATCACACGTTACGGTTTCGCCCAACAACCAGGACCGGTTGTTCGTGGGCACTGAGCCGGATTTCTCCGCAACAACGCCAGGGCCGGGCCACCTCTACCGGGTCGATAATGGTGCTGCCGCCACGCCCACGGTTACGCTGCTCTACACCGCTCCGGCGGGTATGTCGATATCGAGCGTGGCCGTAGAAAACGGTAACGATGCCCATTTGCTCGTCACGCTGTCAAACTTCAGCGCTACCCAGTCGAAAGTGCTGGAAACGACGGGTGGCACCAATACGGGTACCAACACGGTAGCCGCCGCCACCTGGACCAACCGCCAGGGCGATTTGCCGGATATGCCCGTGCGCTGGGCCCAATTTGACCCCACCGATAACAAGCGGGCGCTGCTGGCCACCGAGCTGGGTATCTGGAGCACCGATGATCTGACGCAGACGAGCCCCACCTGGAAACCCTCCAGCACCGGCATGGCCAACGTTCGGGTCGATATGCTGCGTATTCGGGCCTCCGACCAGCAGGTGGTAGCCGCCACCCACGGCCGCGGTCTGTTTACATCCGATGTTCTGAAAAACCAGCCTACGCCGGTGCAGCTCACCAGCTTCACGGCCCAGCCAACCGCGCAAGGAGTAGCCCTGCGGTGGCAAACGGCTTCGGAGAAAAACGCGGCGCGCTTTGAAGTAGAGCGGGCTGCCAAAGGCCAGACGTTCCAGCGGCTGACTACAGTGGCCGCCGCCGGCACTTCCAGCACCGTCCGCACCTACGCCTATACCGACATGACTGTGGGCACCGGGCTGTACTACTACCGCTTGCGGCAGGTGGACCACGACGGCTCAGCAGAATATTCGCCCGTCGTTACGGTGGATAGCAAAGCCAGCACCGCGCCTATCCTGACCAGCGTGTATCCCATCCCATTTGTGAGCGACCTGACGCTGCAGCTGCGGGAGCCGATGCGCGGCGACATCACGACTATCCTTACCAACATGCAGGGCCAGGTGGTGTACCGCCATAAAACCCAGAGTGCCAGCCGGCAGCTAACGGTGCCAGTAACGACCACGCTGGCGGCGGGTACCTATGTGCTGACGGTGCAGGCAGGAGGCCAAAAAGCTACCCGGCGCGTCATTCACCGCTAAGCAGCACCTTTCTACTACTGGTAAACAGCACAACGCCGCCGGAAGATGCTTCCGGCGGCGTTGTGCTGTTTGTGGCTCGTTGATTTACAGTTCCTTGCGCAGACGCGCTACCGGGATGTTCAGCTGCTCCCGATACTTGGCCACGGTGCGGCGGGCAATGTTGTAGCCCCGGGCGTTGAGCATTTTTTCCAGCTTGTCGTCGCTCAGCGGCCGACCTTTGCTTTCCCCCTCAATGATTTCCTTCAGAATGTGCTTCACCTCGCGGGAGCTGGCATCTTCGCCCGAGTCGGTGGCAATGCCTTCGGAGAAGAAGTACTTCAGCGGGTAAATACCAAACTCTGTCTGCACCGACTTCGAGTTGGCTACCCGGCTCACGGTGCTGATATCCATGCTGATTTCGGTGGCGATGTCCTTCAGAATCATGGGCCGCAGCTTGCTCTCGTCGCCTTCCAGAAAGAACTCGTGCTGGTAGCGTACAATCGAATCCATGGTCTTGAGCAAGGTTTGCTGGCGCTGCTTGATGGCGTCGATAAACCAGCGGGCCGAGTCGAGCTTCTGCTTGACGAACGTGACGGCCTCCTTCATCTTCTTGTCCTTCTTGGCCGCCTTATCGTAGGTCTGGAACATCTCGGTGTAGGCCGGGGCCACGCGCAGGTCGGGGGCGTTGCGCGAGTTCAGCGTGAGGTTAAACACGCCGTTGTCGCTGCTGAGAATAAAGTCGGGGATGATGTACTGCACCTTGCCCATACCCACGGGGCCGGTGCCGCCGGGCTTGGGGTTCAGCTTAAGGATCAGTGAAATAGCTTCTTTTAGCTCGTCATCTTCCAGGTCCAGCTTCTGCTGAATACGCTGGTAGTGCTTTTTGGTAAACTCATCAAACGTCTCGCTCAGGATTCGCTCGGCATGCTCCGTCAGCTCGTCCTGGGGGCGGCGCTCCAGCTGTAGCAGCAGGCACTCCTGCAAGTCGCGGGCAGCAATACCCGCCGGGTCGAAGCTCTGAACGAGGTGCAGCACGCCTTCGATTTCGGCCTCATCGGCCTCAATATTCTGCGAGAAAGCCAGGTCGTTGGCAATAGCCGACAGGTCGCGCCGGATGTAGCCGTCGTTGTCGATGGAGCCGATGAGCTGGCGGCCAATGGATTCCTGCTTCTCGTCGAGGTCGGCAAAGCCCAGCTGATCGAGCAGCGAGTCGGTGAGCGACGCGCCGGTGTCGGCCAGCGGCATTTCACGGTCATCTTCGGGCTCGCCGGGGCCGTCGCCCTGCATTTTGTAGCCCGCTATTTCGTCGTCGTTCAGGTAGTCGCCCAGGTCCAGCTCATCGTTGTCCTTGGCTTCTGCCGGGCCTTCGTCTTCCTTGGTGGGCAGCTCTATTTCAGGTTGCTCTTCGCCGCCCTGGTCAAAGTCCTCATCGAGCGTATTCTCATCGGAGTCGAACTCGGAATCGGGGTCGTCGAAGTCTTCCTCCGCCTCGTCCGAATCGTCGCGCTCCTGGTCTTCCAGCTCGTCGTCGGTGTTTTCGTCGCCTTCTTCCAGCGCGGGGTTCACTTCCAGCTCTTCCTTGATGCGCGTCTCCAGCTCTGCTGTCGGGATTTGCAGCAGTTTAATAAACTGAATCTGTTGGGGCGACAGCTTCTGCGAGAGAAGCTGCCTCATGTCAAGTCTTTGCATACTCTGGAAAGCGTGTGGCCCCACGGGAAAACGGGCGGGGGTTCCTCTTCAAATATAAACCTTTCTGTACTCGTCCTGAGCCAAAAAAGTTGAGCCCGGGGGCCCGCATCATTTTGGCAAAACAACGCGCTACGGCGCTATTCACAAAACAAACGCCGCTATTCCGGCAAACTGATTTTCACGCCCCGCAAAACTCCTACCTTTGCCGACTTAGAGTTCAACCCCCGAAAGTCGAGTCCGATGTCTGTTAGAAGGTCGAGTGTGCAGGAGCTGCTCCACAGCCAGGAGCTGGAGCGTGAAGTAGTCGTGAAAGGCTGGGTACGCACCCGCCGCGGCAATAAGTACGTGCAGTTCATTGCCATCAACGATGGCTCCGGCTTTAATTCTATCCAGGTAGTTGCCGATGCCGAGAAGTTTCCGGAGGACCAGCTGAAGGCCGACGGCGTCGAAAACGGCGCCGCCGTAGCCGTGCGCGGCAAGCTGGTGGCTTCGCAGGGCAAGGGCCAGAGCGTGGAGATTCAAGCCACCGAAATCGAAGTATTGGGCAAAGCCGACACCGAAACGTATCCGCTGCAGAAGAAAGGCCACTCGCTCGAATTCCTGCGCGAAATAGCCCACCTGCGCCCCCGCACCAACACGTTTGGGGCCGTGCTGCGCATCCGGCACGCCATGGCCTTCGCCATTCACCAGTATTTCAACGACCACGGCTTCTACTACGTGCACACGCCCATCGTCACGGGTTCGGATGCCGAAGGTGCCGGCCAGATGTTCCGCGTCACCACGCTGCCGGATCAGAATCCGCCGCTGACGGAGGATAAGTCGGCCGTGGACTACAAGCAGGACTTCTTCGGCAAGCAAACCAACCTGACCGTGTCGGGCCAGCTGGAGGCCGAAGTGGCCGCTATGGCCCTGGGCAAAGTCTACACGTTCGGGCCCACGTTTCGGGCCGAGAATTCCAACACGGCCCGCCACTTGGCCGAGTTCTGGATGATAGAGCCCGAAGTGGCCTTCAACGACCTGCAGGACAACATGGACCTGGCCGAGGACTTCCTTCGCAGCTTGGTAAAATATGCCCTCACGCACTGCGCCGACGACCTGCAGTTCCTCAACGAGCAATACGATAAGGAGCTGCTCACGCGTCTGCAGTTCGTGGTTGACAACGATTTTAAGCGCCTGACTTACACAGAGGCGGTTGAAATCCTGAAAACGGCCAAGCAGAAGTTCGAATTCCCGGTAGACTGGGGCACCGACCTGCAGAGCGAGCATGAGCGCTACCTGGTAGAAAAGCACTTCAAGAAGCCCGTTATCCTGACCGATTACCCCAAGGATATCAAGGCCTTCTACATGAAGCTCAACGACGACGACAAAACCGTGCGGGCCATGGACGTGCTGTTCCCGGGCATCGGCGAAATCATCGGCGGCTCGCAGCGCGAGGAAAACCTGGAGAAGCTGCAAGCCCGCATGGCCGCCATGCACGTGCCCGAGCACGAGCTGTGGTGGTATCTGGAGCTGCGTAAATACGGCACCGCGCCCCACGCCGGCTTCGGTCTGGGCTTCGAACGCTTGCTGTTGTTCGTGACCGGCATGAGCAACATCCGCGACGTAATTCCCTTCCCGCGCTTCCCGAAGAGCGCCGAGTTTTAAGCTGCGTAACTGGCATCAAAAATTCTGTTACTCGGGTTATGCAACTAGTGCTTAGTCAGGGGAGTTTTTTGAACAAAAAAGCAGATTGGTCGTTGCTTTTGGATGGGAAGACCACTCACGCCATTCGTCCTGTTGTCGGCTGACCGCCTGACCATTGAAGCCTTAACGCGCAAAGGCCGCCACGCCGGGCGCACGGTCCAACGCGGGCGGATGCTCTTACGTCTGGCCG
>NZ_SRLD01000020.1 GCF_004745955.1 Hymenobacter elongatus | reverse complement strand
CCAGTAATGGTGGCTTTAGCACGGGTGTTCACCTCTTCCCATTCCGAACAGAGTCGTTAAGCCCCGTAGCGCCTATGGTACTGCCTTCACCGGCGGGAGAGTCGGTCGCCGCCAACTTTATTTATACCTCTCTGCCCTCCGCGCCCCGTGCTGCGGAGGGCAGCGTCGTTTCTACCCTGCCCTGACCCCTCTAGTACTGTAGTGGTAGAGCTAGGTGAAAGTATGACCGCCTTGTATGCTTCGCTTGTGCTGTAATGACCATGATACGCACAAGTTTGATGTTATATGTTTCTTTATGACCAATAGATTATATAATCTATTGGTCATAAAAAGTAATACTCTGAGTTGAACAGAATCTTTCATGCGCTAAATGTTAGTATAAAGTGTGCATATGTATGTTGTTTATCTGCTGAAAGTACCGTTCCAGAACACGTGACATAGGGGCAGTAGCAGCACTAGAGAGACCTAGCTAAATTTTGTTTCATCAAGTAAAAAGAACATCCTATCATTTTTTTATAGATTTTGTTTGTATTGGACAAGTAGGAAGTTTTAGTTGTTGCTTACGTGTACTTACTCTGCTTGTCATGATGCTAACTCACCCGTGGTTTTTGCTGGGTATTTTTTCTGTGGCAATTCCTGTTGCAATTCATTTTTTTGAGTTGCGCAGGCCGCAACGGCTTTTGTTTACAAATGTCGGCTTCATCCGAGAAATTAAGCTGGTTACTGCTCGACAGCGCAAACTCAAGCACCTGTTAATATTGCTAACCCGGATTGCATTTATTACTTTCTTAGTATTTATGTTTTGCCAGCCCTTCATTCCTGCACCACAACAAGAGGGTGAAGGAGGAACTGGCAATATCACGGCCATTGTAGATTCTACACCAAGCATGGTAGTAGAAGCAGAAAACGCGGAGCCTTTATTTAGCCAAGCAACAGAGGCGGCACAGGAATTGGCGCAAGTATATCCGGCTTCAACGCGCTTCCTACTACCCACAGTGTCAAACTCGTTATTGACAGCAACAGCATTTCAAACTACAGTTCAAGAACTGGCGGTATCAGGACAGTCTGGAGGCCTTGGCAAGTTGTTGAAGCGAGCAAATAACGCGAATAGCTCAGGGCATACTTTTGTGTTCTCCGACTTTCAGAAGGGTGATTTCAATCCCCGTATGTTGAGGGCTGATAGTATCACCCAATTGTACTTAGTTCCGCTACAAGGTAAATCTACCGCCAACGTTTACGTCGATAGTGTGTTGCTGGAGGATGCCTTTGTTAGAACAGCAACAGATATAGGATTGCGAATCCGACTCCGTAATGGTGGAGCAACAGCCTCAGCTGATTGCCAAGTAAAGGTATTCGTCGGCAACCGGCAGGTTGCGGCTTATCAAACAGCAATCAAGGAACGGGAGAGTACTACTTCTATCGTTCGTGTCCGGCTAGAAGGTGCAGATTTGCAGGCATGTCGGGTTGAGGTGGAAGACTTTCCGGTGACATTTGACAACAAGTATTACTTCACGCTTCAAGCATCTCCACAGCTAAATATAGTTGGCATTACACAGTCGCAGACAGATCTGACGAGTCGGGTGTATAACAATGAGGCGCTGTTTTCTTATGCTAGTAGTACACCCCAAGGTTTGAGCTATACTCAGCTTGATGCCGCTAATCTGCTTGTGTTGCAAGGAGTACCGAAGGTAGATAATACGTTGAGAGAAAATCTGCGCCGGGCAGTAGGACAAGGTGCTACTTTAGTGATTGTGCCTCCCGTTAGTGCTGATGGCAGCCAGGAGGAGTATAACCGGTTGTTTCGGGATTTAGGAATGGGCGGAATCCAATGGGAGAAGGCGCAGGCAGCAAAACCGACTCTACAGGACGTGGCAACGCCTGATTTGCGAAATCCTTTTTTCAAGGATGTGTTTACATCCTCTAATCAGCGGGCAGTGATGCCGAAAGTCGCACCTGTGCTGCGGTGGTCCCGTTCGGGTACGGAGGTGATGAAGATGAGAAACGGTGACAGTTTTTTGGCGGAATTTCCGAGTGGTAAGGGAAAAGTATACCTATTTTCTGCTCCATTTCAGGAAGAGTATTCCAATTTTATCCAGCACGCATTGTTTGTACCGGTTATGTACCGCTTGGCGATGCAGAGCTACCAGAACAAGCAGCACCTAGCGTATCGCTTGAACCAAGGCGCCCTTACGCTTGGCGTGGCTGCGCAGACAAAGAGCCAGCGCGACGAGCCCGTGGTAAGCTTGCAAAAGGATAGTTTGACAGTTATTCCGTCCCAACGCTGGGAGGCTGGAAGTCTACAGTTAAGTATTCCAGCAGTGGTACAAGAGCCGGGGTTTTATCAGGTCGTGTGCAACAACAAAGTCTTGACCACACTGGCATTAAATATCGATAAGGCTGAGTCGGAACTTGCCTATTACACAGCGGCTGAGTTGCGGCAGATCATTGGTCCTAATCGCCCCAATATTCAAGTGTACGAAAATGGCACGGGCCGCTCTGCTGCTGCTTACTATAAAGCGCAGCAGGTGGGTACACCTTTGTGGCGCTACTGCCTGCTGCTGGCGCTGGCCTGCTTGCTTGCTGAGGTAGTGTTGTTGCGCTTAATGGGTGCCCGCAAGCCGGCCTCTTCTCCAGCTGTAGCAGCGTGAATACTATAGTTTAGGCAAAGTCTCTATCTTGCCGCCTCACCTGCCGTTTTGCTGTGTCTGCCGACGTTTCATCTGCCAGTTCTGTAGTTCGTACGGCTTTGCGCTTTGGCGTAGGAGCCGGTATAGTGTGCTCATTATGGCTGGTAGGCCTGCTGTTGACTGGCAACGACCCGTTCGGTCCGAAGCGCTTGATGGTCATATTCTTGCCACCGCTGGCCGTGATAGGTAGCCAGTGGATGTTGAGAAGATCTTCCCGACCTGGTGGTTCCGGACTCAAGCGCACCCTCGCCGTGGGTCTGCTGACAGCGGTTGTAGCCGCTACCACTTCTGCCGTGGGAACTTACGGAGTGGCACAGTTGGCGGGGCCCGAGCAACTTGAAAAGAGCAAGGCAGCCATGCTCACAATTGCCGCCGGCTCGCGGGCTGATTTTTTGCGACAGCCTAATGGCAAGGAACAATACGACCGAACTATTGAGGGTTTGAAAAGTATAAATGCCCAAGGCTTGGCTACGGATGACTTTACGAAGAAGCTCTTGTTTGGCTTGCTGCTAAGCTTGCCCGGCGGAATTTTTCTGCGCAAATAATCGGTTCTGTTGCACTGTTTTAACCTTCTAGGATATGGAAAATGCTACCACTCCCGCCACGTCTCCCTCCAGTATTGGCCTCCGTTACGGCCTTTTGGTCGGACTGCTCGTTTGCATCGTTTCTTTCTTAATCAAGCTGGTCATAACTGATCCGAGTAGCCAAGTAAATAATATCATATATGTGGTGCTGATTGTCGGAATCATTCTGGCTCACAAAGCCTACAAGCAACAAAATCAGGGGTTTATGTCATTTAGTCAGGGCCTGGGAATCGGCCTGCTGGTGGCGCTGATAGCGGGACTAGTTTCAGGCGTATTTTCTTACATATATGCCGAATTTATTGACCCCACCTATATTACTACCATCATGGAAGGTATGCGGGCCCAAATGGAGGGTCAAGGCCGCACTCAGGAGCAAATCGATATAAGCATCAGTTGGATGCAAAAACTGATGACTGGCCCCATGATACTAGCGACAGTGTTGCTTGCCATGTTTTTCTGGGGCCTGATTATTTCCCTGATTGCCTCTGCTTTCACGAAGCATAACCGACCCGAGTTTGAGTAAGCGTTTGTCGTCCCACTTTCCCGTTGAGCTTTCCATTGTAATTCCCCTGCTCAATGAAGCCGAGTCGTTGCCGGAGCTAACGCGCTGGATACATCGGGTGCTAAGCCAGCACGGGCTGACCTATGAGATACTGCTGATTGACGATGGCTCGACGGATACTTCCTGGGAGGTAATCGAGGAATTAGCCCAAACGGACACTCACCTGCGCGGTATTCGCTTCAACCGAAACTATGGCAAATCGGCGGCGCTGAATACCGGCTTCAAAGAAGCGACGGGTCGCGTGGTGTGTACCATGGATGCCGACCTGCAGGACTCGCCCGAAGAGTTGCCGGAACTCTACCGCATGATCGTCGACGACCACTACGACCTAGTAAGCGGCTGGAAAAAGAAGCGGTATGACCCGTTGAGCAAAACCATTCCAACCAAGCTCTTCAACGGCGCGACGCGCTGGATTTCGGGTATCCGGCTGCATGATTTCAACTGTGGCCTGAAAGCTTACGATCAGCGGGTGGTGAAGGGAATAGAGGTGTATGGCGAGATGCACCGCTACATCCCCGTAATTGCCAAATGGAATGGTTTCAGCCGCATCGGGGAGAAGGCCGTGCAGCACCAAGAGCGCAAATATGGCGTGACCAAATTCGGGTTGGAACGCTTCGTGTACGGCTTCCTGGACCTGATGTCCATCACTTTCGTCAGCCGGTTTCGGCGGCGTCCCATGCATTTCTTTGGCACGCTGGGCATGGTTTCGTTTTTAGTGGGTATGCTGATTACGCTGTGGCTGGTGAGCGAAAAGGTGTACCTGGCGTTTCAGAATTTGCCCGCTCGCAACGTGACCGATCAACCGTTATTCTTCCTGGCGCTGGTAGCCGTAATTTTAGGTATGCAGCTATTTCTGGCGGGTTTTCTGGCCGAGATGGTGCAGCTTAACGGCCCGCGTCGCAACGAATACCTGATTCGGGACCGACTAAACTTACCTGACTAATAGCCTGTGGCACGCGTCGTGATTATCGGGCCGGCGTATCCGCTGCGCGGAGGTCTGGCTACCTACAATGAGCGGCTGGCGCGGGCCTTCCGCGAGGCCGGCGACGAGGTGCGGCTGGTTACCTTCAGCCTGCAATACCCCGACTTTCTGTTTCCGGGCCAGACCCAGTTCAGCACCGAAGCCGGTCCTGCCGACCTCGATATTGAGGTCAGCATCAACTCCGTCAACCCGCTGTCGTGGTGGAAAGTGGGGGAGAAGCTGCGGCGCGAGAAGCCCGATCTGGTCATTCTCCGCTTCTGGCTGCCGTTTATGGGACCGGCGCTGGGCACCATTGCTCGCTTGGTGCGACGCAACCGGCACACGCGCGTGGTGGCTATTACCGATAATGTAATTCCGCACGAGAAACGACCCGGTGACCGGCCTCTGACGCGGTATTTTCTTTCTGCCTGCCACGGTTTCGTGACGATGTCGCGCGCGGTGCTAGCTGATTTGCGCCGCCTGCACTTCCGGCAGCCCGCGCAGTACCAGCCCCATCCGCTCTACGATAATTTCGGCCCGCTGAAGTCCAAAGCCACCGCGCTGCAAGCCCTGCAGCTCGACCCAGCATTCGGGTATCTGCTGTTTTTTGGCTTTATTCGAGCCTATAAAGGATTAGATATTCTGCTGGAAGCTTTTGCCGATGAGCGACTGCGCCAGCTGCCCGTCAAGCTCATTATCGCCGGCGAATATTACGAAGATGCCGCGCCCTACGAAGTGCTGATTCGCCGGTTCGGCCTGGAAAAACGGCTGGTGCGCGCCACCGATTTTATTCCGAATGAGAAGGTAGGCGATTACTTCTGCGCGGCCGATCTGGTAGTGCAGCCCTACAAAAACGCCACCCAGAGCGGCGTGTCGCAGATTGCCTACCACTTCGAGCGGCCCATGCTGGTCACCGACGTGGGTGGCCTGGCCGAGTTGATTCCCGATGGCGAAGTAGGCTACGTGGTGACGCCCACGCCCCAGGCTATTGCCGACGCGTTAGTCGATTTTTATGAGCATCAGCGGGAAGCCGAATTTACGGCCGGCGTATGGGCCAAGAAAAAGGAGTTTTCATGGCGCGAGATGGTAGCCGCGCTGAAGGCGGTGGGGCAGGGGTAAAAAGAGCGACAGTAGAACGTCATGCTGAGCGAAGCCGAAGCATCTCTGCCGCAGTAGTAACTAATTACTTTGGCGGTAGAGATGCTTCGGCTTCGCTCAGCATGACGTTCTGTTTATGCTACTCTACTGTTCTGATACCGCCACGCTCGCCTGCACGGCCTCAAACACCTTCCCGGCCGGCAGTTCCTCCATGCAGCTGGTGCCCAGCTTGCACGAGCCCCGGTAGAAGCACACGCAGGCCCGTTCGGGCTGCACGATCTGGCCGCGGCCGTAGAGGTCGAATTCGTAGGGGTTGAAGATGTTGTTCATCAGAATCGTGGGCTTTTGCAGCGCAATGCTGATGTGCATGGCCATCGTCACCTGGGTCACGATGCCGTCCATCTGGTACATCAAATTGATGAACTGCTCCAGCGGGAAGGTGCCCAGGTAGGCGGCACCGGTGGCCGCGTGCAGGCGCTGGTTGCGCTCATCCTCGGCCGTGCCGCCCAGCAATACCGGCGCGTAGCCGGCCGCTTGCAGCTTCCCGATCAGCTCCACCCACTTCTCGTCGCTCCACAGCCGGGTCGTCCACCGGTCGCCGCAGCCGGTGTTCAGGCCGATGCGGGGCCGGCCGGTGGTCAGGGCGCTCCAGTCGTAGCCTTTGTCCTGGTGGGTGTCGAAGACGTATTCTTCGTGGCGGAACTCGTAGCCGCACAGCTCGAATATTTCCTGCACGTAGGGCTTCTGGTTCTGCTGGCTCAGCTCGTCGAAGATGCCGGTCAGGAACTTGTGGTTGGCCAGCTGGTTGCCGGGCCAGGCCACGCCGTACTGCGGGTGCAGGGTGTAGCCGAATTTCTGGGTGGCCCGGATGGTATCATGCAGGGCGCAGGCCTCCTTGTCCTTATCAAGGTTGAAAAGCAGATCGAACTCGCGGGCCTGCAGCTGCAGCACGCCGGGCAAATCCAGCTTCACAATCTCATCAATGGCCCCGGCGGGCAGAATGGCGGGCGTGAGCGTGAGCCAGGTGATTTTGCTGTTCGGATACTCCTGGCGCAGCCGGCGCAGCAGCGGCGTGGTCCGGATAACGTCGCCGATGGCCCCGAGCTTGATGATGAGGATGCGCTGCTGAATGGGCGCATACACCGGGCAGCCGGCGCACTGGTAGCCGTGCTCCTTGTTGGGGCGGCAGGGGATATCACCACGGAAGTGGCGGCAGTCGGGATGCACGAGCGTGCCGTTGAGGGAAGCCATACGGGAGGAGGTATCCGGCAAAGGTAGCCGAAGGCGCGAAGCGGCGCGCGTCCGGTTCAGAAAAAGCCGCCGCGTGCTACGCAACATCTCCGGAATTTGTGTCAACTTGTTTTGTGGCAAGTTTTTTTGCCACAAAACAAGTTGACACAAATTTTCAGCAGGCCCTGCCTGCCCTCGTATGGCGAAGCGCAATTTCTCTCATGGCCGGGGGCCAACCCCGTTTCTGAGCCGCTTGCAGCTGGTGCAGGCCCATTTCGGCCTCTCCCAGCAACACGTAGCCGAACTGCTGCTCGTGCCACGGGCCACCCTGACGATGGACGAAACGGGCCAGCGCCTGCTGCCCCTGGCCGCTACCCTGCGCCTCGATGCGCTGCGCCAACAGCTGCCGGCTCCCTACGGCCCCGCGCCCGCGCCCCCGATGCCCGCGCCGCACCTCACGGAGGAGGAGCAGTGGGAGCTGCAGATGCGGCAGCGCAAAATTGGGTTGGAAGAATACTCGCTGGAACAGGCTCTGGCCCGCAGCCAGAACCACCTGCGGCAGGCCCAGCTGCGTCTGCAGGTGCTGCCCGCCCTGCGCGAAGCCCTCCCCGACGAGTGGGGCCAGACCTGGCTGAATACCTTTGAGGCACAGGCGCAGCTGTGGCTGAAATACGACACGGGTACGCCCGCGCTGCTGGAGCTGCGCCTGAAAGTGCTGGCCTTCGAAAAGCAGGAAATAGCCCGGCTGCTGGCTGAGGCAGCGCCCGCGCAGGAGCCGCCTACACCAGGTTGAAGGCCCGCGCGTAGAGGCCCAGCTCGGCTGTGGACTGGGGCTGGAGCTTCTGGCGGATGTTGCGGCGGTGGGTTTCGGCCGTTTGTACCGAGAGGTGCAGGGTTGCGGCAATCTGGGGCGAGCTGTGGCCCAGGGCCAGCTGGCGCAGCACCTCCCGCTCGCGGGTAGTAAGCGTAGCGAAGGTGGCCGCGTGGCGGCGCAGAAACTCGTTTTCTTCGAGCAGACGCTGCACCCGCATGGCAACGTGGGTTTCGGGCTGCACGGGCGAGGCCATGCACAGCAGCAGCAGCGGTGCGCCCTGGGTATTGTGCAGCAGCAGCCGCATGGCGGTGAAGTACCAGGTCCAGGCCTGCTGGGCATTGGCCCGCACCTGCTGAAAGAAGGTGGCTACCGGCCCCAGCTCGTTGCGCTCAATGAGCTGCCAGACCTTGGGCGCGTACTCGGCCGCGTCGGCCGGGTTGAAAAACCGGGTGTGGTAGCTGGCACCCAGGGCCCGCAGCTCCGGCAGGGTGGTCTGGAGCAGCTCCAGCCCCCAGGGCGACATATACTCCACGCCCTGGGTCTGAATGTTGTTGATAATGATGACGCCCGGGTATTGGGCCGCCGTAGCGGCTATTTCGGCCACTTTGTGGGAAATGGCTTCTTCGTTGGACATGCAGCAGGTGGTAAATGCAGATAAGAAAGAGCGGAGGCAAGCGAGGCCAGGGGCTAACATAGTGAATAGTGGATGATAGTTGCAACAAGCCAAGCCCGAACAGCAAAAAGCCGGGACGAACTGCCAGCGCAGCCCGTCCCGGCTTTAGGGGCCGATACGTTTCAGCAATAGGGGCCGGGGGCGGCCCCGTGCATTGGCACGAAGCCGGCCGGCATTATTCCACTACCAGCTGGGTACGGCTCAGGCCCGCTTCGAGTAGGTAGAGGCCGGGAGCCAGGCCGGCAGTCGGCACCGATATTTCCTGGCGGCCGGCCGGGATGCTGAGCTGGCGGGCTACGCGGCCCAGGGCATCGCGCAGCACCAGGGGCTGGGCGGCCAGCGTGGCAGTGGGCAGGCGCAGGGTAGCGGCGGTGCCGGTAGCGGTAGGGTTCGGATACACGGCCAGCGGCGCTACCCCAGCCGTTTGGCGCACGGCCAGCGGCAGGCCGGCGTTGGAGAGCCTGGCCACGAAGACGTTGCTGCCGGAAGTGGAAGGGTAGGCCAGGGTAGTAGCGCCAAAGGCTACAGTCCCTGCCAAACGACCCGTGGTAAACAGATTTCCTGTAGCATCCAGTGCACTAGACCGGAAATCGTAGCTACCATTCGTGCTGACATCCGGCGCGAGTTGGGCGTAGTCCCAATTTAGGACTGTGGGGTTGAAGCGGGCTACAAATTTCCGGCTTGGGGTAGGACTGGCCAAGGTGCGGGTTCCAAACGTGTAGGTGATGGCATTGGGCAAATTACCAAGAATGACGGCGTTGCCTTGTGCATCCACTGCCAGCACATCCGTATTGCTGGCGCCATTGGTGCTGCCGCTGTGGCCGATGGTGCCTACCGCACCCCACTGGCCAGTGGGCGAGAGGCGGGCTACAAACTCATCTTCATTTACCGTGCTGCTGCCCAGTTGCATGCCGGTGCCAAAGCTTTCCGCAGCCAGCCACAGGTTGCCAGCTCGGTCGTAGTGCAGTCCATTTACGGAGTAAGGCACGGTAGTCGTGGTGGTTCCCTCTGTTTGAGCAGTCCAGGACACTTGGTTGGCAGCACTGATCTGCGCCACGATGCACTTGGATATGGTGGTGCTGGTTGAGGTTACGGTGGTACTGCCCAGCGTCACAGAGGTATTGCGGATGCGGAAGGCAATGGCTACCTGCCCCTGCAGACCTACGGCCGTTTCGTTCACGGAAAAGCGGGCGGAGCTAGCGGTGCTGGTACTGGTGGCTCCCACGGCGCTTACCCACTGGCCCGCGGCACTGAGGCGAGCTACAAAGAAGCCATCAACAGCGGCCGGCAACGTGGTGCTGCCAAACGTGACGGCACCGGTGTATTCACCAGCTACCACAAGGTTGCCAGCCGTGGCATCCCAGCCAGAAGACGTGATTCTGGCTCCTGATACTCCGGCTAGCCACTGAGGCTGCCCGTTGGCATTGAGGCGGGTAATGAAAGAAGCTTCGTTTTTGGTAGTTGTATAGGTATAGGTGCCCACCGTAAGCACCTTTCCCCCGTTGGGCGACAACAGTGGGTCATCCGACACAAGGCCGCTGGCGTAGGTATCGCCAGCCGGGCTAACGGCTACCCGCTCAAAGCTTACCTCTTCGCCGTTGCCGGTGGCCTTGAGTGCCCATAGCCACTGCTGGGTAGATGACAGCTTGCCTACAAAACCGCTGGCATAGCCGCCGCCACTAGTAAGAGAGGTAGAGCCAAATATGCGGATAGCCGGGGCACCGCTGCTGCCGTCGTTCTGCATAATTCCCGTCACATACTGGTTACCACCGGCATCGACAGCTATACCATAGCCCTCCGCTCCGGTATAGTTGGTCGGGGTGGGGTTTGTTGGCTGGATGGCTCCCGTCCAGGCGGGTGTTTGGGCATGAGCAGCGGAGGTGGCCAGCGTGAGAGCCAAGCCAAGAGAAAAGTAAATGTGTCGCATCCGGTTACCGGCATTAGAGATGAGCGTGAACCGCAAAGCTCCACGCTTTTATTTCCGGCTGCAATACCCACAAGTAGGTATTTTGGATGCTGTTGCTGACCGCTAAATACCCACGTAGGTGTGCGGCGTAATTGCCCGCAGTTCGTCCTTCACCTCCTCGCTCACCGCCAGCGTGTCGATAAAGACCTGGATGCTACTCTCCGAAATAGCCTCGCCGGTGCGGGTCAGGGCTTTGAGGGCGTTGTAGGGGTCGGGGTATGCCTCGCGCCGCAGTACGGTCTGGAGGGCTTCGGCCACCACGGCCCAGTTGGCGTTCAGGTCGCGGGCCAGCGCTGCTTCGTCGAGGGCCAGCTTGTCGAGGCCGCGCTGCAGCGACGTGAGAGCAATGAGCGTGTGGCCCAGCGGCACGCCTAGGTTACGCAGCACCGTCGAGTCGGTCAGGTCGCGCTGCAGGCGGCTGATGGGTAGCTTGGCGGCCAGGTGCTCCAGCACGGCGTTGGCCACGCCCAGGTTGCCCTCCGCGTTTTCGAAGTCAATCGGATTCACCTTGTGCGGCATGGCCGAAGAGCCCACTTCACCGGCTTTGATGGTCTGGCGGAAATAGCCCAGAGAAATGTACTGCCACACGTCCCGCGCCAGGTCGGTGAGGATGTTGTTGAGGCGCTTGAGGCCGTCGCAGGTGGCGGCCAGGTGGTCGTAGTGCTCAATCTGGGTAGTGGGCTGGCTGCGGTGCAAACCCAGGCGGTTGTTCACGAACACGTCGGCGAACTGCTTCCAGTCGACCTGTGGGTAGGCTACCTGGTGGGCATTGAAGTTGCCGGTAGCGCCCCCAAACTTGGCCCCGAACGGCACCTGGGCCAGCAGCTCCACCTGGGCATCGAGCCGGGCCACGAACACCTGAATTTCCTTGCCCAGGCGGGTAGGCGAGGCCGGCTGGCCGTGAGTACGGGCCAGCATCGGTATGGCTTCCCACTCGGTGGCGCGGGTAGCCAGCTGGTTGCGCACGCGGGCATATGCCGGCAGCAGCACATGCAGCAGCGCGTGCTGCAGGCTCAGCGGAATGGCGGTATTGTTGATGTCCTGGGAAGTGAGGCCGAAGTGGATAAACTCCAGGTAGGCCTCCAGCCCAAGGGCCGCGAATTTGTCGCGCAGGAAGTACTCCACGGCTTTTACGTCGTGGTTGGTCACCTTCTCGTGGGCTTTCACAGCTTCGGCATCGGCCAGTGAAAACTCCTTGTACACTGCCCGTAGCGCCCCGAACACAGTGGCATCGACGTTCTGGAGTTGGGGCAAGGGCAGCTCGCAGAGAGCAACAAAATACTCTACTTCAATCAGGACCCGGTAGCGGATCAGGGCCAGCTCCGAAAAGTAGGGCGCCAGGGGCAGCGTTTGGCGGCGGTAGCGGCCGTCGAGGGGCGAAACGGCGGTGAGCGGGGACAGGGCAGCGTAGTCGGCGGCAGCAGTCATACGTAAGAGGAGTTGGCCAGAGTGCGCCAAAGGTAGCAAATGAGCCGGCGCAGCGACGGTCGGCGCATCGGTTTTCGCTACCTTTGTTACCCGAGCGGCAGCGGGTTCGGCACGGAACTGGCTTACGCCTCCGCTTCTCTTCTCCCTCTCCTTGTTCGCGTGACTTTAGCTACACAGAAAAAAATAGGCATCGGCCTGGGCATCATTGCGGTGCTGCTGGGCGTGGCCTTGGGCGTGTTTCTGCTCAAAAGACAAGAACTGCTGGACTACGCGCTTCAGCAGGTAAAAACCAAAGTAGAACGCAAATATCCCGTGGCGCTGACCTTGGGCGCAGCCCGCTTCACTGACCTCAATACCGTGCGCATCGACGGGATGAGCATGGTGCCTACCCTTACCGCCGACACGCTGCTGCGCGCCCGCCAGATGACCGTATCGTTGAGTGTGCGGTCGTTGTTTGCCGGGCGGCCAGTGTTCAGCAACCTCGAAATCAACGATGCCCGCCTGACGGCCCGCAAAACGGACCGGGCCGACAACTATTCCTTTCTCTACAAGAAGAAAGGCTCCCAGCCCAGGGTGCCCCGCGACACAACCAAGGGAGTGAATTACGGGCTGCTGGCCAATCAGCTGCTGGAGGCCGGCTTCGATAATATGCCCGAGGAAGCTGATTTTCGCAACTTCCTGGTCACCTACGACAGCCCGCGCCACCGGGCCCGCATCACGATGCCGCAGCTCGTGATTGAAGACGGCGACATCACGGGTCAACTGACGGCTGTCGTCGACTCGGTGGAAAACCGCGTGGGGGTGCAGGGCCACATCGAGCCCGGCGACTATGCGTTGAACGCCGAGGTGTTTGGCCTGAGCCGCCGGCCGGTGGTGCTGCCCTACGTGCTGCGCCGCTACGGCGCCCGCGTGCAGTTCGATACGCTGCGCATGAGCCTGACCGACAAGGAGCTGGACGATGAGGAGCTGACCGTGCAGGGCACCGCTTCGGCGGCTAACCTCATCGTGAATCACCCCAAGCTCTCCGACCGGGACGTGCGTTTCCCGCGCGGGGGCATCGAGTTTGTGGCCCGGCTGGGGCAGGCGTTTGCTGCGCTGGATAAAGGCACCAAAGTGACCCTGAACCGGATGCAGTTCTTTCCGGTGGTCAGCATTCGGAAGCTGCCGCTCGACCAGCGCGTGGTGGGCAAGATGATAAATGGCATTCGCAACCGCCGCGAAACGATGGCCGGGGTGCAGGTGAAGGCCGATATCGAGTCGGCGGAGACGCCCGCCAATACCTTTTTCGCGGCCTTGCCGCAGGGTATGTTCAACACCCTGGAAGGCATGCAGGGCGAAGGCACGCTTACCTATCGTCTGCACTTGGATCTGGATATGAACCAGCTCGACAGCCTGCAGTTCAGCTCCGGGCTCACTCCCAAGAACTTCCGCATCAGCCGCTTTGGCCGCGAAAACCTGAACAAGCTCAACGAGGACTTTCCCTACACGGCCTACAACGACAAAGGCGACTCGATCAAAACCTTCACCGTTGGGGCTTCCAGCGCGAAATTCACGCCCTACGGGGAGGTATCGAACTATCTGAAGGGCGCTATCATGACGGCCGAAGATCCGCGCTTCATGACCCACAAAGGCTTCATGGAAAAAGCTTTCGTAAAGTCGGCTATTCAGAATATCAAGGAAAAGCGCTTTGCCCGCGGTGGCAGCACTATTTCGATGCAGCTGGTGAAAAACGTGTTTCTGACCCGGCAGAAAACTGTGACCCGCAAGATAGAGGAAGCGCTCATCGTGTGGCTGATCGAAAACACTCGGTTAGTCTCGAAGGAGCGCATGTTTGAGGTGTATCTGAATATCATTGAGTGGGGCCCCAAAGTGTACGGTATCAATGAGGCCGCCCGGTTTTACTTCGATAAGCAGCCCGGTAATCTGAACCTGTCGGAGAGCCTGTACCTGGCCAGTATCATTCCGCGCCCCAAGTACTACCAGAACTCGTTCAACCAGTACGGCGAAATGCGCGGTAGTGCCCGCTACTTCCACCGGCTGATTGCGGGCTTGATGGCGCGCAAAGGCATGATTTCGCAGGACGACTACGAGAGTCTGGGCTATTCGCTCAGCTTTCAGGGCCGGGCCCGGACCTCCATCGTGCGGGCCGTCCGCGACACGGTGCGTGCCACGGTGGCCGCCGACTCCGCGCAGTTCGAACCACTGGATTTGATTGACCTGCTGGGCGGCACCAAGGACCCTGACGAAGGCGTGAATGCCAACGCCGCCCCGCCGGCCGATGAGACGCCGCCCAAACCGTAAACGATATTCCTGCTTAACCAGCAAAAAAGCCCTGCCGGATCAAATCGGCAGGGCTTTTTTGCTGGTTAAGCAGCATGCAAGGGAACGTATCATGCGTAGCAATTAGGTGTGCTTTCCTGCGCTTCCGCCAGGTATTCACGCCTCCTCTGCCTGGCCTCAGGTGGTAGGCGGGACCGGCGGGCAGTCTTTGCGCGGAAACAGCAGGGAAACAGCGACGGAACCCAGCAGCAGAAAACCCACTACTCCCAGCGAGATGCTCATGGGCAGCTCGTAATAGTCGGAAATGAGCAGCTTGCCGCCGATGAAAACCAGGATGAGGGATAAGCCATAGTGCAGGTAATGAAATAGTTGCATAAGGCCCGCCAGCGCAAAGTACAGGGCCCGCAGCCCGAGCAGGGCAAAGACGTTGGAAGTGTACACGATAAACGTGTTGCGCGATACGGCCAGAATAGCGGGAATGGAATCGACGGCGAAAACCACGTCGGTGGTTTCAACCATTACCAGCACCACAAAGAGAGGAGTGGCGAATAGCAGCCGCTCTTTGCGCACGAAAAACTTGCCGCCTTCGAGCTTGCTGGTAATGGGCAGGTGGCGACTCAGAAACCGGACCACCGGGTTATCATCGGGGTTGATTTCGGGGTCTCCGGCGTTGGTAGCCATCTTGATGCCGGTGTACACCAGGAACGCGCCCAGCACGTAAATCAGGATGTGGAACTTCGCCAGCAGCGCCGCGCCGGCCAGGATGAAAATGGCCCGTAGCACCAGCGCCCCGATAACGCCCCAGAACAGAATGCGGTGCTGGTATTGCTGCGGCACCTTGAAGTAGGTGAAAATGAGCAGGAACACGAACAGATTATCGACGCTCAGCGACTTTTCAATCAGGTAGCCGGTCAGGAATTCCAGCCCGGCCTGCTTGCCCATGGTGCGATACACGAGGTAGTTGAACGCCAGCGACAGGGCAATCCAGAAGGCGCTCCAGCCCAGCGCCTCCCGAATGCTGACCACGTGCGCTTTGCGGTTCAGGACCAGCAAATCGAGCATGAGCATGCACAGCACGAAGACGTTGAAGCCAACCCAGAACGGGAGCGAGTTTTCCATAAGCTCAAGATACGCAGCCAGCGGTGCCGTCGTACGAGGAGCTTACCGGGATTTGGGGGCCGGGGTTGCCGCCGCCGCCGAAACGGGCGCGGTGGCAGAAGTAGGCGCTACCAGCTCAAAGCGCCGAAACATACTGCTGATCTTCATCTGCACTACTCCAAATAGTGCTTCCTGGAAGATGCCCTTAGTCATTTTGGACGTGCCCCGGGTGCGGTCCGTGAAGATAATCGGCACTTCCTTGATGCGGAAGCCATACTTGTAGGCCAGCCATTTCATCTCAATCTGGAAGGCGTAGCCCACGAAGCGAATCCGGTCGAGCAGCACGGTGCGCAGCACGCGGGCCGTGTAGCACTTGAAGCCCGCCGTGGCATCGGCAATGGGCATGCCCGTCACCATGCGCACGTAAGCAGACGCAAACCACGACATCAGCACGCGGTCCATGGGCCAGTTAACTACGTTCACGCCCTGAATGTAGCGCGAGCCAATGGCCATATCGTAGCCATCGACGGCGCAGGCATCATAGAGGCGCAGTAAGTCGTCGGGGTTGTGCGAAAAGTCGGCATCCATCTCAAATACATACTGGTAGCCGCGCTCCAGAGCCCAGCGGAAGCCGTGGATGTAGGCCGTGCCCAGGCCTAGCTTGCCGCTACGCTCCTCCAGGAAAAGCTGGTCGGGAAACTCGCGCTGCAACTGCCGCACGATATGCGCCGTGCCGTCGGGCGAGCCGTCGTCGATAATAAGCACGTCGAACCCTCTGGGCAGCGAAAAAACTTTGCGGATAATCAGCTCCGCATTTTCGTGCTCATTATAGGTAGGTATCAGGACGAGCCCATTATTCATTGGTCAAAGATAAAGATTCAGTTTGCGCCCTTCGCAATTTTTTCGGCCAAATCCCGTGCGTGCCGGATGCAGTCGGGCACGCCCACACCGGCCAGCCAGTTGGCCGAAGTATAAATGCCTTGGGGCAGCAGAGCGGCGGCGGCGGCATGGGCGGCCCCGATGCGGTAGTCGAACTGCGGAATGGCCCGCTCCCAAGAGTACCGGTATTGCCACGCGGGTTGCACCGCCCGAATGCCATATAACCGGCTCAGCTCGGCGTGAACCTGGGCTTTTTGTTCCGCCGCGGGCTGCCGTGCCTGCGCCTCATACTGCGTGCCGCCCACAAAAGTGGTAAACAAAACGTATCCGGGCGGCACCCGGCCCGGGTAGATGGAGCTGGTCCAGATGCTACCGGCGGCGTAGGGCTGCTCCACCTTCGGATGCAGCGCCCCAAACCCATCCAGCGGGTGCGTTACATCGGCCCGCAAGTAGGCCGTGTAGATAGCCGTCATCGGAGGATAATACACCGCCGCCAGCGCCGCTGCCGCTGCCGGAAATAGCGGCTGCAGCAGCGGCGCGGCGGCGTAGGCTGGCAGGGCCAACACCAGGGCGTCGTAGGCTGTGCCGGTGGGGCCGGCGGTGGTTTCCAGCGTGTAGCTGCCCGTTGTGGTGCGTGCGATATTCGTTACGCCCTGCCCGAAATGTGCCTGGGAAAGGTGAGCGGCTAACGCTGTCGGCAAGGCTTGCAGGCCGCCGCGTAGCGAAATGATGCGCCGTCGGGTCCCGGGTGTGCCGCCTTTGGCCAGGCCCCGCAGCACCGAGCCGTATGTCTGCTCCATGGCGGCCAGTTTGGGAAAAGTCTTGTGCAGCAACAGCTGCTCCGGGTCGCCGGCATAAATACCCGAAATGAACGGATTCAGGGCGTAGTCGACGATTTCGGGGCCGAAGCGGCGGCGGAAAAAACCCGCCAGGGTTTCCTCGGGGTTGGCCGGCAACGCTGGGCGGCTTAGCTCCCGCAGCAGGTTGTACTTGGCTTTGAGGCTAAAAAAGCCATTGAACAGCAGCGCCGGCGGCGCTGCTGGCAGCTTCTGGTATTTGCCCGCGCGCAGCACGTAGCGGTTGGCACTCACGGCGGCCGTTTCCTCGATTTGATCGGTCAGCTTCAGCAAGTCCAATACCTCGCTGAGCTCATCGGAAAGCTGCAGGGAATTGGGGCCGGTTTCGAGCAAATATCCGTCCACCTGCTCAGAGCGAATATTGCCGCCCGGCTGGGCACTGGCCTCGAACAGGTCGTAGGCCACGCCGGCCCGCTGCAGATAAAAGGCCAGGGTGAGTCCCGAAATACCGCCGCCAAGAATAGCTATCCGCATGATGTACCAAATATAGGAAGGCGCAAAGGTAACCGCCACCGGGCAGCCGCTGCCCCCGAATCCGTAGCTTTGCCGGTATGCATGCACCTGAAACCGAACAGCCCGCCCGAGAAAAAGCCGTTTTCCTGGACCGTGATGGTGTTTTAAACCAGGAAATGGGCGACTATGTTTGGCGCCCCGAGGATTTTGTGGTGCTAGAAGGCGTCCCCGACAGCCTGGCTCGGCTGAAGGCCGCCGGCTACCGCCTGATCGTAGTGACCAATCAGGCCGGAATTGCCAAAGGCCTCTACACGGCCCGCGACGTGCAGGCCTGTCACGATAAGCTGCAGCAGGCCTGCCACAACGCCATCGACGCGTTTTATTTTGCCAGCGGCCACCCCAGCGTGAGCGAGTCGCTGCTGCGTAAGCCCGACTCGCTGATGCTGGAAAAGGCCCTGGCTCGTTTCAACATCGACCCCACGCAAAGCTGGATTGTCGGTGACCGGCTGCGCGATTTGGCGGCTGGGGCTACAGTGGGTGTGCGCGGCATTTTGGTGGGCGAGGGTGAAGAACCGCGCCCCGAACTGTATGCTAGCGACCTGCGCGCCGCCACCAGTATCATCCTGGGCTCCCGGAATACCTGAAAACAGCGTAGCCCCCGTCGTTTGCTTCCTGGTCGGAGGCCGACGACGGGGGCTACGGCGCGGAGTAGCGCTACTGGTGGGCAGACTGCTCGGTGCTGGCCAGTATGGGCGACGAAACCTGGGTGGTCGACTTGGTAGCCGAATAGGCCGGGCATTTGGTGCGGCAGGAGCTGAAGGCCGAAAGGCTTACAACTGCTGCAATCAACAGTTTCTTCATAGGTAAGTGCAATCTGCAAAAGGTGGGAACGAGTGAACAGGAAGAGCCTGAAATACTTGCAGCAGTTCTCAGGTTAGTGTACGGCCTCGTTCTAGCGTGCGCCTCACCCCCCTGACCCCCTCTCCGAAAAGGAGAGGGGGAGCCCGGCGATTGAAACCCGTACACCAACCTGAAATTTACTCTAGGTCCTCTTACTGTTTTCGTAACCTCGTGCTTGTACCTATTCGTTCAACAAGAGTAGCTGAGTTTCAGAAACGAAAAACGCCGGCTTTCTGCTCTGCAGAAAACCGGCGTTCAAGAAATCGGGAGTCAGTAGCGAAGCTACCGAAACTACTGACGGTCGGTGGTGGTAGCCGCCGAGGCCGTGATAGTAGACGAGACGCGGTTGGCAGACTTGCTGCCGTAGGCCGGGCATTTCGTCTTGTTGCACGCGCTCAGACCAACGAGGGCCACGGAGGCCAATAAGAGTAGCTTTTTCATCCCGGGAAAAACCAAAAGTGTTGTAAGAGAAACTATATCAGCACCAAAAGTACAATTTCTGGCCCGGACGTTCAACCATCCGGACCAGAAGTTTTTGGCTTCTTTATTTTTGGTAGCCCAGAATCCGCAGCATCGACTCGCCGGTCTGTTCCTCGGCGAATACCCGGTCGGTGAGCGTGCCGTCTTCGGCCCGGTCCAGAATCACCATTTTCGGGGCCGGAATCAGGCAGTGCTTCACGCCGCCGTAGCCCGACAGGCTTTCCTGGTAGGCACCAGTGTGGAAGAAGCCGACGTAGAGCGGCTGCTCGTCGGCGGGCTTGCGCTCGGGCAGGAACACCTGGTAGATGTGCTTTTCGGAATTGTAGTAATCCTGGGAGTCGCAGGTGAGCCCGCCCAGCTGAATCTTCTTGTATTTTTTGCCCCAGCCATTGAGCGCCAGCATGATAAAGCGCTGATTCAGGGCCCAGGTATCGGGCAGGTTGGTGATGAACGAGCCGTCAATCATGTACCAGAGCTCCTTGTCGTTTTGCAGCTTTTCGTCCAGGATGCTGTAAATCGTAGCGCCCGACTCGCCCACGGTGAAGATGCCGAACTCGGTGAAAATATCGGGCTCGGGCACGCCTTCCTCCCCGCAGATCCGCTGCACGGTGCGCAGAATTTCCTCCACCATGTAGGGGTAGTCATACTCCTTCTGAATGGACGTCTGGATGGGCAGGCCGCCGCCGATATCGATGGTGGTGAGCGTGGGGCACACCTTGCGCAGCTCGCAATACTTGTGCACGAAGCGGCTCAGTTCCGACCAGTAATACGAAGTGTCCTTGATGCCGGTATTAATGAAATAGTGCAGCATCGTGAGCTCGAAGCGCGGGTCTTCCTTAATCTTCTGCTCGTAGAGCGGAATGGCGTCGGCGTAGCGGATGCCCAGCCGTGAGGTGTAGAACTGGAAGCGCGGCTCCTCGTCGGAGGCCAGACGCATGCCTATGTTGCACTGCTCGCGCACGTGGTCGTGGTAGTACTCCACCTCGTTGGGCGAGTCCAGAATGGGCATGCAGTTCACGAAGCCGTCGTTGATGAGGGCCGTGACTTCGCGCTTGTATTCTTCCGTTTTGAAGCCGTTGCAGATAATAAAGGTCTCTTTCGACACCTTGCCCTTGGCGTGCATGGCCCGGATGATGTTGGTATCGAACCACGATGAGGTTTCGATGTGCACATTATTTTTCAGGGCTTCCTCCACCACAAAGCTGAAGTGCGAAGCTTTGGTGCAGTAGGCGTACGAATACTGGCCCTGGTAGCCGGTTTTTTCGATGCCCTGCCGGAACCACTCCTTGGCCCGCTGAATCTGGGAGCTGATTTTGGGCAAGTAGGTGAGGCGCAGCGGTGTGCCGTGCTTCTCGACCAGCGCCATCAGATCAATGTCGTTGAAGCGCAACTCGTTCTGCTCGACGCGAAACTCCTGGGTCGGAAAGTCGAAGGTTTGGGCAATCAGATCGTGGTAGGTATCCATTCGGGAAAGTGTTGTGTGCTGAAGGTAAAAGAGAACGTCATGCGGCGCTTGCCGAAGCACCTCTACCGCAACAGTAAATTGTACTTACTGTTGCGGTAGAGGTGCTTCGGCAAGCGCCGCATGACAGACGTCTTACATTTCTTAACAAGAAAGCTTTTGTCGAACTTAGTGCCCGCAAAGATACCCCGCGCGCGGGGTTTTGGTTGTGCTTTGTTCGTTGGTCGCGGCGGAAGGTCCGTACGCACTAAGCCTGAGAGGAATTCCCACCCGCTCAATCGGCAAGCATCTAACCCTTTTACCTTTTTTCGCTCATGTAAATATGCGTCGCATTAAGCTCATCGAAGTCCGCTCCGAACTCGGGGCCGGTACTCGTGGGGCCAGTCTGGGGGTCGATGCCCTCCGGATTGCCTGCCTGAACAAGGGTTCTGACTATTTCCGCCGGTTCAATGCCGTGGCCGTGCCGGATCAGAACCACGTGTTGTTCGACAAAAATCATTTTCCTTTTGCCAAGCACATCGACTCGGTGTACACCGTGCAAAAGGCCATTGCGGGCACCGTGGAGCAAACGCTCCGCTTTGGGGAGTTTCCGCTGGTGCTGGCCGGCGACCACAGCAACGCCGCCGCCACCATTGCCGGCATCAAGGCCGCCAATCCCTACAAGACGCTGGGCGTAGTCTGGATCGATGCCCACGCCGACATTCACTCGCCCTACACCACGCCCTCGGGCAACATGCACGGCATGCCGCTGGCCATGGCCCTGAACGAGGACAACCGGGAATGCCAGCGCAACGAGCTGGACCCGGAAACCGAGTTTTTTTGGCGGCGCCTCCAGAATCTGGGTGAGGAAGGCCCCAAACTCAACCCCGAGCACCTGGTGTATGTGGTGGTGCGCGACACGGAACACGAAGAAGATGCCGTGATTGAGCGCCTGGGCATCAAAAACTTCAAGCTGCCCGAATTCAAGGCCAAAGGAGCCAAGCAGATTGCCCGCGAAATCTACGAGCGGCTGCGCTTCTGCGACCTGGTCTATATTTCCTTCGACGTCGATTCGCTGGATTCGCGCTTCTCGAAAGGCACCGGCACGCCCGTCGTCGATGGCCTGAACGTGGAAGAAGCCATTAATCTGTGCCGCGCCCTGCTCGAAAACGACCGGGTGGTGTGCTTTGAGATGGTGGAAATCAATCCGACGCTCGACTCCGAGAATACGATGGCCAAGAACGCCTTCGATATCCTGGAAGCCTCGACGGATGCTATTCTGGAGCGGCTGCGGATGGAAGATGTGACGAGTCGGTAGGCGCGGGTAGCACGTGCCGCAATCGGCATCAGGTAGGCACCCTGGCAAAAAATGCCAAGGGTGCCTACCCGGCCGAATAGTATCCAGTCGCTTTTGTTATTGGTGCATAGGGGGTGTGGCTGGCGGGCCGCTTCGCTTACCCGCGCTGCTGTGGCATGGGGAAAAGAAGATGCCCAGGATGACAATACCATTGCAGGCGAGATTCTTCGGCTTCGCTCGGAATGACGTTCAACGTAGGCCTCCCCGGCCGCGACGCAGGTTCCTGTTTGAACCCGGCGCGGCTTCCGCTACTTTTGCGCCAGCAATTTCCGCCGCATTTCCCGGAGTCCACGGCGAGGCTCCTATTAACATAGCACCCCGTGCAACAACTCGAAAACGATATCAGAGCGGCGCTGAGCGCGGCTATTCAGCAGGTATTCAGCGTTAGCGTGGCCGCTGAGCAGCTGGTGATGCAGCCCACGCGCAAAGAATTCGCGGGCTCCTTCACCCTCGTTACCTTTTCTCTGACTAAGGCTCTGGGCAAAGGTCCCGAGCAGATTGGACAGGCGCTGGGCGAGTGGCTCATGACCCACGAAGCCCGCGTGAGCGGCTTCAACGTGGTGAAAGGCTTCCTGAACCTGGAAATAGCCGACCGCGAATGGCTGCGCCTGTTTCAGGACCTGGTGCAGCGGCCGGACGACGCGCCCGTGCCTACCGGCGGCCCGCAGGCGGTTATCGTCGAGTATTCGTCGCCCAATACCAACAAGCCGCTGCACCTGGGCCACCTGCGCAATAACTTTCTGGGCTACTCCGTGGCCGAGATTATGAAAGCCACGGGAGCCACGGTGACCAAGGCTAACCTGGTAAACGACCGGGGCATTCATATCTGCAAGTCGATGCTGGCCTACCAGCGCTATGGCAACGGCGAAACGCCCCAGAGCGCGGGCATCAAAGGCGACCATCTGGCGGGTAAGTACTACGTGCTGTTTGAGAAGCACTACCGCGAGCAGGTGAAGCAGCTCGAAGCCGAGGGCGTACTACCCGACGTGGCCAAGCGCCAGGCCCCGATGATGCTCGAAGCGCAGGATATGCTGCGCGCCTGGGAGGCCCACGATGAAGAAGTAGTAGGCCTCTGGAAGCAGATGAATGGCTGGGTATACGAAGGCTTCACCGAAACCTACGCCACCATCGGCGTCGACTTCGACAAGTATTACTACGAGTCGGGCACGTACCTGCTGGGCAAGGAGCGCGTGGAGGAAGGCTTGCAGAAGGGCGTGTTCTTCCGGAAAGAAGATGGCTCGGTGTGGGTCGATCTGAAGGAAGAAGGCCTCGACGAAAAGCTGCTGCTGCGCGCCGACGGCACCTCGGTGTACATGACCCAGGACCTGGGCACGGCCGAGCTGAAGTACAACGATTTTGGCTACGATTTGTCGCTCTACGTCATTGCCGACGAGCAGAACTACCACATGCAGGTGCTCAAGGCGGTGCTCAAGAAGTTGGGCAAGCCCTACGCCGAGGCCATTCATCACCTCAGCTACGGCATGGTGGACTTGCCCTCGGGCAAGATGAAGTCGCGGGAGGGTACGGTGGTCGATGCCGATGAGCTGGTGCGCGAGGTAGTAGCCGCCGCCCAAGCCGCCACGCTGGAGAAAGGCAAAATAGAAGGCCTGAGCGAAGACGAGCAAGCCCGGCTTTTCCACACGCTGGGCCTGGGGGCGCTGAAATACTACCTGCTGAAAGTGGACCCCAAAAAGCGCATGCTCTTCAACCCCGAGGAGTCGGTGAGCCTGGAAGGGCACACGGGGCCGTTTATTCAGTATTCGCACGCCCGCATTGCCCAGCTGCGGCGCAAGGCGGCGCAAATGGGTATCAACGAAAAAGCGTATTTTCTGGCGCTGCCCGAGCTGCAGAAGTCGGAGCGGGAAATGATAGAGGAGCTGGCCCGCTACGCCTCCGTCGTGACGGAAGCGGCCCGCACGTTCTCGCCCGCCATTGCGGCCCAGTACGCCTATGATCTGGCCAAAGCCTACAACCGCTTCTACGCCGAGGTGCAGGTGCTGGCCGAGCCCGATGAAACCAAGCGGGCTTTCCGCGTGGCGCTGTCGGCCCAAACGGGCCGCGCCATCAAAGCCACCATGCAGCTGCTGGGCATTGAGGTGCCCGAGCGGATGTAGCAGTGCGTAGCGCCGCTCCTCACTGGTTGAGGCCGGCGCTTTAGTTCAGTACCGTATTATAAAAGCCACCATGAAGAGTGTTGCCGTCTATTGCGGTTCCAGTGCCGGAACCAACGAAATCTACCGCCAGCAAGCCGACCTGATGGGGCAGGAGCTGGCCCAGCGGGGCCTCACGCTGGTGTACGGCGGCGGCCGGGTGGGCCTGATGGGAGCCGTAGCCGACAGCGTGATTCGGCACGGCGGCAAATCCATTGGCGTCATTCCCGACTTCCTGGCCGATAAAGAGCTGGCCCACCTGGGCCTCACCGAGCTGCACGTCGTCAAGAGCATGCACGAGCGGAAGCTGCTGATGGCCGATTTGGCCGAAGGCTTTATTGCGATGCCCGGCGGCTTTGGCACGCTGGAGGAGCTGTTTGAAGTCCTGACCTGGGGCCAGCTGGGGCTGCACAAAAAGCCCAGCGGCGTTTTCAACGTGAATGGCTTCTACGACCATCAGCTGCTGGCCCTCGACCGAATGGTGGACGACGGCTTCCTGCGGGCCGAAAACCGGGCGCAGCTGCAACAGGACGATACGCCCGCCGGCTTGCTGGAGAAGATGCTGACCTACCAGCCCACCGACCTGGAGAAGTGGCTGACGGTGCCCCGCACCTAAGGAACCGATTGGGCTGCAAAGCCGGGCCGGAAGCAGGAGAAGGGCACAACAGCGTACCTTACCCGTCCGAAACATTGCCGGCAAACGGGCGGTTACGCTGGTGCCACGCGCTACATCCGCCCCGGCCGATTTCATCTCGTCTTATGAAAGCTCCGTTTGTACTCTTGCTCGGCTGCTCGGTAGCGGCCTGTGGCTTGTCTTCTAACACTACCAATTCTCCCACCTCTTCGACCTCCAACTCCATGACGAGTACTGCTACCGAAACCGCTGCCCGCAGCACCGTGTACGACTACAGCGTAAAAACTATTGAGGGTCAGGAGGTCAAGCTGAGCCAGTTCAAAGGCAAAAAACTACTTATCGTCAATGTAGCATCGGAGTGCGGCTACACGCCCCAGTACAAGGAGCTGGAGGAGCTGTACAAAAAGCACGGCGACCGGGTGGCCGTGCTGGGCTTCCCGGCCAACAACTTTGGTGGGCAGGAGCCTGGCACCAACGAGCAGATTGCTACTTTCTGCGAGAAAAACTACGGCGTGACGTTTCCCATGTTCGCCAAGGTATCGGTGAAGGGCGACGGCACAGATCCGCTGTATCAGTTTCTGGCCGACAAAGCCCGGAACGGCGCTATCAGCGACGCCCCCGACTGGAACTTCTGCAAGTATCTGGTCGATGAGCAGGGCCACGTAGTGGGCTTCTACAAATCGAAAGTGAAGCCCATGAGCGACGAGCTGGTAGCGGCTATTCTGAAGTAATTTCTTTCTGCGTTTTCCCTTTAGAACGTCATGCTGAGCGCAGTCGAAGCATCTCTCCCGCAACGGTAACTAGTTACTTTGGCGGGAGAGATGCTTCGACTGCGCTCAGCATGACGTTCTGTTGTTTTCTATGGCTACTATTCCTGCCTCCGCTTCTGCTGCCGCCACCCCCGCGAAAGCCTGGATTTCGGCTTTTCGGCCCCGTACCCTGCCGCTGGCCCTGGCCAGCATCCTGACCGGGGGCTTTCTGGCGGCTGCCAACGGGCAGTTTCGTGCGTCTGTAGTCGGCTTGGCGGCGCTTACCACCATTCTGCTCCAGATTTTGAGTAACCTGGCCAATGACTACGGCGACTCCCAGAACGGGGCCGACAGCGTCCACCGCGAAGGTCCGCAGCGGGCCGTGCAGAGTGGAGCCATTACGCCGGCCCAGATGAAGCGCGGTATGCTACTGTTCGGCGTGCTGTCGTTTGGGGCCGGTATTGCGCTGCTGTGGGTGGCGCTGGGCCTGTCGGGCCTCTGGATTTTCCTGACGTTTCTGGTGCTGGGCCTCTCGGCCATCTGGGCCGCCGTCAACTACACTGCGGGCTCGAAGCCTTATGGCTACGCTGGCCTCGGCGACGTGTCGGTATTCACCTTTTTTGGTCTCGTGGGCGTGTGCGGTACTTATTATTTGCAGACGCGGCAGCTGCCGCTGACGGTGCTGCTGCCCGCCGCCGCCCTGGGCTGCTTTGCCACGGCGGTGCTCAACGTAAATAACATCCGTGACATCCGCTCCGACGAGCTGGCCGGCAAAATCACGATTCCCGTGCGCCTAGGGCCGATGCACGCCCGCCGCTACCACTGGCTCTTGCTGCTGCTGGGCCTGGGCTGCGCCGTGGTCTATGTGGCCCTCACGTATCATTCGCCTTGGCAGTGGCTGTTCCTGCTCTCGGCCCCGCTGCTGCTGCTCAACGCCCGCCGCGTGTGGCAGCGCCAGGATTCGATGCAGCTCGACCCGCTGCTCAAGCAGATGGCGCTGACGACGCTGGTATTTACGGTGCTGTTCGGCGTGGGGCAGGTGTTATGAAAAATGAGCCGAACAGTCGTGAGTACTATCAAGGTCTGAACTTCACCCGACTTGTCACTTATTCCTTTAGAGGGTGTTTGGGAATTGTCATGCTGAGCTTGCCGAAGCATCTCTACCGCTTCGTGGGAGCCGTTCAGCGAAGCGGTAGAGATGCCTCGGCAAGCTCAGCATGACACGAAACCGGCATTTTTGAAAAAACCAAACACCTTCTTAATCGGGGCCGGAACGCGGATCTGCCGAACGTGTACCTGACAGATAAACGTAGAAATCTGCACCCAAGCAGCCAGCTAGTCAAACGGCTTACCGCTACTGACCCCGAAGTGGAGGAGTTAGCGGCAATTCTACAAACTGAGTTAGTCGATGACATGCGCTGGATGTGTGCGCCGATTTATCATGATGCCATTATCTTTTTCAACGCCGAAAATCAGATTGTTTCAATTCTGAACATTTGTCTTCTGTGCAGCAGCCTGCTGACCGGCGAGGGACAGGATATTTCGCTGGATTTCAACGCGTATCCAAGGCTGAAGGATTGGTTGAAAAAGCTGGGACATCCGGTCGAAGAGTCTGCTGCCGGATAAATTATGTCCGCTTGACGAAATAAAAGGGGTGGACTGAAAGTACGGAGCGGAGCTATCCGTCAGCCCGAAAACACTTCCAAATCCCCAGCCCATGAAGACTGTTTTCATTACCGGCACCTCCACCGGCATCGGCGAAGCCGCCGTTCGCCTGTTTGCCCGGCACGGCTGGAACGTGGCCGCCACCATGCGCAACCCCGCCGACGCCCGGTTCACGGACCTGCCCACGGTTCGCGTCTACGCCCTCGATGTGACCGATGAGGCTGCCGTCACCCGTGCCGTGCAGCAGGCCCACCAGGATTTTGGCACCCTTGATGTCCTCGTCAACAATGCTGGCTACGGCCTGGTGGGGCCGTTTGAGTCGGCCACCATTGCCCAGATTCAGCAGCAATTCGCCACCAACATGTTCGGCGTGTTCAGCGTCACGCGGGCCGCGCTGCCCATTCTGCGGGCGCAGCAGTCGGGTATTATCATCAACATCACCTCGGTGGGTGGGCGCACGGCCTTTCCGATGAACTCGCTCTACCACGCCACCAAGTTTGGCCTCGACGGATTCTCCGAGTCGCTGTGGTACGAGCTGGAACCGTTCGGCATTCGGGTGAAAGTGGTAGCCCCCGGCGGCGTTGCTACCGACTTTGCCGGCCGCTCCCTCCAAATGACCGCCAACCCCACCGACGATACAAACCCCTATGCCGGGCAGGTGCGCAGCGTGCTGGCCGCCTTCAGCAGCCGGGGCGGTTCGTTTTCCACCCCCGAGCAGATTGCCGAGGTCATCTATACCGCCGCTACCGACGGCACGTCGCAGCTCCGCTACATTGCCGGCGACGATGCCCAGCAGCTGCTGAAAACCAAAGCTGAAATGTCGGAGCCGGCTTTTCAGAGCATGATTAGGCAGGGCTTCGGATTAGTCTAAAGGCGCGCCGGTGTGCTGCCACCTACAAAGACCGCTGGTTTGTTCCGGCGGTCTTGTTCGTGGGGAGCCGGACTCGTCCGCCACACTTTGCCCTTGATGTGCTTCACAACATCATCCAGCTGCCACGTCAGGTAGGTTGTGTGGACAGGAATCGAAAAAGCAGTCCTGAATGCTTTTTGAACGTCCTGCTGAGCGAAGTCGAAGCATCTCGCGTGCGGTCGTTAGATTACTACTCCTACGGCAGCACGCGAGATGCTTCGACTTCGCTCAGCAGGACCGCCGTTTTGCCAAAATAGAGTTTCCAGATACAGCCTAGTCGGCGTACGTGTAGCTTTTAGTGAGGTCAAGCGGAGAGAACTCAGTGATAGGCAGCATCGGACCAGAGGAAGTTGACGGCAGAAAAAATACACAGTGGAAGCAAAAAAATGCTGCTACTGTGTACTAGAGTGGTTTCGGATTCCGTGTACGAGGTAGCAGTAGCGCTAACTGTGTAGTTCGCGTCGCCGCGCCGATAGAACGCATGCGAACGGCGCGGGGACGCGAACTACACAGTTCGCGCTACTATCCATTGACCCCGAAACCGCTCTAACCAGCCGCAAACTAGTCACAGAAAAAGCCCCGCTACTTCCGTGGCTTGTCCTTACCTAAATCTTTTTTGGGCTGCCCAGAGCCAACCCAAAGGCCTTTTCTTGGCAGTTGATTCAGCCGGAAAAGCAGAAAATCGGTTTGTCAACCTCGCAAAAAAGCCCTTTCGGCCATGTGGCTGGAAGGGCTTTTGAGTTTTGGGTAAGGACAAGCTACTTCCGTGGCGAGGCTTTTTCTGGTTAGTGCTATTGCTGAAATTCTTACTCGGCGCTCGGTGCTACAGGCGTTGCTATGGTAGCTTCCGGGCTGGCGGCACCGCCTTCCGGCCGGGGCCCACGGCCACCACGGTTGCGGCCGCCACGCTTGCGCCGGGGCTTATCGTCGCCGGCTTCGCCTTCGGCCCGAGGCGCGCGGGCTTCGCCTTCCGGCCTCGGAGCCCGAGGCTCACGGGGCGGGCGCGCTTCACCCTCCGCACGCGGCTCGCGGGGCGGGCGGGCTTCCCCCTCGGGGCGCGGCTCGCGCGGTGGCCGTTGATACGGCACGGCTTGGGTTCCGCCGGCATCCAGGGCGGCCAGGGCGGCCTGGGCATTGGCGATGCGCTCCTTCTGCTTAGGGTCTTTCGGGTCAGCATCGCGGCGCGGACGGCCTCCGTCGCGGCCACCTTCGCCGCGTGGTGAGCCACCTTCGGGGCGCGGGCCCCGGCTGCCGCCACCCGAACGGCCGCCGCGCTCGGGCCGGCCACCGATTTTGCCGCCCAGGCCGCTGAAGCGCTTGGGGTCAAACTCCGGGGCGGGACCCAGGCCGAGGCCTTCGGTGATATCCTGCTTTTCTACTTCGCGCTCAATGAGCTTCTCAATCTTCAGGACGCGGTCCTGGTCCTGGTCGGCAATGAAGGTGATGGCCGTGCCTTTGGTGGCGGCGCGGGCCGTACGGCCAATCCGGTGCACGTAATCTTCGGCGGCGCGGGGAATATCGTAGTTCACCACATGGCTCAAGGAGTCGATGTCGATGCCCCGGCTGAGCACGTCGGTAGCCACAAGGATGGGAAACGACTTGTTCTTAAAATCGCGCATGATCTGCTCGCGCTCCTCCTGCGTCCGGTCCGACGAAATGCCCTGGGCCACGTAGCCCAGCTTGTTGATGGCGCGCACAATACCCGCTACGGCCGCTTTCTGGCTCGTAAACAGCACCATGCTCTGCACCTCCTGGGTTTTGATGATGTGCTCGAGCAGGTGAATCTTCTGGCGGTCGAAGGCCATGTAGAACTGCTGGTCGATGCCGGCGGCGGGCTTCGACACGGCCAGCCGGATTTCCTCGGGCTCGTGCAGAATCTGCTTCGAGAAGTCGCGGATTTTGGTGGGCATGGTGGCCGAGAACAGCAGCGTCTGCCGCTTCTTGGGCAGCTGGCGCACGATGTTCAGGATGTCATCCGAAAAGCCCATGTCCATCATCTTGTCGGCTTCGTCGAGCACCAGGTACTTGATCTGGTCGAACTTGACGTAGCCCATCTGCAGGTGGGCAATCAGGCGGCCGGGCGTGGCCACGATGATGTCGGCACCGGAGGTGAGGGCGCGCTTCTGCTGCTCCCAGTTCTCACTTTTGCCGCCGCCGTAGATGGCAATACTGCTGGCTTCCACGAAGTAGCCGAAGCCCGTCACCTGCTCATCAATCTGGGTAGCCAGCTCGCGCGTGGGCACCAAGATGAGGGTGGAAGTATTGCCGTGCTTGGCGTGGGAAATCTTATCGAGCAGCGGCAGCAGGTAGGCGGCCGTTTTGCCGGTGCCGGTTTGGGCGCAGGCAATCAGGTCTTTGCCTTCGATGATTTTGGGGATGGCCTGCTCCTGAATGGGCGTGGCGTTCAGGTAATTCATGGCATCCACACCGGCCAGCAGGTCGTCGTGCAGATTGAATTCAGTAAACTTCAAGGTTCAGCGAAATGAAGTGAAAGTATGCACTGACCTTGGTTCCTGGTCAGCAAACCGCTTGATTTAACGTAAAGGTAAGGGAATTTGGGGCGCTATAGTTCAGCCCGCCGCCGGACGAAAATGGCCGCCGGCAAGCCATTCCGTCGTTTCTTTGCCTTCATGGATTCTGCCGCAAGTTTGCCCTTTGCCGATTTACTGATTCTTGAACTAGCCAGCGTGCTGGCCGGCCCCCAGGTAGGCCAGTTCTTCGCCGAGCTGGGGGCTACGGTCGTAAAAGTAGAGCCCCCGGCCGGCGACGTAACCCGCACCTGGAAAACACCAGCCGAACCAGCCGATACCGATGTATCGGCCTATTTCAGCTGCGCTAACTGGGGCAAGCAGTCACTAGTGCTGGACCTTACCACTGCCGCAGGCCGCGCCGCCGTGCATGGCCTCGCCGCCCGCGCCGACGTAGTGCTGGCCAGCTACAAGCCCGGCGATTCCGAAAAGCTGGGCGTCGATTACGCCACGCTTGCTCTGCTGAATCCGCAGCTCATCTACGCCCATCTCACCGGCTACGGTCCCGACTCCGGCCGGGCCGGCTACGATGCCGTGCTCCAGGCCGAGGCCGGGTTGATGTATCTGAATGCCGCGCCCGGCCAGGAACCGCAGAAAATGCCGGTCGCTATGATTGATCTGCTGGCCGCGCATCAGCTCAAGGAAGCGGTGCTGACGGCGCTCTACCGGCGTGCCCGCACCGGCCAGGGCACGTTGGTACAGGTGTCGCTGCTCGACAGTGCCTTGGCCTCGTTGGCCAACCAGGCCGCTACCTGGCTCGTGACGGGCCACGACCCTCGCCCCATGGGTTCAGGCCATCCGAGCATCGTGCCCTACGGCACGGTGTACGCCGCTGGCAATGGCCGCTCCCTGGTGCTGGCCGTGGGTGCTGACCGGCAGTTTCGACATTTGTGCGACGCGCTGGAACGGCCCGCCTGGGCCACGGAGGCCCGTTTTCAGACCAACGACGCCCGCGTGGCCCACCGCGCCGAGTTGGAGGCTTTGCTGCGGCAGCGCATTGGCGAAATGGATGGGGACGCGTTGTTGCAGACTCTCGAAGCGCTGGGCGTACCGGCTGGAGCCGTGCGCACGGTGGGGGAGGCGCTGACTCGGGAATCGGGGCAGGGAATGCTGCTGCCCGCGCCGGAGACAGGTTTTCCGGGCCTGCGTACCGTGGCTTTCCGGAGCCCGGACTGGCCCCAGATGGAGGCTTTGACGCCGCCGCCGCATCTGGATGAGCATAGCGGAACCTACTAATAAGCTGTTTGCGTTAGGAGTTCAAGCGCTCAGAACGATGTAGAGACGCATAGTTGCGTCTTGTCGTTGAACGGTGCGGGCGAATCGTTCAACGACAAGACGCAACTATGCGTCTCTACATCGTTCTGACGACTCCAGAAACTACCTCAAACCGCTACTAAGGGAAGCAGTCGAATATATAGGGTGTAGAGACACCGGTTTAAGTCTTATCGTTGAGCAACCAGAACCGCATACGGGCTAATAACGACAGCGGCGACGAGACGCAATAATGCATCTTCACAGCGGTTGCACCAATCAAATAACTAAGCAACGCGAACAGCTCGTAAGCAACGAGTGACGAATAAACAGCGCGGGTACAACTGCTAAACCTGCTATTTGCGTAGGTTACGGGCACCGGACGCTGGCTCCTGCTTTGCCAGCCCGGCGGCCCGGCGGCAGTAGTGCTGTCTGTTTTGCTCTGCGCCCACTGGGCCGACTTTCGCTCATCGTATTGTTTCCCGCCATGCCCCATACCACGTCATCACCAGCAACGCCCCCCGCTGACCACCAGGTAGCACCGCCTGAAGCGGCCGACCACACCCCCGGCACCGAAGCGACGGCCGGCGCTACGGCTACTAACAACCTCCCAACGGCTGCTCCCGGCTCGCCCACGGAAGCTCCTGCCGACCGCCTCGACCAGATCTTCGATGGCCTCCAGCAGAAGTCCATTGCCAAGCAGGCCATTTTTCGCAATACCCGCGCCGCTTTTGATACGCTGCGCCGGGTGTCGCAGGAGTTGGTGGTGGAGTTGAGCCGCAAAATTACGCCCGTCGATTCGAACGTGCTCATCGAGTATCGGCCCGTAAATGACATGGAGTTTCATATCAAATTTTCGGGCGATTTGCTCGTGTTTGTAATGCATTCCAATATTGTCACTTTCCCCGACGACTACGGCCCAATGCCGTCCAAATACGTGGAACAAGACTTCCGGCGGCGCTTTTTCGGCCACATTATGGCCTACAACTTCATGGCCGACAGCATCAAGTATCAGCGTCTCAACGACCCCGGCTACCTGGTGGGTCGGCTGCTGATCAATATTGAAAATCACTACTACCTCGAAGGCGTGCAGCAGCTGGAGTTGCCCGACAACGACATGGCCGATAACCTGCTCACGCCGGATATGATGCGCCTATTCGTGGAAAGCGCTATGATTGCCGCCGTCAACAACGACTTGATTGCGCCGCCCATGCAGGACATTCAGAAGATAACGGTGAAGCAGAAAGTTGAAAACCAGCAGGTGAGCCGCGGCAGCAAAGTCGGTTTCAGCTTCTCCAGCGAGCAGCACCATCCGCTCAATATCGACGGCCTGCCGTACTAACTGCTGAAACCAGCTGCCAGCCTGCGCCTTCCGCTTTAAACGTGGAAAGCCCAGGCTGGTAGCTGGTTTCGGTGGGCGTTATCGCGCCGAATAGCCCACCTTTTTCCGTACCTTATTCAGCACTACGCTCCCGTAGGCCTGGGCTTTGCGGGCGCCTTCGGCTAGGCGCGCGTCCAGCTCGGGCAGGTTGTTCATGTAGAAGTTGAATTGTTCCCGCTCGGTGGCAAAGCGGCGCAGAACCAGCTCGTACAGCTCCTTTTTGGCGTGGCCATAGCCGTAGCCGCCAGCCAGGTAGCGGGCGCGCAGGTCCTCGGTTTCGGCGGGCGTGGCCAGCAGTGAGTAGAGCTTGAAGGTAACGTCGGTGGCCGGGTCCTTGGGGGCTTCCAGCGGCGTGCTGTCCGAAATAATGGTTTTAATGGCTTTCAACAACTCATTCTCCGGCGCGAAAACGTCGATGATGTTGCCGTAGCTCTTGCTCATCTTGGCCCCGTCGGTGCCGGGAATGGTCATCAGCTCGGCATCTACGCGGGACTGGGGCAACACCAGGGTTTCGCCGTAGCGGGTGTTGAAAGCCGAGGCAATGTCGCGGGCAATTTCGAGGTGCTGAATCTGGTCCTTGCCCACCGGTACAATCTCGGCATCGTAGAGCAGAATATCGGCCGCCATCAGCACCGGGTAGGTGAACAAGCCCGCATTCACGTCCGAAAGCCGGTCCGACTTATCCTTGAACGAGTGGGCGTTGGCCAGCATCGGAAAAGGGGTGAAGCAGCTCAGATACCACGTCAGCTCGGCCACCTGGGGCACATCCGACTGGCGGTAGAACAGATTTTTCTCCGTATCGAAGCCGCAGGCCAGCCAGGCTGCCGCCACCGCGTAGGTGTTCTGGCGCAGCAGCGCCGGGTCGCGCACGGTCGTGAGCGAGTGCAGGTCGGCAATGAAGTAAAGCGAGTCGTGAGCTGGGTTTTTCGACAGCTCGATGGCGGGCAAAATGGCCCCGAGCAGGTTGCCCAGATGGGGCCGGCCAGTGCTTTGGATACCGGTGAGGATGCGGGACATTAGGAAGGGAAAATCAGGTAGTTGTCGTAAGAAATAGCCGAGGCGCAAGGTTACCCGGTAGTGCAGGCGCGAATTGAAACTAGTAGGTTGACCGTTATGAACCGCTTTTCTGCCACTATAACAAGCAAGTAGAACAAGGACATTGGAAATTGGTCGGGAAGCACTATTACACACTCACATCGGCTGCCGCTTCCTGTTGCAGCTCCACCGTTTCCTCTTTGCCCAGATACCGGTCGATGAGGAAGTGAGAGAGGTAGAGCACCGGCGTGAGCAGAATAGCCGCCGCGAATTTATACCAGTAGTTGGTATTGGCCACGCTTAGCACCTGCTCGAAACTCCAGTTGCCGAACACGTAAAAGGCCACAAATAGCACCACAAAGCTGTCGACGAGCTGGGAAACGAGGGTGGAGCCCGTGGCGCGCAGCCAGACGTAGCGGCCCCGGGTGGCGCGGCGCAGCAGTTGAAATACCGTCGCATCGAGCACCTGCCCGATACCAAAGGCCGTGAGCGAGCCGGCAATAATGCCCATGCCCTGCCGGAAAATCATCTGGTAGGCAAAGTCGATATTGATGGGTTGGTCCTGCGGATCTTTGTTATTGACATCGAGCCAGAAAGCCGCTGGTGGTAGCTTGGTGGTAGCATAAATGACCAGAAAGGCAAACAGAATCAGGCCCGCCGTGAGGTAGCTGATGCGCAGCACGCCTTCCTTGCCGAAATACTCGTTAATGATGTCCGTCGTCACAAACACGACTGGCCAGATCAGCACGCCTGCGGTCAGATTATCGGGGCGACCAATGAGCGGCTCCAGGGAAAATATTTTAACGCCGATGATTTCGGCCAGCAGCGCATTGACGATAAAAATACCGCTCAGAACCAGATAGAGCTGGGTTTTCTTGTGTTCGAAGGTCTTTTTGTGTAGTTGGTAGGCCATCCGTCGGGCAGCACCAGCGAAGCATCTCGCCGGTGGTTGTTGAAGTACGAGATAAAGAAGCCAGCGTGCGAGATGCTTCGCTGCGCGTTGCCCACTGCTCTTTAGCCGGGTAAAGAGGTTACTCCGGAATGCTCACCGTTTTGCCTTCCGTGGCCAGCTCCACCCGCTCAAAAACGGCCTGAGCTTCGACTAGCAGCGGTTCCAGGTCGCGGTAGCGGGACGAGAAGTGGCCGATGAGCAGCCGCCGAACCTGCGCTTTTCTGGCCAGCAGCCCCGCTTGCCGGGCCGTGGAATGGTGCGTGGCAAGGGCCCGCTCGCGCATATCGTCCATAAACGTGGCTTCGTGATAGAGCAAGTCCACCTCGTGCACCAGGTCGGCCAGGCTTTCGGTATAAAGCGTATCGGAGCAGAACGCGTAGCTGCGCGAGTGGCTGGCCTCGGTGGTCACGTCCGTGTTGCTGACCAGCACCGCACCCTTGTCGTCCACGATATCTTCGCCCTGGGCCAGCCGGCCAAGCTGGGCGGGCGTCAGGCCGGCGGGCAGCCGCGCCTTATCGAGGTGACGGCGCTTGGGCTTTTCGCGAAACAGGTAGCCGCAGCACGGAATACGATGCCGCATAGGCAAGGTATGCACCGTCAGGTAGCGGTCTTCGTGCACCAGCGCGTGCTGGTCGGGGTCGACGACGGTGAACAGCAGGTCGAACGAAAGCTGGGTGTGCGACCAGCGGAATTGCGTAGTCAGGATTTCATCCAGGCCGGCGGGGCCGAAGAGGCACACTGGCTCGGTGCGGCCCTGCAGATGCATAGTGGAAAGCAACCCGAACAGCCCGAAGAAATGGTCGCCGTGCAGGTGGGAGATGAAAATGGTGTTCAGGCGCTGGTGCCGGACCCGGTGTTCCATGAGCCGGCTCTGCGTGCCTTCGCCGCAGTCAATCAGATACGACTGATTGCCCACCGTGAGCACCTGCGCGGTGTGGTGCCGATTGAGAAAGGGGGTAGCCGAAGCGCTGCCCAGGATTTTCAGCTCAAACTCCAAAATAAGCTGGTGCTAGTAGCGGTCGGCCGTTAGCGCTTGGTAAAGATGAGAAAAAGAAAAAGCTGTTGGCCATTAGTCGCTAGTCTGAACACTAACCGCTAACAGCCAACAGCTCACCGCTTCGAAGAAAACTATTCTTTGCTGGTCAGGTCACGCTCGATGGCGTGTAGGAAGATGCGGTCAATGCCTTCTTCTACGGTGGGCAGAATGTGCAAAACAGACTCGAGCTTGGAGATGGTGATGAGCTTCATCACATGGTCCTGCAAACCCGTAAGTACCAACAGGCCGCCGGTAGAATTGCACAACCGGTTGGCGATAAGGATAGAGCTGAGGCCCGACGAGTCCGTGTATTTCACGTTGCTCAAGTCCAGGATCAGGTTATTAATGCCTTCAGCGTTCAGCTTCACGAATTCCGATTTCAGATCGGGCGCAACAGTAGTGTCGAGCTTTTTCTCGTCAATGGTGATAATCGTGTAAGTTTCCTTTTTATCAATCGAGTACTTCATGCCGTCGGTGGTTCGAGTTTAATAGAGTTGCGAAGGTAAGAAAAAAATGTTCCAGTACAGAAGGCCCACCGGGCATTCAAGATAGGGGAAACCGAGGAATTACTGCGGGCCGCGTCCGGCTATTCCGAACGTCAGCGTGGCCCAGGTACTCTGCCAGTCGGCTGCCTTCCGGTCGGTGGCGGGCTCCATGTACACGGTGCTTATCATATAATTGCCCGCTCCGTTTAGCCGAAACAACACCCGACCGTTTTTGTTAGCGTAAATTTTTTTCACCTGCGTGGGCTGGCCGGGGCTGCGCTGCCACACCTGCACCAGCGCAGCCGGCAGCGGCTGCCCTTTATAGAGAACCAGACAGGTAAGCGAAGCATCGGCTTTGAGGCCGTACGGGTTTTGCTCCGGAATCAACTCCAGCGGCTGCCCGGTGGCGGTGGCGTAGGTTTTGACGGTGTCGAGCCTAGTAGGGCCGACCTGCACCAGCGTTTTGGCGCAGCGCCGGTACAGCTCGCGGCCGGGCTGGGTGGTTTCGCCGCGCTGCTGGCGCAGGGCCACGATGCGCTCCAGGCCGTCTTCCTTCAGGTAGGCATTGAATTTATCGGCGTTCAGCTCGATAAAGGCATTGTTGGTGCTGAACGAAAGCAAATGCACGCCGGGCTCTATCAGCTCGACGCTGGTGCTGAGCGTATCGCGCTGGCTGGCAATTTTGGTCAGGTCAATTGTGTCGTCGGGTGCAAAGTGCACGAAGCTGGTCAGGCGGCTGCTTTTGCCGGACCAGCGGCTGCCGGTGAAGTTTTCGCCCACGAACACGTGCAGATTAATCTTCTCACCGGCCCGCACGAAAAAACGGGGCGGCAGCAGCCAAAATTCATGCGCCACGGCCGTGCCTGCCAGTAGCAGCACGAGCAGAAAGGGCGCAAGCTTCAACGGACGGAGCATAGGCTAAATTGATGAATTAAACGATACGGAACAACGCTGGGCAACGTCAGGACGAGCAATAGTCTTGCTAGAGGGAAACCAGCTGGGTGGCAAGTCGTCGTCCTTACTCCCGCTCCAGCGCCAGGGTGTAGGCCCGGTCGTAGTGCACGCGCAGGTTTTTCCAGTCGTAGAGCTCAGCCGAGCTTTCCACGTTGTTGCGCTGCATAATTCGCTCGCGCCGGTTGAGCTGCACGAATTGCCAGAGCATCTCCGTCAGCTCCTCCGCCGACTCATCAAAGCTCTTTTCCTGCCGCTTCACCACGTAAATGCCTTTTTCCTCGTGGTCGGGGACGGTTTGCATCACATAGTCGCCGAAGCCGGAAAGGTCGGAGGTGATAGCCGGTACGCCGCGGGCCACGCACTCCAGCGGCGTGTAGCCCCAGGGCTCATAGTAGCTGGGGAAAATACCCAGGTGGCAGCCGCGCACAAACTGGCCGTACTCCATGCCAAACAGCGGCGACGTCGGCGATACGAAATCGGGGTGGTACACGATTTTGACCCGGTCGTGCTGGTTGTTGACGAGGTTGGAGCGGCGCAGGAAGTTCAGGATATCGTCGTTGGCATCGTCCACCAGGTTGTGGGTGATGACGGGCGGCAGGCTCGTGGTTTTCCAGCTTTGCAGCGTGCGGCGGTAGCGCAGCTTCCAGTAGTCGTCTACCATGCTGCCCAGGTCGGGGAGGCGGTGGTCGGTGCCGGCGGCGGCGGCGTAGAACAGCCGCTCGCCTACCTGCCGCTCGATGGCCTCGCAGGTTTCCTGCACTTCATCCAGGATGGCGCGGCTTTGGAGTACCTGTGGATTGATGCTGTGAAAGGGGCGCTTGGTGATGAAAAACATGACCACCTGGCCTTCCAGACCGCTTTGCTGCAAGCGGTAGTTAAGGCGGGCCAGGGCTTCGAGCGTCAGGTCGAAGCCCTTGTTGTGGTATTCGTAGCGGCCGGAGGTAAACAGGTAGAGCGTATTGTCCAGATCAAATGAGTAGCTCTGGAAGAAGTGCGCCATCACGAACTCGTGAATCTTGGACTTGTAGAGCTGGTGCAGATTCTGAAACTCGTGCAGCGCCACAAACCGCTCAATATTCAGCCCGTTGGGCAGCACCGCGTCCGGAATCCGGTCGAGCAGGTAGATGCACTCGCGCACGGTCAGCTCGCTCACGGTGGTGAAGACGTGGGAGCCATGGGCGGCGGCCCGCTCGATGCGCACGGCCGTCTCGATGTTGAAACGCACGGCCTCCGCTGCCCAGTTCACCTGCATGAGGTGGTCGTAGAAGTTGGGGTCGTTCATGGCCAGGTAGCGGCCCAGCAGCGTGGCGTGCGTCGTAAAGACGATGTGTACCGGCACCTGCTCGCGGCGCAGGTCGGGAATGGCCACGCCCGTCATCCACTCGTGAAAATGGGCAATGATGCGGTTGGGCGGCACAATGGCGGTAGCCAGCAGCTGCAGAAAGTGCTTGGCCTGGTGCCCAAACGCTTCCACCTGGTGCAGTAAGTCGTCGTTGTCGGGCGTTGGGATGCCGTGGTACGTCCAGAGGTCGGCCTTGATCTGGCCCAGCTGGTCGTAGGCCTGGTAGGGGTTGATGAGCACCACGCGGGGCTTGCCCGTAACAAGCCAGTGGCCGTAATGCACTTCGTAGCCCTGGGCCCGCATCTGGCGAACGGCGGCGGCAAACGGGTCGGCGGCGGGCAGCTGGTCGAAGGCGTAGTCTTCCAAGGGCTCAAACTCGCTCTGAGCCTGCTGGGCAAAGTAGGGACCCAGCAGACAGTACCGGTCGTCCCAGCCCAGCACGGTAGCGGGCACTTTCGAGCGGATAACGGTATAAATACCGCCAACCTGATTGCAGACTTCCCAGGCCACTTCCACCAGCAGGGCATCGGGCGAAATGGCTTCGGGAGTGGGGAGCGGAGCTTGCATGAAGCGGGTTTTAACGTGGAGTGCCGGCAAGATATACGCCTTGCCGGCATTTCTAACTGTATTTTCAGAGGTTTCCAACGCAGTAGCGCGAACTTTGTAGCGCGCGTGCCAAAATGACTATCGGGGAGATGAATCGTTCTGGCACGCACGCTACAAAGCTCGCGCTACTGCAAGCCGGACGCTGCGGCGAAAAGCTGTATGAAACTGCTTCTTAGCCAGCTTCCTGCGAAATAATGAGCACGGAGTAGGGTGCCAGCCCGAACGAGGCGTGGAAAGGCAGTCCATCATACTCGCCTTCTTCGGCCTGGGTGTCTACGCTTTCGAAGTTGCCAAACTCGTCATCGTAGCCCTGCCAGTCGCTGTTGAAACGCACCCGCCAGTGGCCCCCGGCCGGCAGGCCGATGGTGTAGGCCAGATGCGTCTGGTCGGCAAAGTTGGCCACGATGATGGTCGTGTCGCCGGGGCCGCCGTCGGTATCGGCCCAGCGGCGGAAAGCCAGAACCTTGTCGGTATCGTTGAGGTGAGACACGGCCAGGTGCTGGCCCAGCAAGCCACGGGTGTGGCCGTCGAGGTTGCGGCGCAGCCGAATAAGGTCGCGGTAGAGCTGCACCAGGCCGGGGTGATGAGCGGCATAGTCCCAGTTCAGCGGCTGGTCGTCGGAGAAGTAGCCGTCGGCCAGAAATTCCTGCCCCTGAAACAGCATCGGAATGCCGGGCGCGGTAAACACGAGCGTGGCCCCGAGCGTGGCGCGCTTCTTTGGAAACCACGAGGCAGCCTCGCCCGGCATGATTTCCTCCGGCACCCGCGACTTGCCATTCGCTACTTCGTCGTGCGACTCGGTGTAGATGATGCGCTGAAAAGCGTCGCCGTTGTAGGTCTGGGTCAGGGTTTCGGCTACGGCTACCAGGTTGCGGTCGGCGTCGTGGGGAGTGGTGAGGGCGTCGCGGATGATGTTGACGAAGGCCGCGTCCCACTGCGCCCCAAAGCCCTGGCCCTCCTGATCGGTGGGGCGGGTGATGTACTCGTTGCCCAGCAAATCCTCCGCAATGGTGATTTTCCAGGGCATCGTGGCCTGAATTTCTTCGTTGATCCACTTCATCAGGCTCCAGCCCTCGGGTAAGTCGTGGGCCGTGTCGGTGCTGCCGTGCACGTTGCGGATGTGGGAAATCGAGTCGCAGCGCAGGCCATCCACGCGGTAGTCTTCGAGCCACATAAGGGCATTGTCGCGGATGTAGCGGCGCACCTCGTCGCGGCTGTAGTCGGGCCGGTTGTGGCCCCAGGGCGTTTCGGCGCGCCAGTCGTTGTAGAAGTAGATACCGCCGCCGTCGTTTTCGGCCCAGCCGTCGAACTGCCAGAGGTCCAGGTCGCCGGGGCCGAAATGGTTGTAAACCACATCCAGAATAATGGCAATGCCGTGGCGGTGCGCCTGCTTGACGAGCTCCTTGAAAGCCTGGGGGCCGCCATAATCGGTTTCGAGGGCAAATGGATGGGCGGGGTTGTAGCCCCAGCTGCGCCCGCCCGGAAACTCGGTGGGCGGCATAATCTCAAGCGCATTGATGCCCAAATCGCGTAGGTAGCCCAACTTGGCTACTACGTCGAGGAAAGTGCCGGGCCGCTCAGGGTCCGGCGCGTTGAAGGTGCCCACGTGTAGCTCGTAGATGACGAGCTCATTCCAGGCGGGCATCTCAAAGTGGTCGTCGGACCAGTCGAACTCGTGGTTGGGTACTACCGAGCTGCCGGCCGAGTGCGTCACTTCGCGGGCGTAGGGGTCGTGGCGGGTCAGCTCCGCCTCGCCGTTGCGAAGCCAGAACTTGTACTCGGTGCCGGACGTGAGGCCGGCAATATCGGCGGCCCAGTAGCCATCGGCTTCGTGGGTGAGGGGGTGCGTGGTGCTATTCCAGTCGTTGAAGGGGCCCACGACGGACACGGCATCGGCATGGGGAGCCCACACCCGGAAAGTGGTGCCGGCGGCGTGCGGAATGGCGCCCATGCCGGCGTGCGGAATGAGGGTGTTAGACAGGTCGGAGTTAGGCATGGAGAGCAGTAGGTAAGGTGGCCCAAATTCGGGGCTGCGTCGGGCTACTAACTGATTATATAGCAACGGGGTTATACTCAGGGGCCAAACCCATTGAACCTGAACAGGAAAACTCTGCGCCAGCCGTTGCGCCCTCACTACGGAAATGAGCGAAGCTTTCGGGCTGGTGGCTCACGAGCTCCTCCGCTGTCCTGCCTGAACAGAGTACAATTTGGGGCCAACGGCATGCGCGGCAGCAGCGGGGCAAGGCGCTGGCCCGCATTGCCCCGGCACTGATTCGGCTGATAAGTGGCGCGGCAGTCGTCACCGGAGCCAGCGCATAGGTATAATCGGGGGCGGATATGTGGCAATAGAAGCAAGCCAACCCAAGCCGAATCAATAGGGCTGTTTTTTTCCGGCTCAGGCCCGGCCGCACGAGTAGTGTGCTGCTTTTCGGGGGGCAATGGTTGATTTCAGGGAATAATTAGCGGAGTTTTGTTGTTGATTCCCGACACGTCACGTGTAGTGTCGGCATCTTGTCCGAAGCTCACTTGTGGGCTCTCATTCCCTAATTTCGCTTACATGGCTCGCCCCAAACCCGTTGTCTACGGCCTGTATTCCTGGACGCCCGACTACGGCTTCCGCTACATTCATCCCGCCAACCGCCGCACCTTCGAGTGGCTGGAGCCGTTGGGCAAGCTGTTCGAAAAGATTGACGAAGCCGATGACTGGATTCTGCTGCGCTACGACGAGCAGCAGTTCAAAGTCAGCGGGGAGCTGTTCACGGAGCTGGCCGCAAAACCCCCGTTCAGCTTCGGCGACGTGGTGGAGGAAGCCAACCCGGAGCCCGGCTGCCCCCCGCACCGGGGCCTGATTTCGGACGTGTACTGGGACGAAGCCCAGTACCGCGCCCGGTTTCAGATGGTCGAAAAGAAGCGGAAAGTAAAGCGGATTTTTGAGGCTGAGGAACTGCGGTTTAGCTAGAAAAATAGCGGGCCAGTTTGAGCAGCGCGAGCAATCCATTTTCCGACCTGCCCTGAACCTGATAAAGCGAAAAGCCCTTTCCCGTCGCAACGAGAAAGGGCTTTCTAGTGCAAAGGCAGTGGTCACTCCGCTGGGGATGGAGTAACACCGCTTGAGGCGTGGACTGTCGTTGCTGCTCACAACGACACGAGTCCGACTTTATGCCAGCCCAATAGCTACCCCGATAATAACGGCTACGGCAGCCAGCGCCAGCAGCCCCAGATAGAGCGGCAGCACGAACTTCCACCACTGGTCGAAGCGCACCCCGCAGGCGGCCACAATGGCCACCAGAGCACCGTTAGTCGGCGTAATGATTTCGCAGAGGCCCGCCCCGTACTGGTAAGCCAGCACCGTAACCTGGCGCGGCAAGCCCAGCAAATCGGAGAGGGGCGTGAGAATGGGCATGGTGAGTACCGCCTGGCCGCTCACGCTGGGCACGGGCAGGTGCAGCGCCGTGTGCACGCCTATCATGCTCAGGGCCGAAAGCGTAACGGGCAGCTGGGCCAGCGGGGCCGACAAGCCATTGACGATGGTATCGACGATGTGGCCCTGCTCCAGCACCACGAATATGGCGCGGGCAAAGCCGATAAGGAGCGCCGAAAACGCCAGGTCGCGGAAACCGGTAATGAAGGCGTCGGCGGTGCCGTTGAGGCCCAGGCCGCCAATGAGGCCCGCCAGCACGCCCAGCACGAAAAATAATGCGCCCATTTGCTCAAATTCCCACCCCAGATTCAGCACGCCGTAGGTGAAAGCGGCGAAAGTGAGCAGCAGCAGCAACAGCACAATACCCTGGCGGCCGGCTCCGGCGGCAGTGGTTTCATCGTCGGCTGTCAGCTCGGGCACTACCCGGTTTTTGGCCGCGTAGCGCATCGTGCCCCCAATCCAGAGCACCAGGGCCAGGGCCAGAAACACCAGCCGGAACCCCGCGCCCGACAGCAGCGGCAGCTGGGCCAGCTTCTGGGCGATGCCCACCTGAAACGGGTTGAGCGGGCTAAACGAAGCCCCCACGGCAGCGGCCCCGATGCTGACGGCTGCCGCCGTAATGAGCGGGTAGCCCAGGCGGCGCATCAGGACCAGTAGCACCGGCACCAGCGGAATAATTTCTTCCTGCATGTTTTCCAGCGCGCCCATGGTGGCGAAGAGCAGGGAAATAATGGGAATGACCAGCACTTCCCGGCCCCGCAGCTTCACCAATAGCCAGTCGACGCCCCGGCGCAGGGCCCCGGTCTGGTCGACTACGGTGAAAGCGCCACCGGTCAGAAAGACGAAGAAAATGACACCGGCCGCGTCGGCCATGCCCTTCGGAATATCGACCAGGGCCTGGAGCAGCGTGACGGGCGTGGCGGGCACGCGGTGGTAGGAGCCCGGCACCACTACGTCGCGGCCGGTGAGGGCATCGGCCTGACGGGCAAACTCGCCGGCGGGCAACACATAGCTAAGCAGCGCGGCCAGCAGAATAAACCCGGTCAGCAAGACGAGCGGATGGGGAAAGCGGAGGGTCTTCATCAACGGTGGGAGAGGTGAACGAGCGGGCAATAATCCGGGAAAAATAGAAGTTATCCGCGCAGTGTTGCCGAACTTTCCGCAGAAGTGCCGGCCCCTGGAACCCGGCTTTCGTGCGGCCGGTTGTGTTTCCGCTTATGCGTCTTACCGTTTTCAAATGTCTGCCAATGGGCCAGCAAGCCGACGTGCTGCGTCAGTGCGGGCATTTCCTGTCCGACCGGATGCAGGACAGCTTCCAGCTGCATCTGTATGCGCTAGGCGATTTTTACGCCGAAATCTGGCGCGGCACAGGCGACGAGCATATCTTGTTCATCCATCTGTTTCAGCATTCCCACGGCCTGAGTGCCTACCTGGAAGACATCTGGTTGCCGGAGGTGTGAGGGGCGGTTTTGTTTCTTCCGCTTGTTCCGCTTCTTCTTCTTCTTCTTTCTCGTTTGTCATCCTTTATTTGGCGTACGCAAAGCGAAAGATCTTCCTCCACTGAGTGATTCGGTCAGTTCAACGCACAAAAGCCCTTTGCCACCGGCGTGGCAGAGGGCTTTTGTGCGTTGGGAAGAGCTTCCGTGGGATAGGCGAGGAAGGTCCTTCGCAGGGCTCAGGATGACAGTAGCTACAGATGCTTTCTGCTAAGCCGCTGCTTTACTTCCCGAACCGGCTACCGAAAAAGTCGCCCGCATTCCAGGTGGGGCGCTGCTCGGCCTGGGCCACCTGGTAGCCGATCAGAAAATTGAGCTGCACGTATTTTTTGCCTGCTTCAAAGTCGAAGGTGCCGTTGATGTCGTCCTGGGGCTTGTGGTAGGTGGCGGTGCGCCACGCCTGCACGGTTTTGCTGAAGTCGTTTTTGCCGTCGGCGGTTTTGTTGCCGTATTTGATGTGCAGGGCCGGAATTCCCTGGGTTACGAAGCTGTACTGGTCGGAGCGGATGAAGCGGTTTTGCTCCGGCTCGGGGTCGGCCTCCACGCTCAGGCCCAGGTAGGCGGCCGCCCGCGTGGTGGGCTCCAGCAGGCTGGAATGTTGCCCCCCCAGCGCTACCACCGACAGCAGGGGCGCAATAATAGTGGGCATATCGGTATTAATGTCGGCCACTATCTTTCCCTTCGGAACCGTGGGCTGGGCCGCGAAAAAGGCCGAACCCAGCAAGCCCAGCTCTTCTCCGGTCTGGAGCACGAGCAGCACCGAGCGTTTGGGCTTCTGCGGAAGCTGGGAGTAGATCCGGGCAATTTCCAGCACGCTGGCCACTCCCGACGCGTTGTCGTGGGCCCCGTTGTAGATGGAGTCGCCTTTTACCGGCACACCCACGCCCAGGTGGTCGAGGTGGGCGCTGTGCACCACATATTCGTCGCGCAGCCGTGCATCCGAGCCTGTTATTCTGCCTACCACATTGTAGCTGTCCACTTCCTGGTAGGTCGATATGTTGGTGGCCTTCATGCTCGCGGGTAGCGCTACCGACGCCGGCTGGCCCGCCCGCAAGGCCGCGAACGTGGTGCTGGTATCGGCTGCCGCGCCCCGCAGTAGGGTTTGTAGGGTGCTGGCACTTACGGCCCCCAGCAGCGTAAGGTCCGCGCCGGGCGCATAGGTGCGCGAAGCGGCGACTTTGCCATCGGGGCCCAGCACGCTGAACACGCCCTGCCGGAAATTCGGCAAGGCCGCCGCCGGCGTACGCGAAGCCAGCAGCACGCCCACGGCCCCGTGGCGGGCCGCGTTCTGCAGAAGAGCCAGCACATCCTGACTAGCCGCCGCCACGGTAGACGGAAATGCCTGCGGGGCCCCGCGCAGCACTACCACTATTTTGCCCTTCGCGTCGAGGCCCGTGTAGTCGTCATAGCTCAGTTCGGGGGCGCTGATGCCGTAGCCAGCAAACACCAGTGGAGCCTCTACCGCGACGCTGGGTATTGCGGGATTGGGGTAGAATACGTACTCCGCGCCCGCCGCCAGCGGCACGGCCGTGCCAGCGCTGGGGCGCAGCAGAAAAGAAGTGGTAGCTATACTGCTGAAAGCTTTGCGCAGCCGCACGCGCTGCACGAAAGTGCCCGCGTCGCCAGCGGGCTCCACGCCCAGCATTTTGAGCTGCTGAGTGACGTAGTCTACCGCCATTTGGTAGCCGGGCGTGCCGGGCTGGCGGCCCAACAGCCGGTCGTCGGCCAGGTAGCGAATATGAGCCTTGAGGTCGTTGGGTTTCACCTGGCGCATCGCCTTGGCTACTTGTTTAGGCACCGTCAGGTTCTGGGCGGGAGCGGAATGGGGTAGCAATAGGCTGCTAAGGGCCAGGGGTAGTACGCGGAGTAGGGGTAAGATCATAAATCAGGAAGCAGAGGGGAAGGCGTGCTAAGTAGGTAGTTGGGCTTTTGAGTTTCGTGTCGTGTTTGGTCTGGTTGGTCTGCTTGATTTGACCTTCGTGTAGCCGACGCGTCTCCACCGCAGTCGTAGTTAGTTGTCACTATGCGCGAGATTCTTGGGTCTGTGCTTTAGGCGCAGAATACTCGGAATGACAGAATCAGGTTTTTTCAACATTCCACCCACGCCCTCAACGAAGGAAACCTGCGCCCGTCGAATATTTTTCTGGCAACGGTTCCAAACTCCCGTTTTTGCCCGCGCAATACGCTTCAGCTTGGGCCAGGAATGCGTATCTTGCGGCCGCGTACGTCTACATCGACTACTCCCCAAAAAGTCCTGTTTTACCACCTCTTGCGGAGGTAGCGCCCCACCGACAAAACTGTCGGCCTGTTGGGCTTGTTATTTCCCGCAAACCCCAAAGAAATTGCCATCAATGATTAGACTGGAGCCGTTCACCCAAGCCGATTTTAAGCAGCTGATAGAGTGGATTAAAGATGAGGAGCTGCTGATAAGCTGGTCGGGGTCGCTGTTCTCGTTCCCGCTGACGCAGGAAAGCCTGGCCTGGTATATTGAGGATACCAACGACCCGCTCACTTCCGACGCGTTTGTCTATAAAGCCGTCGATAACAAGACCAACGAAGTGGTAGGCCATATTTCCCTGGGCGGCATCAGTCGCAAAAACCGCTCGGCCCGCATCAGCCGGGTGCTGGTCGGCAGCTCGCAGGAGCGGGGCCGGGGCGTGTGCCAGGGCATGATAAAGGCGATACTCAAGATTGGGTTTGAGCAGCTGCAGCTACACCGCATCGACTTGGGCGTCTATGACTTTAACAAAGGTGCTATCGGCTGCTACGAAAAGGCCGGCATGGTGCAGGAAGGCACCTCCCGCGACAGTCTGTACTACAACGGCTCGTACTGGAGCCTGACGGAGATGAGCATGCTCGAAGCCGAGTGGGACAAGCTGCACGGCAAGCACAAGCTGCTCAAAGCCGCGCAGTAGCGGCTCTCAGGTAGTTTTGAACAGGTACCAGCCTTTGCCCAGCGGTTTCACCACAATCAGGGACTGCGGGTTCATGGCGGGTACTTTGCTCGCGTCGGGTTCGTAGAGCAAGCCCACAGTGTTGTCGATGAGCCCCCCGATGACGAACGCAAAGCAGGCGTCGCAATCAGCCGTTTTGCGCGTCACGCGGCTGATGTACAATGATTTGAGCAGCGCGTTGATAGCCGGATCGGCGTTGGCGGCGGCTTCACCAGCAGCTGGGGTCGCGAAATAGTTGCGGGCCTGCAACAGCTGCACGGTTTTCTCGAAATCAGCCTGGCGCTGGTTGAAATGCGCTTCAATATCGGCGTCGGAGCCGACCCAGAGGCGAATGTTGCCGACGGTAAAATCGTACTCGGCCTGGGGGTGGGTTTGGTTGTAGCGGGCTATTTCGGCCGGCGGCAAGCCTTCCAGCACCGTCAGCATCTGCCGGCCGAAGCTGGTCATGCCCAGCCCCCGCACCGAATGCAGCTTCCAAGTGGCTTCCTTCACGAAGTGCAAATAGAAATCGTTGCCGCCCGTGGAGTCGCGCAGCTCTACGGCTACCACTGCTGTAGTAGTGGTTTGCTGCACCACTTCGCAGGCACGCGCCATACGACCCGGAATCTGCTGGCCCAGGCTCTGGCGCCTGGCCTGCTGCTGCGCCTCACAGCATAGGTAGTCCCGCATGGCGGGCCAGCCTTCCCGGGCCACGAAACGCTCCGCAATTTCGAGCGGCGGCAGCGCCTGGCGCGCCTGGCCACGCAGTGAGGTGAGAAGGATAAAAAACAGGAAAAAATATTTCATCAGAAAGGAGTCAACGCTGCCGGTCACCGCTCAGGTAGTGCCGCCGCTACCTGCTAAACTTACCAGAAACCGGAAACATTCCCGGGCGGCCGCGTCTCGAAATAATCAAGTTCAGGACCGTACCATGTAGATATGCGGAATGTCGTCTTCCAGATACATTTCTCCGAGCTGCATAAACCCGAAACTCTGGTAAAATGCCATCAGGTATTGCTGGGCCCCGATTTTGATGGGCTGTGAGCCAAATAGCGTCTCGCAGTGCGTTATGGCTTGTTGCATCAGCGCTTTGCCGAACCCGTAGCGGCGATAGTCGAGCGACACGGCCACGCGGCCAATGCTAACCTGCTCGTAGTAGTGGCCCGCGTCGAAAAGTCGGGCATAGGCCGCTAGCCGGCCCTGCTCGGTGTAGCCCAGCAAGTGGTACGCATCAGCATCCTTGCCATCGATATCCTGAAACGGACAGTTCTGCTCCACGATAAATACGGCCATTCGCAGCTGCAGCAAGTCGTAGAGCTCGGCGAGCGTTAAGTTGGTGAATTTCTTGCTGGTCCAGGTGAGGATCATGGGCGTAGGAAATCAGGAGCGGGTGTTGAATGTTGTAAAAATACGGGTGTTTGCTGCAAGCTGGTTGCCGCATCCTGCTCGCAACGGGAAGCGCTGCCGCAGGTACGGTATTCTTATGTCGTATTTCTATTTCCCCAGGCTATGTGGCCAGCAGCGCTTTCGAGGTGTTGCACGTTTTTCGGACGTTCTTTTCCTTACTGGCCACGCAGCATAGCATGCCGTAAGAATTAAAATTCCTGCTATTCCTTAAACAGACTGGCGACGAATTGGAAAGAAATAGCGAAGCAAATACGGCAACTCTGAATTCCAGAAATAAGCCATGTACGTTAGGTCTACTTTTGCTCGTTTCGCAGTAAAATCTGGATTGTCTGTTGCAGCCAGTCTTGGTCGTCGCGCAGGTGAACTGCTGGCTCAATACCGATTGCCTCGTACGCCAGTTGGTTTTTCAGGCGCATTGTTGTCACGTTGAGCGTGAAATTATAACACGGCGTTTGCACCGGCAGCACGTTGCCGTAGGCCACATAGCCCCCAGAGTTTTCGCCGACCAGCACTGCTTTGGAAGGCTGCTTGGCCCAAATGAGCAGCGTTTCGCAGGAGCTGGCGCACCCCCGATTGTAGAGAATAGCCACCTTGGCCGGCAGCGTGGCAGGCTCCATTGTGTACGTTTTGTTTTCGCTGTGCGGGTTTGTGATGAAGCTGTTGAGCGGCGCACGGCGCATCCAGGCTACTTTTTCTTTAAAGCTCCAGATTGCCGTGGAGCCGTAGCGCACCGAGTCGGCCTGCATCTGCCGCAGATATTCTTCGTAGCGGCGCAGGTTGTCGGCCGTGACATAATATTCTTCGATTTGCGTTTCCTGAATCGGTTGGGCATAGAAAAAGGGGAGCAGCGGAGCCACGTTTCGGTCGCTGCCGCCGCCATTATCACGCACGTCGATAATCAGATATTTCGTGCGCTGAATTTGGGGCGTAATGGCCCGATACAAGGAGTCGAGGCGCGTGAACTGCTCGCCGGAAAAAGACGGGATACGCAAATAGGCAACGGTGTCGGTGGCTATAATTTTAAACTCTAGGCGGTTGCCGGCCGGAGGCGGAAATGGGTTTGTTTCGCTGGTTTTCAGCCAGTTCAGCCCTCGTAATTGCCCCTGCAAATAGCGAACGTTGGGCACGTAATACAGGCTGTGGTTGCGCTGATATTGGTAGGCCTCAAACGTAGAAGCAGAAGTAGTGCGCCGCAGCTCAAATTTCACCTGGCCCGGCCGCCACAATGGTGTGCGCGAGGCAACAATAACGGCCGCATAATCCCGGAATTTAGTTTTGCTTTTGGCCAGGTATACCCGATATGTTCCGTCCGGCGTCTGGTAGTAGCCCTCCAGCGGATCGGTGGCGGCCGTAGCGCGCCGGGTAGTGTCGAGGCGTACTATTTCCGTGGCTTTGTATTCGGGCGACGCCAGAAAGCGGGCTATTTCCTCGGGCTTCTGCTCATCCACGCCTTTGCTATTCGCGCCAATAGTAGTATGGCTGTCGCGAAAATATTCCACGTACGTGGTCAGGTATTTCAGGCAGATATTTTGGGGTGGATTGGTGGCAGCGGCCTGTCGGATTGTGCGTTTAAAATTTTCGTACGTCTTGCGGTTGGCCGGAGTCACGTTATCGGCAAAGCCCGGCATGTTTTTCTCCAGATACCGAACCGTAAAATCCAGATCCTGCACGCAGCCACAGTTTTGCGCCCGGCTTACGCCAGCCGAAAACAGGAGAAATAACAAGCCATATAATCGTTGCACAACTAGCGTTTACTGTCTGTGATAGCGTCGCCCCAAGATACGGGTTCCGCCACGGTAGTGGAGCAGCATTTTTAGGCTGCAACCAGCGCCGTACGAGTTTGGTACTGGCGTAAGCCAGCCGGTGGAGCCCAGCGCCCGGCCGTCGAAAGCGCATTACATAGCAGGGATTAGGGTATTTAACCGGATATTAGCAAACTCAAATACTGCCCCCAGAACTCTTGCCGCTGGTTGGCCGCGCTATATTGCCTCCGCTCTGTTTTTAACTCCCGCATGACTTCCTGGTTTCGCCACGTATCGGCGTTTCTGCTGCTGGCCTGTCTATTCAGGGCGGTGCCAATTGCAGCCCAGAGCCCGGCTCTCGACAGTCTGCGCCGCCTGGCCCGGCAGCCTCAGCCCGATAGCAACCGCGTAGTATTACTCTGCCAAATCAGCGACCAGTATTGGGCCTTGCGCACCGATTCGGCCGAGGCCTATGCGCGGCGGGCGCTGGCGCTGGCCCGCCGCGCGCGCTACCAGCATGGCGAGGGCGAAGCGCTGAACCGGCTAGGGGCGGCGCTGCGCGAAAGTAACCTGGCGCGGGCTCTGGAGCTGTTTCAGGAGTCGCTGCGCATTGCCGAGGCGCGCCACGACTTGCCCTTGCAGGCCCAGAATCTGCGCAGCATCGGCATCATCTACGTCTATCTGCGCGACCGAAAACAGGGCCTGTCGTATTATTTCCAGGCTCTGCGCATTGGGCAGCAGCTGCACGCCGAGCGGCGAGTGGTGATTGAGCTGAGCAATATTGGGCTGGCCTACGACCTCTATAACGAGCTGGACTCGGCCCGCTACTACCAGCAGCAGGCCTACCAGCTGGCTCAGCGCCTGCACACGCCCACCAACTATATCCTGTATGGTCTGGGCAACGTGGCCCGCAAGCAAGGCCAGCTGGCCGCCGCCCGCAACTATTATCACCGTAGCATCCTGGAGTCGGCGGCGTTGCGGCACCAACGCAGCAGCAATTTTGCCTACGTAGGTCTGGCTACTCTCCAGCAGCAGCAGGGCCTGCTCGATTCCAGCAACTACTATGCGCGCTTGGGCTGCACGGCCGCGCAAAAAAATGGCTTTCTACGCGGCGTGCTCAATGCCAGTACGCTGCTCACGCAAAACTTTAAAAGCCGGGGCCCGGCCGACAGTGCGCTCAAATATCAGAGCCTGATGCTGGCTATGAAGGACACGCTTTTTGGCCAGGAAAAGGTGATGCGGCTGCAAAGCGTGAACTACCAGGAGCGGCAGCGGGCGCAGCAGGCCGCCGCCGACCAGGCCGCTCTGCGGGCCCGCTACCGCACCTATGGGCTGCTGGCCGGGCTGCTGGGGCTACTAGTGCTGGTGGGCGTGCTCGTGCGCCACCACCGCCAGCAGCAGCGGGCCAATGCGGCGTTGCAAGCGTCGTTGGCCGAGCTCAAAACTACCCAGCACCAGCTGGTACAGCGCGAGAAAATGGCGTTTCTGGGTGAGCTGACCGCCGGCGTGGCCCACGAGCTGCAAAACCCCCTGAGCTTCGTCAAGAAGTTTGCGGAAGTCAGCACTGACTTGGTCGATGAGATTAACGGAGCCCAGCGGCTGGCCCGGGATGGGCGGCTGGAGCGCGAAATTCTGGACGGGCTCAAGCAGAATATTCTGAATATCAGCCAGCATGGCCAGCGGGCTACGGCCATTATCAAGGGCATGCTGGAACACGCCCGCACGGGCAGCGCCCCCCGCGAGGCCACCGACCTCAACGCCCTGGCCGAGGAAAACCTGCGGCTGGCCTACCAGGGCATGCGCAACGAGCATCCCGACTTTCAGGCGACGCTCACCACGCGGCTGGCGCCGGAGCTGCCTCACATAGCCGTAATTGCGCCCGACCTGGGCCGGGTACTACTGAACTTATGCACCAATGCGCTGTATGCCGTGCGCCAACGGCAGCTGCAGGAAGCCGACGCTGCTTATCGGCCCGAGGTGAGCATCACAACCAGTAAGCAGCCCACTGGCGTCGAAATTCGGGTGCGCGACAATGGAACCGGAATGTCCCAAAGTGTGCAGGCTAAGATTTTTCAGCCGTTTTTCACGACCAAACCCGTGGGCGAAGGCACTGGCCTGGGCCTTTCCCTCAGCCACGATATCATCAGCACCGGCCACGGCGGTATGCTGGCCGTTGAGTCGGCGGTGGGGGCCGGCACAGAATTCATTATTACGCTGCCTCTGAAGGACTAAGGACGGCAGTGTTTTGGGTTTGACTATTCGACTGGCGCGGTGTGGGAATGAGCTGTTGTGCGCCCAAGCCTGACACCCAATTACTTTTGCGGAACCTGGAACGGGAAGCCGGATGAACTCCATTTAGCAGCCTTATGTATCATTGTAAGCATTTTTCTTCTACCTACAATGACTACGAAATAGTATGTGCTCTGCTGCTGGCGACAACAAGCCTGCTCGGCAGCTGCTCAAAAAAAGAGGCTCCTAAACCTGTGGTAGTTGATACGACACAGTCGGCTATCACGGTGATGGTTTCCGAGAAAGGTGCTCCGCCGTATGCGCTGAACCAGGCGTATGTTGTGAGTGCTAATTGCGCCACCTCAGCTTCCGCTTTGACGATTACTGGGAAGCTCAACAACGGGAAAGCTGTACTGCTGGATTTCGTTCGGAATCCTGGGGCTACTACGCCGCCTAATACGACCAATGGCCTGGAAGCGTACTTGGATGGAGCCAGTGGCACGGCCATGAGCGGCACGACCACTTATAACACCCAGACGAAGAAAGCTGACGGCACTTTTTCCGTAACGTTTCCAGCTACGGGCGCTTTGACGGGGTCTTTTAGTGGCGTAGCCGTGCCATAGTCTGGTTTGTGCTACTGCCTGCATCAAGCAAGCCTCAACCAATAGGTTGGGGCTTTTTTGTGCGCTATTGGGCTTGGAGAATAAGGAGGCAGAAATGTGCGGCGTCGATCTGCGGCTGGGGTAGCCACCGGTTTTTCGCGGCTAGGCTGTGTGGACAGCAAGTAAAAAGAACGTCATGTCGAGCAGCGCGAGACATGACGTTCCAGAAAGGCAAAATGCCTTCCAAAGTGCTAGTGCCCACACAGCCTAGCAGATGTTGAGTGCGCTGACTCATAAAATTCGACGCGAGTGTACCTGAATTCAGCAGGGATACGCTGACTGGCGGTACACTGCTGCTGCTAAAAGTGCTACCGGGCAACTTCGCGCTCAGCCCGCTGAAACCGCCGGACTGAGCGAGCCAATAATAGCTTCGGTAAGGGCGCACTGCCGCTGATGAGAATACTGTTGCACCTGCTGCTGGGCCTGTTGTACGCGCTGCTGGGCGAGGCCGGGTTGCTCCAGGCACTGCCGGATTTGCCGCACGCAGGTTGCTACATCGCCCAAGGGATACAGCAGGCCCGTGTGGCCGTCTTGTACCAGCTCCAAGGTGCCGCCCGCCGCCGAGGCCACAATAGGAACGCCGGCCGCCATGGCTTCCAGGGTCACCATGCCGTAGGTTTCGTTGGTCGAGGCCAGCACAAACACGTCGATGGCGTTGTAAAAGGTCGCCGGGTCGGGCTCAAAGTCCCGGAAGAAAACATGGTCCTGCAGCCCCCACTGCGCCACCAGCTCCTGCAGTCGCCGGAAGTAGGCGTCGCCCTCGTTACGGGTTGGCTCGCCCATGAGCAGAAGGCGGGCCGGGTGCGCCGTTGTAGTGCGCAGCTGATGCAGCACCTCCAGCACGAAATCCTGCCCTTTGCCGTAGTCGAGGCGCCCCAGCAGGCCGAGCAGGGGACCTTGCGCCGGCAGATTCAGCGCTTGCCGGGCTTGGTGCTGGGGCAGCGCGGCCTCGGAAAACTGCTCTATCGGTAGCCCCAGCGGCACTACGTGTACCCGGCTCGCCGCAATTCTGGTTTTTTCCAGTACCTGCCGGGCCAGCCCGGGCAAGGGCGAAAGCCAGGCGTCCAGCAGCCGAAAACGCAGGGTGTGAAACCAGTCGCGCTTGGCACGGCCCAGCTGCATGTGCTGCTGGTAGAGCAGATATAAGTCGCCTTTCAGCAGCAGCTTTACCAGAGTTGCTAGGCCCAAATCCTTGTTTTGGGTAACAATGAGCACCGTTATTCGGCGCTGTGCCACTTGCTTTTGTAAGGCGCGGGCGGCGGGTGGCAGCTGCAAGCCGCGCCGGGGCACCACGGGTGCCAGCGGCACCGCCCACTGCTCGGCCAGGTTGGCTAGTGGGGTGGCGGGGGGCGCAAATAGCGTCACGTCCCAGCCCCGGGCCTGCATCCAGGCGGCAAACTTCAGGCTGTTAAGCTCCAGCCCGCCCAGGCTGGCCGACAAACACAGCACGCCTAGCCGGGGCCGGCCGGCCGCTTGGGAGCCAGTAGCTGGGCCTGAGTTGCTGGGAGAATACGTCGGCGTGTGGTCTGGTGTCATGGCAAGGACGGCGGCTGGTGGCCAAGGTCGGGTAAAATTAGCACTAGAAACTGCCTGAACCGGCTGGTAGGTGTTTTAGCCGGCTACTCGTATGGGTATGACGCCTACCGGCTGGCTTACCTTCCGTGCCGCAGGTAGCGTGCGGTGCCCATCAGCAAAAAGCCGGGGCCCGCTGCAAGCAGCAAGCCCCGGCTGTTACCGGTACTCTACAGCAGAAAATTAAGGGTTAGTGCACCACCACCTGAGTCCGGCTGATGCCTGCTTCGAGCAAGTACACACCGGGGGCCAGGCCGGTGGTAGGCACCGCTGCCTCCTGGTTGCCCGCCGTGATAGTCGTCTGCCGCACGATCTGCCCGAGCGTGTTGCGCAGGGTTACGGGCTGCGTGGCTGGAGCCGGAGCCGCCAGACGTAGCGTGGCGGCCGTACCCGCCGTCACCGGATTCGGGTACAGGGCCAGGGGCTGAGCGCCCGCCGCCTGGCGCACGGCCAGCGTGCTGCCGGCGCTGTTGAGCTTGGCCACGAATATGTCGCGGGAGGAGCCAGTCAGGATAGTAGAGCCAAAAGTGACGCTGCCACCAAAAAGGTTGCCCATGGTGAGCAGGCTGCCCGCCTGGTCGAAGGCAATGGCACTGAAGGAATAGCGGCCGCCGCCAGTGGCTACCGGTGGCTTGATGGCGTATTGCCACTGGCCATTGGTGTTGAACCGGGCCACGTATTCGCCACTCTCGGAGAAGGAAAGAGAGCGGGTGCCAAACGAATAAACTGTACTCGCGCTCGGATCGGCATTTATCGTGCCCGCCAGCACGGCGTTGCCTTGGGCATCAACGGCTAGCTTGCCGCCCCCTAGAACCCCGCCGTTCTGACTGGTAACGGCGCCGACCAGGTTCCAAGCTCCGACCGTGGAAAGGCGGCCTACAAAGCCAACGGTGTTGGTGGGCAGGGTAATCGTACCGAGCTGACCGCCGGCATTGGTGGTATTGGACATCCAGACGTTGCCGCTGGCATCGTATTGCAGTCCATCGATTTCCAGGCTACTAGCGGTCGACGACTGCGTGACCCACTGCCACTGGCCGGCCGGGGTAAGCTGCGCCACCGCTTGTTTATCACCGCTGGTAGCGTTGATCGTCGTGCTGCCCAGCGTGGCGGAGCCACCCCGGACGGCCACTGCTACTGCCACCTGCCCTTGTGGTCCTACCACAGCCTCGTCAGCGCCAATATCGCCGCTGCCGGTGGTGCGTGCGCCCAGCGTGCTGGTCCACTGGCCAGCCTGGCTGAGCCGCGCCACGAACATGCCTTGGTCATTGGGGCCAATGGGGGCGGGTAGCGCGGTGCTGCCGAACGAAACGGCCCCATGGTAGTCACCGGCTACTATCAACTCTCCGTTCATCGGGTTCAGCGCCATCGAGTTAGCGTCAGCGTTGTTGACGGCTAGGATCCAGAGACACTGACCGCTGCTGTTGAGGCGGGCCACGAACATCCGCTGTTCCAGGTTGGAGCCGGTGAGGGGGAGCGTAACCGTACCGATCCGCATAGAAGTAGCATCCTCATCCACGGTGCCGGTTACAAAAACGTCGCCTGCAGGTGTTGGCACAATATCCCCCAAGAATACGACCGTGTTGTTGGTGCCATTGGCATCCTGGGCTTCTATGGCCGTGGCCCACTGCCACTGCCCGGCTGCGTTCAGCTTGCCGACGACCCCGCTGATAGTGGCGCTGCTAAGCCTGGTGCTGCCAAAGGTACGAACCGAAGAAACGCCATCACGCTCCTGCAAGCCTCCGCCCACGTAGCTGTTGCCGGCTGCATCGGTGGCAATGCTGTAGGCGCGGGCCTGGGTTGCATTGGTAGGAGTAGGATTAATGCTTTGGGCACCCCACTGCCAGGTAGGTGTTTGGGCGTGGGCGGCGGGCACACCCAGGGCGCAGGCGAGGCCCAGAGAAAGTAGAAATTGACGCATGAAGCGGGCTGGTTTGAGGTGAAAACGAACCAACAAAGGTTGTGCAGTGAGTAGCTACTGCGCAATACCTACTTCTGGGTATTTTTAAGGGGTTTACAGCCAGCCCAACCATTCCGTCAGACCTCAGATTCGTTGATAAGCTTCACGCAACGGCGGGGCCGCTCCGGTTCAGTAGCTGCTCAGAGTTGGCAAATAGCTTCATAGTGATGGTGTACCCATTATGAAGTGAGTTGTAAGAGCGACGTAGAGACGCGACCCTTCGCGTCTCCGGGACCGCGCCGCGAAGGCATCGTTCAACGCCGCGCCGCGAAGGGTCGCGTCTCTACATCGCTCTTACAACTCACTTCGTGACGAGTACAACTCAACCAGAATGGGAGCGGCCGGCTTGGTGGGCGGTAGCGCAGCACCGAAGTGCGCCGACTGAAGCCGCAGTGGCCACGCCTGGCTTGCGGCGCTTCATCCCCCTCATCCGACGCTTCAGCAACCTTTAGTTTCAGCCGGGGCCGCAGTCCTTCACCTTTGGGCATCACTTCGCTGCTTCCCCATGAAACGACTGCTACTTCCGCTGCTGCTCCTGCTGGCCACGGCCTATGCTGCCCTGGCCCAAACGCCCACCACGCTCAGCGGCACCGTGCGCGACGCCAGCGGGCAGCCACTCCCCGGCGTGAACGTGTTTTTGAAAACCACCTTCGACGGGGCCAGCACCGATTCACTGGGCCGCTTCCGCTTCTCGACCCGGCAGCGCGGCACGCTGCCCCTGCTCGTTACGCTGCTGGGCTACCAGCCCCAGGAGCAGCCCGTGGTGCTCGATGGCACCGCCCGGCGCTTCACCCTGGTGCTGAAAGCCGTGCGCAACCAGCTCGGCGACGTGGTTATTACCTCCGGCACCTTCGAGGCCAGTGATACCAAGCGCAACACCACCTTCTCGGCCCGCGACGTGGTGACGACGGCCGGGGCCTCGGCAGATGTGGCAGGCGCTTTCAACACCATGCCCGGCACCACCCGCAACGGGGAAGAGGGCAAGCTGTTCGTGCGGGGCGGGGCCGCCGGCGAAACCCGGCAGTATTTGGACGGAGTGCCGCTGCAAAGTCCCTACAACGCCGCCGTATCGGGCATGCCGGCGCGGGGGCGGTTTTCGCCCATGCTGTTCAAAGGCATGGCCTTCAGCACCGGCGGCTACTCGGCCGAGTATGGGCAGGCCCTGTCGGCGGTGGTGGCGCTCAGCTCCGAAGACCTGGCCCCGGAAACGCAAACCGGCATTTCGCTCCTGTCGTTGGGCAGCGTGAGCCTGTCGCACCAGCAGCGCTTCGCTCGCTCGTCGGTGGCCGTCACGGGCGACTACATGAACATGCGACCTTACTTCGGGCTGGTGCCCCAGCGCATGCTCACGGCCTACGAATCGGGGGGCGGCTCGGTGGCGCTGCGGCAGAAAACCGGCGAAATGGGCATGCTGAAGGCCTACGGAGCCTTCACCCAGCAGCACATCGGGGCCCGCCAGCCCAACGCCGAATGGGAAGGCGGCCAGCCGGTGCGGCTTAGCTCGAACAACACGTATGTCAACACCACCTTCCGCAGCCCACTCGTGCGGGGCTGGTCGGTGCAGACGGGCGTGGCGGCCACCCGCGACGATCAAACGGCCAGCATTACCACCCGGGCGCCCACTTCGCAGCAGCAGACGCGGGAGCAAACCATGCGCGAGCAAGAGCAGTCGGTGGTAGGCCGGCTGGTGCTCACCAACGATTCGGCCAGCGCCTACTGGAACCTCAAGCTGGGTGTGGAGGGCTTGGCCCAGCGCAACCAGCAGCGCTTCGAAGCCGACCCGTACGCGGTGGCCTTTGGCCTGAGTGAGCGGCGTGTGGCGGGCTTCGCCGAGTCGGATATGGCCTTCAGCAACAAGCTGGTGGGGCGCGTGGGCGGCCGGGTCGAATACTCCGACGTGCTGGGCCGCTGGAATGCAGCCCCGCGCCTGGCTGTGGCCTACCAGATCAATGAGAAAACCCAGCTTTCGGGTGCCTGGGGCTATTTCTACCAGAACCCCGGCAACGACCTGCTGCTGCGCGTGGAAGCGCCCGAACGGTTGCGGTTTGAGCGCGCTCAGCACCTGCAGCTTACGTATTTGCGCAACTACCGCAACCGCACGCTGCGCGTGGAGGCGTATTCCAAAACCTACGCTCACCTAGTGCGCTACGATCTGCGTGGCGTCTATAATCCGCAGCTGCTCTCGCCCGCCGACCCCGCCACGTACCGCAGCACCGGCACCGGCTATGCCCGGGGCGTAGATCTGCTGTGGCGCGACCGGACAACCATCAAAAACGCCGATTACTGGATCAGCTACGGCTTTCTGGATACGCGGCGGCAGCAGCGCTTCGATCCGGTGCTGGCGGTGCCCACCTTTGCCGCCCGGCACAATCTGAGCGTGGTGGGCAAGTACTGGGTCGGCAAGATGCACACGCTGTTTGGCGCGACCTACAGCTACAATAGTCCCCGGGCCTACTACGACCCCAACGACGAGGACGGCTACAACCAGGGCCGCCTGCCCAGCTTTCAGGACTTCAGCCTGAATGCCAGCTACGTGACCAAGCTCTGGAACAACTTCACCATCGTGCACGTGGCCTGCACCAACGTGCTGGGCCGCCAGAACGTGTTTGGCTACCGCTACAGCGCCACCAAAGGAGCCGACGACCAGTATGCCAGCACCGCTGTGCTGCCCTCAGCTCCGCGCATGGTGTTCGTGGCCCTGCTGATTTCCATCAATAAGAAGCGGCCGGCCGATACGGATACGGCCCCGGAATAGCGGCCCCTGCCGGGCCGAAAGTACGGTGCCGCACGCTTCATCCGCCTGATTCGACGCTTCGGCAACCTTTAGTTTCAGCGGCCGCCGCTACCCGCCACCTTTGACTCATTCTCTTCCCCACACAGTTTCATTCACTCACTTCTTCGTTCGTATCATGAAAAACACCCTGCTCGTTTTCGCTTTTGCCGCCGCCTCGCTTTCTGCCGCCGCCCAAACGCCCGCTGCCAAAGCTGCCTCTTCTACCGCCACCACCGCCACGGCGCCCGCCGGCTACACCGACATGATGGCCGCGACCATCACGGCGCTGAACAGCACCGGCGACCCAGCCCAGCTGAAGGAAATCGTGAGCAAGTTTGAGCGGGCCGCCGCCGCCGCGCCTACCGATTGGCTGCCCCAGTATTACCAGGCCTACGGCCGGCTGCTGACCTGCTTCACAAGCAAGGAAGACGGGGACGTGAAGGACAAATACCTCGACCAAGCCGAAGCCTCCCTGGTGCTGGCCCGCAAGCTGGGCGGCGAAGAGTCGGAGCTACTGGTGGTGCAGGCCTACATCTACCAGGCCCGGCTGGGTATTTCGCCCATGGCCCGCTCCATGAAGTATTCGGGGATGGTGAATGAAACGCTGGCCCAGGCCAAGAAGTTGAATCCGGCCAATCCGCGCATTTACCTGGTGCAGGGCAACAACCTGCACTTCACGCCCAAGATGTTTGGCGGCGGGCCGGAAGTAGCCAAACCGGTATTTGAGGAAGCCAAAATCCGCTTTGCCGCTTTTCAACCCAGCGGCCCACTGGCTCCGACCTGGGGCGAGCGGCAGGTGCTGGGGCGGCTAAAAGCGTATGAGCAGCCCGCCGCCCAAGCTACTGCTACCAAATAGTAGCAGACTGCGCCCCGTGCTACCGTCGGTAGCGCGGGGCGCTTCGCGTTTCTGCGTCGCGTCTTTTCGGGTCATCATTCGGCTGTTGCGGCCTGTCCGGTAGCATTCCGGTAGCATTCCGGGAGCACGCCGGACCCGCGCCCTGCACTTGCCCGCACGTAAGCCGCGCTCCGAACTCCTGCCTCAGCCCGTATCTTGCCATGCCTCTCACCAGAATGCCTACTGCCCGCACCATGGCCGAACACGTTCCTGCACTGCCCTCCTGGCGCACCCTGCGGCCCTGGCTGCGGCTGGCGCTGACGCTGCTGGCCGTGTCGTCCGCTATTAGCTTGCTCACCTGCCTCACCTGCCTCGGCAACCTGCAGGAGATGCTCGTCAATTTTGCGCTGACGACCATCTATACCGTCGGGCTATGGCTGGCCAACGGCTATTCCGTCGACTGGCTCGATAAGTACGTCAGCTGGAAGAAGGCGCCGGGCAAGCGGCTGCTGCTCACGCTGCTGGTGTCGTTGGCGGGCTCGTTGGTCGTTATTGCCCTGGTGCGGCTGGGCTACATTTTGTATCGACACCAGAGCCCGCTGCTGCTGCTGTCGGCGCAGTATATCAACGGCTATATCTTCCCGCTGGTCATCACCGTTATCTGCTCGCTGTTTATGCACAGCCGCTCGTTTTTGCTGGGCTGGCGCGAGGCACTGGTGCGCAACGAGCGTCTGCAGAAGGAAATGGCCCTGGCCGAAACCGAATCGTTGCGCCAGCAGCTCGATCCACACTTCATGTTCAATGCCCTGAACGCGCTGACCTCGCTGGTGGAGGAGGAGCCCCAGCTGGCCGTGCGCTTCATCCGGCAGCTTTCCCAGGTCTACCGCTACGTGCTCGATGCCCGCCAGCGCGAAGTGGTGCCGCTGGCCGAGGAGCTGGAATTCGCCAAGTCTTACTTGTTTCTGCAGCACATCCGCTACGGCGAAGCCCTGCGCATTGAGCTGCCCCAGCCTGGCGACATCCCGGCTCACTTCGTGGTGCCGCCGCTGAGCCTGCAGCTGCTGCTCGAAAACGCTCTGAAGCACAACGCCGCCAGCGTGAGCCAGCCCATGCACCTGCGCATCGAGCTGGATGCCGCCGCCCGGCAGCTGAGAGTGCGCAACACGCTGCGTCTGCGCCGCCTGGGGCCCGAGGAGTCGCTGGGCATTGGGCTGCCCAACCTGACGGCCCGCTACGCCCACCTCACCACCGAGCCCGTGCGGGTGGAGTGCACGGCGTCCGAATTCGTCGTAACGCTGCCGGTATTGAGCTTAATGTGATAAATATGCTAATTGGGTTGCGAATCGGTTGATATGCCAATTGCAACCACCGTTTTCTTGAACTATGGTATACGCCAGCCTGAATTCATTCTGCGAAACGGAAGTGAGCAGTGCATTAGCCAAACAGCAACTGCTTAATGAAATTGCTGCGGGCCAAAAAGAGCTCCACGGTACCCTGGACGTTGAATACAACGTGTATCAATTGGTTATCCGCTTTAAGGACAACCACGTCGAACTCTGGGATACCATGATGCACTATGACAAAGACCAAGAGCCTTATACTACGACGTTGAAGGCCTTTCTAAAAGAACTTGCCGAGTACGTTCCTGGGACGTTCCCCGCAGAATACGTACCGAGTAGATCGACATAACGGCATCGGAGGACCCTCTTTTCCCTAAACAGCCAGCAGATGCTCGTCATTAGGTAGCTACGTGCCCACAGTGGGGTGGCCCGAGTTCAAAGAACTGGTTCCCCAAATCAAGGTACACGGAACCCAATCAGGTAGGCGTTTCGTGAACTCCAACGCAGTATATTGCTCAAATCAGTGCTTAGCTCATCGGCCTATTTTCCACATTTGTCACCTGAGCCCTACTTTTCCACATTGAAAAAGGATGACTGCCTTCGTTATTGAAGATGAGCCGCTGGCTGCCCGCCGCCTCACCGACCTGCTGCGCCGCCAGAACCCGCCGGTAGACGTGCGCGCTACCGCCGACTCGGTGGAAGCCGCCGTGGTGCTGCTGCAAACGGCCCCGACGCCGCCCGACGTGCTGTTTCTGGACATTCATCTCTCGGATGGGCTCAGCTTCGAGCTGTTCGAAAAAGCTGACGTGCGCTGCCCGGTTATTTTCACCACCGCCTACGATGCCTACGCGCTGCGGGCATTCAAGGTGAATAGCATCGACTACCTGCTCAAGCCCATTGACGAGGAAGAGCTGCAGGCGGCTGTGCACAAGCTGCGTGCGCTGCACACGGCCGCCACGCCCACGCCATCGTTCGACGCGGGGCTGCTGGCCCAGGTGTTGCAGCAGCTGCAGCCCTCCCAGCAGTACAAAAAGCAGTTTGTAGTGAAAGTGGGGGAGCACCTGAAGGTGATTCCGGTGGAAAATATCAGCTACTTTTTCAGCCTCGAAAAGGCCACCTTCCTGCAGACCCGCGAAAACCGCCGCTTCGTCATCGACCAGACCCTGGAGCAGCTGGAAAAGCTGCTCGACCCGCGCCAGTTCTTCCGCCTCAACCGCGCCTACTTCGTGCACCAGGATTCCATTCAGGACATCATCCACTACACCAACAGCCGCCTGAAAACCGTGCTGCTTCCCGCCAGCCCCGAGGGCGACGTGCTGGTCAGCCGGGAGCGGGTGCCCGCCTTCCGGGCCTGGCTCGAGCGGTGATTTTGGGGAGTTTAACTTTCTGTGAACGTCATGTCGACCAACGGGAGACATCTCGCCTGCAATGGTATATCAGATTACTTTGGCAACATCAGCACGCGAGATGTCTCGCTAAGGCTCGACATGACCGAAACAGCACTACGCGCCTCTAGCCCTCCAGCCAGCTTTTAAACGCGCTGGCTTTTTCCTTGCTCACCAGCACCTCATCACTCGGGGCGGGGGCGAGGTCGAGCTTCAGCTTGCCATTGAAGTGCGGATGCAGGCGCTGCACGGCCTGCAAATGCGTGATAAACTGCCGGTTGAGGCGAAAAAAAACCGGCGGTTCCAGCAGCTTCTCCAGCTGTTCCAGCGTGTAGTCTACCACGTAGCGGCGGCCATCGGTGGCTACGAGCGTCGTGACTTCGTGGCGGCTCTGAAACCAAGCGACGGCGCTGACGGGCAAGGGGAGCAGCTGCTCGCCGCTGCGCACCAGAAAGCGGGTTTTGTACGAGCGCTCGGGCCGGGGCAGACTGTCGCGCAGGGTTTCCAGCTGCTGCGCCGGGGCAGTGGGCGTGCGCCACTCGTGGAGCTTGAGCAAGGCCGCCTGCAGTTCCGCCAACTTGATGGGCTTGAGCAGGTAATCGATGCTGTTGGCTTTGAACGCCCGCAGCGCATACGCGTCGTAAGCGGTGGCGAAAATGACCGGGCTGCGTACAATTACCTGGTCGAACACGTCGAGGCTAAGGCCGTCGGCAAGTTGAATATCGGAGATAATCAGGTCGGGCGCGGGGTTGGTAGCGAGCCAGGCTACGGCCGTGGCCACGCTGTCGAGCACGGCGACTACGCGGGCGGCAGGCGCAGCCTGCAGCAGCAGCCGTTGGAGCCGCTCGGCGGCGGGGTACTCGTCTTCGAGCAGCAGAACGGTCATGTGGTTGAATGCTGAATACCGGGTTCTAACTTGTGGGCGCTGGCAGCGGCGGGCAGCAGCGGCAGCAGCACCGTAAACGTGGCTTCGGTGGCCTCGATGCGGACCGGCAGGGTGGCTTGCAGCAGCTCGTAGCGGTGCACCGTATTCTGCAGGCCCAGGCCGGTGCTGGGCCCCAGGCCGGCAGCGCGGGGCCGGAATGGGTTTTGCACCCGCAGGTAGCCGCTGGCCGCATCGGCCATGATGCCTACTTCCAGCGGATGTTGCCGGCTCACTACGTTGTGTTTCAAGGCGTTTTCTACCAGCAGCTGCACGCTCAGCGGGGCCACGCGCTGGTCGAGCAGGGCGGCCGGAATCTGCTGCGATACCCGCAGGTTGTCGCGGAAACGGGTTTTTTGCAGGGCCACATACGTTTCCACGAAGGCCAGCTCCTCCCGCAGCGACACGGTGGCCTTGCCGCGGCTCAGCAGCACGTAGCGGTACACGTCGGCCAGCTGCTCCACAAACTGCTGGGCCGGCGCGTTGGCATCGTCGATCAGGGCGGCCAGGGTATTGAGGCTGTTGAACAGAAAGTGCGGGTCGAGCTGGTTTTGCAGTGCTTCGAGCTGGCTCTGCACCCCGGCCTGGGCAAGCTGCTCGGCGCGGCGCACGTTGTGCTCCCACTGCTGAAACGAGTGCCAACTCTCATAAATAAGCTGCACCACCAGGGTAGGCACCATGTTCAGGCCGAACTCGAACCAGAAAGCGCTGCTGCTCAGGGGAAAGTACAGCTTGCCCGCCGAGGCCAAGTGAATAAGCACCGTGACGACAAACGTAATCAGAGTGTTGAGGATGGCCAGCGACCAAAGCCGGGGAGCCGTTTGCCCGACCAGCGGGAATCGGCGGAACAGCCCCGCCCAGAGTGCCCGGCCCGTGAGCCAGAAAACCGTAGTGAAGCTCGTGGACAACGCCCAGGCCACCAAAAACTCGGACAAGGAGCGTACGTGCAGCAGCCCGCGCGGCAGCAGCGCCAGCACGGCCAGCGTCGGGATGCCAATCAGCAGAAACCACCGGTCGTTGGGCAGGGTGCGGGCGGCGGGCGCGGCGGGCTGGGGCATGGGCTAGGATTGGCGGGGCAGCTTTTGCACGAAGCTAACGACCGCCCGGCGGAATGCCGCCGGCTGCTCCAAAAACGAGTAATGCTTGCCCGGCACCACTACCACCTGCTGCCGCGGAAAGCGGAACGTTTGGGGCGTGGCCCCCGTGGAGCGGTCGTCCTGGCCCACGATGGTCAGCACCGGCATGGTGAGGCGGGTGGTAGCGGGCACGTAATCCTGGCCATAGTCGGGCAGCTGGCCGCTGAATACCTGGGTGGCGAAATCGTGGTTGGGGCCGCTGGCTTGGCTTACACGGCCGGCCCGGCTGGCCAGGGAATCGGCGGAAAACTGCAGCTGATAGCCCAGGTTTTTTTGCTGAAGCGCCCCCATTACCATCCCGAAGCGCTGCATCAGTGGCAGGCCCGGCGCGGGCTGCGCGGCGGCGGGGAGCAGGGAAGTGCCGTAGTGCAGCATGCTTTCCAGCGAGGCCGGTGGGTTCAGCACGCTATTGACCAACACCAGCGCCCGCACCCGCTGCGGATACTGAACCGCATACGCCGTAGCAATGGCGCCGCCAAACGAATGGGCCAGCACCACCCAGCTTTCCAGCCCCAGCTGCTGCCGCAGCTCCTCCAGATCCTGCACCATGCGCTGCATCGAGTAGCGGTTGCGCGGCGAGCTGGCCGAGCGGCCACTGCCGCGCTGGTCGTAGTAGATCATGCGCAGCTGGTCTTCGAGCTGATTGCCACCCAGCTTCTCAAAGGAGTAGCTGCCGGCCCCCGGCCCGCCGTGAACATACACGCAGGGCGTGCCGTGGCCGGCTAGCTGCACGTAAAGCCGCACAGAATCAGAGGTGAGCAGGCTGGTAGGGCCATTGGTCCAGGCTGGCGTGGGCCGTTGCTGGGCGTGGGCCGAAGTAGAGGCCAGCATCAGGGGCAAAAAGAGCAGGCAGAACAGCAGGCGGGAGAGAGGGAGACGTAGCATGGCTGAAAGAAGAAGGGAATGGAAGAGAGAAGCAGAAGGATAGGTAGCGGGCCGCTCAGCTCACGTGCCACAGCGGCAGCCCTTGCAGGGCGTGCCAGTAGAGCCAGGCCACGCCGCTGGTGTAGAGCAGCGTGAAAGAAAGGATGCCCAGACGTTGGCCCTGAACGGCCAGGTGAGGGAAATAGCGCGTCAGCAGCCAGCCGAAAAGGGGCAGCACCTGCAGCGCATGTAACCCCAGAAAATGCGCTGCCCGCAAGTCGCCGTAGCGGGTGCTCCAGCCCAGGCCCGGCAGCCCCGCCCCACCGTCGGCCCCGCCAATGGTGTGGCCCAGGTGGCTGATCATGCTGCCGCCAATGGCGCTGCCCGCCAAAAAAACAATCAGGCCCAGGCGCATGCCCCATACGTAAGCCGTAGAGCCAACGGGCCGATGACGCAGCATCAGACCCAGCGCCCAGAACAGCAGCGCCGTATTGAGCATAATAAACAGCCCCATGACGCCAAACAGGATTCCGTCGAGCGGTGTGCCGACGTTGAAGTGCGACGTAGTGCCGCGGGCCGCCTGCAGAAAAATGACCAGAATCTCGACTACCATGCTCACCGCCACGCCCCAGCTGATGTAGCGCACGGTGCGTTGGGCCGCCGCCGGCAGGTGAGCCAGTAGCCACCCGAGCGTCCAGAGGTAGATTAAATCCGAGACGGCGAACTTCAGGGGCTTGAACCACACGTTCAGGCCCGTTACCATCCGGTCGTCGAAGGGCAGCAGGAGCAGGGCCCCGGCCAGCAGCGCCACGTGCAGCCAGCCCGCCCCCGACAGCACCGGATTGCAGCGGTGCAGCACCGTTAGAAACTGACGTAGGGAGCCGACCGAATCGGGAGAGCCGGGAGCAGCGGGCGTGGAGTCGGCGGCGGCAGCGGATGACAAGACGAGCGTTTTCATAGCGAAGCAAGTAAGGAGCAGTGACCAACGGGAATCAAACGGCCAGCGTCGCCGGGGCCGAAACCAGCGGGTAAGCCCTGCGAATGAGATGATAGAGCAGAAAGCCCACCGGCCCCAGCAGAAAGGTGAGCACCAGCACCGGCACCAGCAGCACATGGGGGAGGCCCCGGCGCTGGGCGTCGCGGCTGGCCCAGGCACCCACGGCCAGATCGAAACACAGATAATGCACCCAGCCGGCCAGCAGCGCCCAGGGGTCCTGAAACAGCGCCGCTACCGCCGCCAGCGACCCAAACCCGCCCTGGCTGCCACTGGCCCCGAGATAGTGCCAGCCGATGCAGCCGGCGTAGAGGCCGGCCAGCACCAGCGGCAGCGCCCCACTGCCCACTACACAGCGCGTGATGCGCCAGCGCGGTGCCAGCAGCAGCAGCAGCCAGCCGGGCAGTACCACGGTGCTGGCGAGTTGAAAAAGAAATTCGGGAGACAGTGCCATAGCTACTAGGGTGATGGAATGCTCAAACTTCCCTAATCTTCGGTGGTTACACAGGCGTAAAAAGGGTGAAACAGCCCAAGCCGGCAGTGAACCGGCAGAAATAACCAGGTGAGCTACGGGAATGAAATGCTGGTGAATGGTACAACTCCCCCCGCCACCGCTCGTATTGTTGGCACGTGAACCGATTGTTGATGAAATGGCTGGGCTTGGCGGCCGTAGCCTGGGGGTTGCCACTGCTGGCCCGGGCCGGAGCCGGCGAGGAAGATACTACCGGTGTGCGGCAGGCGCATCGCCGCGTCGTGTTTCAGTTCGACAACCGCTACTCTATTCTGGATGGTAAGCTGGTCGCTATCAACGGGCTCAAGCTAGCCATCGAGTGGAAAGGCCGTTTGCGGGCCGGGGCCGGGGGCTACTTGCTCAGCAGTGGTATTCCCTCGCAGCAGGTAGTACCGCCCGGGTTTCCGGCGGGCACCACGGCCGAGCTGCGCTTTCGCTACGTGGCCGTTTACGCCGAATACCTGTTTGTGCGCTCCAACCGCTGGGAGCTGAGCGTACCAGTGCAGCTTGGCGCGGGCCGCTTTTTTACCAGCTTCGAAATGCCCGACGGCAAGCGTAGCAAGGATGCCAAAGAAACCGTCTGGCTGCTCGAACCTTCCGTTTCGGGCCATTTTCGGGTGTTTCCCTGGTTTGGCCTCGGGGCCGGTGCGGGCTGGCGCGAAACCATTTTCGTGAATAATGCTTTGGACGAAGCCCTCGACGGACCCATCTTCTACGGCCGGGTCAAGCTCTTTCTGGGCGACTTATACAAAACCGCCCGCTTCAAGCGCAAGCTGTTTTCCCAGCAGCATTTCCGCTACGAAGAATAAGAGCGTGTTCGGGATTTTATTTTTCGTGTCCTGCTGGGCGCGGTCGAAGCATATCTACCGCACTGGTAAAGTCAATTACTTCTGCGGTAGAGATGCTTCGACTCCGCTGCGCTGCGCTCAGCATGAGAGTTTTCAATAACTCAAACAGCTTCTTAGCCAACCCTATTCCATACAAAAGCCGCCGGCGCTTCTCACGAAGGGCGGCGGCTTTCACGTTGCTGCGAATAGCTAGGTACTACTTCGGGCCCGAAGCCGTGGTCAGACGGCGCAGCAGGATGTGGGTAGCCTGCTGGTTTTTGATGCCGTTGGGCAGCGAGTACAATTGTACTACCTCCCAGCCCAGCTTGCCCATGTAGTTAAGCGTGCTCAGCGGAGTCGAAAAAACTTCCAGCTTGCCTACTTCGCGCTTGGCCATATCACTGTCGCCGAGCTTTTCGTAGCCGTAGCCGAAGTCCACGTAAATGTCGCCGCCCTTCGTTTTGGTGGGGTCGTTCAGGAAGTCGGTCTTCAGCAGCTCGCAATACTCGTAGCGCGAGGCATTAAGCAGGTTCGTCGTTTGGGCGACGCTGGCCGTGGGGCGAGCTGCCAGCAACGATAGCAGCAGGGCGGGGAAGAGAAGTTTTTTCATGGGAGGTCGGGGGCAGGCCGGAAGCCTTAGTTATAGGTAGGCAGAAACTTGTACTTGCGGCCGTAATCAAGCATTTGCTGGGCAAAATCGGAAGGATATTCCACCTTCACGTCCACTATTTTGCCGCCTTCCTCCACCGGCACCAGGCGGGGCTGAATAAAGCCGGCATAGGGCGCAATGTTGAGCTTCTGGTAGCGCTCCAGCACTTCCTTGTGCAGGGTGGGGTCTACTTTCACGCCGTAGGTTTCAATCAGGTTTTTGGCCGCCGCGTAGTCGCCCTCGCTCGTCAGGCGCTGCAGCTCGCGCAGCAGCTGCCCAAACAGGCCGCGTAGCTTTTGGTAGTCATTGACTTTGAAGTAGGTTTTGCCGTCGCGGGTTACCTTCTCGATGACGTTATCCTTTTTGCCTTTTTCGTACGCCCACTTGGCCACCATCTGGCGGTTGCGCATGTGCGCTTCCTCCACGGTTTCGCCCAGCGGCAGGCGTACCAGCTGGCTCATGAGCCCGCCCCGGATGTAGTTGTCGTACTCGGCTTTGCCCACCTCCAGGCTCGGCACCACGCCCAGCGTCACCAGCTTGGTATCCATCAGGTAGTACAGGGCCACCAAGTCGGCGCGGCCTTCCTCAATGGCCGAGGCGTAGCTTTTCAGCGTCTCCTTGGGCGTGCCCACTCCCGCGTTTATCTGCCCCGAGGCGTGCCCGATAACCTCGTGCATATCGGTGTGGAGCTTGCCGGCCAGGCCCGCAAACTGCCGGGCGCGCTGCTTTTCCTCTTCCGAGAAGGCAAACTCATCGAGGCTGCCGCCCGCGTCGGCCATGCCGTAGGCGTCCACGATGTTGCCCAGGTTCACCGACTTCGAGCCGTGCTCCTTGCGAATCCAGTTGGCGTTGGGCAGATTGATGCCGATGGGCGTGGCCGGGGCCGCGTCGCCCGACTCCACGACCGTCGTAATGACCTTGGCCGTGATGCCCACCACGTTCTTTTTCTTGTGCTGGGGCAAAATCGGCGAATTGTCTTCGAACCACTGCGCCTGGTCGCCGATGGCCTTGATGCGCTTCGTCGCCTCCAGGTCCTTGAACGATACCACCGACTCGTAGCTGGCGCGGTAGCCCAGCGGGTCGCCGTATACCTCAATAAAGCCGTTCACCACGTCGGTCCGCGACTTGGTGTCGCGCACCCAGGCGATGTTGTAGTCGTCCCAGGTTTTCAGGTCGCCGGTCGTATAAAACTGCACCAGGCGCTGCAAGGCCAGCTTTTGCTCGGGTGTTTCGGCCACGTCGACCGCTTTGCCCAGCCAGTAGATCACCTGCGTCAGGGCCTCGCCATACATGCCGCCCACCTTCCAGGTACGCTCCACGATGCGGCCCTGCTTGTCTTTGGTCAACTTAGAATTCAGACCGTGGGAAACCGGCCGCTGGTCTTTTTTATCCGCTTTCTTGGCGTAGAAAGCCTCGGCTTCTTTCTGGGTTACGCCCTCGTAGAAGTTGTTGGCTGAGGTCGTGAGCAAGTCCTGGCCGGCTACCTGGTTTACCCGCTTGGCGGCTACGTTCGGGTCGAAGATAATCGGGGTGATGCTGGTCAGCAGCTGGGCTACGGTTTCACCCTTTTCCAGCGGGAGCGTAGCGGCATCCACGCTTTTCACCAGTTCGGCAAAATACTCCGGCGAGCATTCGGGCACGAACTTCCGGGTCGAGTAGTGGTGGTGCACGCCGTTGCTGAACCACACGCGCTTGGTGTACACGTTCAGCTTGTTGGCTTGGTCGACGCGCTGCGTGTTAGAGGTAGCCGAAATCTGCTGCTGGTTGGCGGCCCAGATGGCCTCCAGCGTGCGGCGCACCCGCAGGTTGTGCTTGAAATTCTGGTCGTAGGAAATATCGCGCCCGCTCAGGGCCGCTTCGTACAGATAATACAGCAGCTCCTTCTGCTTAGGGGCCAGCTCTTCGAAGCCCGGCACCTGGTAGCGTAGCACGCGCAAATCGGCGAATTGCTCACTCACGACCTGAAACGAAGGCGTGGCGCTGTTGGCTAGCGCCTCCGACGGGGCCGCGCTTATGGCGGGCCCTTCCAGGCTCTGCACCGAGGTTGTTATGGCGTCCGAAACAGCTTGGGTGGGTGGAGTGGTAGCGGCAGTGGTGGCCGACGTGCCGGCGCAGCCACCAGCCATCTGAGCGGCCAGCAGCAGAGCCGCGACCGGAATATGGGTACGCTTCATTGCGAGAATTGCGGGTGGAAATTTGTACAAATCAACGTCTTTTTTCACATAGTTAAGAAGGCCAGCCCTCGGCTCGGCTCCACAGAACAGGACTCCCGCATTTTACTGCCCGCAATCCTAAGAGGCTGTTTGAGTTAATTTTTTTAGGTATCAGGAATGATGTAGAGACGCATAGTTGCGTCTCATCGTTGAACAAAACCTGGCCTTGAGGCGCAAGCGACGAGACGCAACTATGCGTCTCTACATCACAATGACAGCTTTTTGCTAACTCAAACAGCTTCTAAGAGCGGGGTTGGAAGTTTTCAAACAAGCCAATTCCGTCCTGCCAGATCAGACAGGGCACGAGAAGCAACATCCCAAACCCGTTCTAATCCATGCTCCACGCGCGGCTTTTAGCTGTGCGGCTCTTCGGGGCGCGGCGCCACGGCTACGGTCCGGAGCGTGTTCAGGCGGTCGAGCTTGCCGGAAGCCGTGGTGCGGAACTGGGGCACATACACCAGCGCCCGGGGCCGCTCGTAGCGCTCCAGTCGCTCCGAAAGCAACGCCAGTAGCGCCTTGGCCTGCGCCTCCGGCAAAGCCACACCTTCCAGGTACGCCGTCACCTGCTCGCCGAGGCGCGCGTCGGGCCGGCCAGCCACGAAGCTGCGCCGCTCACTCAGGCCCAACTCTACCAAGGCCACTTCGAGCACTTTTTCCACCTTTTCGGCCTGCACTTTCACCCCGCCGGAGTTAATCACGAAGTCGGCGCGCCCGAGCCACTCAAACGTGTGCCCATCCAGGAGCCGCACCCGGTCGTTGGTCGTGAGTAGGCGGTCGTCGGTTACATCGGCGCGCACGGTAAGGCAGCCGCGCTGGTCCTGGCCGATATGAATGCCGGGCAGCGCGCGGTAGTGGAGCGTGGCGTCGGCCCCATTGAGGCGGCGCAGGGCAATGTGGGAGGCCGTTTCGGTCATGCCATACGTGAGGTACACCGGCACCTTGAGCTTCTGAATAGCGGTTTCCAGGCTGCTCTCCACCGTGGCCCCGCCCACCAGAATAGCCTTCAAGCGGTTCAGGCGTGGCGCATACGTGTGGGCCAGCACCTCCCGCAGCTGCAGCGGCACGAAAGAAGCGAAGTCGAACGCGGCCGTAGCGGGCACCAGCGCCAGCGGGTCGGCGTGGGGCTCCACGATGGTCAGGTGCAGGTTCAGCTCCAGGCCGCGCACCAGCATCATCATGCCGCCCACAAATTCGCAGTTCAGGCACACCAGCATCCGGTCGCCGGGGCCCAGGTCGAAGTAGTCGCCGGTGCGGCGGGCCGAAGCGGCCAGCTGGCGGCGGCGCATCGTTACCAGCTGGGGCTTACCGGTGGAGCCGGAGGTGCGCAGCCCAAACTCCTGGGCCCCATTGAGCCACTGCCGGCAGAAGTCCAGCACTTTGGCCTCGTAGCCGTTCAGCTCCACGGGGCTGTTGGCCGGATATTGTTTGATGTCATCGTAGCGGAATTCGCGGCCGTTGAGCAGCAGGGCGTCGGGCAGGAGCGGGGGAGTAGCAGACATAAGCAAAGCGGAAAAGCCAGCGGCAAAGATTCACGAATACAACCACAACCGCATACGAAGCTCCCGGCGGAAGGCTGGCTACCCGCGCTTCTGCTTGACATTGAGCGAGGTAGAGTCGTATCTTAGGGAAGGTATCAACGCCCCGCCATTATGTCCAGCCCCCACCTCTCGCCGTTTTCGTTGACCCGCACCTTCGTGTTTCGGCGCTACTTCACGCTCCGCAGCCAGGTAGCCGCCGCTGTGCGTGTTGATCCTGCTTCCGAAGCGGCCCACCAAGCCCGCAAGTGCCGCAAAAAAGAGGCGAAAAACGAGCGGCTGCGCAACTTTTATGGCTGGTGTGAAGGCTGCGCGGCCTACGGATCGATATTTTAATAGAGCATTCTGTAGAAACGAGCAGCGCCACCTGGTTCGGGTGTCGCTGCTCGTTTCTGCAGGTATTAGGCAACTCTTGGAGCATTGGCGATTTAGAACCACAAATGTTCAACATGACACTACTGTTCATTAAACGCACAAAATCCAAAATTTGCACGTCACTCGCCATAGTCGCTACTACCGTGTTAGCGGCTGTGGTTCTTTTTGTCTTGTAGCATACATCCTTTTTCGCTTGTGTCAAGGGTTGCAATAGTCGCAATACATAGGGTCTTCGCTTGTTTTTTTATGAGGGAACACTTCTTCTTTTGTGTATTGACAGTGTTGGCAGACGTAAACGTAGCTTAATATTGAATTTGTTGGTGAGCCGCATGAATTGCATTTTAATCCTCTTTTAGCGTCTGTAATTGCAAATCCAGGTTTGCTGCATTGAGGGCATAAAGAATTTAATTTCTCTATTAATTTATGGGTTGCAGTTTCGATTACCTTCATGCGAGAGGGATTATACAATGCCCTCATATCAGTTTCTGCATAAACGGAATCAGAGCCTTGTATTAATATGCCGAACGCGTATTTTAATTGGTCAATATCTGTGATACCTTTAATAATTTTATTGTTTTCGCCTTTACTCTTGCGAAGAATTAGGCCGTGAGATGGGAAATATACGGAATGAGAAAATTCCAAAAGTTCATTTTCAGTTTTAACCTTTTTGCCGTTAAAGTTTGTTTCGATACTCAATTCTCTTGCTACAACTTCTAAATTATTCTTTTTATCAATAAAAATTAAAATTTCATCGTCAGCACTTAGGAAAAACATTGATGGGTGTGGTCCAAAAGAGCCTTCACTTGCTATGCCTAAATCGCAATTAGAAAGCTCCATTGCAATCAAGCATTTTTTTCTTGCTGTTGCTATAGGGTCAAGTTCTCGTTCTGTCTCACCTGTAAAAGTGCCTAACGCATCTGTGTCAAAGTCTTTATTTACAAAGCAGGTAACACCCAGCGCTGCTTCCAGAAGTGGGGCTATCACCTTTTCTTTTTCGTGTTTTGTGGCTATGATAAGCTTGCGATTGCTGAAAAATTTCACTTTGTTTTTATTTATTTTTTTGTTGCACGCTCCAGTCTGTCATTTATTGATTTGCCTAATCCAATATCAGGCAACCTTTCAGCAATAATTGCATCCAGATTCAATTTGTCTAAAAGATGTAAAGCGGAATATAAATTCGTTGCAGCTTCTTCTAAGTTACCATTCTTTGATAATATTTCCTGGTGAATTATTTGTGGTGCATTTACTTCGGAACAAAAAAGTAAAAGCCCAATTTTTTTATCTGGGAACGATTTTATAAATTGTTCTATATTCGATGCCAAATAAGTATTTGTTAAAGGCGCATAATGCTTTGAAAGCATTCCTGGCGCATCAGGAGTAGATTCCTTTTTGTTTTTGATTTCGATTTTGCCAACTACTTTTTCAATATCCTCAATAGAAATTGCGCCTAACCTATATACAACCGGTTCGTCGTATGGAAAACCGATGATAGTTGATTCAATGCCATTTTTGCAATTGCCTCCATCAAGAACCATCTGTATGTTATTGCCAAAATATTCTTCAACATGAATTGCTTTTGTTGGGCTTATGCAGCCAAAAGGGTTTGCACTGGGCGCTGCTAGTGGAAAGTTCAACTGTTCCAGCAAAGCTAATGTTACAGGGTGATTGGGTATTCTTATGGCAACCGAATCCTTGCCAGAAGTGATTAAATCAGGTACATGTGACTTTTTTTTTAGAACTAAAGTCAGAGCACCTGGCCAAAAAGCATTAGCCAACAACAGCGCTTTTTTTGGAATATAACTTATGAATTCATTGAGCTGATTAATGCTATGAATATGAACAATTAAAGGATTAAATAAAGGGCGATTTTTCATTTCAAAAATCTTACGTATAGCTTTTTCACTATAAATATTGCCAGCTAAGCCATAGACAGTTTCTGTAGGTATAGCAACCAGTTCTTCTTTGTTTAAAATTTCAACAGCTTTTTGAATGTCTTTTGATGTGATTGTCATTGATTTGTTTGTTTGATTTGAAGAAAAAAATGCCTTTAATCCGTTTGCAAGTCAATTATTTCAGGCGATAAAAATTTGCCGGTTCTATCAATTATATTAAATTGGCTTCGCCTTATAAGTTGATGATTGTTTTTTAATAAAGCAGCCATAAAAAATAATATCGTCAGTAAAAGGTTTGCTTTATTTGCAATCTTGACATTTTTTATCAGCTATTTGGAAGTCACGATTATCGCTGTCTGCCTGTCTGTTGCTGGAGGGCTACTGCCATCGCCGCTGACGTATATACCTTTGTGTTGTGGTGGGAATCAGGGAACATCAGCTCAGTCTATAACCAAAAGCTTAATTGAAGAACTAAAGATTAGAGTTTCTTGTCATTGTATATTTTGGGCTAAATGTTTTTGTTAGTGTGGTGTTTTGTCAGCTTGCCCATAACATCTGTGTTGCTGTCATGGCGAATGTCGTCAATCCACCCTCAGTACGCAACTCAATAACATCAACCCAACGCCTGGTAGTTGGGCTGATGTCGTTGACTGCTTCAGAATGCCAGATCGTTCAGCGGAGAAGCGGGGCGTGCGTTGCGCCACATGCGTATAGATTTCGGTGATTTTGATGCTGTTATGTCCGGGTAACTCCTGAAGCACCCAAGCGATACTGCCGGAACTGCGCCCGCAATAGCAGCAGCACTATCGGGCAGCGGCAGCTTTTGCTCTTGCCCCGCGCACGTGCAAGGCCATGCAGCACGAGTCACTATCCTGGGGAGTAAGCGCCCCGGCACCTCGCCCAGCCCCAGCCCCAGCCCATGGGCCGGCGTCAGCATGGCCCGGTGCTTGAGGTTGTCGGTGCTACAATCAGGCTCTGCAACCGAGTAGCCGCTACCGTCGGCCCCGCTCGGAAAGCGGCGCATAAAAGATGCGAAAACGAGCGGATGCGTAATTTTTACGGCTGGTGTGAGGGCGGCGCGGCCTAGGGGCCGATATGCTAACCGAAACTTTGCTACACAGAAAGCGCCATCCGATTCGGGTGGCGCTTTCTGTGTAGCAAAGTTTCGGTTAGCTGTTTTGCTGCCCGACGAAGGTAACAAGGCGCATTGCCAATAGCCATGCAAGATACTAAACCGCCAATTCTGATAAGCTGCTATTGATCGTATTATCTGATTTTTAAAATGTCATGAACGCGCCCAAGCCATACGTCTTGCTATTGTAAAAAGGCATGATCATGCCGTCTATGTTTTTATGCTTTTTAAACAGTGATTTCTTTGCCAATGGATGAATCCAATAGGCGATTTTCGTACTGAAAATACCGATTCCGGCTCCCGCCGCAACATCACTCAACCAATGTCTGTTGTTATACATTCTAAAAAAACCAGTTCCCGATGCTACGGCATAGCCTGAAATTCCGTACCAGATAGATACGTCTTTGTATTCCTGGAATAAAAATTCAGCCCCCATGAAGGCTGTAGCCGTATGCCCGGAAGGAAAAGAATTGCTGGCTGAGCCATCAGGCCTTTCCGTATTTCCGGTCTTTTTTATGATATTGACCGTTGCTCCCATAATTAAATAGGAGGTGCCTAGAATAATTGTCCTGTCCTTAAGATTATTCTTTCCCTTAATATTTACTACGTTCATTGCATATACAGCTATAAAAGGGCTGTACTGTGAGAAATCATCTATGGTGAATTTGTTGTCAATATGTTCAGCTATTTCGTTTTTTGTACTCGAGTTTAATCCTTTCAATGCATGGCTTTCAAGGCCAACGACTCCGTAGCCAATTAAAAGGCTGGGTAGTATCAAGCTCTTATAGTTGAATTTGTCTTTTTTATCTAGTTGTAAACTGTCAACGCTTTTGTTTTGCCCGAACAAATGCAAAGACAAAAAGAGAATAGAAATTATCAGCTTGATTTCTTTCATGACGTTTTAGGTGACCACGCACAAATAGGTGTGTTGCTGTCATAGCAATGACGTCAATCCGCCGCAGCACGTTTTCGGGCGTTCTATTTTTTCTTCGTCGCTTCCGGCAGCAGCCGGAAGTAGCTCGCCTTGAATCTGTTGTCCACTACCTCGCCCTGCACTTTCGCCTTGCGAACGGCTTGGCAAAAACCATCTTTGGCGTGCGCATCGCCGTGGGAGTCGATGGTGGTGCCGTCTACGAAATAGGCTTGGCTATCCATGCGCACGGCCAGGTCGCAGTCTTTGCCTGATAGGCCCAGCCGACACTGGCCGCAGGCCGCGTCTACTACCAGCGTTTCTTTGGCGGCATCAGCCACCGCCACGCCGGACGCTTTGGTCTGCTGCGCCTGGGCAGCAGATGCCAGCGAAACACTCAGCAGCACTAGCAACAGGAAAGACTTCATTGGGTGGCCAGTTAGGTCGAGAACTAATGATGCGGAAGGTACCGGTTCTGGGCTGGTTCAGGAAAGCTGCCTGCCACTTCCGGAGCTTCACCCGGTGGAAACTGCAGCTGCTTGGAGAAGTTCAGGATGTTCTTCCCGGAAAGCGTGGCAGCCTGCTGTGACTGCCTCGCTCGGGTACCAGAAAAGTGTGGCGCTGGACAAGTTCCCGAATGGTGGCGTGGTAACAAGGTAATGAAGTCACGTCAGCCGACGATAAGCAGGTACGGGACTTTGCACTACTCTTTAGAAGCTGTTTGCGTTAGCGTAAGAGCCGTCAAACCGGTGTAGAGACGCCTACTTGCGTCTTGTCGTTGAACGATAATCGTTGTGCCGGCGCGGCCGACGAGAAGCAAGTAGGCGTCTCTACACTCTGCCAGCGCTAACTCAAACAGCCTCTTAGTGGTGCTTGCCAAGCAGCGCCAGCGTTTTGTCATCCGGTGAGCCTCGAAAGAACTTTTCCAGAACGGCTTGGAACACCGGGTTGCTGTCCAAAGAAGAAAACAACGTCATCGACGACTTCAGCTTCAGGTCGTCGGGAGCACCGAATATTCTGTTTGCATCACCCGACTCCAGCTTCAGCAGCTCCTGACAGATGCTGACGAGTCGGCTACCCAGCACCGGGTGCTTCAAGTACGCTTCGGCTTCCTGGCGGCCTTGAATGGCGTACAACTTCGACGTCTCACTAAAGCCCAAGCCTTGTAGCTGGGGGAAGATGTACCACATCCAGTGGCTTCGTTTACGGCCCGCTTTTATTTCCTGCAACGCTTGTGTGTAAGCCGTTTCCTGGGCGGTAAGAAATCGGTGTAAGCTGTTGTCTGCGCTCATGTCTTCGGGGTTTTTAAAACGGTTACCGCCCCAGTATGAGAGTAGGTGGCGGTAACTGCCGGTCGGTATGCAGCATTGTCCTACGAGACTTATGTGGAGCAAGGCTGCGTGTAGCAGAATAAAACGACCGGACTGCCGCGCCTAGCGCAACAGGGCAGGGCTATAGCAGAAAGGGCCCGCACACTAGTGTGCAGGCCCTTTCCACGATGAATAACCCTGCTGGCCTTACGGGAACTTCGGGTACTTCGAGAAGTCGGGCTGGCGCTTCTCCAGAAAGGCGTTGCGACCCTCTTTGGCTTCCTCGCTCAGGTAATACAGCAGCGTGGCGTTGCCGGCCAGCTCCTGAATACCGGCCTGGCCGTCCAGCTCGGCATTGAACGACGACTTGAGCATGCGCAGCGCCAGCGGGCTTTTCTCCAGAATCTTTTTGCACCAGGCCACCGTAGTTTCTTCGAGCTTTTCGAGGGGCACTACTTTGTTCACGAGGCCCATATCGAGCGCCTCCTGGGCATCGTATTGGTCGCAGAGAAACCAGATTTCGCGGGCCTTTTTCTGCCCCACCACGCGGGCCAGATACGAAGCCCCAAAGCCGCCGTCGAACGAGCCCACGTTGGGGCCGGTCTGGCCGAAGCGGGCATTGTCGGCCGCAATGCTCAGGTCGCAGACGACGTGCAGCACATGGCCGCCGCCGATGGCCCAGCCGGCCACCATAGCCACCACGGGCTTCGGAATCGAGCGGATCTGCTTTTGCAGGTCCAGCACGTTCAGGCGGGGCATGGTGTCTTCGCCCACGTAGCCACCGTGGCCCCGCACACTCTGGTCGCCGCCCGAGCAGAAGGCCTTGCCGCCTTCGCCCGTGAGTACGACCACGCCGATGTCGGTGCGGTTGCGGCAGATATCCATGGCCTCAATCATTTCCTGCACCGTGAGCGGCGTGAAAGCATTGTGGACCTGCGGGCGGTTGATACTGATTTTGGCGATGCCCTCGTGATAGGTGAAGAGGATTTCGCGGAATTCCTTAATCGGAGTCCAGGTGAGTTGTTCGGGCATACAAGGAGGAAAAAAGAACGTCATGCTGAGCAAAGCCGAAGCATCTCGCGGGCAATGGTAATCAGATTACCGTGGCGGTAGAGATGCTTCGGCTTTGCTCAGCATGACAACGATTGGTAGAATTAAGAGGAAAAAGACGTGCGGACTACAGCCCGGTATTGTTCGAAAAAAGCGGCGTTGGTGGCGCTGTCAGTGGTGATTTCCAGCAGCGCCGCGCCGCTTACGGGTGCAAAGAAAGCGGATAGCGCCAATTGCAGCTCGCTGAGGGTGCCAGCGGTGAAATAGCGCAGCCCGAAGTCCCGCGCCGTGTTTTCGGCCGTGAGGGGCTGGTGCGTTTCGAACAGCTCCTCCAGCTCGGGCTGCTGGCGCGGGCCATCGATAAGGCGGAAAATGCCCCCGGCGTGGTTGTTAAACAAAATCACGCGCAGGTTGGGCGTCGGGTAGTTCTGCCAGAAGGCGTTACGGTCGTAGAAAAACGCCACGTCGCCGGTGAGCAGCACCACGGGCCGCTCGGGCTGGGCCAGGGCCGCGCCTACCGCCGTGCTGGTGCAGCCATCGATGCCGCTGGTGCCACGGTTGGCAAATACCTCCACGTGGCGGTTATCGGGCATTCCCAGAATATTGGCGTAGCGCACCGCCATGCTGTTGGCCAGGTGCAGCGCCGTGCCATCGGCGAGGTGGCGCAGGGCATGTTGGAAGGCCGTAAATTCAGTGAAAGTCTGGTCGGGTTGACTCAGAAAGTCGTGCAACAAGCCCGTAGCCCAGCTCTCGGCTTGTTGCCAGGCGGCGGTGTAAGACGTGGGTTCAGCCGTAGCTGTCGCCGAAACCTGATTGCCGGATGATGAGGAGCTGATAGTAGCCAGCTGCTCAAAAAAGGTGGCCGGCTCCAGCCGAATAATGCGCGTCAGCGACTGAAAGGTGTCGGCTACCGGCCCGGCCGCCTGAATGTGCCAGTGCTGCGCTGGCTGAGCGTCGCGCAGGTATAGCTTCAGCGCTTTGGAAATCAGCGACTGTCCGAAGGTGATAAGCAGCTCTGGTCGGAGCGCGTCCTTCAGGTTGCGGTCGGGCACGGCCAAGAATACGTCGTGCTTGCTTATGGGACCAGAGCTCAACTCTCCAGGCTCCGCCAATGGCTGGTGCAGATTGGAAATAACGTCGCCGACCACCGGCACCTGGTAGGCTGCCCCGAACCGATGCAGGGCCAGGGCCAACGGTGCGTCGTGGCGGTGCTGGCCAGCCACCACCAGCACACGCGGCGTTTGGGCCAGCGCCGCCCGCAGCGCTTCAAATTCCGCACCCGACAGCGTTGGTTGGCCCGGCGTTTCCCGAATCGTACGGACAGCGTCGAACCGAATTTCTTCGCCCGCTTTCGGGTAAAACGGCTCCCGCAGCGGCACATTCACCTGCACCGGCCCGGCCGGAAACTGCTGGGCCAGGTTGATGGCCTCTGCTACGAGCCGGGCCGAATGCCAGTGTGCATCAGGATGCGAGGTATCGGCCGGAAAGCTGAACGAGCCCTTTGCGTGGGCCCCGTAGAGGTCGGTCTGCCGAATGGTTTGCCCATCGAGCTGGTCGATCCACTCCGGGGGGCGGTCGGCGGTGAAAACCACCAGTGGAATCTGCTGGAAATAAGCCTCGGCCACGGCCGGCGCGTAGTTCAGGCCCGCCGTGCCCGAAGTGCACACCAGCGCCACCGCCCGCCGCTGGCTTTGAGCCAGCCCCAGCCCGATAAAAGCCGCCGCCCGCTCATCGGGCACCGTGCGCACGTGTATGCCAGGGTGGCGGGCGAAAGCAAGCGTCAGCGGGGCGCACCGGGAGCCCGGCGACAGCACGACGTCCGTAATGCCTTGCTGGGCGCAGATTTCGGCGATATTGTAAACGGCTTGCATGTGTGGGGTAGTGCAGTGGTGAAGTGGACGCGTGGGGGTAAAAACGTCTGTCATCCTTCCTCTATCTACGCCAGATGAAGGATGACAGACCAGAAAACTCGCTCCATCGTCACCTCACCGTAAGATGGTGCCAATGGTGGTCAATTTCATTTCGGTTTCCTGCCACTCCCGGGCGGGGTCGGAGTCGGTAGTGAGGCCGGTGCCCGCGTAGAGAATGGCTTCGCCGGGGCGGAGCTGCAGGCACCGCAGGTTTACGTAGAGCCGCGATACGCCGGTTTGCGGCAGGTTGACGGGCCCCAGAAACCCGCTGTAATAGGCCCGGTCGTAGCCTTCGTGCTCCCGCAAAAAATGCAGCGCCGCCTGCTTAGGCATGCCGCCCACGGCCGAAGTCGGGTGCAGCAGGCGCAGCATATCGGTGCCCAGCGTAGGAAACGGCACTTGGCGCAGGTTTACGGCGAAGTCGGTGCGCAGGTGCAGCAGCTGGCCGGCCACGACGGTGCGCGGGCCGGTTTCGTCGTATTCGCGAAGTCGCAGCTGCTTAAAGCAGTTCACGATGTAGCGCGCTACCAGGGCTTGTTCCTCAATTTCTTTTTGCCGCCAGATAGCATGGTGCGGCAATGCGCCCGGAGCCACCGGCTGGGTGCCGGCCAGGGCCATCGTCCGGAAGATACCGTCGGCATCAATCTCCGCCAGCACTTCCGGCGACGCGCCCAGCCAAGTGCCCGCGCCCGGCGCGCTTACCAACGACACAAAGGCCTGCGGGTAGCGCTGGCACAATTCGCCGAAGGCCCGCACGACCTCGAAGCCGGCCGGCAAGGGCCGCCGCGCCGCCCGCGACGATACTACTTTCATTACCTGCCCGCTCCGGATAGCCGCCACCCCGGTTTCGACCAGCGCGAAATATTCGTCCTGCGCCGCAGTGTGGGGCAGTGGCAGCGGGCTCAGGTGCCAGGGCAGCGGCGTGCCGGGCTCCGTGTGTTCGGTGGCCAGAAAAGCCAGCAGCTGGCTGGCCCGGCTATCGGCCACGTCGAGGTGCAGCTGGTCGGGCTGCTGGGCATTCCAGTAGATGTCGCCGGGCAGAAATAGGGCCGGGTTCTGGTCGGAGTCGCGAAACGGGAAAAAAGCAAAGCCCGCGGGGGAATCGGGGGAAAGCGCGGGCGGCAGGCCGGCAAGGGCCGCATCGGCCGACAAGCTCAGGCAGAGCTGGGGCCGCGCCGTGCCCGGCAGCCGCCACACGGCCACGGGCAGCTGTTGCTGCAAGGCAAAGGTGAGCAGCTGGTAGAGCTGCTCCGGCGGGCCCGGCACCAAGCCCGGCCAGCGCACTACCTGCGGCAACTGCGGCTCCCTCATGCCGCTGGTGGCGTGCTGGCCGGCAAATCGATAACGGCCATCGTGATGCGGCTGATGCAGACCAGCGCGCCGGTTTCCTCGTGCGTGATGCGGATTTCCCACACCTGCGTGCTGCGGCCTACGTGCAGCGCCGTAGCCCGGCCCACTACCCAGCCCGAATGCACTCCTTTGATATGATTCGCGTTGATTTCCAGCCCTACACACGCCTTTTTGCGTACGTCTACCTGGAGCGCGGCCCCAATGCTACCCAGCGTTTCGGCCAGCGCTACCGATGCGCCCCCGTGCAGCAGGCCCATGGGCTGGTGGGTGCGGTGGTCCACGGGCATGCGGCCCACCAGCAGCTGGTCGCCTACTTCAGTGATTTCAATACCAAGGTGTTCGCCCAATGTATTGCGGCACCAGGCATTGAGCTGGGTCAGGTCAGGAGTAGGATGTGGCATTCGATAGAGCGGTAACAATGGGTTTAGGGGCCGGAAAACAGTACTTTTGGGCCAGAACAACAAAGCTAGCGGGAAAGTGAGCGTCAAAAAAATATACCTCATTCGGCACGGCCAAACCGATTTCAACGTGCGCGGCATCGTGCAGGGCAGTGGCGTCGACTCAAGCCTGAACGAAACCGGCTACCAACAGGCGGCCCGGTTCTTCGCGGCCTATAAGCATCTGCCGTTCGATAAAGTTTATACCTCTACGCTGCAACGCACCCAACAGTCGGTGCAGGGCTTTTTGGATCTGGACCTGCCCCACGAACAGCACGCGGGCCTCAACGAGATTAGCTGGGGCGTGCGCGAAGGCCTGCGCATCACGCCCGAAGAAGATGAGGAATACAACGGCGTATTGCAGCAGTGGAACCAAGGCCAGACCCAGGCCCGCCTGCTCGGGGGCGAAAGTCCGGATGAGGTAGCGGCCCGGCAGCGCCCATTTATCGACCTGCTGCGTAGCCGTACGGCCGAGGAATCCGTGCTGGTGTGCATGCACGGCCGGGCCATGCGCGTGCTGCTCTGCCAGTTGCTGAACTACCCGCTCAGCTTCATGGATGCCTTCGAGCACCGCAACCTATGTCTCTACAAACTGCATTACACGGGCAGCATGTTCTCGGTAAACAGCTTCCTGGACGTGATGCACCTGGAAGAGTGCGTATAGGTCAGCACCCAGCTCCAACGCCATCTGCGGGAGTTGCTAACGGCCCACCGCCGAAGCACGGAGCCTGAAGGGAGTCACCTGTCGCTCCGGTGATTGAAATCAGCACACGGCAGGGCAGCAAAAGCCCGCTGCGTACTGCCAAGGGCGAAAATTCGCTGAGGCCTCCCGCTGGTTGGCTGGGATGTTATTGTTTGCACCCCAATATTTTCGGGCTAATTTTGACCCTACACAATACAAGCGAGACGCAGATGGCCGAAATCATAAAAATGCCCAAAATGAGCGACACCATGACCGAAGGGGTCATTGCGGCGTGGCTCAAAAAGGTGGGTGATAAAGTCAAATCCGGGGATATCCTGGCCGAAGTCGAAACCGACAAGGCCACGATGGAGCTGGAAAACTACGACGACGGTACCCTGCTCTATATTGGTCCCAAGGAAGGCGAAGCCGTAGCTGTTGATGGTATTCTGGCCATTGTGGGCAAAGAAGGAGAGGATATTTCTGCGCTCCTGAGCCAGATTCAGGGTGGCGGCGCTCCGGCTGCGGCTGCTCCCAAGGCGGAAGAAGCACCGGCTCCCGCGCCTCAGCCCGCCGCTGCTCCAACGCCAGCCCCAGCTGTGGCTCCGGCTCCAACTGCCGCGCCAGTTGCGGTAGCCGCCGCGCCAGCTGCTGGCAATGGTAAGAAAGCCACGGTCATTCGGATGCCCAAAATGAGCGACACGATGACGGAAGGCACCATTGCCTCCTGGCAGAAAAAAGTAGGCGACAAAGTGAAGTCCGGGGATATCCTGGCCGAAGTCGAAACCGACAAGGCCACGATGGAGCTGGAAAACTACGACGACGGCACTCTGCTCTATATTGGTCCCAAGGAAGGCGAAGCCGTAGCTGTTGATGGTATTCTGGCCATCATCGGGGAAGAGGGAGCCGATATTCAGAGCCTGCTCGGCGGCCAGTCGGGTGGCGCGGCGGCTCCTGCTGCTGCCCCAGCTCCGGCCGATGCTGCTCCGGCGACTCCCGAGGCGGCCGAAGCGGCTGCGCCTGCCGAGGCTGCCGAGGCTGCCGCCGCGCCACAGACGGCTGCGCCTGGTCGTTTATTCGCTTCGCCACTGGCCAAAAGCATCGCCCGCGAAAAGGGTATTGATTTGAACAGCATTAAAGGCTCGGGCGAAAACGGCCGTATCGTGTCACGCGACCTGGAAACTGCGCAGCCCGCCGCGGCTCCGGCTCCGGCGGCTCCGCCTGCCGCCGCGCCAGCGGCGCAGCCAGCTCCGGCGGCTCCCCAGGTGGCTCCGGCGGCACAGCCCGCTGCCGCTGCGCCAGCTCCGCAAGCGGCTCCGGCTCCGGCCGAGGGCACGTATACCGACACGCCGGTGACGCAGATGCGTAAGGTAATTGCCCGCCGCCTGTCGGAAAGCCTCTTCACGGCTCCCCATTTCTATCTCACGATGGAAATCCTGATGGATCGGGCCATGGAGGTGCGTGCCCAGCTGAACACCTTGTCGCCGGTGAAGCTCAGCTTCAACGACTTGGTTATCAAAGCCGCCGCTGTGGCTCTGAAGCAGCATCCCGCCGTCAACTCGTCGTGGCTCGGCGACAAGATTCGTCAGAACCACGTCGTGAATATCGGAGTGGCCGTAGCCGTGGATGAAGGCCTGCTGGTACCCGTGGTGCGCAACGCCGATGGCAAAGGGCTTTCCACCATCGCCACCGAAGTGAAAGACCTCGCCGGACGGGCCAAGACCAAGAAGCTGCAGCCCGCCGAGTGGGAGGGCAGCACCTTCACCATTTCCAACCTGGGGATGTTTGGCATCGAGGAGTTCACGGCCATCATCAACCCGCCGGATGCCTGCATTCTGGCCGTGGGCGGCATCAAGCAAACCGCCGTGGTAAAAGACGGTCAGCTGGCCATCGGCAACGTGATGAAAGTGACCCTGAGCTGCGACCACCGCGTGGTGGACGGCGCGACTGGCGCGGCCTTCCTCCAAACGCTGAAAGCCCTGCTGGAAGACCCCATGCGCATGCTGATCTGATACCATCATAAAGTATTCAGCCTCAGAGAAGCCAGCCCAATCGGGCTGGCTTTTTCGTTGCCTGCTACCCCAAGTACTGCACCGGGCAGCGGATAGGGCGCATTTTTTACCGTAAAAGCTCTATACTTACCACCGGAGGGGACTAGGTTACTGCCTCTCGCATAGTTGAATTTTCACCTTGCATAACGCTATGAAGCAAAATTTACTGGCACTAACGCTGTGTGTAGTCAGCGCAACTGCCTTCGGGCAGGGACAGGCTCTGACGGGCCAGGTTCTGGATGCCGCCGGCCGGCCCGTTATCGGGGCTACGGTGGTGGAGCGGGGGACCAACAATGGTACGGCTACCAATAATGAAGGCCGTTTTACGCTGTCGTCGCGCACGGCCAGCCCGCGCCTCGTGGTTAGCTCCATTGGCTTTGCCTCGCAGGAAGTAAGCGCCGGCAGCGGCTCCATCAGCGTGCAGCTGGCCGAAGCTACCACCAGTCTGAGTGACGTGCAGGTGGTGGGCTCGCGCAGCCAGAACCGGTCCGTTACCGATTCCCCTTCGCCGGTTGATATCATTGATCTGCGCGAGGTGACGGCCAAAACCGGCCAGCTCGACGTGAATCAGCTGCTGCAATTCGTGGCGCCCTCCTTCAACTCCAACCGCCAGACCGGTTCCGACGGCGCCGACCACGTAGACCCGGCCTCCCTGCGCGGCCTGGGCCCCGACCAGACGCTGGTGCTCGTGAACGGCAAGCGTCAGCATCAGTCGTCGCTGGTAAACCTGTTTGGCTCGCGGGGCCGGGGCAACACCGGCACCGATTTGAACGTCATTCCGGCCGCCAGCATCGAGCGGATCGAAATCCTGCGCGACGGCGCGGCGGCCCAGTACGGCTCCGATGCCATTGCCGGTGTGATTAACATCGTGCTCAAAAGCTCGGTGAAGGAGCTGACCGCCAGCGTGAACTACGGCGCTTACGACGCCAAGTATCGCCGCGACGACCAGAAGTTCGACGGCGGCAATTTCAACGCCAACGTGAACTACGGCATCGGTCTGGGGGAGCGGGGGAGCTTTATCAATGCTACCCTCGACTACAACAAGCGCGAGCATACCCAGCGGGCGAACGTGCCGAACCCGGACGGCATCGCCCGCCGCGAGTACGGCGACCCGGAAGTGAGCAATACCTCGGCGTACCTCAATTCTAAGTTTGCCCTCAGCGACAAATCCCACATATATGTGTTTGGTGGAGCCAACAAGCGCAAGGGTGACGCCTACGCCTGGACTCGCTTCGCCGACGATGACCGCAATGTGCCCGCCATTTATCCCAATGGCTTCGACCCCATCATCACCAGCGACATCGTGGACGTTTCGGCCGTGGCCGGAGTGCGCACGAAGCTGGGTGAGTGGGACCTGGACCTAAGCAACAACTTCGGCTCCAACCGCTTTGAGTACGGCTTGCGCAATACCCTCAATGCCACACTGGGCGCAAATTCGCCTACTGCATTCAACGCCGGCGGTTTTCAGTTGCAGCAGGATGTGGTAAGTCTGGGGCTCACGCGCAACTACAAAACGGTGCTGGAGGGCCTCAATGTAGCCGCTGGAGCCGAGTTTCGGCGCGAGTGGTACTCACTGTTTGCCGGCGAACGAGCTTCCTGGGACACGTTTGACACGAACCCGGATGCTGCTCCTGGCTCCCAGGGTTTTCCCGGGTATCAGCCCAAAGATGAAATTAAGGCCCAGCGTGACAATTTTGGTGCTTACGTAGATGCCGAGCTGAACGTAACCCCCCAGTGGTTGCTGGCCGGAGCGTTGCGCTACGAGAACTATACCGATTTTGGTAGCACACTCAATTACAAAGCCTCTACCCGCTACAACCTGACCGAGTTTCTGACGTTGCGCGGCACCTATAGCACCGGCTTCCGGGCTCCGTCGCTGGCCCAGATCAACTTCAACTCCACCTTTACCAACTTCATTGAGGGCAAGCCGGTGGAAGTGCTGCTGGCCCGCAACAACAGCGACATCACCAAGAAGCTGGGCATTCCGAGCCTGAAGCAGGAAACCTCCAATAGCGCCAACATCGGCCTGACCAGCCGCATTGGCTCCTCGCTGAGCCTGACGCTGGATGGCTATTACATCAAGGTAAAAGACCGGGTAGTCCTCACCAGCCAGTTTAGTGCCCGCGACGAGAACAAAGTTCTGGACCCGGTTATCGGTGCCGACCTCGAAAATGCCCGGGTTGCGCAGGCCCAGTTTTTCGCCAATGCCACCGATACCCGCTCCCTGGGCCTCGACGTGGTGCTGAACCATACCGCTACGCTGGGCACGGGCCGCCTGAGCTCCACGCTGGCCGCCAACTTCAACCGCCTGCGCATCGACCGGGTGCAAACCTCGGGCCGCCTGGCCGGGCGCGAGGATGATTTCTTTGGTCCGCGCGAGCAGGCTTTCGTGAAAGCCTCCGCGCCGCCTTCGAAAGTAAACCTGACGTTCGACTACAAAGTGAGTAAGTGGGGCGCGCTGCTGCGCTTCGTGCGCTTCGACAAGGTGACGCTGCTCGACTTCGACAATGAGCCGATGAAGTACAGTGCCCGTATCACCACGGACCTCACCCTGAGCTACGCCCTGACCGACCACCTGCAGCTGGCCGTGGGTAGCTCCAATCTGCTGAACGTGTATCCTACGCTGTTCGATCCGCAGCGCACCGAAACCGGTGGCGCCTGGGACCCGGTGCAGATGGGCGCGAATGGTCGGTTTTACTTTGCTAAATTGCAGGCCCGTTTCTGATAGAAGGTCAGGCAAGTACTACCTGTCATCCTTCATCTGGTGAACCGCAGGAAGGACCTTATCACGGCAGAACGAGATGCTTAAGCGTCCTCGACCTCTGCGGGATAAGGTCCTTTCTGCGGTTCATCAGATGAAGGATGACAAACTTTTTTGCCGGCTGGCTTATTAGCAACGCACCACTCACTACTCGCAACTGAAATGAGAATCCGTTCTACTACCGTGCTTGGCGTGCGCCACAACGGCGAAATTGCCCTCGGCGCCGATGGCCAGGCCACCATGGACAAGCACGTAGCCAAAAGCAACGTGCGCAAGGTGCGTAAGCTCCAGGATGGCAAAGTCGTGACGGGCTTTGCCGGCTCCACGGCCGACGCGTTTATGCTGCTCGATAAGTTTGAGGAAAAGCTCAGTGGCTACGGCGGGCAGCTGCGCCGCGCCGCCATCGAGCTGGCCAAGGAGTGGCGCAAAGACCAGTACCTGCGCAAGCTCGAAGCCATGATGGTGGTCTGCGACAAAGACGAGCTGCTCATCATTGCCGGCAGCGGCGACGTGCTGGAGCCCGACTCCGACGTGGCCGCCATCGGCTCGGGCGCTATGTATGCCCAGGCCGCCGCGCTGGCCCTCAAAAAGCACGCCCCCCACCTCACGGCCCGCCAAATGGTGGAAGAAGCCCTGCACATAGCGGCCGATATCTGCATCTACACCAACCACAACCTCATGATTGAGCAGCCGGTATAGAGTAGCGGCTGGAAAAGAACGTCATGCTGAGCGGAGTCGAAGCATCTCTACCGCTTCGTTGCAGTGGTAATTGATTACTACTGAGGTAGAGATGCTTCGACTCCGCTCCGCTCAGCATGACCGTTACCATTAACAAAGACACAAACCACCCCAATTCATGCAAGTCACCAATTTCCTCAAGCACCACTACCGCCACTTCAACGCCGCTGCTTTGATTGATGCCGCCGAAGGTTACAACAAGCACCTGGCCGAAGGCGGCAAGATGATGATAACCCTGGCTGGCGCCATGAGCACCGCCGAAATGGGCATCCAGCTGGCCGAATTGATTCGCCAGGACAAGGTGCAGATCATCAGCTGCACCGGGGCCAACCTGGAAGAGGACATCTTCAACCTCGTGGCCCACGACTTCTACGAGCGGGTGCCCAACTACCGCGACCTGACGCCCGCCGATGAGCAGGCCCTGCTGGAGCGCCACATGAACCGCGTAACCGACACCTGCATCCCCGAGGAAGAAGCTATGCGCCGCCTCGAGCACTCGGTGCTCAAGTTCTGGGAGAAGGCCGACAAGGCTAAAGAGCAGTACTTCCCCCACGAGTTCTTCTACCAGATCCTGAAGTCGGGCGAGCTGGAGCAGTACTACCAGATTGACCCCAAGGACTCCTGGATGCTGGCCGCCGCCGAGAAAAACCTGCCCATCATCTGCCCCGGCTGGGAAGACTCCACGCTGGGTAACATCTTCGCTGGCCACGTTATTGCGGGCGACATCCAGAACGTGCACACCGTGCGTACCGGCATCGAGTACATGATTTTCCTGGCCGAGTGGTACACCAAGCAGGCCACCGACGAGAGCAAAGTAGGCTTCTTCCAGATTGGCGGCGGCATTGCCGGCGACTTCCCCATCTGCGTGGTGCCGATGCTGCACCAGGATCTGGGCCGCACCTCGGTGCCGCTGTGGGGCTACTTCTGCCAGATTTCGGACTCCACCACGTCGTATGGTTCCTACTCCGGTGCCGTGCCCAACGAGAAAATCACCTGGGGCAAGCTGGGCCAGGACACGCCCAAGTTCATCATCGAGTCGGACGCGACCATCGTGGCCCCGCTGATTTTTGCCATCGTGCTGGGGCAGTAATTGCCGCATAGTTGCATAGAAAGCCCCGCCGCTGACGTTCAGCGGCGGGGCTTTTTTGTGACTTGGACAATCTGGTGCCAGTTTAGGCGTAGTCGTGTCTGTGCCAGACGAACTATTTTACAAGAAAGTCAGCAATAGCAAAGTACTCGTCCGGTCTGAAGTGCTCCGGATTCCGAATGGACTCGTTGTAATGATCAGGGGGGAGCTTCCGGTTTTCTCTACCACTGATGAAGGAGTGAACAAAGTCGTTATAATTCGAGCAGGCCCCCTGGCCCCCCAGTTGTATTAGCATCGTATCCAGTTGTAAGCGGCCAACTAAGTGAAATCTGGCGGCATTATCGACCTAGCAGTCGTTGTGTACCGCTTCTACGTCCACGCAGATTGTATAGCCGGCCGGATCCAATGTGCTTGCTGCCTTCCGGCCAACCAGACGATGCTGCCGAAGCTGCTTTGCGGATGGAGCGGCTTTGGCTGCGTAATCTGTGAAAACCAGATCATACCAAATGTGGGTTGAGTCAGCGGCTTCCTTTAAATACCCCGTGACAACAGCTGCACCGGTCGTAACACTGAAGCTGTTTAGGAAGTCAGCATGACGATCTGGTGGGTTCAACCATACTTCCTAAACAGCTTTACTATCTACTTCAAACGCTACAACGTCCCCTTTGTGATAAATAAGTTCTTCGGGATGGATAGGTAAATATCGAACTGCTTCGTCTTCCTCGAAAGCACAGCCAAACAAAAGAAGCACAGAAAGCAGAAAGTAAAATTTAATATTGCGAAGCTACTTATTGTCAGTCAAGACGCTCTGATTATGCCTCTGCCAGCACTCAACGCAGCTAAGCGTTGGCGGGGGCAGCAGGACAGCCGTTAGCTCTGCGGGCCCTTTGCGTTGTTGGTGCCTCGCGCAGTCGCTCAGCTGTGCCGAGTGACTGCGCGGGGCCTGTCCGAACAGGTGGCCATGCTGAGCTTGTCGAAGCATCTCTACCGCTTCGCCTGACGATTGGCAACGAAGCGGTAGAGATGCTCCGACAAGCTCAGCATGACATTCTGGAAAAACCAATTCGGATAGGTTCTAAGCCGGAGCGGCTCTGCCGCGAGCGTCCCGCGCCGTTCGGTTGTGCGGCTGGCGCGGTTCCATTCGCAGCATCTTAATTGCTCGCGCAAGAAAGATGCTGCGCCGCGCTCGGCATGACGTTTTGGTTGTTCGCTACTTTAGGTACAAGTCTGACTGGTAAGCTGAAGGTACGCAGTGCCTTCGTTCAGGCGACGCTAAAGGGAGTGCTACAAGCTGCTTTCCAGAGAGAGTAACTGGGTTTCAATCTGGTCGGCGAAGGCATTGACTTGGTCGAGGCCGGCGCGGGCTTCTTCAATAAGGCCGCGCTGGTAGCGGTTGGCCAGGTCCTGGCCGGTGCTCAGCATGTGCTGCAGGGTGTTTTCCAGCTCACGCACGGCGGGCTGGTTGCCAAATTCGGGCTTCAAAACCGTCTGAATCCACTGGCCCAGCGGGTTTTCGGCGTAGGCAAACAGGGCTGGCTCGGCTTCGCGCACCCCGTAGAGTACCGAGCGCAGCCGCGACTTGAAGAGCACCTGCTTGACGCGGGCCTGTTGAAAGTCGAAAGGGGAGAGGGGCATGCCGGGAACTACAAAAGGCGGGTAGATAGGGAAGCAAAGGGACGCCTTGCTTAGGAAGCCAAGCCGCTGTCGGGGCCGTTGGGGGTCCGGCTGCGGAGTTGCTCCAGGGCCTGTCGGGTGAGCACCAGCTCCGTGACGTCGTAGGCGTAGGCCGTGATGCCGGCGGGCTGGCCGTTTTCCGCGAAGCGCTGGTAGTAAAAGTTGAAGTAGTGGTCGTGCAGCCCCTGGCCGTCAGGACCGGCCAGCTGTACCAACAGTTCCTGACCCACCATGGGCTCACCGGTGCGAAACACGCCGTCGAGCAGCGCGATGATGCCCTGGCTCACAATTTCGGGAAACACCTCGGCCACGGTTTTGCCTACAATCTCCTGCTGGCCCACCAACTCCCGGAAGCGGGTATTGGCAAACTCGTAGCGGTGTTCGGGGCCGCGCACCACCGTAATCATGGCCGGGGCGTCGGCAAAGAGGTCCAGCAGGAGTTGGCGCTGCTGCTGGGCGCGTTGGTACTGTTCGTAGGCCTGGTCCGAGAGCAGGGCCTGCTGCTCATTGGCTTCCAGCAGCTCGGCTACCATGAGCTTTTGCTCGTGAATATCGGCATTGCAGCCCACCCACATCTGAATCTGGCCGTCGGGGCCGAGGCGGGGTACGCCCGTGGCCAGGTGCCAGCGGTAGCTGCCGTCGTGCCGCCGCATGCGGTACTCGGCCTGGTAGGAAGTGCCTTGCTGGCGGGCGGCTTCCCAGCGGGCGGTGGTGAGGGGCACGTCGTCGGGGTGCAGGTCAGCGACCCAGCCCCAGCCCAGGGTATCGGTCAGGGAGCGGCCGGTGAAATCGGTCCAGCGGGCATTGAAAAAGTCGGCCGTGCCGTCGGGGTGGGTGGTCCACACCAGCATGGGCAGGCTTTCGAGGATGAAGCGGTTGTGCTCGTGGGCCTCGTTGAGGGCGCGCTGTACGTCGGTGGCGTGCCGGGCAGCCAGTGTGGCTTCGGTCACGTCCTCCGACATTTGGAGGATGTACTGCAGCTCGCCGCGGGCGTCGAGCTGGGGGTGGTGGGTAATCTGCCAGTACCGCTCCTCGGTGCCCCCGCCCAGCGCGGCGGGCCGCGCAATGTCGTAGCGCAGCAGCGGCATCACGTGGGCCCGCAAGGTGCGCCGCACCGTGTCGTGCGAGGCCAGCAGGCCGGCCTGGCTTTGGGGGTCGCCGGGGTAGGCATCGAAAATGTAGCGCCCCACCGCCTGTTCACGGGGCAGCAGCGACACGGCCACGTGCTGGTCGGAGTTGTCGAGGATGGTGCCATCGGGGGCCAGCAGCAGGTAAGCGCCGGGCAGGGTCCGAAACAGGGCCTGGTAATCGATGGAAGCAGGAAAATCAGCCATGTAGGAAGATTGTTGACGCAAAACCGGCGGGTAAGGATGGTGCCGTGCTGAAGCCTGGGCAGGCAATAGGCTTGTTCCGGAACAAGAAAATAACCGAAACGCCAGGCAGCGCGCCGCATCTGTACTGTGCCAGCAATTAAGTAGTAGTGAGGTAAAGATACTTCGCTGCGCGCCGTATGACGTTCTTTGGCTTTCTAAACAGCTTTATTTTCTTACTCGGGAACAAAAGAATTGCTAGCCGGCAGCGCTGCGGGCTACCGGGGCGGCTCCGAATCAGCAGGTGCTTCCAGGTATTCGGCCAGCAGTTCAGCTTCGCACCGCAGGCCGGCGAGGCGGGCTTCCAGCAGCCGTTGCGCCGTGGCCCCGCAGGTAGTGCGGAGCTGGCGGCGGGCTTCCAGCTCAAAAAAGGTGAGCCAGTCTTGCTCATCCTCCGGGCTTGCGACGGGGCCGGGGTAAGCCCGCAGGGCCGGCGCGGCGGCCAGCCGGGCTACGTACGGGGCCGCCCGGCGGCGCAGCGTTTCCAGCTCCAGCTCCAGGGTTTGAATTCTGACCCGGCACTCGCGCAGGCGGTAACCCAGCTCCTGCGCGTTGGGCGGGGGCTCAGGCAGCACCGGCGGGGCGGCAAAACTGCCGCCTGCTCCATCGTACACGAGGCCCTGGGCCGCCAGGATCAGGCGCAGTCCCTGCACCCCCGTAGCAGAGGTAGTCGATTGGTAGCCCCGCTCGGTCAGGGCCAAACTCGACCGGGCTACGCCCAGCCAGTCGGCCATCATTTCCTGACTAAGCCCGAAACGGGTGCGGAGTGCGTGCGTATCCATACTGGCTAATTCTGTTTCAGGAAGCTAAACAATTCTGGCCTAAACAATTTTAAATTGTTTAGGCCAGAATTGTTTAGCGGCGACTGTTGATACGTATTGCAGCTGCTTAGGCATTCTGAAAACCGGAAGCATGACGGTCTGACAACTTTCTAAACAGCTTTAATGCGTACTAGCAGGTGAGGCAAGCCGCATTCCCCAGGAACAGCGCACCCGCACGAAGCACAAAGCCCACCCTCTGTTTGCAGGGGGTGGGCTTTGTGAAATAGCGAAGCAAAGCGTATCGAAAGGAGGCTAACAGGCCCGAAATGCTACGCCATTTCTGCCACGGTCACTTCCTGCGGCATGCCCACGGCCTCAAACGCCTGGCTCAGATCCAGCATCAGATCCTGCGGGTCTTCCACGCCGATGCTCAGGCGCACCATCTGCGGGGTGATGCCCATCGTGAGCTGGTCCTCGACGGTGATATCGGAGTGGGTCATGGTGGCGGGGTGCTCGGCCAGGCTTTCGGTGCCGCCCAGGCTCACGGCCAGCTTGATGAGCTTTAGCGCGTTGAGGAAGCGGAACGCTTCGGCCTCGCCACCCCGAATGTCGAACGAAATCATGGAGCCGGGCGACAGGCAGTGGCGGCGGTAGATATCCTGCTGGGCCGGGGAGTGCTCCAAATGCGTGAGGTAGTAGGTGCGCGCCACCAGCGGGTGGGCCCGCAGCCAGTCGGCAATGACCTGGGCTGAGGTGGCGGCGCGCTCCATGCGCAGCTTCAGGGTTTCGAGGCTGCGCATCAGCATCCAGCCGGTGTTCGGGTCGCACATGGTGCCCATAAAGGTGCGCATGGCCTTGATTTCCTTCATCAGCGGCTTGCTGGCCAGGGCCGCGCCGGCAATCAAATCGGAGTGGCCGCCCAGAAACTTGGTGGCCGAGTACAGCACCACGTCGGCCCCGTGCTTGAGCGGGTGCTGGAATACCGGGCCCAGGAAGGTATTATCGACCACTAGGCGCACGGGCTTCTCGGGCGTGGCGTAGCGGCGGGCCAGGGCGGCGCAGGCTTCCAGGTCCACGAGGTGGTTGGTGGGGTTGGCGGGCGTCTCCACGAAAATCATGGCCAGGCGGCCGGGCTCGATAGCAGCGGCCTGGGCGGCCAGCTCGACGGGCGAGGCGGTGGGCAGGAAGCCCCGGGCCTCGATGCCGAACTTGCGCAGCACATTTTTCAGGAAGAAGTCGGAGCCGCCGTACACGGGCTCGGAGTGCAGCACCACGTCGCCGGGCTGGAGCAGGGCCAGCAGCGTGGTGCTGATGGCGGCCATGCCCGAGGCGAAGCTGGCGGCTTCCTCGGCGCCATCCCAGAGGGTGAGGCGGTGCTCCAGGATTTCGAGGCTGGGGTTGTTGAGGCGAGAGTAGATCAGGCCCATTTCCTCGTCGGGGTTGGCTTGGCGCAAGCCGTAGGCCAGCTCGAAGAAGGCTTTACCTTCCTCGGCGTTCTTAAACACGAAGGTGGAGGTCTGGAAAATCGGGGGCTTGATGGCTCCTTCGCTCCAGGCGGGCGTGTAGCCGTAGCTCATCATCAGGCTTTCGGGGCGCAGCTGGTGGCCGCCGATGTGGGCGTGCTCTTGCGGGTTTGTCATGGGAAGAAAGGGTGGGTGGGAGAGGGGGAAAGTCTCACAAGGTACCTTTTCTCCGCACGCGGTGTCACCAAACCGGGCAGAGCTTTGCCCGTTACAAGCTGGTAGCGTGGGGTTAGGATTTTGATTTCGCCGGTCCTGGTTGATCTGGTGGCCGCTTATCGACCCATTTCTGCGGCAGCAGTACTCATATGTTATAGCAGATTCGTGAACCATGTATCCTTATCGTTTGCCGGCTTGTGTGTGATAGCCGCAGTGGTCAAACCAGTTCCGGGCGTCCCGGCTGGTAATGCAGTCGATAGCCTGAGAGAGGGCCTGTTTG
>NZ_SRLD01000001.1 GCF_004745955.1 Hymenobacter elongatus | reverse complement strand
TCGAGCGCACGCACTCCTGGCTCAACCGCTTCCGCCACCTGCTGATTCGTTGGGCCAAAAAACCCGAAAACTATCTGGCCATGCTCCATTTTGCTTGCGCTCGAATCACCTGGTATAACTGCCTATTTGGATAGGCTCTTAGCCGCTTGACATATCCAGCAGCAGCTTAGTGCACGATGCGTAGCTCGTAGTGCGGCTCGGCCTTGCTTGTATCGGCAGACTCCACGGCGAAAGCGCCCACGCGGCTGGGGCCGTAGCCCAAATTCACCTTTACAAACTCATTGCGGGTAGGCAGTAAGGCCAGCACTTCCTGGCGCAGCAAGGCGAGGTCGTCCTGCATGTTCTGGATGCGCTGTTCCACTTCATCGGCATGCTGATCGAAGCTGCCGGTGGCGGGGCGGTGTTCAAAAGCCTGGTTAGCAAAGTCTTCACTGGCTGCCGCGTCGGGGAGCGACTTTGCTTCCACCGTTGCCTTGCGCAAGTCCTCCTCAGCTTCCAGGTAGGCTTTAACTTTTTCTTCGAGCGGAATCAGAGTAGGATCGAGGTAGTCGAGGTTGCTGGCCATGAATGGGGAAGGACGAAAGAGAAGTGAGTGTAGCTCGAAACAACGCAGATGCCGGCCGGAAGGATACAGCGAAGCACGGAAATACTGCTTTGGCTGCCCCATCCCGGCCTGCTTTCAGCACTGCGGCACTCCGGTTGCCAAGCCCGTAGACTAGGTGGTTCGGTGTGCTGTGCCAACTCCTCTTACCTTTGCCCAATGTCTGTACCATCTGCTTCCGACCCGATTGGCCACGCGCTGCTGGCTTATGTACACGGCAATAAGAAAGCCGAGCTAACGGTGCACAGCAATGTAGCCGAAGAAGAACCGTTACCCGCCAGCTACTTTTTTCGCACACTCTGGGAAATGCCTGAGCTTGAGCGTACTGCCCTGGAAGAATGCCGGGGCCGGATTCTGGATGCCGGGGCCGGGGCGGGCTGCCACAGCTTGGAGCTGCAAAGCCGGGGCTTTCAGGTGAAGGCCATTGATGCCTCGCCGGGGGCCGTGCAGGTGCTGCAGGAGCGCGGCGTGCGCGAAGTCGCTTGCCACGACCTGTTCGCACTGCCCACTGGGGAGCACTACGACACCATTCTGATGCTCATGAACGGTCTGGGCCTCGTCGGGACGCTGGACGGGCTGGAGCGCTTTCTGCAGTATGCCAAGCCCCTGCTGGCTCCTGGCGGCCAAATTCTGGCTACGTCTTCCGACATCAGCTACCTCTATGAGGAAGAAGATGGCGCGCTGGTGCTGAACCTGAACGGCCCGTACTACGGGGAAGTAGAATACTCGATGCGCTACGGCGACGAAACCGGCGCTACGTTTGAGTGGCTCTTTGCCGATGCCAGCCTGCTGCAGGACTACGCCGAAGAAGCCGGCTATGAAGTTGACTTTCTGGGTGAAGACGAGCAGCAGCAGTATCTGGTGCGTCTCACGCTGAAGCACCACTCACAGAACGCCTGAACGGCAAGCGCCAGCCAAGTAGAATTGGTATTTACCACAGAAATCCCTGCCAATAGCCGCGCTTTTTGATGTAGCCTAACAACTGTTTGTCTGAATGGAATACGCTAAAACGTACACCGCTCGCTGGGCCGACATGGACCCCAACGTGCACATGCGTCACTCCGCCTACACCGACTACGCGGCGCAGCTTCGCATCGAGTTTCTGGCCGAGCAAGGCTTCCCGTTGCCACGCTTCGCGGAATTAGGTATTGGCCCCATCTTATTTCGCGAAGACACTCGGTTTCTCAAGGAAATCGGGCTGAGCGAAACCATTCGGGTGACGGCCGAACTGAGCGGCCTAAACGCCGATGCCTCCCGTTGGCGCATCGTTCATACTATCTACAAAGCCGACGGCCGCGCCGCTGCCACTGTGTCCGTCGATGGCGCTTGGCTGGATTTGCGGCTGCGCAAGCTTACGATACCGCCCGCCGAGATGGCCGATGCGATGCGCCAGCTTACCCGGCACGAAACCTATGCCGACATCGAGCGGACGCCACGCCCGGCATAGATCCGGCAGTCGGCTTATTTGGTCAGCACCACTTTGCTGATGCGCTCCAGTTGCCGCTGGTGGTGCAACACGTGGTCTACCATGAAGTCCAGGGTTTGGTAGATGTTGAGCATACCCGAGCGAGGATGCTTGAAGATGTCCCGGTTCAGGAGCGACGACGGATATTCGTTCAGGATTTGCTCCAGCCGCCGCCGCACGGCCTCCCACTCGGCTTGCAGTTCTGTCAGGGCTGGTACGTCGTCCGTGGTCAGGGCCGCCAGGCGGGCGGGCGCTTTGAAGCGTAGAAACGGAATCCGGAGCAGCACGCGCAGCAAGCGGGAGCGAAGAAAGGTGCCGAACGTCGATTTCTCCAACTCTTCCGCCTGCAATACCTTTTTTTCGATGTACTGATTGATGCCCGTTTCGGCCACGAGCAGATGTTGCACTACTTGAGCCGCCGACCACTGCCCGGGGCCCGGCGTCTGATGCGCTTTGTCGCCGAGCGCCCCCGTCATGGCCAACAGGCGGTTGGTGGCTTGTTCAAGTTGCTCAAACCGGAGATGCAGACGATGATTCATGAGGGCAGGGGAGCGGGGAGAAGTAAGTAGCTTTGAGCAAAAGGTACGTAAAATCCGTAGCCCTGGCTCTGGTAGCGCCGCCGTACCGGTGGCAGTACTATCCGGTTACGGGTGACAACTAACTTACTATGAAACACTTGCCACCTGTGTTCATCCTCTGCAGCCCAGGGGCGCTCCATGCTCGAAGAATGATAAACTCAACACTCCTTTGAGCCGCTCGATGAGCAAGATGCTACCAGCTCGGGGCGTGGCAACAAGCGAAAATGCAACGCTCCGGAATCCGGAACGGTGGATAACAGGTGGGGTTTTCCTGCTCTATTGCCTGTATCTGCCTTTTTCCGGCTATTCGGAAATGGTGTACGACGGCCTCAACTACTGGACGTTGACCGAGCGGTTTTTCCAAGATGGCCGGTTTAGCCTGCTTGCCTACGACGATGCCCTGCGCGGCTACTTTCTGCCACTGCTTAACCTGCCAGCCAAGGCCGTCACGCACTTCACCGGCCTGGCGCCCCTGCACCTCACGCGCCTGATGGGTGCCGCTTGTGCCGCGCTGCTGTTTGGCTGGGCCGCACCGGCACTGTGGCGCGCGTTGTTTCCGCAGCACATCTTGGGCTGGTCGCCCCGCATAGCGTTTGCGGCGTTAGGCTTTCTGTTCTGGCGCGACCATTTCAATTTCGTGCTCTCCGACTTTCCCGCTCTGTTGGCGCTGCTGCTGAGCTTACGTCTGGCGGTGCGGGGAGGGAGCTGGTGGTACGCTTTTCTGGCCGGCGCCGGCCTGATGGCTGCCTACAATATTCGCCCCGTGTATCTGCTGGCTGCGCCGGTGCTGGTCGTCCTCACCCTGGTGGCTACGGCCGGGGTGGGCCGCCGCATAGCGGCGTTGGGCGGTTTGGTGCTGGGCTGTATGCTGATTAGCGGCCCCCAGCTACTCATGAACGGCCGGCACCACGGCCTCTGGACGCCGCTGGTGCTGTCGCGCGATGCGCGCCTGCCCACGGCCAACCTGTATCTGGCTCAGCTGGGGTGGGGTCTGGTTGTGCAGAAATATGAAACCAGCCTAGACCCGTCGTCGCCGTCGCCGCGCATGCTGTATACCGATGCTGCCGGGCAGGCTTTGCGGCAGCGGCGGTCTATGCATCATTTCGGCAGCTATGGCGCCTATGCCGCAGCGGTAGCGCACGAGCCGCTGGCGTTTGCCGCACTCTACGGCCGTCATCTTTTCAACGGCCTGGATGTGCAGTATCCCACGCTTTTCGTGCTCGACACGGAGCAACGGTCGGGGTGGTTGGCGCTGCTCCACTACTCTGTCTGGTTCGGGGCTTTGCTGGTAATAGGCTCTGGCAGGTACTCCCGGCCCACGGCGTTGCGGGTGGGCCTCGCGGCCGTGGCCCTGCTGCTGCCTTGCCTGGCTTCGCTGCCTATTGCCATCGAGTGCCGGTTTTTGCTCCCGTTGCAGCTGGTGCTCTACGCGGCCGCTTGCTTTGGCGGGGCCCAGCTGCAGTGGGGGCATCATCGGTGGGTGTGGCCGCGCCTGGCCGCCGTGGTAATAGCCTACGGAGTATTTCTGCTGCTCTGCTTCACGCTCTCGGCCCGCACGCACGCCCAGCTGACGTACGATGTAGGAGTGCTGGCCCCGTTGGGTGGGGCAGAGGTGCCCACAAAAAAGCCCTGACTAGCTAGCCAGAGCTTTTTTGTTCGTGTTAACCTTGTACTACCGGAGTGTCCAAGAAGTCGTTTGTGATACGTACGAACGCCCTACTGAGGCTGCCGAAGCATCTTGCGCACCACCGTAATCGATTACTACCGCAGTAGCGCTACTTCGGCAGGCGGATGCAAGTTCAGCACGGCGGTCTACCGACACTGCCCATAAGCAGGCTACGCTTTCTGATACATAACCTCCTTCACGGCCGTCACGGTGCGGGCTACATTTGGCAGCGACGCTTCAATCAGAGTCGGGGCGTAGGGTAGGGGCACGTCCATGCAGGTGATGCGCAATACGGGAGCATCGAGGAAATCGAATGCGCGGCGCTGCACGATGTAGGCCAACTCCGAGCTGATGCTGGCCAGGGGCCAGGCTTCTTCCACCACCACCATGCGGTTGGTTTTCTTCACCGATTCGATCAGTGTATCGTAGTCAATCGGGCGCACGGAGCGCAGGTCGATTACTTCGGCTTCAATGCCTTCCTTGGCCAGCTCATCGGCGGCGGCCAGGGCCACTTTCATCATTTTGCCAAAGCTGACGAGCGTCACCGACTTGCCGGGCCGCACGATGTTGGCTTTGCCGATTTCCAGCAAGTACTCTTCCTCCGGTACTTCGCCCTTGTCGCCGTACATCAGCTCCGACTCCATGAAAATCACCGGATCCGGGTCGCGAATGGCGCTTTTCAGCAGGCCTTTCGCATCGTAAGGCGTGGAAGGAACCACTACTTTCAGGCCGGGTGTGTTGGCAAACCAGTTCTCAAAATTCTGGGAGTGCTGCGAGGACAGCATGCCCGCGTTGCCGGTAGGACCCCGAAACACGATGGGGCAGGAGTATTGCCCGCCCGACATCGAATAGATCTTGGCCGCCGAGTTAATCACCTGGTCGATGGCGACCAGCGAGAAGTTGAAGGTCATGAACTCGATGATCGGAATCAGGCCGTTGATGGCCGCGCCCACGCCGATACCGGCAAAGCCCAGCTCAGCAATAGGGGTGTCAATCACGCGCTCCGGGCCAAACTCGTCGAGCATGCCCTGACTTACTTTATAGGCACCGTTGTATTCAGCTACTTCTTCGCCCATCAGAAACACGCGCGGGTCGCGCCGCATTTCTTCAGATAGGGCTTCGCGTAGGGCTTCCCGGAATTGGATGGTCCGCATAATCAGAGTGCAGAAATTCGAAACGTCAGAAACAGAAAGCCGGAAATTTTCCGGCCCGTAAAGCTACAACGAGCAGCCGGCACGGGCAAGCCTGTTTTCGTATCGATGGCCCAGGCTTCTTTCGGGAGAATTCAGGACGAGGTAGAGACGCATACCTGCGTCTCATCGTTGAACAGCCGTTAAGGGGGCAGAAAACGTCAGCAACGACTGAGACGCAAATATGTGTCTCTACACCTGTTCACGCTGCTCCTACGATCCTTCACACCGCTCCTGCGCTCATTCGCACCCTCCCTGCCATGGTTCACTGCAGCAGGGCAGCAGTAGCTTATGGGGGATACAGGTAGGGCGAAAGGCTATCTGGCTAAGAAATGATCTGGAGCCTCCCCGCTCGCCATTCGTTCAGCGTTGTAGCGGCAATGAGGCCGTGAACGGAAGCTGAAGAAGCCAAAGCCGCCAGTGCTTCTTCTGCTTCCGGGCTGCCGTACGGCAATAAGACGGACGCGGCCCACAGCCGAATGCCGACGTTTTCAGCATGGAGCAGCGGGCAAAGGGCTGGTATAGCCTGATTAGCGGCCAGCCACTTCACTGCTTTTATTATTTGGTCGTATGCTTTGTTGCCCACACGGTAGGTGCCGGCCGCAGTGGCTTCCGCCTGCCGGGCGGCGGCCAGACAAAAAAGCTCCAGCGCCTCGGTCTGATGGTGAATAGGCACAAGAGCTACCGCAGCACCTCCAGAAACATCTTGCCCCCGGCGTACTCCCGAAACTCCAGGTCTTCGACGGCGCGCTGGGCGTAGGTGCGGTCGAGCTGCACGGCGCGGCGCAGATTCTGGCCTAGCTGAGCTTCATCTTTGGCGCGGGCTGCTACCACGGCCAGGCAATAGTAGGCCAGTGGGTCGTTGGGTTTCAGCGCCAGGGCTTCCTGGTACAGATTGGTGCTGCCTTCATAGTTGCTTTTCAGCAGGTAAATCAGGCCCCGATTCATCGTGTTCTGGTAGGTTTTGCCGCTGTAGCTGAGGCTGCCCAAGGCATCATCGAGCTGCCCGACTTCGATTTCCAGCGCGGCTTTATCGGCAAATACCTTTTCCAGAATGGAGCGCGGGCCGCCGAGCTTGATGGCATAGTCGTAGTTCTGGAGGGCTTCGAGCCGGTCGCCGGCGCGGTGGTAGGCCGTGGCTACGCGGTAGAACAGGTCGGCGCTGGGGTTGCGGTGCGCGGCCAGCGTGAAGTTGGTAGCGGCCCGGCGCAGGTAAGCGTGGCGCACTTTGTCGCTCACTTCCTTGTCGGCGCGCTGCAACAGCACCACGGCCAGGTTATGGTAGGCTTCCCACCGGCCTGTAGTAGCCACCGCCGTTTCGTAGATGCGCTGCTTCTCGGCTAGCAGCGGCGTGAGCGTAGCCGAGTAGCGCAGTTCCTCGGGCGTGAGGGCGTCGGCCTCCATTTCCTTCTCCACTATCTTTTTGGAGAGCAAGTAAATTTCCGAATCGTAGCGCTTGGGCGCGGTGTACTCCACGGCGACGGTGCCAAAGCGCATCACCGGATAAATATATTGGTCCAGGTAGTCGTAGAAGGAAAGGCTGTGCAGGCGCTTCTCCTTCTGGGCAAACGTGCCCGGCACCTCATTGATAAGGAGCACGACCGAGTCAATTTGAGTAGGCTTCAATGCCGAGTTCTGCACCTTGTTCAGAAACAGGTCCCAGCGCCGGTGGTAGGCCACGGTTTCAAACGTAATGGCGCTGAGCTTATTGAGGTAAGAATCCGTATCAACGCGCTTTTTGTAGTAGCGCAGCAGGCCCGCCACGCGCTTGTCGGCCAGGCGGGCATCGTGGGCGTCGAGAGAGTCGGGCGAGTGGCCGGCGGCTATCATCACCTTTTGGGTATGCTGATTCGCCTCAATAAAATCTTCCAGGGCCTGCACGTTGGTGCCCAGATAATTGCGGATGGCGCTGCTGCCCTGATCGAAGAAAAAGGGCAAAATGCGGGTGCCGCTCCTATTGTTGTCGGCTGTTTCGGGCAGCAGACCGATGGCAGTATCCTGGCGCACCACTAGGCGGCCCGTTGTCACGATGCCACGGGCCAGCCGGATTGCTACGCCTTTCACGCGCTTCCCGTTGGCCTTCAGCTGACGGGCATCGGGCAGCGCCAGCAGCTCGCCGGGGCTTTTGCGCGGGGAGTAAGGAAAAGAAAACTGCTTGGTAACGACCAGCTGGTCCTTTTGCTCGGTGTCGTAGGTATATTCACCTGAAATAAACGTGAGCCGTCCCACGGTGTCTTCCCGCAGGCCGTTGTCGTAGCGGTAGGTGAGGCCCAGGTTGTAGGCGGCCCCCTTTTTCAGGTGTTTGGCGGGTACGCGGGCCGTCACCTCAAAAAGGACATTCTCGCCATTACTTTCCAAAACGGAAGGCCGCACCGTAACTTGCTGGCCTTCCTGCGCAACCTTTAGCATCCGGGGTAGCGTACACGCTGGCAGCACGAGTGCGGCCACTACCACCCACCCGAACGAAAACAGGCGCAAATAAACTCTCATAGGCGGAAGGCTAGGTAGGGCAGGCGAGACGGAATTTTCGGCTTACAAACGTAAAAACTGCGGTGGAAGGTCAGAAATTGCGCGCAATTGAGAAGATGGGGCTTGCTATCCGGCAAGTTTCTTGTTACTTTGAACAGTGTTAGCCGGGGTAATCGGTTATAAATCAGGAGCTATGAAACGATTAACCGACTTCATCGAACAGCAGAGCTTCGGGGTCTGCAATGCTTTGGGGAACCGTTTGGGCTTCTCCCGCAGCAGCGTCCGCCTCTCATTTGTGTACTCTTCCTTCTTCACGTTTGGGTCGCCCATCGTGCTGTATTTCGCCTTGGCCTTCTGGATGAATGTGCGCCGAGCCATGCGCCGGCAGCGCAGCACCGTCTGGGATTTGTAACTGCCAGCCCGTAAGTTCAGAGCACAACGTTACTGATCGGCGGGAAAATTGGTAGGAGTCAACTGCGAAAAAAAACGAATTTTCTTCCCGAAATACGCCCATACCAGACTGCCCGCATACACGCCCGGGCGCTGGTGCGTGAGCAGTTGCCGGGTGGCTAAGCGCCGTTGCTGCTGCCAATAGCGCCGGTTGCTGAAAACGTCACGGTGGGCACGCACTATGGCTTTGGCGTCGTCGGTAGCTCCCTGGCTGAGGAAGCGCAACGCGGCCACCCAATCGAGTAACAAGCGGGTCGTAACAATTCCGATGAGCTCCGAGGCCGCCACATTCTTGTAGACCAAGGCCAGCCCATTGCGAAAGTTCAGGTAGGTTTTGCGCGGGTTCGACTTGTGCAGCGTGCCGCCCCCAACATGGTACACCACGCTGCTGCCGTGATACCACACTTCCTGCCCGGCATTCCAGAGGCGCCAGCACAGATCGATTTCCTCCATGTGCGCAAAAAAGGCCGTTTCCAGGCCGCCCAGGCGCTGCCAGGTTTCGGCCCGCACAAACAGGCACGCTCCAGTGGCCCAGGCCACCGGACGCGGGTCGTCGTACTGGCCGCTGTCTTTTTCGAGGGTATCAAACAGGCGGCCCCGGCAGAAGGGGTAGCCCAGCCGGTCGAGGTAGCCGCCGCCGCCGCCGGCGTATTCGAATAGCTGGCGCTGGGCCGCATCGGAGCTCTGCTGCCGGATTTTGGGCTGGCAGGCTGCTACTTGCGGCCGCTGCTCCAGGAGTCCGCGTAGCGGGCGCAGCCAGCCGGGCGTCACTTCCACATCGGAGTTGAGCAGCATGTAATACTTAGCCTCTACGTGCCCCAATGCCATGTTATAGCCCGCGCAGAAACCCAGATTTTCAGGGTTTTGCACGATTTCGACTCCCGGAAACTCCCGGCGCAGCATGGCCACCGAGTCGTCGGTCGAGGCGTTGTCGGCCACGATGATGCGGGCACCGTCGGAGTGAGCCAACACGGCGGGCAGAAACTGCCGTAGCAGCTGTTGCCCGTTCCAGTTCAGAATGACGACAGCTACATCGGCACACGAATCGGCGGGTGCGCTACTATCAGAGGCCAAAACTGTTCAGATCGAGGCCGGGTAGGTTGGGGAGCAGACCAGCGGTCTTGCTTTTCAACTCCTCCTTGGCTTTTTCGCCAACTTCCGTCAGTGCTTTGTTTACGGCTGCTACCACCAGATCAGCCAGCATTTCGCGGTCCTGGGGTGTGAGCAACGACTCGTCGATATCGAGTTTGAGCAGCTGGCGTTGGCCGTTGGCGGTGGCTTTCACCAGGCCGCCCCCCGATTCTGCCGTGACGGTCAGATGCTGCAACTCGTCCTGGGCCTGCTTCATTTTCTCCTGAAGCTCTTTGACCTTGCCCATCATGCCCATCATATCAAACATAGGTCTTGAATCATTAGATCCAGCGTGCTGGACGGGTTGTAGAATACGGCCTCTCCTTCGTAAAAAAGGATGGATTCACTCCAGATTCTGCCGTTAAATTCCCTGATACAGGGTTTCGGCGGCAATTTACAGAAAGCCCACACAAAGGCCAGATCTTCGGCCTCGCTCTACGGGCCGAAGAGGATGCGGGACGGCGAGCCGCATTCGGCGGGCGTGTTTAGGAACCATGAATTCGAGGGTGTTACGACCAGGTGCGGACTACACTGGGTTGCTTTACGAGCGAATAGTACAGCTGGCCGAGTAAGTTATTTTTAGCTTTGCCCAAGTAGCTCGATTTCGTAATGGTCTGACTTCCAAGGTTTAAAAGTCTTCAGAGCGTGTTTAGGGTTTTTCAAAAAGATGAGTCTGTCATGCCGAGCCTGTCGAGGCATGACCCGAAAATCAAAATCCCAAACCCGTTCTTAGTGCTGGTCAATGCCATGCTGGCTCAGCAGGATGTATCCCTGAACTCTTCTACTATGGAAAGTCCCGATTCGCCGGCTGCGGCCTACCCGCCCCGGCCGACGAACGCCACGCCGGCCCAATACCTCGACTACGAGCGTGGCCTCTGGAATCATTTTCTCCTGGATGCAGCCTGGCGGCGCACGCGTTTCAATGCCCAGCCCAACGCGCTGCTGGTAGAAGCCGTGCGGGGCCGTGCCACCGGTATGGCCCTGGACGTGAACATGGGCGAGGGCCGCAATGCGCTTTATCTGGCACAACACGGCTGGCAGGTCACGGGCGTGGATATTGCGGATAAAGCCCTGGCTTTTGCCCAGCAGCGGGCCCAGCAGTTGGGCGTGCTGCTCACTACCGTTGAGCACGATGTGACTACGTATGACTGGGGCAGCAGCCAGTGGGACTTACTTGTGCTGTGCTACGCCGATGAAAGTACTCATGTAGCATCCGTACAAGCGGCGCTCAGGCCCGGCGGCCTGGTGGTGCTCGAAAACTTTCATCGCGACGCTACGCACACCCGTGGTAGCGCGTCGGGCCAGGTTATCGGCTTTGCCACCGACGAGCTGAAGAGCCTCTACAGCGCGGCCGGCTTTGAAATTATCCGCTACGAAGAGCCAATCGGCGTCGCCGATTTCTCCCGGGAAACTCACCGACTGGTGAAATTGGTGGCCCAGAAACCCAAAGTGGCCGCTTCGGCTGATAGGTAGGCGTTGCTTGCAAGCGTGGTTAGCGCAAGATGGTAATAGTACCGTGCTGCACCACGCGCTTGCCGGTCTCATCTACCGCCTCAAAGCGCCAAACGTAAGCCCCCGGCACTGGCACGGTAGCGCCCACCCGCCCATCCCAGACCTGGGTGCGGTCGGTGCCGCGAAATACCTGCTGGCCGTTGCGGTCCACGATGGTGAAGGTGAATGTTGACAGAAAACGGCCTTTTACTTCCAGCACATCGTTCAGGCCGTCGCCGTTGGGGGTGAAGGCCGTGGGCAGCATAGCCTTCATTTCCCGGCTCACGGTAGCAACATTAGAGTAGCTGGGTTGGCTCAAGCTCGGGCTGGTGGCTGCTATGCGGTAGCGCAGCAGCTGCCGGTCGGCGGGCGGGGTCAGGTCCAGAAAGGAGCCGCTGGCGGTAGCACCCGACAATGGCTGGGCCAGAACCGCGCCGCTGGCGTCCACTACTTGTACGGCATACTGTACGCTGGCTGCTGGGTCGGGGCCGCGCAGCTCGGTCCAGTTGAGCTGCACTGTGTTGCCAAGCAGGTCGGCGGCTCGGGCGCTGAGCACGACCGGGCAGAAAGGCGCACTGAGGGCCGACCTGTTGCCGCAGTCATCTACGAACTGGGCCTGATAGCAGGGAGCTGCTTCGGGATTCAGGGCCAGGGTAGAGTCGCGCAGGGTGCGGCGGGCCGTGAGGGCAAACTCGGTGGGCGCGCCCTGCCCCACCGTGCGCAGGTAGCGCACCCGGCCCCCGGCGGGCAAGCCCGGCACCGTGGCCGTAAGCAGCACCTGATTCGTCGGCGTGAAGCTGGCCACGAGCTGCGGCACCGGTAACGTGGAACTGGAAGTTGTGGTCAGGCAGGTTTCGTTCGAAACTACCGTGGTACTGGTGGTGCCGCTGCCGGTAGTCGTCTCCAGCTGGTAGCAGTAGCGCACGCCGCACGTCACGGCCGCGTCGGGGTAGCTGCGGCTGTTGGCTGGCAGGGTAGTCAATAGTTGACCGTCGCGCTTCAGCACAAAGCTGGCCGCGTTGGCATCGGTGGTCCAGGTCAGGGTATTTTGGCCACTGTCGGAGGTGCCGCTCAGCAAAACGGAGCACACGGGTGTCGAGGCCGGCAGGCCTGCGGTGGTGCACACATCCTGGATCCGCAGCCGGTAGCACGCCGGCGCACTTACGCCCCCGACACTTGCCCCGGTAGTGGTAAGCACCGCTTGGGGCACTATCCGGTATCCGCTGGGGCTGGTGGCGTCGGCTTGCTCCAGTACGTATTGGTAGCCCGTGGGCGCTGGCTCGAACTGTAGCTGCGCGGTGGTGCCGCTCAGCACGAGGCGGCGTACAACGGGCGTGGATGGCAGCGGCAGGGTTGTGAACTTGATACTATCGGCCCCCACGCACTGGCCCGTGTTGTAGCGGCCCTTCACCACTACCTGGCCCGTGGTTGCGCCTCCCGGTATGGGGTAGTTGCGGGCACCCGCGCCTTTGTTCACCCGGAGCAGCGGGCCGGTATTGATGCGTAGTGTGTAGGTGTCGTAGGCTTGGTCAGAGATGGTGACCCGAATGGAGCCGGGGGCGCAGGCTTCCACCTGAAAGGCGGGCTTGGGCACGGCCGCCACGTCGAATACGCGCAGAAAGATGGTGCCCGTGCCCGGATTGGAAGGATTTTGGGCGTTTTCGGCAATGGTGAGCTTTCCGGCCTGCGTCACGGTGAACGTATTGGTGCGACTGGTGTAGCCCGTACACGGAGCCGTAGCCAAATCAGCAGCCAGGAACTGGTAGTAGAGGGCGTTGCGGTCGACGGCACTACGCTCGGGGCACGTAATGGTGACCCGGATGCGCTGCCCCACGCACAAGCTTTGCAGCGGCTCGCCCGTGCCGGCGTCGAATACTTCGAAGGCCGTTGGGCAGCCCGCAGGCGGCGTATCCCGGCACTGGGCCCGGGCCTCCCCAAAGCCCGCCAGCAGCAGCAACAGCGCCATCAAACAGCAGCGGAAGTGATTCACAGCCTTCATAACGTAGGACATCCGCGTTTACGTTGTTTGCTCCGCTAAAAATAGAAATTTCGCCCGTATGCCCCAGCCCCATGCTGCCTACGGCCACTCGTAGCCGCGCACGAAAGCGGCGGCCGCGTGCAGATCGGGATACAGCACCCGGTCCTGGGCCACAAACTTTACTTTTTCGCGGAAGGCCACCACCACCTGCTCCAGTACCGCCGACGTGCGGGCGGGCCGCCGGAAAGCCAGCGCCTGGGTGGCAGTCAGCAGCTCAATGCCCAGAATCTGCTCGGCATTGTCGAGCACCCGGCGGGCTTTGGTGGCCGCGTTGGCACCCATGCTCACGTGGTCTTCCTGGCCGTTGCTGCTCACGATGCTGTCGACGGAGGCGGGCGTGCAAAGCTGCTTGTTCTGGCTCACGATGCCGGCAGCCGTGTACTGCGGAATCATCAGGCCGGAGTTCAGGCCGGGCTCGGCTGCCAGAAACGGCGGCAGTCCGCGCTGGCCACCAATAAGCTGGTAGGTGCGGCGCTCCGAAATGCTGCCCAGCTCGGCCACGGCAATGGCCATAAAATCGAGCGCCAACGCCAGCGGCTGCCCGTGGAAGTTGCCGCCGGACAGAACCAAATCGTCGGCGGGAAAGATATTGGGGTTGTCGGTTACGGCGTTGCACTCGGTTTCGAACACCTGCGCCACATAGGCCAGCGCGTCGCGGGAGGCCCCGTGCACCTGGGGCTGGCAGCGGAAGGAATACGGGTCCTGCACGGCCGTTTTGGGCTGCGCCTGCAACTCGCTACCCGCCAAAAAGCCCCGGATGCGCTCGGCTACCCGCAGCTGTCCGGCGTGGGGCCTGATCTGGTGCAGACGAGCGTCGAATGGTTCACTGCGACCATCGAAAGCTTCCAGCGACAACGTGCCGATGACATCGGCGGCCTGCGCCAGCCGCTCGGCCCGCAACAGGCAATGCACGCCGTAGGCCAGCATAAACTGGGTGCCGTTGAGCAGGGCCAGTCCTTCTTTCGCTTCGAGGGTAATGGGCTGCCAGCTAAATAGATGGAGGGCATCGGCGGCCTGCAGGCGGTAGCCCTCGTAGTTGACCTCGCCCAGGCCCAGCAGCGGCAGGCACAGGTGAGCCAGCGGGGCCAGGTCGCCACTGGCGCCCAGCGAGCCTTGCTGATAGACGACGGGCAAAATACCCCGGTTGTAGAAATCCAGCAGGCGCTGCACCGTGGCTACCTGCACGCCGCTGTGGCCGTAGCTCAGGCTTTGCACTTTGAGTAGCAGCATCAGGCGCACCAGCTCGGGTGGTACTTCCTCGCCCGTGCCGCAGGCGTGCGACATCACCAGATTGACTTGGAGCTGCTGCCGCTCTTCGGGCGCAATGCCGGTGTTGCACAAGGCCCCAAAGCCAGTGTTGATGCCATATATCGGCGCATCCGACTGGGCCAGCCGGTTCTGCAGATAGTGGTAGCAGCCCGCAATACGCTGGGTGGCTGCCGGGCTGAGCTTCACGGTTTGTTTGGTGGCCAGCAGCTGGCGCAGGGTAGGTAGGTCGAGGTGAGTGGTGGGGTCAATATGAAAATCGTCGGCCATGCGGGGGTGGGGAGAGGGGAGAGTGGGTGGCCCGAAAGTTGCTCAATCTTTTCCAAAGCAGCCCCGCCCCATTTCCCGCCGGGTAATAGCCGAAAACACGTATCGGGCATCATTCCGGATTCCGGCAGCCCCAGCGGGGTGGCCTATCGGTAGCAACGGACCGGCTGGATACCACCAAAGCCCCGGCGGGACGACACCCAACATTGAACGATTGGTGTCGCCCCGCCGAGGCTTGTTCCTGATGAATTGTCCTCGTCCTCCCAATAGGCTGCCCCGCTGGGCTGGCTGTGGGTGGAAGCGGCGAAAAGCAGTCTGACCGGGCGCTAGGCCAGCGCGGCTACAACTTCGGATAGCGTCAGTGTCTGCTCCTGACCAGTTCTCAGGTTTTTGAGCTTGAATTTATTCAGCACCAGCTCTTCCGGACCTTGCAGCAGCACGTAGGCAATACCTTTACCATCGGCATACTTGAACTGCTTAGCCAGCTTGGCGGCATCGGGATACAGCTCGCTGGCAATTCCAGCCGCCCGCAGCTCGCGCAGCACCGGCAGCATTGCGGCCATCGACGACGCGTCGAAATTGGCCACCAGGCAGCGAGTAGTGGCTGCCGCGCCTTCCGGAAACAAGTTTAGCTCTTCCAGGCAGTCGTAGAGGCGGTCGACGCCGAAGGAGAAGCCCACGCCCGATACGCCCGGCAGGCCGAACGCGCCGGTGAGGTTGTCGTAGCGGCCGCCGCCGCTCACGCTGCCCATGTTCACATTATTAATCTTGATTTCGAAGATGCAGCCGGTGTAGTAGGAGAGGCCCCGCGCCAGGGTCGGGTCAAATTCGAGGTTCTGGAACTGCTCAAAGCCAAAGCCGGAGAGGAAGTCCACGACCTGGCGCAGCTCCTGCAAGCCTTTGTAAGAATCGGGCGAATCGGTGGGCACCGTGGCCGTACCGAAAGCCGCCTGCAGCTGCTGCCGCTTCTCCGTGAACGAGCCTTCCACGGCCAGCAGGGCAAACAGCCGCTCGCTGGCTAGCGTCGAAAATCCGCGCTCCAGCAGCTCCTTCGTCACACCGTCGCGGCCTATTTTGTCCAGCTTATCAATGGCCACAAACAAATCGGATTCCCGGCCTTCGTCGCCCAACGCCTGGTAGATGTTGCGCAGCACGCCCCGGTGGTTGATCTTAATCGTAAAATCGGTCAGGCCCAGCGCGTTCAGCACCTCGCACATCATGAGCACAATTTCGGCCTCGCAGAGCAGCGAGTCGGTGCCCACCACATCGGCGTCGCACTGATAAAACTCGCGGTAGCGGCCGCGCTGGGGCCGGTCGGCGCGCCACACGGGCTGAATCTGGTAGCGCTTGAAGGGGAACACCAGCGTGCCCCGGTTCATGACGACGTAGCGGGCGAAGGGTACCGTGAGGTCGTAGCGCAGGCCCTTCTCGGCTACTTTGGGCAGCACCCGGCGGGTGGCTTTGCCGTCTTCGTTGGCCAAGTCGTCGGCCGTCACGTCTTTGAGGAAGTCGCCCGAGTTCAGTACTTTAAACAGCAGCTGGTCGCCCTCGTCGCCGTACTTGCCGGTCAGCACCGAGAGGTTTTCGAGGGTGGGCGTTTCGAGCGGGGCATAGCCGAACTTCTCGAACGTGCGGCGGATGATGCCGAAGATATAGTTGCGGCGGGCCACGACGGCGGGGCCAAAGTCGCGGGTGCCTTTCGGAATGCTGGGTTTGGAAATGCTCATCAGGAAGTAAGCGGAATGAAGGCGCGAAGGTACAACGGCCCGCCTGACTTCCGACCGCCACTGCGGGGCCAGCTACTGGGCGCTTCACATCATTATGTGAGGGCTATGACGCATTCTTACAATTGCCCGCCGCCCAGGAAGCTGTATCTTTGAAATGATGCAGATTTCGTGAGCCGTAGCTGGCCCTACGGCTTGTTCCAGTAATTTTCCTGAGTGGGCGAGCTGCCATCCGAAGAAGATCCGTGCTGTTGACCTCCTGCGCTTTCGTGCGCCACCGTTGCAACCCAACCTGAGCCTAGAGCAGCTTCCCGGAAGCTGACGTTGCGGGCACGCCCCGCCCTTCTCCCCGTCTCCCATTCCCATGTATATCCAGTCGTTTCTGCCTGCCCCGGCGCTAGCTGCGTACGTGGAGCAGTATTGCCTGTGGGATGTGGTGGCTGCACCCGAAGCTGCGGTGGCAGCGCCCGTGCTGCCGGAGGTGGCCAGCCGCCTGAGCATATGCTACAGCCACCCGGACGAAAGCCTGACCATGGCCGGCCGCGAAGTGCCAGCGACGCCCATGGTAGAAGTAGCGGGTATGCTAACCACCCGGCGACTTTCGTCGCGCCAGGCGGGGCACTTGGGCGGCCTGGGTATTTATTTCCGCCCCACTGGGTTTTTCAGTCTGTTTGGGGTGCCCTTATCGGCCGCAATCGATACGGCGCAGCAGCCGGAGAGCAGTGCCGGGCAGTTTGCCCGCGAGCTGGGGCAGCGCGTGAGTGCGGCTCCCACGCCGGCGACCCGGCTGGCGTCGGCCGAAGCCCTGCTGCTACGGCGGCTGCGGTGGGTGCAGCCCACGTCGGATGCCATGGCCCACGTCGCGGCTTTTATTCAGGCGCAGCACGGGCGGGTGTCGGTCGAGGAACTGGCCCAGGTCGCCAACCTAAGCCGGCGGCAGCTGGAGCGTCGGTTCGTGGCCGAAGTCGGGACGACTCCCAAGCTGTATGCCCGCATTGCCCGGTTCAACTACGTGCTGCGGTTGCTCGATCAGGCCGCCGCGCCCGACTGGCCCGGCATCAGTTACCAGTGCGGCTTTTTTGACCAGGCCCATTTCATTCGGGAGTTCCGGAGCTTCACGGGGGAGTCGCCGGGGCATTATGTGCAGCACTACCACGACGATGCCCACTTTTTCTGGGCCCGCTAGCGGCAGGTGTCGCATTCGTCCAATACTTCGGGGGCACCGCTTAGTATCTTGCTCCTGCTCTTCGCCCACCTGTCCCGATTACCCCTGACATGGACCCCACTGTGGGGCTCCCGGCTTCGCTTTGCCATTTTTTTCTCCTCCTAAACTCTTTCTGCACCATGAAAACACACCTGATTTTTCGTTTGAGCCTGCTGGCTGTTTTACTCGGCCTGTGCCCCGCCGTGGCGGTGGCCCAGATCAGCATCTACACCGAAGATGCCACAGTGCCGGGCACGGGGTACTGGACAATTGAGACCGACCAGAGCCGGCGCGACTACAGCGTGGTGCGCTTCTACACGGCCCAGCACGAGAAAATCTACGAGGAGCGGCTGGCGGGCTTGTGCCTGGATCCGAGCCGGGGCACGGGGCGGTGCCGGCGCACGGCCCAGCGGCTGAGCGCATCCCTGGGGCAGGCCCAGCGGGCGACCAACACGTCGATGGTGGCCCACGGCCTGGGCTTGGACCGCCGCGCCCAACGCCTCTACGCCGCTCGTTAACGGTCGGCTTGGGCTTCGTTTTTACCCGGCCCCGGTGCCTACATCAGGCACCGGGGCCGGGGTCATTTGCTGCTGTTGTCACTCCATGCCCTTTACCATGAACTTTTCACCATGAAAACGCACCTGTTTTTTCGCTTGCTGCTGAGTAGTCTGCTGCTGCTTGCCGGGCTGGCCTCGGCTGCGCCCCGGCTCACGCCCCCCACGAATGCACCCGTGGCCGGCTACTGGAATCTGGAAACCAATCTGCTTACCCGCGACTACACCATTATCCGCTTCTTCAACGACCAGCACGAGCTGGTGTATGAGGAGCGCCTTGATAACCTATGCCTTGACCTGAGCAAGGGCACCGGCCTCTGCCGCCGCACGGCCCGCCAGCTCAACGTGGCGCTGCACCACGTACTGCGCGACCCCAACAACGCCCGCCAAACAACCACGCAGCTGGCCCTGGAGCTGGGGCAGAGCCGCCGTGTGCAGCGCGTATATGCCGTGCGCTGATAAAGTAAATACGCAGGCTGTATATCCTCCCAAAAAAGAAAGCCCTAACCGTATGGTCAGGGCTTTTTCATGGTCGTGGAGCGGTAGGTTAGAGTAGGTTGACTTCCTGCACCGCATCGAGCAGCGACAAGGCCAGCATGGGCTGCGACGCTTCGTCGAGGTGGAGGAAATGGTGGCGCATTGCGTCGGGTACGTGACACAGCACGAGGCGGCGACTTTGGGCCCGCAGCACAAACGCATACGCCAGCAGAAGATCCACGGCTTCCTGCGTGAGCCGCTCCACAAGGCCACAGTCTACTATCACGGCCGGCCGGTCGCTGCGGCTGGCGCGGTGCAGGGCGCGGGTCAGCTTCACTTCCGTAGTCAGGGTAGCTATATCGGGGGAAAGAATGAGCAGAAACACGTTCGGCAGCAACTCCCGGTGCACGTCAAGCATAAGCATATCATAAGGGTCGCCCGCCGCCGCCCCGGCTACTGGCTGAAGCAGCACCGTCGACCCGTAGCCATTCACCCGCCGGAGTGGTGTCGGCTTTGTACCGCCTTAAAACGCCGATAGTTGTGCCCTCTGCAGCGATTCTACCATCATTTATAGTTTTTATACGCCCGGCCCAATTCTGCCCGGTGCCGGGCGGCGCTAGCGGGCGCGGCGGGCCTGCCACAGCACCGAGCCCGCCAGGGGCGCTTTTAGCGCCGTCCGGACGCCGGTCTTGCGCAGCACGCGGGTGGTCCAGTCGTTGCAGGTGCGCAGGGCGTGGTAGCGGCCCCGGGCCCGGAAGAAAAAATCCTCGGAGGTGTAGCCCGCCGCGTTGCGCAGCACCGTGGGGCCCAGGCTATCGGGCTGAAACGACTGCCGGATCAGGTTGGCCAGGCGTTGGTACTGGGCGGTGGAGATGCGCAGGGCCACCACTTTCTTGCCGGGCCGGGGCGCCTGGCGGTAGAAATCGACGTGCATCAGCGTGCGGTCCGGCAGCACGGAACGGAGGATGGTGCCCACTTTGGGAAAGTTGCCCCCGTACGACTCCACATAAAACTGCTCGCTGCCCCAGCCAAAAGCAGCGTACTCGTGCGCCGCAAACTGCGTCGTCAGGGTGGGCTGCGCCAATTGCCGGAGCCAGTCGGTGCCGGTGCGGGTTTCGCGCAGGGGCAGCACGAGGTCGGTATGGAACCCGTTGGACACCACAAATACCAGAATGCCGCCCGGCGTCTGCCGAAACTGCCGGTTGACGGGCACCAGCGTGCCGCCAAAAAACAGCAGAAGGAAAGCCAGGGCCGCGTGCATGAGCGGCTATACGTGGAAAATGGGACCGGGCGTGCTCCCAGTCAAGGGATTTGTACCCGAATAGGGAAAATTCTCCGAGCCAGAGGTTTTTCCCTATTCGGGTACAAATCCCTAGGTTGTGGTTCGCCTAGGTGGTGTCAGAAAAGACTTGTGCAGCATGACCGCCGTTTTGCCAAAATAGAGTTTCCAGACACAGCCTAATTTGCCTGTCCTAGAGTCGGCTTTTTTATGAGCTGATCGAGCAAGGAACGCAGGGCGGCTGGGCCGTCGGGGCCGTATAAAAACGCATGGCCGCCTGCGGGCCGGGCCGCGAAGTGCCACTGCCGGGCCTGCCCGTGCTGCTGCGCGTAAATGGCTTGCACTGCTTGGTAAGAAACCACCTCGTCGTCTTGCGCATGCAGCGAATACAGCGGAGCGCCCCGGCGCAGCTGCTTGAAATGCAACGGGCCGAGGGCGCTGGCCGGCAGGGCCGAAATGGCAAAGAAGCCCGCAAAGCCCGCCGGCGACTGGCACGCATACCAGAAAGCTGCGGTGCCGCCGTTCGACATGCCGCCCAGATACACGCGGCGGCTGTCGATGTGGTAGCGCTGCTGCACCTGCTTTATCATGGTGCGCACGTTGTCCAAGGCGGCCCGCTGGTTTAGCCAGCCAAACGAGTTGCGGCCGAAGGGGTAGAGCACCAGTGTGTTGTGGGCGGCAGCGGCGGCAAAAATGGGTTCCTGTGCCACCCCTGGGTCGGCGGCCTGAAACTGCGTGGTGCTCATGATGCCGCCGTGCAGATAGACGAGCAGCGCCGTGGGACGAGCCGGTTGGTAGGTGGTGGGCACATACACCAGATAAGGCACCCGCACCGTATCGACCGGGGCGTAATACAAAGCAAAGCCAGGTTGGGCGGCCGCGTAAGTACTTTTCTTGGGTGGCGAAGGAAGCGCCTGACGCAACGCGGCACTCTGCCACTCGGCGGCGGCGCGTTGCGCTTCGGCGGCGCGCCGTACCGCCGCCTGCCGCAAGCTGGCCAGGAAACCGTTCCACGCCGGAAAGCCGTGCAAGCTGCTTAAGCTGGCGTCCTGCGCCATCTGATCCACGTCGCGCGCGGTGATGGGCAGCATAGGCTGGCGGGTGAGGCGCAGCAGCCAGCGGAGCGCCTGCTGCTGCCGGCCGGGGCAGTTGGCCGCCGCCCCGGCCCCGGCATACAGGTCGAATGGCCCCGCTTTGGTGCTATCGGCAAAGGCCCGCTCAAAAGCAGCGGTGGCCGCACAGTAGTTTTTTTGACCTAGCTGCTGAGCGGCTCCTTCCAGTAGCTGGTCATACGTTTGGGCTTGGGCTTGGGCTTGGGCGAGTGGGCCATTCAGCAGCAGCAGGGCGGCAACAAGTAGTAAGCGGTGCATGAGTTAAAATTGGTTAGTGCCTCTTACTGCAGCTTCCGGAGCTGGTCGGCAGCGTTCTGGCTTTTGGGGTCGAGCTTCAGCACCTGCCGGTAATTCTTGGCTGCCAGCGTTTTGTTGCCCAGCTCCTGGTAGGTTTCCGCCAGACTGTCGTAGCAATTGGCGCTTTTGGGGTGCAGACTCACGTTCAGCTTGAAGACTTCCACGGCTTGCGGCACCTGCTGTTGGCGCAGCAGCGAGTAGCCCCAGTCGTTTACTTCGTCTTCGGGCAGCGTGTAGCCGGTATTTTTCTTCTGCTCTTTTCGCACCAGCTCCAGGGCATGGTCGAAGCCGCGCTGGCGCAGCTCGTTGTGCAAGGCCCGGAGCTGCGGGGGCATGCCAAAGCCGGCGGCCACACGCATATCGGGCACGTAGTAGCTGGCTATTTCATCCACAAATCGGTCGGGGTTAGCGCCCGTCAGGTTGGTGAGCACCACCACGGCCAAGTCGTCCTCGGGGTAGATAAATACGGCTGACCGGCCGCCGCCCACGGCTGCCACCGCCCGGTGTTCGGGCCGCGCCACAGTAGGCCAGCCCAGGGCATAGCCGTTGAGCTGCTTGCTGAAGCCGCGCGTGGTGCCATTGTTCAGCAGCCCCGGCGTCCAGAGAGTCGTCAGGCTGGCGGGTTGCAGCAGTTTACCTTGTTGGAGGGCCAGCACCCAGTGGGCCATTTCTTCGGCGGTCGAATTCAGCCCGGCGGCGGTGCGCAGCATGGGCGCAAATACCTCGAACATATTCTGCGGCTGCTGGGTGCGCTGCAGCTGGCCATCAACCGCATGAAAGTACGTGTAGCCACGGGCACTGCCCCGCAGAACGTCGTGGGCGTCGCCGAAAGCGGTGCGGGGCATATCTACCACCTGCAGCTGCTTCTCCGTGATGACCTGCGCAAAGGGCTTGCCGCTGAGCTGGTCGATTACTTTGCCCAGCAGCAGGTAGTTGGTTTGATTGTAGCTGAACCGCTCCCCGGTTTTGTAGGGCATCGGCAAGGTCTGCACCGCTGCCCAGGCTGCCTGCTGATCGGCTGCCGTCACTTGCTTGTCCTCGGGCAGGATGTCGGGAATGCCCGACGAGTGGGTGAGCAGCTGCCGGATGGTAACAGGCTGCCAGGCGGCGGGTAAATTCGGGAGGTACTGCCCAACGGGTGCCGCCAGATCCAGCTTGCCGGCCTCTACCAGCTGCATCACCGCCACGCCCACAAACGCCTTGGTGATGGAGTTAATCGGAAACAGCGTGCGGCGGGTTACCGGTACCGAGTCCTGCAGATTGGCCAGCCCGTACTGTGCCAGCTTCACAATTTTGCCATGCTGAATGACGGCCAGCTGCATGCCGGGAATACGCATCTGCTGCATTTTGGCAGCCAGAAAGATGTCTAGGCTGTCCTTGGTGAGTGGAGCAGCGGTTTGGGCCTTAGCGGTAGCCGTAGTCAGGCAGAGCGCAACACACAAGCTGGCAAGTGCAGTAGATTTTTTCATAACGCAGGAGAAATAGGAAATGGGAAAAGGAATCTGCTGAGCCAGTAGTGCGAAAAGATGCAGCTTGCGGCCAGCGTATGGAGAAAGTGTGGGGAGTCGGAGTCTTACCCGCCGAAGCCGCCGCCGCCGCCCTGGGGCGCTGCCTCTATTTTCTTCGGCGGCTTATTGGCCCCGAAATACCAGGAGAAGCCCAGGTAGCCGACCCGCGTTTCGTACTTGTTGAGGTAGGTAGCCCGGAAGTCGTTGGCCCCGAAAGCCTCAATGCGCTGGCGCTGGGTGTTGAACACGTCGCTCACCCGCAACGTCAGGGCGGCGCGGTCGGCGAAGAGCTTCTGGCGCAACGCCACATCGATGCCGCCCTGGGGCAGCAGGCGGCCCTGGGGTGTAATGACGGCCGCCCGGTACGTACCCGTGAGTTGCACGTCGAGCTTGGGCGTGGGCGTGAAGCTGTTCAGCAGGCGGGCCGTGCCGGTGAGGTTGCTGCGGCTGGCTTCGGTGGCGGCCAGGGCCGTTACGGTGCTGCGAAACAGCGAGCCGCTGGCCGTCAGGCGCCACCACTTCGTCAGGGGCTGGTTCAGGGAAAGCTCGGCTCCGTAGCTCTGGCTCTGGCCGAAGTTGCGGTTCAGCTCCGCCGTCACCACGCCGGCCGCCCCGTTCAGGCGCGTCGCCAGCGTATCGACCTCCCGGATGCGCTGAATGGCGTTGGTCGTATGGCGATAAAAAAGCGTGGTATTCACGCTGGCGCTGCCCATCGACACCTGGTGGCCTAGCTCAAAGGCATTGCTGTATTCGGGGCGTAGGCTGGGGTCGCCGAGGCGGTAGCTGCGCGGGTCCTGGTAGAGCGGGAAAGCCAGCAGCTGCATGAAGTTGGGGCGGTTGAGGCGGCGGGCATAGCTGAGCTGCAGGCGCTGGTCGCCGGGCAGCGTGCGCACCACGGTAGCCGACGGAAATAGGTTCAGGTAGTTCAGGTTGAACGCGCCCTGGCCGCCTTGCACGTTGCCGGTGGTGCGGGTGTACTCGGCCCGTACGCCGCCCTGGTAGCTCCACTTGCCGCGCTGGTATTGGTAGGTGGCATAGCCGGCCTGCAGGTATTCCCGGAACGTATAGGCCACCGAGCGGCTGTCGACGCGCGCGTATTCCGTGGGCTGATCGGTGCGTTGCAGCAGGTAGTCGTCGGTACCGTTGTTGGTTTGCCACTGGCCTTTCAAGCCCAGGTCCAGGCGGCTGGTCGAGTCCAGGGGATGCGTGTAGTCGGCCTGGCCATACACGGCCTGCAAACGCACCCCCAGATCCTGCTTCCACTCGGGTTCCGGTACGGCGTTGCTGGTCAGCTGCTGGCCCACTACCACGTTGGCCCACAGGTTGGTATAGCCCAGGTTGGTCGTCAGCTCCCGGCCTTTGTGGGCGGCCCAGGTACGCCGGTAGTCCGACGATACGTCCAGGGTTTTTACGTCTTCAGTCACCCGCTGGCTGTTGCGTTGGGGCACGTCGTTCAGGCGGGCCGTCTGGGTGGCGCTGTTGTTGCCACGATTCATTTGCGGCTCGGCCGTGAATGTCAGACTTTGCTCGGGGCTGAAGGTGTAATCGAAGCCCACCCGGCCGTCGTGCGAAGTACTGTGGCGCTGTCCCCGGCCTTGCTGGTACACCCGAAAAGGTACATCCTTTACTACCGCCGTCTGGTCAACCGTATTCTCGTTCTGATACCGGTCGTCGCGGGCGTTGTAGCTGCCAAACAGATTCATTTTGCCCTGGTGCCGGTTCAGGCTCAGGGAAGTGTTGTACTTGTCGGCGCTGCCTACATTGGCTGTGGCTTGCCCGTTCCAGCCGTCATGGCGCTGCTTTTTCAGAATAATATTGATGACGCCGCCCGCGCCGCCCGCGTCGTAGCGGGCCGATGGATTCGTTACTATTTCCACTTTCTCAATGGCGCTGGCCGGAATCTGCTCCAGCCGGGTGCCGGTGCCGCCATTGGCCGCCCCGGAAGGCTTGCCATCAATGAGCACCGTAATATTGCTGCTGCCACGCATGCTCACCGTCCCGTTCTGGTCCACGGCTACCGAGGGCACATTTTGCAGCACGTTCAGGGCAGTGCCACCTACGCTGGTGAGGTCCTTCGCCACATTAATCACCTTCTTGTCCAGGTTATCGACCACGGTGGCCCGCTCGCCCTGCACCGTAACGCCCGCCAGTTGAGTAGTGGTTGAAATCAGCCGCAAAGCCCCCAACTTCGCCACCGGCGCAGCGGCCGAAAGTGCTACCGGCTGCCGCAGCGGCTTATAACCCAGCACCGTAGCCCGCAGCATATAGGTGCCAAAGCCCAGCCGAGAGAAATCGAACGTGCCATTCTCGCTGGTCTGGCCCCCCTGGACGAAAGTAGAATCCTGAGCCCGCAACACCGCTACGGTGGCAAACGGCAGTGGCTGCCCCGTTCCTTTATCCATCAAAAGTCCCGATAATGAGCCTGTTACGGGTGCCGCGTTTTGCGCTTGCACGCCTAGTGGGAAGAGCGTAAGGAGCAGCCCCAGGCACCGCAGTGCCCGGCGAAAAGTAGAGGAGGAGTTCATGCGAATGAGAAAGTGGGTGAAAAAACCGGGCAATGGGGAGCCATTCCAGGCGGCCGCGGCGCCGCTGGGGTTCCCTAGTGCAGGGGTTGAATCAAGGGGTGTAAAGGACTTGCTAAGTCAGATTGTCGGTTGTGGTGCCGATTGGCCCCGGCGCTCGTAGCCTGTAGGAATATGCTGCGGTGTGCCGGTGGCGGAACGGTAATCCTGGAGTAGCGCCCAGTTGACTAATGGGGTAAGCTATTTGATAGAACAAATATATAAGAAGGTACTATGCAAAGCAAGGTACTAAGGCAAAAAAAATAATTTCTTGCGCCAGTATCGCCCCCTTGCCCTTGAAGTGTAATAGAGGCGTTGGCACTAAAAAGACCCCAAGCGGCAGCGGAGCTTAGGAAAAAGTAAGCTCCGCTGCCTGTGGCACTCTGCCCGAATAATGGGCCAATACGCTGGTGGGAGCGGGTTTTAGCGGCTGGCGTAGAGGCGCTGGGCGCGGCGGTCCAGGCCGAGGCCGTGGGCCACCATCGACGTGTTGGTCGCCCGCTGGGCCTGCCCCAGGGCCGCACTCAGCCGCTGGGCCGTGCGCCGGCACCGTCCCGTGCCCCGGCTCGGATCCAGGCACAAGCCCGCCAGCCGCTCCTCGTAGATTTTCTCGTGCTGGGCCGTGTAGAAGCGCACCACGCTGTAGTCGCGCCGGCTCTGGTCGGTCTCAATTGTCCAGTACCCCGTGCCCGGAGCAGCGGCATCTTCGGTGTAGATGGTAGGCTGAGCTACTGCCAGCGTAGCCGACAGGCCAAATAGAACGGCTACCAAACTCAAACGGGAAAACAAGGAAATTTTCATGGCGCAGAAAGTGACAGGGTGAAACAGCGTTGAAAGTGTCGCGGCAGAAGCCACCGACGAGAAAGTGAGCAAGTGGAAATCAAATAGGGTAGGAGCCGGCCGGGCGCGGTGTGGCCCGTAGTGTGCTGCATTCCTGCCCGACTACAGCGGAGCGGCTATTGCTTTGCTGGCAGAGCGTAGGCAAGCAGAGCAGCACCCAGCGGCTGCAGACTTAGCGTGCCCATTGCTACAGTGGCTTGCTTGGCGCTGAACGTCAGCTGCGGCTGGGTGGCTTGGTAGCCCAGCACGGTAGTATGAAACGTGTAGCGGCCAAAGGGAATATTGGTGAGGCGGAAAGTACCGTCGGCGCGGGTTTTGGCGCTGCAAACCAGTGTTTTACCACCGTTGCTGACCAGTACCACGTTGGTGCCCGGTATGGGTTCGTGGGTGTCAGCGTCCCGCAAAACACCGGTTAGCGTGGCATAGCGAGGAGCGGGGGCCGAACCTTGTACGCCGGAAATCAGCAGGACTACGAGCGACAGGGCAGCGAAGGCCCGGAGAAAAAGGGAAGAGTTCATGAGAAGGAAAAAATGAGGAAAATAGGGGCAAAGGCCAGCCAGTGCGCGTCCAAACAGCCGCGGGTCTGTTCCGGGGTACAAGGCCGGTCGATGCAAAAAAGGGGGAAGGTCAAGCCCAAAAAGCGGTTGCCGATGCAAATGCTTGTGGGTCAAGGCCCCAGGTGGCTAGGGCATCTCCGGGAAGCGGGTAATCTGAAGCTGGCTTTTTGACCCGCTTCCCGCTAGGTGGAGTAGAAGAACAGAACAAAGATACTGTATGGTACTATGTGATGCAAGGTAGTTTTAAAATTTAATTTCATTTATCTGAAATTACTTGCATTCCGACGGGCAAATGGGGTAAAAATAGGAGTATGGATGCTCCTTACTGCACTATTGCTTGCATCACGGTAATAAGATGGCAGCTACTGGCAAAGGGCTGCCTACTGCCGCAATTATTTTTGTGTGGTGCCTACTCTGCTGTAATAAATATCTGATATTCAATAGTATACATATCAAAAAAAAGACTCACAGCTTGGCTCAACACCAGACTGTGAGTCTTTTCTTGCGGCCTGTGTGACTCGCAAGGGCAAGCAAAGGCTGCTATTTGCCCGCTTTCACCTCCTGCCCGTTACGAAACGTAACTTTTTTAGTCACTGCCTTGCCATCGGCGCCATAGTAGAGCCACACGCCCGTTTCCCGGTTGTTGCGGAAGGCGCCGCTTATTTCCGTGGTGCCGTCTTCGCGCAGTTGGCGGTAGGCACCGGCCCTGAGGCCTTTCACATAGGTGGTTTCGGCTTTTAGCTTGCCGGAACTGTAGAACTCCTGACCGAGGCCGGTAGGCCGTCCGTTCTCGTGTAGCAGCTTCGTCTGCAGCGCCCCGTTGTTATGATACGTCAGCTTGTCGCCGCCAAGCTTGCCGTTTACATACGATTCCTGGGTTTGCACCTGCTTGCCACCGGGGAAAAACGTGCGCCACGTACCGCTGGGCTGTCCGTTCTTATAAAGCTGCTCGGCTTTGGGCAAGCCGTCCTCAAAATACAGTGTAATCTTCCGGTCCCGGGCCTGATTCGAGTACTCAATGGTTTGTTCCGGCTTTCCCGATTCATAAAAGTCCTGCTGCGGGCCATTCAGCACGCCGTTGCGGTAGGTCATCCGGCTCTTAATGGCACCGCTTTCATAGTAAGCCTTGGCGGGCCCTTCCAGGTTGGCCGTGCCTCCGGCCATCTGCCGGGCCTGCTTCGTGAGGTCGTCGCCCAGTGGGTTCTTGATGGCCCGCCCATTCAGCGTGGAGGCCACATACGTGCCTTCGGTGCGGAGCTTGCCCGAGCGGTAGTAGCTGTGGTAGCTGCCCCGGCCAGTGCGGTCGGCCAGCACTTCCGTTTCTACCTGGCCATTGTCGTAATACGTTTTGTAGGGGCCCGCCAGCAGCCCCCGGCTGAAGGTTGCTTCGCTTTGTAGCTGCCCGTTCGGAAAATACGTTTTCACTGGGCCGTTAGCCTGCCCGTTTTCGTAGCTTATTTCCGCTTTGGGCTTGCCCGTAGCATATAGCTCGCGCACCACGCCGGCCGGCTGGCCGTTGGCCAGCGTTGTTTCCAGCTTCACCTCGCCGCTGGGGTGGTAGTAGCGCAGTATGCCGGTGGGCTGGTCGGCTTCGTAGGTGCCTTCCTGCGCCACCTGCCCCGATTCGTAATACGTTTTGAACGGACCCTGGCGCACGCCCTGGCTATAGGTGACTTCCAGGCGACGCTTGCCGCTGGGATGAAACTCTACGTAGGCACTGTCGCGCTTGCCGCCCGCGTAGCGCGTTTGAGCCTCCAGCTTGCCCGAGCGGTACAGGCGCTTGTAGGAGCCTTCCAGCACGGTATCGGCCGCCACCAGCGCCGAGTAAATTTCCCGCTTTCGGGTGTTGGTAGAGTCATAATACGAAATCAGGCGGCGTAGCTTCTGCGCCTGCGCGGCTTCGGCAACCAGTAGTAGAAGGGCCGCGAAAAGCCAGAAACGGAAAGAAAGCAACATCTTCACTGTAGTCAGGAAATAGAAAAAGAAAGCAGAAAACGGGGTAATAGCCACCGCACTGCTGCAAACGCCAGGCCAGCCGACTTTCGTTTGCCAAAACGAAATAGCAAATAAAAAGCCGCTCTGGACAGAGCGGCTTTTTACGCATCCGGAAGCAGCACCGAAAACCTGTGCCGCCGGAAAATTCGGAATTACATTCTTTCTACTACAATGCTCGAAGCGCCGCCGCCGCCGTTGCAGATACCGGTAACGCCGATTTTGCCGCCTTCGTTCTGCAGCACATTCAGGAGCGTCGTCACGATGCGGGCGCCGGAAGCGCCCAGCGGGTGGCCCAACGATACGGCTCCACCGTACACGTTTACCTTCGTGCCCTCCAGGTTCAGCAGCTTGTTGTTAGCCAGCGAAACGACCGAGAAAGCCTCGTTTATTTCGTAGAAATCCACTTCACTGGCTTCAATGCCCGCGTGCTTCAGCGCTTTCGGAATAGCCAGGGAAGGCGAGGTAGTGAACCACTCGGGAGCCTGCTCGGCATCGGCGAAGCCCCGGATTTTGCCGATAGGCTTCACGCCCAAGGCTTCGGCCTTTTCCTTGCTCATGAGCAGAATAGCCGCCGCGCCATCATTCAGGGTCGAGGCGTTGGCGGCCGTCACGGTGCCGTCTTTGGTGAAGGCCGGACGCAAGCCCGCCACTTTCGAGAAATCTACCTTCAGGTATTCCTCATCGTCTTCAATAACGGTGGTCTTGCCCCGGCTCTCGATGGTTACGGGCACGATTTCGTTTTTCTTCTTGCCCTCTTTAGCCGCTTTGGCACTCCGCGTGTACGACTCGATGGCAAAGGCATCCTGGTCTTCGCGGGTGAAGCCCATTTCCTTGGCCGTATGCTCGGCCGCGTTGCCCATAGCGTAGTCGTTATAGGGGTCCCAGAGGCCGTCCTTCATCAGGCCGTCTATCATCTGGCTGTGGCCATACTTGGCTCCAAAACGGGCTTTGTCGAGGTAGTAAGGCACGTTCGACATGCTTTCCATGCCCCCGGCCAGAATCACATCGGCCTGGCCCAGCATGATGGCCTGAGCCGCAAACATAATGGCTTTGGTGCCCGAAGCGCAGACCTTATTAACGGTCGTACATTCAACAGTGTCAGGCAAGCCGGCTTTCTTGGCGGCCTGACGGGCCGGAGCCTGCCCCAGATTGGCCGAAATAACGTTGCCCATGATAACCTGCTCGACTTCCTTTGGGTCGACGCCGGCTTTCTCCAGCGCCCCTTTCAGGGCAATAGCGCCTAGGTCAGTAGCCGACACAGAGGCCAGACTGCCACCGAAGCTGCCAATTGGCGTCCGCACGGCCGAGATGATATATACTTCTTTGATTTGCATAAGCGAGAAGGGTGGGCGTTAAGGGTGAGTGACGAGTAAAAGTACGAATTGTGCCGCTTGTAGCCAGCAAGCCCGTTCCGGAGCCCCCGCTTGGCGGGCTCAAGCCCAAGCCCGGCGCCCATTGCCAGCCCGGCCACCAGGCCTGACTACCGCGAGTTTGCCGCAGCTGAGTGCCTACCAGGTTGGTTTTTTGGGGTCTGCCTTCTGACCAGCGCGGCGCGGACGCTGCTGCAGATACTGCTCTTCGGCGGTTCGCAGGGCATCCAGCAGCTGCCGAGCCTGCCCCGCGCTCAGATTCATCTGCCGTAGCCGCGCCCGTTGCGTTTGCAGGTGGGTTTCATCCAGCGAAGCCTGTTCCGTGCCAGCTTGGCGCTGGGCTGAACCGGTTTTTTCGGCGTCATCGGCGGCCGTGCTTATGCCGCGGGTAGTGCCGGGCTGGCTGCCCTGGGCCACCCGCTGCCGCGCCCCCTGCCCCAACTGAAAGGTTTCGTTTGTCTGAATTCCGGCTTCGGGCAGGCGTTGTCCGGTCGGCGGGCGCTGCCCCGAAGGGTCTGGGCGTTGCTCGGCGGCACTGCGCGGATCTTCTGGCTGGTTGGGGTTGTTGCGTTGGCCCGGACGGCCTGGGCCCGGCTGTGGGCGCGGCTGGTTGGCTGGATTTTTTGCGCCAGCGGCGGCACCTTGGTTTTGCGGCTTGGGGGCAGGCGGTATGCGGGGCTCATTCGGATGCTGGGCCAGATAGTCGCGCACTACTTCATAGTTGTAGCGGGCTTTGGCATTGCTTGCATCCGCCAGCAGTGCCTGGCGCAAGAGGCTTACCGCTTGTGCATACTCGCCTGCCTGAGCTGCCAGCACTGCCAACTGCTGCCGGGCTATGCTACGAGTGGCGGCCACCTGGCTCGTCAGCAGCCGTCCATAGTAAGCACGGGCCTGCGAAGCATCACCGGCCCGCGCATAGGCATGACCCAGGTTCAGAACAACGGCTTCGTCGGTAGCCCCCAGTTCGTGCAGAGCGCGCCGATACAAGCGGCTCGCGCCTGCAAAGTTGCCCTGCCGGTAAGCCGCCTGGGCTTGCTCTACCACTAGGTTACGGTCCCGAATGCGGGTCAGGCTGGTCCAGCCCGGTAGCGCCAGCATCAGTAGTAGAAGCAGAGTTCTCACGGTCGAATTACTCTTGTCGTAAGCACTATATCCAGGACAAGCAGAAGCAACGCCATAATAAGGGGATACCGGTACCGGTTATCAGCCACTGCTATGGTCCGTACCGTATCGGTTTGCCCTTCCATCCGGTTGAGGGCATTCACCAGGAGCGGAAATTCATTTCGGCGCTCTGAAAGCTCAAAGTATTGTCCGTTCGTCTGTTCAGCCAAGCGGCGCAAAGTTGTCGGATTAAGTCGGCTAATCACCTCTTGGCCCCGGGCATCGCGCAAGTAGCCACCGCCGGAGGGGCGAGGCAAGCGGGTTCCTTCGAGCGTGCCTACGCCCATGCCGAACAGGCGTACCCCCGAGCGGGTCAGCACGCGCAGCGTTGGCTCCAGATTTTCGCCAAAGTCCTCCCCATCACTGATAACGACTACCGCCGTAACGCGGGGTGGACTGCCCACGGCCACCGGCGTGGCCCCGATACGGGCCAGGGCCAGCTCCAGGGCCGGCGTGAGGTCCGTGCCGGCTGCCGCTACCAAGTTCGTTCGTAGCGTATTCAGAAAGAGCTGCAGGGCACTCTGGTCGTAGGTAAGCGGGCACTGCACGAAGGCGTCGCCGGCAAAAACAATCAGGCCGATACGGTCGGCCTGAAACCGGTTGACTAACACGCCTAGCTCGGCTTTTACTTTTTGCAGCCGCGAAGGAGCCACATCCGCCGCATCCATCGACCGGGATACGTCGACCAGCAGCCACACGTCTTTCCCCGCAGTTCGCACCGGTTGTTGGGTCACACCATACGCCGGCCCCAGCAGTGCCAGCAGCAGCAGCGGAAAATACACCAGCCGTAGCCCCAGCTTCCAGCCGATCCGCCAGCCCCGTTGACCGAGCGGCGCGGCCAAACGACGGGTGCGTAAGGTATAGCCCACGTACAAAACGAAAAAAAATACAGCTCCCAGCAGCTCAATCCAAGAAAACGAATTTGCCCAATTCATACGGTCAGCGCCAAACTCAACTGATTAGGATTCATATAGAAACGCGGGAAAGAAGCTATGATAACGCCCAAAGATAAGCTGCCAGCTTTTCTTGAGCCGGAGTCAAAAGTGAAGATATTTTTTGGCGGGAGAGTTTGTTTCTGCGTTCTGCTCGTATATTTGCACACCCTTTCACCAGAAAGGCACTTGTCTAGGAGAGATGGGTGAGTGGCTGAAACCAGTAGTTTGCTAAACTGCCGTAGCTCTAAAGGTTACCGGGGGTTCGAATCCCCCTCTCTCCACCACAGGTTTTTCAGAACCTCGGGCAACCGAAATTCTGAAAGTTTCCCTTCATCGGGCTGTTCTTAAGAGAAGAACGATTCCCCGCATGTCTCGGGGTGTAGCGTAGCCCGGTATCGCGCCTGCTTTGGGAGCAGGAGGCCGCAGGTTCGAATCCTGCCACCCCGACAGTAATTGTCTTCGGCTTGCTGAAGTAAAAAAGGCCTTCCGATTTTATCGGAAGGCCTTTTTTGTAAGCACGTAGTTGTCCCGTACCTTTACCGGATCAGTTGTATTTGCCTCGTTAGCTCAGTTGGATAGAGCGGCTGCCTTCTAAGCAGTAGGCCAGGAGTTCGAATCTCTTACGGGGTACTCACCCGCCACGGCAGTTGCCGGGCGGGTTTTTTGTTGGGGAAAATCCAAACAATCAGAGGAAAATCAAACAGAAAAACAGCGAGCTGCAACCTGACTGCTTGTAAAGCGTTGTTCTTATAGCACGTCCAACAAGTAGAAGATCCATACTGCTACCCGTGTTGGTCGCACAGGTTCTTACTGCGTGGTTTTCCGGTCAAACAGCCTTCTGGTTGAATCTTTTTGCGAAAACTGTTACCTTGGGCAGTGAAGAGGGTTTCATCTTCACTCTAAACAAACCACCCCGGCCGTTTTGGCCTTACTTTTTCACTTACAATTAATTTTTTCCTTTCAAATGAAAAGACACTTACTCTCTCTGACTTTCCTTTGCGGACTAGGCCTCTCGGCCCAGGCGCAGAGCAAATGGACCTTGCAGAATACGACCAACCCCGAGACTCCTCCACAGTACTTCTCTCGGCAGATGCACACCGTGAGCGACCAAGTAGCGTGGCAAATTCTGCAGGAAGGCGCTGCGGGCTCTGCGGCCACCAACTTGTCTAAGACCTCGAATGGTGGTGCTACGTGGGTTTTCAATTCCATTATCGGTGCTCCTAATTATGAAGCCGCCAGCATTCACGGTATCAATGGAACCACTGCCTATGTGGCCCAGTATTTCGGTTCCGGTGGTGGTGAGATCCTGAAGACCGTTGATGGCGGGGTTACTTGGACTAAAACAACTAATGCTACCCATTTTCCAGCGGCGGCCGGTGGCTTTGCCAACTGGGTGTATTTCTTTGACGCCAACAACGGCGTTACCCTCGGCGACCCTACCAACGGCTCATTCGAGGTGCTCACAACCAGCAATGGTGGTACCATCTGGACGCGCGTTCCAGCCGCTAATTTGCCCACTCCGCTGGATGCAGAGGAGTATGGCCTCGTTGGCTCTTACACAGCAATAGGCAATACCATCTGGGCCGGAACTAGCCATGGCTCGTCACCGGCACGTATCTTAAAGTCTACGAACCGGGGCCTGACCTGGACGGCTTCGGCGCCGACTCCGCTGTTGGGAGCAGTTAGCAATATTGCGATGACTGATGCCAACAAGGGTATCGCCTTCAACAGTGGTGACCTTGTTGCTACCACCGATGGCGGCGCAACCTGGAAGACTGTATCCTACAAGGGTAACTTCAACCACTTCGATATTTCAGCTTTACCGGGTACCAATGCTATTGTTAGCGTTGGCTCGTCCGTTCCTACTGCCCAGACTGCCGCTGACTACGGCTCGTCCTATTCCGTTGATAACGGCGCGACCTGGATTGATATCGACCGTGGTCAATATCGTTCGTCCGTTGACTTCATCAGCCGCACGGTGGGGTATGCCGGCGCTCAAACCGATGCGAATGGTGCCGGTGGCGTGTACAAAGCTACTGCCACCACGGTTGTCCTGGGCAACCGCAATGCTGAGCTGCAGAAAGAAATATCAGTATATCCTAACCCCAGCGCTTCGGGTGTATTTCAGCTGAAGCTCAACTCGGGCATCAAAGCCGGTACCGACGTGCGGGTATTTGATGCGCTGGGCCGTCAGGTGCTGAATCAGCAGTTGAATGCTACCACCGTTGCCTCGCAGCTGGCTACCATCGACATGAGCAAGCAGAAAGCGGGTCTCTACACGCTGGAGCTGCGCACCGCCGCTGGTGTCGCTCAGCAGAAGCTGGTGATTGAGTAACACTCTTTTACCCTAGAAAAGCCCTTTCCATCACGATGGAAAGGGCTTTTTTGGTTTTTGGCTCTACCAAAATGACTTCTGCGACTAGCTTGTTGAGAAGATCCGTTGAATACTTTTGTTCGGCCATAAAGGAGCAACTACTGCTAAAGGCCCCGAGCAACCATATTTGGCTGTTCAGTAGGAAGAGTGATACGTCAGTCAGCCTTTTTGCAGGATGAGTATGTTCGTTACGCCGGGACGATAGGCGCAACAAAGCTCCAAAAATCCAGTAGTAAAAAGCAATTGGTACGCTCTGGGTTTCGGCGAGTAGCACCTGGGTTTTAACCAGCCAAAACTGCCTGAAAGCTGGCAAAAACCGGATAAAATAGGTACCTTTGGATGTTAGTAGAAAGCTGAAATAATAGCGTCTTACATGAGCGAAACGAAAGAAAAAAGAGCCGACGATCAGTACTCCGCCGATAGCATCCAGGTGCTTGAAGGCCTTGAGGCAGTACGTAAGCGTCCCTCCATGTATATCGGCGATACGGGCGTTAAAGGGTTACACCACTTGGTGTGGGAAGTAGTCGATAACTCCATCGATGAAGCCCTCGCCGGCCACTGCGACCGAATTGAAGTAACCATCAACGAGAATAACTCCGTTACCGTGCGCGACAACGGGCGCGGCATTCCCGTGGATTTTCACCACAAGGAAGGTCGCTCGGCGCTGGAAGTAGTACTTACGGTGCTGCACGCCGGCGGCAAGTTCGACAAGGACTCCTACAAGGTATCCGGCGGCTTGCACGGCGTGGGCGTAAGCTGCGTAAACGCGCTGAGTCAGGATTTGAAGGTGACGGTGCGCCGCAATGGGCACGTGTACCAGCAGGAATACAAGATTGGCGTTCCACAGTACCCGGTGAAGGAAATCGGGGACACGGAGGAGCATGGCACGCAGGTAGAGTTTTTGCCCGATAGCTCGATTTTTACCGAGTCGGTTTACAAATACGACACGATTGCTAACCGTTTGCGCGAGCTGTCTTACCTGAATAAGGGAATCCGCATCATGCTCACCGACCTGCGTGAGAAAAACGACGACGGTACTTTCCTGGGCGAGGAGTTCTACTCGCAGGGCGGTCTGAGCGAGTTCGTGCAATACCTCGACAGCGGCCGGCAAGTGCTGATGCCCAACCCGATTCACGTCGTGAGCGAGAAAGGTGGCACTCCGGTAGAAGTAGCGCTGCAGTACAACGACTCGTATCAGGAGCACATCTTCAGCTACGTCAACAACATCAATACTATTGAGGGTGGCACGCACGTAGCGGGCTTCCGCTCGGCCCTGACCCGCACGCTGAAGGCCTACGCCGACAAATCGGGAATGCTGGAAAAGGCCAAGGTGGAAATTCAGGGTGATGATTTCCGCGAAGGCCTCACTGCCGTTATTTCGGTGAAGGTGCAGGAGCCGCAGTTCGAAGGCCAGACCAAAACCAAGCTGGGCAACTCCGACGTGAGCGGCGCGGTGAATACGGTGGTCGGTGAAATCCTGAATCAGTACCTGGAAGAGAACCCCAAGGAAGCCCGGATTATTATCGAAAAGGTGATTCTGGCGGCCCGGGCCCGGATTGCGGCCCGCAAGGCCCGCGAGATGGTGCAGCGCAAAACCGTGCTGGGCTCCAACTCGCTGCCCGGCAAACTGGCTGACTGCTCGGAATCGGATCCGGCTATCTGCGAACTGTATCTGGTGGAAGGTGACTCGGCTGGTGGCACTGCCAAGCAGGGCCGTAACCGGGCGTTTCAGGCTATTCTGCCACTACGAGGCAAAATCCTGAACGTGGAGAAAGCCCAGGAGCACCGCATCTACGAGAACGAGGAAATCCGGAACATGATTACCGCCCTCGGCGTGAGCTTCGAGAAGAAGACGGACGAGGACGACGGCAGCACCACCCGCTCGCTGAACCTCGACAAACTGCGCTACCACAAAGTCATCATCATGACTGATGCCGACATTGACGGCTCGCACATCCGGACGCTGATTCTGACGTTCTTCTTCCGCTACATGCGCGAGTTGATCGACAAAGGCTACATCTATATTGCCCTGCCGCCGCTGTACCTGGTGAAGCGTGGCAAAGAGGAGCGCTACTGCTGGACGGAAGAGGAGCGTATTGCCGCTCAGGCGGATCTGGGCCGTGGTAAGCCAGAAACCGTGAACGTGCAGCGCTACAAGGGTTTGGGTGAGATGAACGCCGAGCAGCTCTGGACGACAACCATGCAGCCGGCCACCCGCTCCCTGAAGCGCGTTGATGTAGAGTCGGGAGCCGAGGCCGACCACTTGTTCGCCATGCTGATGGGCGACGAGGTGCCACCCCGCCGCGACTTCATTGAGAAAAACGCCAAATACGCCAAGCTGGACGTATAGATTGCTGAATAGTAGAAAAGCCCGCTTCGTACGGGCTTTTTTATTGTGCCTACCCCAATATGTCAGGCACTACTAACGGGCATGCTGTATCTGGCGTCTACTTATTGAAGCATCGTGCGTGCAGTAGTAATCAAGGTTGCTTTGGCGGTGGAGATGCTTCGGTAAGCGGATGATAGGTCAAGCAGGGCGGTCTACTAAAATTCTTCCGAAATAGTATGCGTCAAAATATTGCGTCCGGGGCACCCTGGGAAAGTATCGTCGGCTACTCGCGGGCCGTGCGTGTGGGCAATGTGGTGGAAGTAGCCGGGACCACGGCGCAGGATGGCGACTCGGTGGCGGGCACGACAGCCTACGTGCAAACCAAGCGGGTGCTGGAGAAAATAGCCGAAGCGCTGGCCGCCGCCGGAGCCGCACTGACGGACGTGGTACGCACCCGGATTTATACCACCGATATTACCCAATGGGAAGAAATAGGTCGGGCGCACGGCGAATTCTTCGCCCAGATCAGACCCGCCGCGACAATGGTCGAAGTGCGGGCGCTAATCGACGACCGGCTGCTGGTCGAAATTGAAGCTACGGCCATTATTTCCTGACCTTATTTTAGGCCATTGCGCGGCCGTACTGCGTATCTTAGCCCGAATTACCGCCTCGCCATGAAATTATTCAAATCTGCCGACCTCATTCGCAAGAGCAAGTACATCAGCCGGGACCTGAGCTGGCTGCGGTTTAATTATCGGGTGCTGGATATGGCCAAAGACACTAGCCGCACCTTGTTTGACCGGCTGCGGTTTCTGGCTATTACCTCCTCCAACCTCGACGAATTCTTCATGATTCGCGTCGGGTCGCTCTACAACTACCTGGACTACGGGAAGGAGCGGGTCGACTACTCGGGGCTGCGGGAGCTGCCTTTCCGGCGCAAGCTGCTCGATTTTGCGCATCGCTTCATCAACGATCAGTCGCTGACCTACCAGAATGAGTTGAAGCCGCAGTTTGAGCGCAACGGCTTCAACATCATGCGCATGCACGAGCTCACGGAGCTGGAGCTGAGGAAAGCCGAGGGCTACTTCAAGAACACCATTTTTCCGTTGCTCACCCCAATGGTGTACGACTCGTACCACGGCTTCCCGCTGATGATGAACCAGATGCTCATCTTCGGGGTCGTGACGCGCACCGGGCCCGACAGCGTGATGGACAACGGCCACGAGCGGCTCACCTTCGTGCAGATTCCGCAGAACCTGTCGCGCTTCTTCGAACTGACCCGCAAAGACAAGGTCATCTTCGTCCCGATTGAAGAAATAGTGCGGGCTAACCTGCCCAAGCTGTTTCGGAACGTCGAAATCGTATCGGCCGACTTATTCCGCATCACCCGCAACGGTGACTTCACGCTGGAAGAGTCGGATGATATTGACGTGGACTTTATCAAGGAAATTCAGGTAGGCCTGAAAACCCGTAAGAAGGGCCGGGTGGTGCGGTTAGAAGTCGAAAACGACGCTTCGCCGGTGATGATGGCCGTGCTGAAGGAGCGTTGGAAAATTGACAACGGCAACGTCTTCGTCATCACGTCGCTCATCGACCTGAAAGGCCTATTACAGATTCTGAAGCACCCTAACTTCCGGGGCAAATCGACGCGGCAGCCCGTGCCGGTGGTGCCGTTGAGCTTGCCGGAAGGCGCGGAGGAAAACCTGTTCGAGTTTCTGAAGCACCACGATGTGCTGCTGCATCATCCCTACAACAGCATCGAGCCGGTGGTGCGGCTGCTGGAGCAGGCCGCCGAAGACCCGCACGTGCTGGGCATTAAGCAAACCATTTACCGCCTCGCCGACGACTCGCGCGTGACGGCGGCACTGCTGAAGGCGGCCGAAAATGGCAAGCACGTGTCGGTACTGTTCGAGGTGAAAGCCCGCTTTGATGAGGAGCGCAACATCCGGGAAGGCTCGCGGCTGGAAAAAGCCGGCTGCTTCGTGATTTATGGGGTGTCGAAGTACAAGACGCACACCAAGATGCTCATGATTATCCGTAAGGAAGGCGAGAAGGTGACGCGCTACGTGCACATCGGCTCGGGCAACTATAACGAGCAAACCAGCAAAATTTACACCGACGTAAGTTTGCTTACGACCAATGACGTGTACGGGCACGACGTGTCGGAATTCTTCAACGTTATCACCGGCCACTCCCAGCCCGACGACTACGAGTACCTGATTACGGCGCCCAAAGACATGCGCCAGCAGCTGATTCACCTGATTCGGGAGGAAATTCGGAATGCCAAAAAGGGGCTGCCAAGTGGTATCGTTATGAAGATGAACTCCTTGGAGGACAAGGAAATAATCGATGAGTTTTATAAGGCCTCGAAGGCGGGCGTGCCGGTGCGGTTTGTGGTGCGCGGTATTTGCTGCCTGCGGCCCGGCCGCCCGGGGCTGAGCGAGAACATTGAGGTGCGCAGCATCGTGGGCGACCTGCTCGAACACTCGCGGCTATTTTACTTCCACCAGGCGGGCAACCCGAAAGTGTACGCCGGCTCGGCCGACATTATGGTGCGCTCCTTCGACCGGCGTATTGAGGCGTTGTTTCTGATTATGAATCCGCAGCTCAAGCGGGAGGCTATCAGCATTCTGATGCTCAACCTGCTCGACAACCAGAATGCCTACCTGATGCGGGAAGACGGCGCGTACGTGCGCAACCGCCCCGCCGTGGACGAGCCGATTGTGAGCGTGCACCGCGACTTTTACCGGCGCGACGAAGACCGCCTGGCCGCTGCTACCCCGGAAGGATTGGTGCACCTGCTGTTTGAGCTGACCCGCCGCAACCTGAAAGAGGCTGCCGCCGCTGCAAAAGAGGAAGAAACCAATGAGTTGCCCGAGGAGTGCAGCGACCTGCAGGAAGACGAGCACGACGAGCTGACCGATCAATCGGCGGAGGAAGTGGCAGCCGTGCAGTCGCTGGTAGAAGGGGAGCCCGACGACCAGGTCGACTTTGCGAATGCCTGAGTTGCCGGCATGGAATAAGCAAAAGGCCCGTAGCACTAGGTGTTACGGGCCTTTTGCTTATTCCATGCCGTTGGTGCGGCTGGGTATGGATGCCAGCGGCACATGCTCGGACACGTTATTGAGCGGGCTGATTTCGTCGAAATGCTGCTCGAATAACGTTTGAAGCATGCCGTCTTTCAGGCCGATATCAGGCACGATCATCTGGCTGATATTGGCCCATTCCATGGCCGATAAGTAGATGTGGCCGGCTGGCACGATGACGTCGGCGCGGTCGGGGTTTAGCATGGCCACGTTCACGCGCTCATCCATCGTCATGCTGGTCAGCTTATCGAGCACGGTGGTCATGCGCCGGCGCGTAACGGGCTTGTCGAGCGAAGTTTGCGAGAGGCTGTAGAGCTTGTTGATGTTGCCGCCGGTGCCGATGGCGCGCGTGACGTGGTACTTGCGGCCGTTTTCCTTCACCCACTCTTCCATGCGCTGCCAGGTGCCATTGAGCGCCTCGCTCGACAGGCCGGATTCTTCCTGCTGCATGCGCCGGATGGAGCCGACCTCGAACGATTGGGACGCCACCTTGCGCCGGTCGTGGTAGATGTTGAATTCGGTGCTGCCGCCGCCCACGTCGATGTGGAGGTAGTGTTTGTTGTCTTCCAGCAGATGCTCAATCACACGGTTGATGTAGCCGGCTTCCGCCTGCCCGTCAATCACCTGAATCGGCATATTGAGCTCCTTCTGCACGCGGGCCACGATTTCGGCTGCATTGGTGGCCGTGCGCATGGCCGACGTAGCACACACTAGGTAGTGGGCCACATCGTGCACTTCCATCAGCAGTTTGAGGGCGTGCAGGAATTTGACGAATTTCTCTTCCCGGGGCGCTGAGATGCGGCCGGTAGCGAAAACATCTTCGCCCAGCCGCAATGGGTAGCGCACGTACTCCACGCGCTTCAGGCGGTACCGGTCGCCGTAATGAAGAACTGCTGAAATCTGGCAACGGACGGCATTGGAGCCAATGTCAATAGCGGCCAGTTTCAGTAGAGGATACTCCATTAGGAAGGCAGAAAAGATGGAAAGAGAAATCAAAGATAGCCGTTTGCGGCAAGCAGCTTCCCTTTTTTCAAATTTCTCCGGCCACTACCCGCCTATTCGTCCGGCTTTGCTCACAATGACCTCGCCTTCGAGCCAGTTTTTGAACGCGCCCGCCTTTTCCCGGCTGATGAGCACTTCTTCCGGGGCCTCGGGGTGCAGATCGAGCTTCAGCTTGCCGTTGAAGTAGGGGTGCAGGCGGCGCACGGCGCTCAGGTGGGTGAGCAGCTGGCGGCTGGCCCGGAAAAACTGCTGCGGGTCGAGCAGGCGCTCCAGCTGCTCCAGGCTGTAGTCGAGCACGAAGCGGCGGCCGTCGCGGCCCACGAGGTAGACCAGCTCGTGGCGGGACTGGAAGTAGGCCACTTGCTCCACATCGAGGGGAAGCAGCTGCTCGCCGCTGGCCACCAGAAACCGGGTTTTGTAGGGCCGTCCCGTCAGCGGCAGACTGTCGAGCAGGCGCTCCAGGCGCTGGCTGCCCTCAATCGGCGAAAAGGCTGCCCGCAGGTCGTGGTACTTGGCCAGCGCCGTGCGTAAGTCTACCAGCTTAATGGGCTTGAGCAGGTAGTCGACGCTGCGCACCCGGAATGCTTTGATGGCGTACTCGTCGTAGCTGGTGGTGAAAATGATGGGGCTGGTGAGGCCCACCTGGTCGAAAATCTCGAAGCTCAGACCATCGGCAAGCTGAATGTCGGACAGAATCAGGTCGGGCGCGGGGTTGCGGGCAAACCACTGCCGGCCCGCCGCTACGCTGCGTACTACGCCCAGCACTTCGGCGCCGGGGGCAGCTTGCTGGAGCAGCCGCTGCAGCCGCTCGGCGGCGGGGTATTCGTCTTCAATCAGCAGAAGCCTCATTTTTCAGGTTGAATTTCGAGTATCCTCAGACCGTCCTGCTGAGCTTGCCGAAGCATCTCGCTCGCTTCGTCTGAATGCCATTGCAACGTCGGCACGCGAGATTCCTCGGCAAGCTCGGAATGGCAGTAGAGTAGAAAAATTAGCTCAGCAGCGGGACGCGGACGGTGAACAGGCCGTTTTCGCGCAGCACTTCCACGGGGTGTTCGAAAAGCAGGCGGTAGCGGCTGATGATGTTGCGCAGCCCGACTTTGGTGGATTGCTCGAGGCCGGTTTTGGGCTGCACGTTGTTCTGCACCCGCACGTAGGTGTCGTCGGTTTCGGTGTAGAGCGTTACGCACAAGGGGCTTTCCGGGGAAATGACGTTGTGCTTGATGGCGTTTTCGACCAGCATCTGCAGGCTCAGCGGGGCCACGCTGGTGGCGTAGGCTGCCGCGGAAATCTGGTGCTCCACCTGCAGATCGTCGCGGAAGCGGGTTTTGTTCAGGTACAGGTAGGCCTCCACGAAGGCCATTTCCTCACACAGGGGCACGGTGGTTTTGTCGCGGCTGAGCAGCACGTAGCGGTACACGTCGGCCAGCTGCTCGAGGTAAGTGTGGGCCGGCTCGTTGTCGTCCTCAATCAGGGCGGCCAGGGTATTGAGGGAGTTGAACAGGAAGTGCGGATCGAGCTGGCTGCGCAGCGTTTCCAGCTCCGACTAGATGCCGGCCCGGGCCAGGGCTTCCGAGCGCTGCAGGTTTTTCTTCCACTCCCCGAAAAAATAGATGCTCTCGTAAAACGAGGTGACCATGAGCGTAGGCACCATCTTGAGCAGAAAACTGCTGAAAATTCCGCCCTTGGGGCAAAGCGGCACCGTAAAAATCAAGCGGTGAAACTCGTTCAGGAATACCGTGGCCAGGAACGTGAAAATGGTGCTGGTCAGCGTCTGCACCACCAGCCGGGAGGTCGTCTGGTCGTAGCGCGGAAATAGGCGGCGCATGAGCACGAAAATGGCCCGGTTGCCTTCCCAGAGCAGCACCGTAATAAAGAGCCCGAACAGCAGATTCAGCCCCAGCAGCGAGTCATAGCGCTGCGGCCAGCCATCGAAAACCACGTGCATAATGACGGCAACCACCGGAATGCCGATCAGGCGTAACCATTTGTCGTTCGTGGCGAATAAAATCAGGTGGAAGCGCGGCCCCCGGACCGGTCCGGGGGCCTACGGAAAGATAGTACTCTGACGATTCTTGTGCTCCGAAAATTCTGTGGATTCACCTGAAATTCAGCACCGGACGAATCGCCCGGCATAGTCCAGCGCGTAATTCAGGGCATCGTCCAGTAGGTCGTCGGGGGTGAGAATGGGCACCGGCACAAACAAGTGCAAGCTGAAGCGGTGCAGCACGGCCCCAAGGAGGTCTGCGTCGGCCAGCAGGCTGGTAAGCAAGGCGCGGGCACGCTGCGGCGCGCGGGGCCGCGAATGGCGGGCCGGGCGGCGGCTACTGAGGCGCGGCACCTGCTGCCGGGCGGCGCCGGGCGCCTGCTGAAGGGTGGAATACATGGGCCTGAGGCTTTCGGGGAGGAAAGGCAAGGGACGGCCACCGGACGCGGGCCCGGCGGCTAGAACGTCAGCCGGTAGAAGGGCACCGGCAGGAAACCCTGCTGGTAAGCCGTGCCGATCTGGTTGGTGCGCGGGTTGTAAGCCTGCTGAAACACGTTCTCCCGGTTCGACACGTTCTGCAGATCCACGGCTATTTCGTGGGTCAGCCGGGCACGGTTGATTTTGTAGCCTAGCTTCACGTCGGCCCGGAAGTACTGGTCCTGCTGCTGGCTGAAAGCCCGGTCGTACCTGAACACCGCCGCGCGGTTTTGGCTGGATGCTTCGAAGTTGATGGGCGTACTGTAGCGTCCGCCGGTGGTGGCCGCTTTCAGGCTCACGGTAAACGTGTTGCCCCGCTGGCCCAGCCGGAACTCGCGGCCCACCAAAGCATTGGCCACGTACCGGGTGTTGAAGGGCGTGTTGCGCTCAACTCCGTCGCTGCCTTCGTACTTGGAGTCGAAAATGGAGGTAGTGAGCAGGAAATAGTAGCCCTGGGCAAAGGCGCGCTCCAGCGTCAGCTCCACGCCGTAGTTTCGGCCGGTGCCCTCGTTCACGAGGTTGCCCTTGTTAGTGGGGGCAAAGTCAGCCCCTTCGGTCAGGCCGTAGAAGTAGCTGGGCGTGCGCTCCACGGGCGCGTCGAACAGCGCCTGGTAGTAGCCCTCAGTGCGCAGGCGCAGGTTGTCGGTGAGCTGCCGGTCGTAGGCCAGCACGAAGTGGTGGCTGCGGGTGAAGCCCAACCCCCGGTTAGTGAGGGCGTAGGAGCCGTCGGCCTGGCGACTCTGGTAGAAGTAGGTGAGCAGTGGCGACAATGAGCTGTGCAGGCCGTAGGCCGCGCTCAGGGTGCTGGCCGGGGTGAGTTGGTACTGCAACCCCGCGCGCGGCTCCACTACCGTGCTGCCGTTCAGCTCGAAGCGGGAGGCGCTCAGGCCGGCATTCAGGGTGAGCTGGTCCGTGAAGCGGTGCTTCCACTGGGCGTAGAGCTGGGAAAGGGCCGTGCTGCCGCGGGCGTCGCGCTCGGTTTGGGCTACGGGGTAGAGCTGTACCCCTTGGTAGTCGTACTGGAGCAGATCCACGATGGCCCCGGCCGTCACGTTGTCGCGGGCGCTGAGCTTATGGCTCACCAGCAGGTTGGCCGATATCTTATCCTGCACGAACTTGTTGCGCTCGGCCGGAATTTCGGCCAGCACCTTGCGGCCCGTGCGGTACAGAATGGTATCGGAGTCGAAGCGCTGGGTGGTGCGCGAGGCCGAGAGCGTGAGGCGGCCCACGGTCCGGTCGCTGAGGCGGTGCTCGTAGGACGCGGCGGCCATACCGGTCGAGAATTTGGGCCGGGAGTTGGAGTTCTCATCCCCGTACACGTCGGCCTTGGTCGAGTCTACATCCTGGCCCAGGAAGGTGATGTTGCTGCGGCCGCCCAGGGTCCAGGCGCTGAAGGTGCCGCGCTGGCCCACGGGAACGTCGGTTTTGAAGGTGAAGTCCTGGTACTCGGGCGTGCCGGCAATGTCGTAGCCCATGGCCTTGAGCACCGAGAAGATGGAGTAGCGGTAGTTGACGAGGTACGAGGACTTCGACTTCTTGCTGTAGGGACCTTCCGCACCCAGCTCCAGGCCATTGAAGCCAAGCTGGCCCAGATACTCATGCTTTTCGTCGTTGCCCTTGCGCAGGCGCAGGTCGAACACCGAGCCCAGGGCGTTGGCGTACTCGGCCGGGAAGGCCCCGGTCAGGAAGTCGGACTTGGCCAGCAGGTTGTTGTTGAGCATACTCACCGGTCCGCCCGTGGTGCCCTGGGCCCCGAAGTGGTTGGGGTTGGGAATGTTGACGCCGTCGAGGCGCCAGAGCAGGGAGGCCGGGGAGTTGCCGCGCACCACAATGTCGTTGCGGGTGTCGTTGGCCCCGCTCACACCGGCGAAGTTCTGGGCCATGCGGGCCGGGTCGCCGAGGCTGCCGGCGTAGCGGTTGGCTTCGATGGGGGAGAAGGGCCGGGCTGAGACGGAAGCCATTTCGTTGTTGGGCACGGTGCGGTCTTCGCTGCGCCGGTACACCACCTGCACTTCGTCGAGCTTCGTCAGGCGCTCGGTCAGGCTCAGATTGAGCACCACTTCCTTGCCGGCCGTCACGGTCACTTCGTTCAGCAGCAGGTCTTCGTAGCCGATGCTGGTGACGCGCACTTTCACCCGGCCCACCGGCACGCCCGGCAGGCGGAAGCGGCCGTCAGCGTCGGTGGTGCCGCCCAGGACGGGCTCCACGCCCAGCACCACCACGGTGGCTCCAATCACGGGGGCTTTGGCGGCGTCGTCGAGCACGGTGCCGCGGATGGTCTGGGTGGCGAGAGTGGCCGACTGGGCCCAGGCGGCAGACCCGCCGGTGGCGGTCAGCAGCAGGGTCAGGAAGAAGGAGAAGAGGTGTCGCATGGCCTTTGGCGGTTAGGTGATAGACCAAAGGTGATGCGCAAAGGCAGGCTGCGGAACAGGAATCCGGGTGAACCGTCGTCTGCCCTACCCGAACCGGCGCTGGCTTTGCGCGAACCGTCGGGCGGTAGCCGGGATTCCGGGATGATTTTTTGGTGGGATAGAAGGAAGCCGCCCTACCTTGTTCCGACCAATCCATCTTCCGCTTATGCCGCCTGATCTTTCCTATCTCACCACGCCGGCCGCGCCGTGGCTCAGTATTCTGTTTATCGGTACCACAGTATTAACCGCCGCATTGCTGGTGCGCGCAGTCCAAAGAGCAGGTATAGGCACTACGCCCTGGCTGCTGGGTATCGGACTATGGCTGACCCTGCAGGCAATAGTGGCCCGGACGGGCTTTTACCAGCAACTGCAAGCCCTGCCGCCGCGCATCGTTCTGTTCGGAATCGGGCCGACGGTGCTGGTGATCCTCTATTTGCTGCTCAGCCGGCGCGGCCGGGAACTGACCAGCCGCCTCAGTCCGGCTTCGCTCACGGGACTGAGCGTGGTGCGGGTGCCGGTCGAAATCGGGCTTTATGCGCTGGCTGGCCAGTATTTGGTGCCGGAGCTAATGACCTTTGCCGGGCGCAACTTTGATATTTTGGCCGGGCTGACGGCACCTCTGGTCGCCTACGCCTACGCCCGGGGCCGACTGGGACGCCGGGGAATGGTGGCCTGGCACTTGGCAGCCTTGGCGTTGCTGCTAAATATCGTGGTGCTGGCACTGCTGGCGGCGCCTACTCCTTTGCAGCAGCTGGCTTTCGAGCAGCCCAATGTGGCCGTAGTACGGTTCCCGTTCGTGTGGCTCCCGGTTTTCATCGTGCCCGTGGTAGCTTTTACCCATCTGGTAGTGTTGCGCCGACTGCTGACCCACCCTTATCCACGTGGCTTGACGACATAAAAAAAGCCCCGCTTTCGGCGGGGCTTTTCGGTGTAGCACAATCCGGTTCTACTGGTCAATCCGGAAACCGACGCCGAACTGCAACAGCGCGCTTTGCTCTTTGGAGGTCTGGTAGGAAACCGATAAAGCCAGCTGGTCAGTGACCGGCGCAATGTAGAAGCCCGCGCCGTAGCCCGCGTGCCAGCCCTCGGGCGAGTTGCCTTTGTAATAGACCCGGCCCTGGTCGTAGAAACCGAAAACGCCGTAGGAGAAGGGCAGGAAATTGGTTTGCACACGGCCCAGCGCCAGCCGCACCTCCGTGTTGAGGTAGGCGCTGGCGTCGCCGGTGAAGCGGTTGCGGTAGTACCCCCGCAGGTTTTCGCGCTGCCCCAGGCTGGTGAATTTGTAAAACGGAATCTCGTCGGCGTCACCGTAGTTTTTGGCCCCGCCGCCTTTCACCACAAACGTGACGGGAACGACCAGGCGGGCCGTAGCATAGTATTCGCCGAAAAGCTGGGTGAGGCCAAAGCCATTGGAGCGGTTTAGCTGGTAGTAGCTGTCGTGCTGGGCGCGGAGGCGAAAGCCGCGGCGGGCAAAGGTCTGCCGGTCGCGCAGGTCGATGTCGAGCAAGGTATTCAGGCCAACCAGGCGCTGGAAAGCGGTATTGGGCCGGCGGTCGGTGGGCAGTGGCTGCTGCGTGTTTTTCTGCCCCAGCAGGCTGTTTTCGGCGAAGTTAGACGTGTACTGCTCGTACGTGGGGCCAAAGCGGAACAGGCTGCGGCCGAAGAATACGTGCTCGGTGAATACGTTGGCCGTGTAGCCTTTATACCGGGCTTTGTAGAAGTTGTTATCGAACAGGCCTTCGTCTTTCTTGGAGTCGTTGCCCAAGCCAAAGAAGTTGTAGAACTGGAAATAGTTGCCGTATTCGGTGCGGGCCCCAATATCCCAGCTGCCGATGGCGTGGCGGTGGCGCATGTTCAATGATACTTGGAAGTTTCCATTGGTAGAGCCTTGAATATCAACTCCATACAGGTTTTTGTAACCTGGCTTGCGGAAGCCCTGGTGCACCACATCGAACCCCGCGCCCGCGCCGAACCCGTCGTTTTGGTTGAAGATGAGCGTGGCACGTGGGTTGTAGCCATCGTACTCAAATTGCTCCCGGTCGTAGCGGTTCACGGTCAGCTTTTCCGAGGTGTGGTTGTCACTCTCCCGGCTCAGCTTCATTTCCGTGTCGGGCAGGTCATACACCTTAGTTTTGGTGCGCAGGCCTGCCACGCTCGACTCGTCGGTGATACGGTCTTTGCCGTCGCCGCCGATAACGCGCACCAGCACGCTCTTGCGCGCCGAGCCCGTTACGGTAAATACGTCCTTGCCATCGAGGCCATAGATGGCGACTTCCTCGGTTTCCTTGGGGTCGAAAGTGCGGTCGAACAGAGCCTCGCCGTTGATCTGGTCGGAGTCTTTGGCTTTGTCGAACATCTGCACCCGCACGTGGCCATCGTCGAGGCGCGTCACCTGAAACACTTCGGCTTTGTTGGAGCCTACCACGTCCACGCGCTTGGCCAGCATCAGATAGTACTCATCCAGGGCTTTGGGCAACTCCTGAATCCGGGCTTTGAGCTTGCGGTTAAGATCGGAGCCGGAAAGTGGCTGAAGTTCTTTGGGCAGCTGCCCCGTGGCCTGGTCAATGGCGGCGGGCGTCAGCTTTTCCTGCATGTACTTCGCCACCTGCTGCCACTGCTCGCGGGTCAGCGACTGCAACAGAAACCGGTCGAGGTGGCGGGCGGGCCAGTTCAGGCTTTCCATATCATGGAATTCTTCCTGAAAATCCTCAATGCTGGGCACGGCCCATTCGCGGTTGGCAATGTAGGTAAGCAGGCCGTTCCAAAGGGTAAAGCTCTGGTCCCGGTCGCGCGGAATGGGGCGGTAAATGGTTTTCTTGCCCTGCTTGTAGCCGGCCCATTTCCAGTTGTCCTCATGCTTGCCGAAGTCGGCTACCAGCATATCGAAGGCCCGGGCTTTGCCCAACGCCACGGCGTCTACCTGATTATCGTGGTCCTTATAGAGCTGCCGGAAAAAGCTGAAGGAGCGGCGCACATCGTCGGCTCCCCCGAAGCCGGGCAGGTTGGGCTTGGGGTCCACGGGGCGGTCTTCGAGCGTGCCCAGCAGGCCCGCGTATTTCTCCCGGTACGGGCCGAGCTGGTTGTTGTCGGGCAGCACGAACAGGCGGGGCCGGGCGTGCAGAATATCGGTCTGGTCGAGCAAGGAGCCGGTGACGAGGGCCGAGTAGGGGTGAGCCGTGGGCGTAATGTCGCGTAGCACATCGGCGGCAATAGAGTTGCGCAGCTCGGGGGGCAGAATGCGCGTAACGTCCTTGTCGACGGAGCGAAATACATACTCCGAGCTGTCGGCCGCAATCAGCTTGATGGAAGTCGTTTGCCGGCCGCCACCTTTGCCGAAGATGCGCAGGCCGCCCTTCTCGGTGCTGAGGTCCAGCGTTTTTACCTCCACGGGCTGCGTCCAGGAACTACGGTACAACGGCCCGATCAGGACGCGCTTGCCGGGGCTCGCTTTGTATTGCGCCCCTGGCGTTACGGTAGTCGTGGGCTGCATGGGCACCTCGGGCTTGGCAGTGGCTACGCCCCGGGCGGCCGTGGGGCACTCCGGAATGAAAGCATTGACGGGTACGTTTGGCAGGCGCGGCTCGGTGCACGCCGACTGAAACAAGGTTGCCGCGTAAGATTCCTGGGCCGTGGCGCCTTCTTTGGAGAAGGTGTAGAAATACGACTTTACCGTACCGTCGGTGTAGTAGTCAAGCTTCGAAAAGCCCTCCGCCGACTTATTATACATCGTTCGTGCATCGGCACCGACCGGCTCTTTTTCGGCAAAGCTGCCCGATACGAGGTGGTAGTTGTCTTCGAAGCGGGTGAGCTGCAGGCTGAAATCGTGGGCGGCGGCGTACACGACACCGGGATTCTCCTTAAAGATGCTGAGCAGATTCTTGCGCAAATCCGTGTAGGCAGGATTGGCAATGTCGCGCGGCGTACCCACGTTTTGGCGGTAGGCGGCATACACCGAGCCCACGACCGGCAGCGGCACGCCATTGTCGAAGGGGAAGAGGTGGCGGCTCAGCGGAATCCGGCCGCCGTAGGCACCGTTGCTGAGCACGGGCTGATGACCCACGACCAGCACGTTCTTGCCCTTGGTCTCGTCCAGCACATCCTGCAGCTGTTCCCGAAACTCTTCCTTGGTCATGGTTTTGCACTCCGTATCGGGTGCTTCGGGCCGGTCGTACGGGTGCGTCCACCAGGGCGAGTTGATGGCCACCAGCCGCACGTTGGGAGCCACGTCAATTATTTCGGGACCGGGGCAGCCGCCGGTGGGCAAAAAGGCATTTTGTTTGGGTAGTTTCTGCTCGATATACTCTTCCAGCCGCCGCACGCGCTTCAGCCCGTCAGGGCCGGAGTTGTCCCAGTCTTTGTCGCCGGGCACGAAGTAGATGCGGCCATTGGGCAGGCCCTGCACTAAGGCAATCAGCTGGTCGATGCGGGCCGTGGTTTGGGCTTCGGGCTCTTTCTTCAGGCCTTTATTCGCGGCAATATCTCCGAGGTGCACTACCGTGAAAGGGCCGGTTTGCTGCTCTAATTGTTGGCGCAGAGCCCGCAAATGGCTTTCCGGAACGGCGTCACCAGCGGTGTTGCCCAGCAGATAAACGGAGTGAGAAGTCGGCTGATTTTGGGCAAAGAGCGGAGCGGATACGGTGGTAAACAGCGCTGCGAAAAGCAAGCGGTAGGATTTTCGCATGAGGCGAGCAAATCGTATGAATAGAAGTATCCCCACCTGTACGCAAGAAATCTCAACAGGGTGCGTTAGCGCGACCCTTGCCGCCCCGCAGTACGCCACAGGCTTTGGCTCCACCACAGTAGCAAACACGGCATGCCCACCCACAGGGCCTCGCTCCGCAACACACGCCACGCCGCCGCCCCCGCAAACCGACTCACCCCGATAGGTGACACCTGAATGGGGCGGAAGCCAAAAAAGTAACGCTCCGGCGCAAATGGGCTCCAAAAAGCCACTCCCAAGCCGCCCGTAGTCATGGCATCGAGCACGCCGTGCGAGGCCGTAGCCAGGAACAGCAGCACCCATAGCCGCCCACTGGCTGCGTGCTGGCCCCGCCGAAACCACCCGATTAGCAGCACGAGAATCGTCGCTACCACTGCTGCCGCCGCCACCGAGTGGCTCAGGCCACGGTGCCCCCACAAGTCCGCGTACGCCACCCCAAGCTTAAATCCTACCACGTCCGCATCGGGCAGCACGGCGCAGGCGGCGGCCAGCAGCCACCACGGCCAGCCGGGGCGAGAAGGCAGCAGCAGTTTGCCAAGCGTGGCACCTAGCAGCGCGTGTCCAAAAACGGAGGCCATGTTCAGAATTCAAAAGTGTTACACTAGAAACAGTGCCACTACACGTCGGCGTTGGCCAGTAATTCACGGGCTACGCGGGGCACGCCGGTGGTAGCCGGTTCCCGCACAAGGTGCAGATGCGGCCGGGCTATGAGCGGCGGTTGAGTAGGGTCGATGATATAGGTGGGGCAGCCCGTAGGCGTATAATGCACCAGATTGGCGGCCGGATAGACTTGCAGCGACGTGCCCACGACCAGAAAAATATCGGCCGTGGCGGTTTCTTCCATGGCTCGCTCCATCAGCGGTACGGCTTCGCCAAACCACACGATATTGGGCCGGAGCTGGTGCCCTTTCTCGCACTGGTCACCCAGGTCAATACGGTCAGTAGTCATCGGATACACCAGGTTCTCGTGGCGCGTACTACGAGCTTCGAACAGCTTGCCGTGTAGGTGCATAACATGGCGGGAGCCCGCCCGCTCGTGCAGATCGTCCACGTTTTGGGTGATAATAACTACTTCGAACTCCCGCTCCAGTGCGACCAAGGCTTGGTGGCCCGCATTGGGCACTGCGGCCCGGGCCGCAGTGCGCCGCTGGTTATAAAAATCCAAGACCAACGCCGGGTTGCGCTGCCAACCCTCCGGCGAGGCAACGTCTTCTACGCGGTGCCCTTCCCACAATCCATCGGAGCCACGAAACGTGGCCAGTCCACTCTCCGCACTGATACCCGCACCGGTCAGTACTACAATTTTCTTTTTCATAAGCAGATGGTAGCCTGAAAGCTGAGTAGGGGGAAGAGTCTGTCCTAAAGATACTACCGGCGGTTTCCGCAGAGCCACTCAGCGTGTTTCGCAGGGGGGCACAAAATGCTCCTGCCGGTCGGTTGCCGCGCCGGGCGTACAATGGTATGTGCCCACAACGTAACGGGCTGGCCGGCGTTTCAGGAGAGCATCAGAAAGTGTGGGGCAGTCGGGCAGCAGCCAAGGCAGCAGGGCAAGGGGCGGCTGAGTGGCTCGTGGCTTTCACCAACAAGTCCGGCTTCTCAAGTTATGATGAGAGGCAGTTGACCACCACTGCCCCACACTTTCTGATGCTCTCTAAGGGCAAGCCGTAAACAGACAACGGGCCTAGGGTTTGCTCCAAAAGCCCCCGAAAGGGAGCCCCGGAGCGAACCGTAGGCCCGCCTCTTCCTGCATATACGGTAGCGCTACTTGGCCACAAACACCAGCGCCGCCGTCAGACTCAGCCGCTGGGCATCGGGGTCGGTGGTCTGCATAATATCCTTGTCGGTGGCATACCGGTTAATGCCTTTGAGCACGGTCACCGTCACGTCGCCGTTCGCGTCGGTTTTGGGCCCTTTCTCGTTGCTGTTGTTTTCCACCATCTGCCCGGCCAGCGGCTTGCCGTCGAGTAGCAAGTGCAGCTTCATCGTGGAGCCGGCTTTGGGCATGGCACGCAGCCCCACGGGCACAAACTCAATGCGCTGGCCCAGCGGCTTGGCCATCCACGAGGCCCAGCTAAGCATGGTTTTGGAGAATTTCAGGGGGTGCGAGGCATCCGTGCCGGTGGGCATAGCCGACTTACGCACATTCTGGCTTTCTCCGTTCACCTTCACCCAGTAGCCATTGTCGTATTCCAGCGCAAATAAAGCCGGCTTGGTGCTGGGCGTCAGCGCCAGACCGCCAGGAATTTCGGCCTTGGTGTACTTGATGGGCTTCTGCATCGTATCCAGCACTTTGATAGACGTCACTTTGGTGGCCGAATAGGGTTCGGGCTGCTTATGACCGTAGAAAATCTTGTAGACGGGGCCGCCTAGGGCATCCACCCAGGCGTCGTGCGCCAAGGCGCGCAGGCCGCCGGCGGCCAGAACGAGGGCCAGCAGAGTCAGTTGTTTTTTCATGGGGAAGTGGGATTAGGAGAAGGAAAAAGGAATGGTGTCGGGTTAGAAAGGAACCTTGATGCCGCCCGTGACGGTGGCCCGGGCCTGGGCCGAGGTGAGAATGTCGGGGCCCGAAAGGAAGCTGACCTCATCCAGCGCGCCACTGCCGGGGTAGAAGCTCGACTCGACGTAGACGCGGAAGCCCGCCCAGCTGGTGCGGGTGTAGATGAGCTTGCCGGCCACACGTGTGAAGGCCTTGCTTTCGAGGCTGCCATCCGAGTTCAGGTACTTGGGGCCAATGAGCTGGTCATACACGCTCAGCGTGAGCCGGTGCGGCAGGCTGGAGCTGCTGCCGAATGTCCAGTCCAGGCCCAGCGTGCCCAGGTACTGGGGAGTGTCGGTTACGTACTCGGTGGCATCAGCGCCGTTGCGCAAGCGGGCTTTCAGGTAGGTATAATTGCCGAACACGGTAGGGCCGTCCACATTTTCCACCAGCCGCACGCGGGCTTCGGCCTCCACGCCCTGGCGGCGGGTGCGACCGAAGTTTTTGAGCTGGCCCAGCGGGTCAATCTGCACCTCATTGGTTTGGTTCGACTGGTAGGCGGCCAGCACGCCATGTAGCCGGCCGCTGGCGTCGTCGGCACTCAAACCCACTTCGTAGCTGGCCAGCTTCGACACGCCCAGGTCGGGGTTCACGGGTAATTCAGCGAAGCCATCCGGGCTTTTGAAGCCGCGGGCGGCATTGGCAAACACGCTCAGCGTGGGCGTGAAGCTAAACGCGGCCCCGACTTTGGGACTGAAGATATCGGGGTGGGACTTGACACGGGTGTTGGCCAGGGCCGCCACATCGTTGGCCCCCACCCGGACGTGGTAGTAGAGCCGGTCGTAGCGGGCACTGGCCGTCAGCTTGAGCTGCTCAATGGGCCGTACCTGGAGCTGGGCGTAAGCCGAGGGGGTGGAGGTAGTAATATCCCGCTCCCGGTCCTGCTTTACCTGCTGCCGGGCCACGGTGGAAAAGCGGGTGCCCTCGATGTCGTCGGTGCGGAAGCTCAGGCCCGCAGCCACCTGCGCGGGTAGGCTGCCCAGCTTCGTCAGGCGGGTGTAGCGCACGTCGCCGCCGCCCCACACGCGGTTGTCGCGGGTCTGGCGCTGGCCCGTGCCCCCATCGCGGAAGCGGATGAAGTCGTGGTGCTGGGCGTAGAGCGTGGCGCTGAAGTAGCGGGCCGGGTCGCTGCCCTGGTAGTTGAACACGGCATTTTGCTGGCGGGTGGAGCCGCCGTCGGTGCCGTTTACGGCGTCGCGTCGGTCCACGCGGTCTGCGTCAATGTCGGCCCGCTTGAGGTAGCTGGCCGAGTTATGGTTGTCGGCGTAGGCCTGTACCCGCAGGGAGGCCGTGCCGCCGGGCATCTTGAAGGATAGCTTGGCCAGCCCGTTCAGGCTCTTATCCTTACTGTTGTCGCGAAAGCCGTCGGTGCGGGTCGCGGCCACGGCCACGTAGCCACCCACGGGGCTCTCCGGCTTGCCGAAGCCCAGGATGCCCAGCCCGCGCGCCTGCCCGAACGTGCCGCCCGAGAGCGTCATGCTGCTGTTCAGCCGGTCCTCCGTATCGAAGCGAATGACGCCACCCAGGGCATGGTCGCCATAAAACGGGCTGAACGGTCCGCGCACCACCTCAATGCGCCGCACCGTTTCGGGAATCAGCGGGTTCAGGTCGGCGTAGCCGTTGGCCGAGAGCGACGAGCCCTGGTTTTGCAGCGCCCCATCGATGGAAAAGGCCACGTCGCGGGCGTGCTCCACCACGGTGTAGCCGCGCATCTGAATGCCGTAGGCCACGCCGCCGAGCTGGTAGTTGCTCACATTGACGCCGGCCAGCGGGCGCAGCAGGTCGCCATAGGAGTTGACGGCCTGCTTGGCCACGTAGTCGCGCCCCACCAGCGTAACGGAGGCCGGGCTGGCCGTGGCTTCCGCCGACAGCTCCGTTTTGCGCGTCGGCGTAGCCCCACCGATTACCTCCACGCCGGAAAGGCGCTGGGTGCGGTTGCGCAGTGTGGTCGTATCGACCGGAGTCGTCTGGGCCCGCAACGTAACCGGCGCGAGCAGGCCGAGCAGTGTGGAAACCAGGAATGGTGAAGCGTATGGGTGGTTCATAGAAAGCCGAAAAGGACAAGAGCGCACCGAAGTCGGCCGCGGCAGTTATCCGATGAAGAAAAGGTTGAAATCGGGTGCTCCGGGACGGAGCGATTCTTTAGCGCATCTGCCGGCCCAGCTCCCGCAAGGCCGCCTGCGCGCGGGTCTTGACCGTGCCCAGCGGTACGGCCAGTTCGTCGGAGGCCTCCTGCTGGGTGTAGCCGCCGTAGTAGAGCAGGTCGATGACGGCCCGGTACTCGGGTCGCAGCCGGCGCGTCAGCTCCCACAAGCCGATGTGCTCGGGCCGAAACGACGGCGTGGCGGGCTGCCGCCACGCCGGGCTTTCCTCCAGCGGCAGCGTGCGGCTGCAGGAACGGTAGTGAAGCGTGCAGATGCGGTCCAGCGCCGTGTTGCGGCACACGTTCAGCGCCCAGGTAAACAGGCGGCCCTTCGTCGCATCGTAGCTCAGGAAGGCGTCCCAGATTTTGAGCATGCTGTCCTGTAGCACGTCCTCGGCCACCTCCGGCTGCGGCACGATGCGCAGAATAACGCTGTACAGCGTCCGGCGGTAGGCGGTATAGAAGTGCGTCATGGCCGCCGGGTTGCGGGCCCTGAGCTGCTGCACCAGGTAGGCTTCCGCCTCGGGCGTGTTAGATTCAGACGAGAACTGGGAACGTGGGGCGCACAAGCGGGCACCATCGCTCCCAGCCGGCTCCGTAGGAAGCCGGCTGGGAAGAAGGGGTAGCACTTAGAAGCGCTTGGCGGAGCTGGGAATGACTAGGCGGCTGCGCGCGGCCAGCTGGGCCCGGGCCGCTTGGTTGGCCATCTGCTGCCGGGTGGCGTAGTCGCGCTTTGGACCGGGCTGGCCGGTGCTGGGCCCGGGCCGGTGGACTGACGAAGTGGGCACCGTAGAAAACTGGGGCAGGCGCGTAGGGCCACCCGTGTCCGCGGCAGCGGCCACAGGACGAATCAAAGAAGACAGGGCATTCATAGCGTCGGGGAAAGTGACGCGCGTCGGCCCAACCGGCCGCCGCCGCGTCAAATCAATGGATAAAACGAAACGGGCCGGAGCACCAAAGCCCCGGGCCGGAGCCGGACTAGAAGTCGGGCTGTCGAATTATCCCCGACGGGGAGGAGAGTAGATTTCGCCCTGAAAATCCGTGGTCCCCGCCACGAAGCAGGCGGGGACCACGGCGCAGGAAACGGAGAAGGGTATTCGCCCCACATTCACCGTTTCGGCCAGACAATGCAGGTCCAGCGCTTTAAGCGTGCTCAGCAGATGCTGAAGGGTTGGCTTATTTTTGCTGTGTTGCAGCAGGTGGCTCTGGTCCCCGTTGCAGGTATCGAAGCAGTCCAGGCGCAGGTAGTTCTGTTGCTGGCAAGTGCTGCTGTGTACGTAGGGATGGCTCGCCGAATAGCGCGACTGTTCCGGCCGGTTCACCAGGCCAGCACCCACTACCAGCAGGTAGTTGCACAGCAAGAGCAGAACGAGCAGCGAACGGGTCACAGCGAAAAGGAAGGGTGGGGCAATCGGGTGTACGGGCAGCACCGTAGTGCGCTACCCGCCCATCTACGCGCAAGGAAGGGATTTGGATTCAACTCCAAAGCACTGTGCTGGGCTACGGGTGTAATGCCACTGATTTCTGCTCGCCTACCCGCTGGGCACTCACCCATTTTGGTGGGGTGATGCTGGGCGATAAACGCCGGACTAACCAGGTCCAGGTGATTGCTGCCGTATTGATGGAGAGGACCAAAAAGTGTGGGGCAGTTGGGCAGTAGCCACGGCAGGAGGGCAAGGGGCAGCTGATTGGCTCATCGCTTTCACCGACAAGTACGACTTCCCAAGTTGACCTGAGCGGCGGTTTACCACCACTGCCCCACACTTTTTGATGTTCTCCTTGTAGCCGATTTACTTTTGGACCAAACTTTTACAAGAGCCCCATGTGGCGCTGGAAGCGGTGCAGGATATTACTGGTCCGGGTGGCCCGCCGTTGACTTTCTGGGACGTAAGCTGGTGCCATACCAACTTGGGCTCGGTCACGCAGGCGGGCCTGGTCAACAACCTCAAAGATGCCATTGCCTGGGGCCTGCTGGCTGGCCAAGGGTTTCCTTCACCCAGATTGGCACCGTGGCGGTCGTATACCCGGCCGTGTGGGACCTGAGCCAGCGGCAGAACGGCCCGCTGGCGGACCGTTCTGCAAAAAAAATACTCTTATGGAGTATGCTGCTGCAAGGAGCCGTGCTGCTCGCCAGGCTGCTGGGCGCGGGAACAGCCCTGGTATACCTTACTTTTCTGGCAGCCGTGGCCGGATACGCGCTACTGGCGTAGCGGGCGCATAGCATCGGCATCTTCTGGCTCTGGCGCGAGGCGGGCTACTCCGTGGGGGTGCTGCTCACCGGCGTTCTGGCCGATGCGCTGGGCCTATCGGCCGCGCTGGTAGCTATTGGTGGCCTGACGCTGGCTTTGGCGGCAGTCATTCAGTGTTGCATGCGCTGCACGGCCACGCTGCCTGCCCAGTGTTCTGCATTCGTGCCCCTAAAAAAATGCCACGCGACTCTTAGCGGGAATTTCTGTTCTTACTCTTGTGCTACCCCTTTCAGAACCGCTTCAACTCATCACTGCGAAAAGTCCATTCCGGAGTACTAAAGCGGGTTTCCCACGGATTCACGGCAAACCACGCGCCCAGCGTCGCGTCGCCCCACACATTGCGCAACACGTGCATCTGTTGGGCGGGCATGTAGCTTTGAGCCAATAGCACGTACCGGCGGCTGGTAACCGGCTCCACTGCTACGTCCAGCACGATAACCGCGTGCCCAGGCGAGCCCCCACGAATCAGCACGTCGCCCGGCTGCACGTCCGTCAGCGGCACCGCCGTCAGTTCCCGGGCCAGCGATAGGGTGCCGGCGTAAGTAAAAATATGGTCGAGGTAGCGGCGGAAAACGGCGTGAGTAGGCTGCTCCGCCTGGCGCGGCACGGACACTACTGCGTCGCCTCGCACTTGGAAGCCCCGCCCACCACACCAGTCGGCGAATCGGATATCGTCGCCGCTAGTCAGCTGAAAATGGATTTGCGCCGGATTCTGCGCAAACAAATACTCGCCCCGCAGCCGAATAACGGCATCGGCGCACTGCTGCAAATCCCGAATACCTACGTCAATGTCGAGCACGGCGGCATGCACATCCTGCGGGTCCTTCAACTTTCCATTGTGCAGCCGCACGGCTGTGCCCGCTGGCAGCAACGGCAAATAGCGTAGCCAATACCCAAACGAGCCTGGTGCCACCGCCACGCGCTGGCAACCACGCGGGGGCGCAATCCGGGCGGCTACGCTGCGCCGGGCATCGTAGGTGCGCGCTGGCAGCCAGGCGTAGCGGCTGGGAGCCGCCGTAGTGCGCTGAGTGGCAGCGGCGGCAGATGCCGTGGTGGCCTGGACCTGGACAGCCTCGGTCGGGTTGCTGGTGTAGATAGCAAGCAGTGCTACAGCAGCACCGGCGCAATATCGCATAGACGAAAAAACAGTTTTTGACCTACTGTTAGCAGAACAACGGCAGTAACAGTACTAAATTATCTTGCCTGTTGTAGGTATTGTCGGTCATCTGCACGGACACAAAAAAAGGCCCTGATTTTTAAGTCAGGGCCTTTTTTGAGCAACTCGTTGCGTCTATTTTGCCTTCACCGCTGGCTTCTTGGCCGTGGGAGCTGCTTTCTTCGCAGCGGGCTTTTTGGCGGCTGGCTTCTTCGCGGCCGGCTTTTTCTTGGCGGGCTTATCGGCCGCGTCTTCAGCCGCTGGAACCGCCTTCTTGGCGAAGCGTCCTCCTTTGGCCGGCTTGTCCGGCGTGGCGTCGCCTAGCTCTATGCAGCGCTCCAGCGTCAGGTCGGCGGGCTCTTCGCCTTTCGGAATCTTCACGTTTTTCTTGCCCACCACAATGTAGGGACCAAAACGGCCGTTCAGAACCTGAATATCCTCCCGTTCGGGGAAGCTCTTAATTAGGCGCTCGGCGTCGGTTTTGCGCTTGTTCTCAACCAGATCAATAGCCTCCGAGGCCGTGATGGTATGCGGATCCTGCTCTTTGGTAAGCGAGAAAAACTTACTGTCGTGCCGGATATAGGGCCCGAACCGACCCAGCGCCGCCGTCATGTCTTTCTCTTCAAACTGCCCCACGATACGCGGTAGCTTGAAGAGGTCCAGCGCCTCTTCCAGAGTTATATTCTCAATAAACTGGCCTTTGCGCAGGCTGGCGTACACGGCCTTTTCGCCCTCCGGCGCGCCTTCCTTGGGTTCAATCTGCACGTAAGGACCGTAGCGCCCCAGACGGGCCGTCATTTTCTGGCCGGTTTCCGGGTGAACACCGATTTCGCGGGTCGAGCCCAGCGTACTGCGCTCAATGTCCTGGCCACGTTCAATGGTTTCGTGAAACGTACCGTAGAAATCGGCCAACATCTTGCCCCACTGCTCCTGTCCGTTGGCAATCAGGTCAAACTCACCCTCAACTTTGGCCGTGAACTGGTAATCAATAATAATGGGGAAGTGCTCGACCAAGAAGTCATTGACCACCATGGCCGTATCGGTCGGGAAGAGCTTCGCCTTATCGGCTCCGTAGGTTTCGGTTTTAGCCTCCACCTTCACCTGGCTATCTTCCAGCGTGAGCACATGAAACTTCCGTTCCTTGCCTTCGCGGGTGTCTTTTTCCACGTAGCCGCGCTTCTGAATCGTGCTGATGGTAGGAGCGTAGGTAGAAGGTCGGCCAATGCCCATTTCCTCCAGCTTTTTCACCAGCGAAGCCTCCGTGTAGCGGGCCGCCGGCGAGGCGTAGCGCTCCGTAGCCCGCAACAGCTGCAGCGGCATGTCCTGACCCACGCTCAGCGGCGGCAAGCCCCGCGAAAACGACGATTCCGTCCCCGCTTCATCCTGTTCGTCTTCGTCTTTTGACTCGCTGTAAGCCTTCAAAAAGCCCTCGAACGTAATGACCTCGCCCGTAGCCATAAGCGGAGTTCCGGGTTGGGTGCTGATGCCAATGGTAGCCACAGTGCGCTCAATCGTCGCATCGGCCATCTGCGAAGCCATGGCCCGCTTCCGGATCAGGTCGTAGAGGCGCTGCTCCTGCGAGTCGCTTCCTGCTTTAAGTAGCGCAAAGTCGGTCGGGCGAATAGCTTCGTGGGCTTCCTGTGCCGAAGCCGACTTCGTCTTGAAGTGCCGCGTGTGGGCATACTCGGGGCCGTAGGCGCTGCTGATTTCAGCCTTAGCTGCCGCCAGCGCATCCTGTGACAGATTCACCGAGTCGGTCCGCATATAGCTGATTTTACCCGCCTCATAGAGCTTCTGGGCTACGCTCATGGTCTGGCCCACCGAGAAGCCCAGCTTGCGGGATGCTTCCTGCTGCAGCGTCGATGTGGTGAAAGGCGGTGCGGGGCTGCGCTTGCCTGGCTTCTTCTCCAGGTTTTCAATGGTGTAAGCCGCTCCCACGCAACGCTCCAGAAACTGCTGCGCCTCGCTCTGCACCTTGAAACGCGTCGGCAACTCGGCTTCCAGCACCGTGCCACGGCCCGCATCGAACCGCGCCGTGACGCGGTAAGCTGAAGAGGATTTGTGGTGGTTGATTTCCCGTTCCCGCTCTACTACAAACCGCACCGCGACACTCTGCACGCGGCCGGCAGAAAGGCCGGTTTTTACCTTTTTCCACAACACGGGGCTCAACTCAAAGCCAACTAACCGGTCGAGTACCCGGCGGGCCTGCTGGGCATTTACCAGGTTCAGGTCAATTTCGCGCGGATTCTCAATAGCAGTAAGAATGGCATTCTTGGTAATCTCCCGAAACACGATCCGCCGGGTCTTAGCGCTGTTCAGGTTCAACGTTTCCGCCAAATGCCACGATATGGCCTCGCCCTCGCGGTCATCGTCACTCGCTAACCATACGGTGTCCGCTTCTTTCGCCAGCTTTTTCAGCTGCGCGATAATCTCGCGCTTATCCGGCGACACAACGTAGGTCGGCTTAAATCCATTGGTAATATCAATGGCATTATTATCCTTGGGTAAATCACGAACGTGGCCGAAGCTGGATTTGACGATAAAGTCCTTGCCCAAATATCCTTCGATGGTTTTGGCTTTGGCCGGGGACTCTACGATGACTAGATTTTTGACCATATAAGGTATCAGAGGGCAGAAAAGAAAAAGGACTCGGCTTAGGAAACGGCCGAAGGAAGGGAAAAGTTGAATTTTGCCGCAAAGATGCTGCAATAATCCGGTGTGCCACCGCTGCCGCTCGTAAATATGCTAGCCGAGGCCTGGGAGTGAGCTCGTGGCGTTCTGCTTTTTTAACGCCTCCCTTCCAGCAACTAGTTCACCAAGTGCGAGTTTGGGAAAGGTTTTGCGCATGGCCACGAGAATGTGGTTAAAAAAGCCGTATTTGCTACCTTTGTGAAATTAGGAACTGCTTTTTAGTAGCTCTCGGTTTACAGCATTGCCTTTCTCTCCCAGGCTTCGCAACCTACCCCCCTGTATGGCTTCAGGTAAGACTATCAAGAATACGAATACGCCGGAAGAAAATGCTCTTGAGCAGAACTCTCCGTCTCCATCATCCACCCCTTCCGGGAGTCCGGCCGCTGCTGATCGTAGCCCCATGCTACGGCCGGCCGGTGCCCGCACCAGTTCCGATATCACCCGCAAGCGGGGGAGCGGCCGGGGCTCAGAAGACAGCCAGGAGGCCGACTATGTCAACGACCAACTCAACCGGGTGCTCTACGCCCTCGACGCCTTTAAGAAAGGTGACGTGTCGGTGCGCCTAACTAAGCAAAACGACGATATTTTCGCCGAAATTGCCGAAGCCTACAACTCGATGGTAGAGATGATCGGCGGCGTGGGTGGCGAGGTGTCGCGCATTTCGAAAGTGGCCGGGGTGGAAGGCAACTTGAAAGCACGGGCTTCGGCTGAAAACGCGTCGGGCTTCTGGCGCGACATGATCAATAATATCAACGGCTTGGTGGATAGCATCGCCGTACCGGTATTGGAAGTAGGCAAAGTGCTGAAGAACATCTCGAAAGGAAACCTGGACGAAACCTTCCAGATTCCGGTGTCGGGCGACTTCAAAGTGATGGCCGAAACCATTAACAAGACCATCGATAACCTCAACCTGTTTGCGGGCGAAGTAACGCGCGTGGCCCAGGAAGTAGGCACGGAGGGTAAACTCGGCGGCCAAGCCAGTGTACCGAACGTGGGTGGCGTATGGAAGCAGTTGACGGATAACGTAAACACAATGGCCTCCAACCTGACGAGTCAGGTGCGAGACATTGCCAACGTCGCCACGGCGGTAGCAAAAGGCGACCTTACCCAAAAAATCACGGTTGATGTAAAGGGGGAGCTTCTGCAGCTGAAGCAGAACCTGAACCAGATGGTGGACTCGCTCAACCTGTTTGCGGGCGAAGTAACGCGCGTGGCCCAGGAAGTAGGCACCGAAGGCAAGCTCGGTGGTCAGGCCTCGGTTCCGAACGTATCGGGCGTATGGAAAGACTTGACCGACAACGTAAATAACATGGCTTCGAACTTGACAAGTCAAGTTCGAGACATTGCCAACGTCGCCACGGCCGTAGCAAAAGGCGACTTGTCGCAAAAAATCACGGTTGATGTGAAGGGGGAGCTTCTGCAGCTGAAGCAGAACCTGAACCAGATGGTGGACTCGCTCAACCTGTTTGCGGGCGAAGTAACGCGCGTGGCCCAGGAAGTAGGCACCGAAGGCCGCCTAGGTGGCCAAGCCATCGTGCCGAATGTGGCCGGTGTGTGGAAGGAGCTGACGGACAACGTAAACTACATGGCCTCCAACCTGACGAGTCAGGTGCGAGACATTGCCAACGTGGCTACCGCCGTAGCACGAGGCGACCTAAGCCAGAAGATTACGGTTGATGTAAAGGGGGAGCTTCTGCAGCTGAAGCAGAACCTGAACCAGATGGTGGACTCGCTCAACCTGTTTGCGGGCGAAGTAACGCGCGTGGCCCAGGAAGTAGGCACCGAAGGCAAGCTCGGTGGTCAGGCCTCGGTGCCGAACGTAGCCGGCGTATGGAAGGAGCTGACGGACAACGTAAACTACATGGCCTCCAACCTGACGAGTCAGGTACGGGACATTGCCAACGTGGCTACCGCCGTAGCGCGTGGCGACTTGAGCCAGAAGATGACGGTAAACGTGAAGGGTGAAATCTTGGAACTCAAGAACATCCTGAACCAGATGGTGGACTCGCTCAACATCTTCGGTGACGAAGTAACGCGTGTAGCCCGTGAAGTAGGTACCGAAGGGAAACTGGGTGGCCAGGCCAACGTGCCCCGCGTAGGTGGTACCTGGAAAGAGCTGACGGACAACGTAAATACAATGGCCGCCAACCTGACGAGTCAGGTGCGAGACATTGCCAACGTAGCTACCGCCGTAGCCAAAGGTGACCTGACCCAGAAGATGACAGTAGATGTGAAAGGCGAGATTCTCGACCTGAAAAACATCCTGAATCAGATGGTGGACTCGCTCAATATTTTTGCCGGCGAAGTAACCCGCGTGGCTCGCGAAGTAGGTACGGAAGGTATTCTGGGCGGTCAGGCCAACGTGCCGAGCGTGTCGGGTACCTGGAAAGACCTCACCGACAACGTAAACACGATGGCCTCCAACCTGACGAGTCAGGTACGGGACATTGCCAATGTGGCTACTGCCGTAGCCCGTGGCGACTTGAGCCAGAAGGTGACGGTAAATGTGCGTGGCGAACTGTTGCAGCTGAAGGAAAACCTCAACCAGATGGTGGACTCGCTAAACACGTTCGGCGACGAAGTAACCCGCGTGGCCCGCGAAGTAGGTACGGAAGGTCGCCTCGGCGGCCAGGCTGTGGTGCCCAACGTGCGCGGAACCTGGAAGGACCTGACCGACAACGTAAACACGATGGCAGCCTCGCTGACCTCTCAGGTACGAGATATTGCTAACGTAACAACCGCTGTTGCCCGCGGCGACTTGAGCCAGAAAGTATCGGTAGATGTTAAGGGCGAGTTGCTTGACCTAAAGGACAACATCAACCGAATGGTGGACTCCTTGAACATCTTCGCCGGTGAGGTAACGCGTGTGGCGCAGGAAGTAGGTACCGAAGGTCGCCTTGGCGGCCAGGCCAACGTGCCCAACGTATCGGGTATCTGGAAAGACTTGACGGATAACGTAAACACAATGGCCGCCAACCTGACGACTCAGGTACGAGGCATTGTGAAGGTAGTAACCGGCGTATCGCAGGGCGACTTGACCCAGAAGCTGAAGCTGGAAGCGAAAGGCGAAGTAGCCGAACTCGCCGACACTATCAACCGAATGGTGGATGACCTGAACCGTCTCGCCCTGGAAGTAAGCCGCGTGGCGAAAGTAGCCGGGGTAGAAGGCAAGCTGACGGAACGCGCCACGGTAGGCGGGGTATCGGGTTCCTGGAAAGAAATCGTGGATACCCTCAACGACCTGATCGAATCTATTGCCTCGCCGGTACTCGAAGTGTCCCGCGTAGTACGTGCCATTTCGGAAGGTGATTTGACCCAGAAAGTTGAGATTCAGACGGCTGGTGACATTCTCGCTATGTCGAATGCCTTGAACATCGCCGTTGAAAACCTAAATGAGCTGCTCGGCGAAATCAATGACTCGTCGCAGATTGTGGGGGAGTCGTCGGAGGAAATGGCCGCCAAAGGTCAGGAGATGAGCCGCGTAACCGTCGACGTAGCCCTGGCTATGCAGCAGATGGCTGAAGGGGCTCAGAACCAGGCATTGAAAACCGACCAAGCCTTTAAGCTGATTGAAGAAATCATGCAAGCCACGAAGGAAACAGCCGGTAAAGCTGACATCGTAAACAAATCGGCTATTCTGGGTGAGCAAACCTCGCAGCTGGGTCTGAAAACGGTGGCTGAAGTGGTAAAGAACATGGAGGAAATCTCCAATGCTGCCGCCCAGACCAGCAAAACTATCGAAGTACTGAGCACCCGCTCCCAGGAAATAAGCAAGTCGCTGGGCGTTATCACCGACATTGCCTCCCAGACCAACCTGCTGGCGCTGAACGCCGCTATCGAAGCAGCCCGCGCCGGGGAAGCCGGCCGTGGCTTCGCAGTAGTAGCCGAAGAAATTCGCAAGCTGGCCGAAGGTTCCCGTAAATCGGCTTCGGAAATCGCGACGCTAGTAGAAGACGTAAAGAAAGATACGACCTCGGCCGCCACCGCTATTTCAACTATGGAAGGCCGAGTTCTGAAAGGAAAAAATGCTACGTTCGAAGCGTCCAGCGCCTTTAAGAACATTGCTACTTCCAGCGGGGAAACGCTCCGTACTTCCCGCGACATTCTTACGGCTACCGAGGTGCAGAAAACCTCGATTGGCGACGTAGTAAAGTACGTAGAGGAAGTGGTAGCTATTGCTGAGCAAACGGCCTCCGGTACGCAGCAAGTGGCCAGTACCGCCAAGCAGCTATCTTCGTCGATGCAGGAGTTGACGACTTCGAGCCAGAACCTGACCGACATTGCAGACGACTTGCAGGTAGGGCTGTCGGCCTTCCAGCTGATGGACGACATGCTGCCCGAGCCCGAACCGGAAGTACTACAGCGCGGGTTGCGCCGCATCAGTACCCAGCGGGCCGCGCAGCAGCCGGCTGCTCGGGCCGTGTCTGTTACCGAGCCACGGGAAAGGGTATCGCGTCGCGCTGCTCAACCCGCACCGAATCGGCGCAATGCGGCCGACGTGCCAGTTCGACCGGCCAACCGCAACGCAACTGCCGTTGCCAAGCTCACCGCCGTAGACTCGCCCACTCCGAAAACGTCGCAGGCACCTACACGCCGTACCCGGCCGGCTACACCCAAGCCCAACGACCACCCGGAAAATGAAAACGGCAAGGCCACTTCAAAAGCGCGCTCAAAGGCCAAATCTAAGTAATGACTTGTTCATTTAACCGGCCTACAAGTCGTGTCAAGCAATTGGCTTGGCTCGGCTTGTAGGCCCAGAGTTATTCCAGAATGGCTGAAATAGAACCGACCAGCGAGAAAAAGGCAATAAAGCAGGATAAGCTCATCCAGCTTATTGTGTTTCGCCTGGGCGACGAAGAATACGGAATTCGCATTGAGCAAGTGAAGGAGGTGACCGTAACCCCCGAAATTGCCAAAATGCCCAAAACGCCTTCCTTCGTGAAAGGCATTGCCAATCTGCGCGGCGACATCATTGCGGTAATTGACTTGGAGGAGCGCTTTAAGCTTCGCCCGGCTAATGAGCCGCTTCCAGCCATGAGCTACACGCTGGCTATCGAGGCCAAGGATTATACCATTGGAATTGTAGTCCGGGAGGTACCCCAGCCGTTGTCGGTTCCGATGTCCATCATTGAGAAAACCCCGGAATTCATTCAGGACATTAATGTCCATGACAAGTACATTGAGGGGATTGCCAAGGTAGATGGGCGTATTATCATCGTGTTGGATATGCCCAAACTGCTCTCCCCGGCAGAAATCATGCAGTTGAACCCGAAAATAGAATCTTCGGCGGCAGCACCCCGTACAAGGGCTTGATTCTCCCCTTACCACTTTCTCCTTCTGACTTACTGATCTACTTCGTATGAAAAACCGCATTCTCATCGTAGACGACTCGTTCTACATGCGCACGATGCTTAAGAATATGCTCACTGACGCTGGCTATGAAGTCGTGGGAGAAGCTGCCAACGGTCAGCAGGCCCTGGAAATGGCCAGTGCTACCCGTCCCGACCTTATTACCCTAGATGTAATTCTGCCCGACAACACTGGTTTGGATGTGCTTAAGGGCATTCGTCTGGAGCAGCCCGACGTAAAAGTGGTGATGTGCAGTGCCGTGGGGCAGGAGGTGATTGTAAATGAGGCGCTGGAAAGTGGCGCTACGGCTTATATCGTTAAGCCTTTCTCGGAAGAGAAGGTACTAGAGATTGTAGGTAGCGCGTTGCAGAGCTCCGATTCGACGGAAGCTTAACTCCGCCTAGTTTACTTTATTAGTAGTAACTCCAAAACGCGAATCTCCCACGCGTTTTAATCCGCTCAGTGCATACAATTTCCACTCCTTTCACCTTATTGCTCGGCGACTTGCCCACCTTTGTGCGGCTGGAGTTGACTAGGTTGCTGCATGCCGAGCCCGATTTGCGGGTTGTCGGCTGCGCTGCCAGTGCTACCGAACTGGTGACTAAGGCCCGGCGCTTACGGCCAGCCTTGGTTATTGCGAGTGAAAACCAACTGGCAGGCCTGGAACGGCTGAACCGTCAGCAGCCGGTGCCGGTGCTTCTCTACAGCCCGACTTCAGCTTTAGCAACCTTAGCGCACGAATCAGCGCAATTGGGAATCTATGACTGTATTCATCCGCTGCTAGGGAAAGACCATCCGAATTTTACCACGTATCGGCAGTACTTACTGAAAAAGATTCGCTCTGTGCGGATGCCTTTTTTCTCTTCCCCACTCGGCAAACAATCGGTTATATCACTGCCGCCCAGTGGCGTAGCCGTCATCGGTGGGTCTACGGGTGGGGCGCAGGCTGTGGAAACCATTGTGCGGGCACTGCCACCAACGCTGACCAGCGCGGTGTTGGTGGCAGTGCACCTGCCGCTCCATTTCACGGAATCCTTCGTCCGGCGCTTGCGCCGGGCTACTGCCTTGCCCGTGGTGGTAGGCCGCCCGGGTACTATCCTGGAAGCGGGAAAAATTATTGTGGCTCCCGGTGGGCAAAATATGGTAGTGCGCTCCGTATCGCGTGGGCCGTGGCTTTCGTGGCATATCGATTTTACTACGGAGGCCAGCCCGGTACCGGATGAGCCTTCTATCGACTTGCTGTTGCAATCCGTTGCTCGTACGCTGGGACGTCATGCCCTAGCGCTTGTCCTGACCGGTTTGGGCCGCGACGGCACGCTAGGAGCGCAAAGCATACGGCAGCACGGCGGGTCGGTAATAGCCCAGGATGAAGCCTCTTCTCAAGTATTCAGCATGCCCAAGTCCGTTATTGAAGCGGGTGCTGCTACCAGTGTGCTACCGCTCAACGAAATGGCGGAACGCATAAGCCAGCTCGCCTCCCAACTCCGGCATAATCGGGCGGCTTCTTTTGCATCGTCAACGCAACTCGCCACTCGATGAAATCAAGGGAAGAAGAGTACCGGGAGATTTTCATGGCGGAGGCGCTCGAGTATTACGATGCGATGAGTCGTCATATCAGCGAGCTGGAGAAAGACCCTACGGACGAGAAGGCTTTGCACGAGCTGTTTCGGCTGATGCACAACCTGAAGGCTAACGCCCGGGCCATGGGCTTCAACGATATCGGCGAGGTGGCCCATCAGATGGAAACCATCTTCGGTTTGATTCGCAGCAAAGAGCGTACATTCTCCGGCTCTTTGGTCCCCGTCTTATTCGCTGGCGTCGATACGCTGGGCAATATGATCCGGGCCGTGGATCAGGACGAAGAAGTGCCCAATGCTGACGTACTGCTGCGTAACCTCGACCTGCTAGTGCTTGGCGAAGAGCCCATCCTGGAAGCGGAAGAGAAACCGGCTGATGAGGATGCTTCGCGTAAGCTGGAATTATCCGATCTGGTGTATATCCAGATCAAAAAGCTCGACCACCTGCTTAATCTGGTCGGGGAGCTTATCATCGACCGGGACCGGATTCTGACACTGAGCCAGGAAATAGGTAACCCAGCGCTACAAACTGCAGCCTCACACCTGTTTCGCATTGCCGACGATTTGCAATACAGTGTTATGGACGCGCGGCTGGTAAACGTGGGTTCGCTGTTCAATAAGTTTCCGCGGGTAGTGCGCGACGTAGCAGTAGCCGAAAACAAAGAGGTTGAGCTGACTATCAACGGCCAGGATATTCAGATTGACCGTAACATTCTGCAGATTATTACCGATGCGCTTCTGCACTTGGTGCGCAACGCCATTGGCCACGGCCTGGAAACCGCCACGGAACGCCGCCGGCAGGGCAAGCCGGAGCAGGGTAACCTGATTCTGTCGGCGCAGACGGAGCGGGATGATGTACTAATTCAGGTAATTGATGATGGCCGGGGCATCGATGTTGAGCAAGTGCGTCGTAAGGCGGTAGAGCGCGGCTTGGTATCAGCGGAAGCTTCCAAATCGTTGGATGCCAACGCCGTGCGAGGGTTCTTGTTTGAACCCGGCTTTTCCATGGCCAAAGAAGTGACTGATATTTCCGGTCGGGGCGTTGGGCTCGATGTCGTGAAGCTTGCCATCGACTCGCTGGGCGGCCAGCTTCGGGTCGATTCAGTGCTGGGGCAGGGGACTACCTTCACGCTGGTGCTACCGACTTCTATTGCTGTAAAAGGTGCTTTGCTCTTCGAATTGGAGGAGCGCAGCTACGCTATACCATTGATGCACACCGACTCAGTGGTCTCGTTACAGCCTAAGCAGCTGCACGTGGTGGGCGGCGTTCTAATGGCCCGCCTCTTGAGCGAGAACATACCCGTGGTTGACTTGCGTACGTTGCTGCACAGCGCCAGCGACGGAGTTCTGCTACCTGCTGTGAAAGCAGAGTTACAGGGCCGGCAGGATATCATCATCGTAAACTACAATAACCGTAAGCTTGGCTTTATCGTGGACCGTTTCCTGCGCCAGCAGGACATTGTTATCAAGCCCATGAGCAAACCGCTGGATATGATTGACTTGTTCGGAGGCGTTACGCTTTTGGGCAGCGGTCAGGTATGTCTGGTGATTGACGTACCGGCTCTCACACGACTTTTTCTGGCCAAGCGACCGTAATTCAACGTAATGCGAAATCGGGGTTCTCTGGCAACAGGCAGCCCTTTCATTTGACCGACTCCTATGGATTTGCACATGACAGAACTAGAGCGTGATATTATCCGCGAAATTCTGAATATAGGACTAGCCCGCGCGGCCGATTCCTTTGCAGTTGTCGCGCAGGAAAAGGTGCTGCTGGAAGTTCCGAATCTGGATATCATGCCCGGGAGCAACATCCTGGACAAGGTGCACGAATATGAAGGCACGCACGCCATCATTCAGTCCGATATTCGGGGGGAGTTCAATGGCACCACGCTGATGTTCTTCTCCGGCCAGCACGTGCAGCGCCTTTCCCGGGTATGTCTGCGCATGTCGGTAGCCGATTCTATCGAGATTGATGAGATGCAGGAGTCGCTGTTGCTGGAAATTAGCAATATCATCACCGGCGCTTTGGTCACGCAGCTGGCCAATATTCTCAAGGCCAAGATCTACGGCGCGCCGCCCAAAGCCCCCAAGGGGAATATCGCCGACTCGCTTCATAACCTGATAGCGAGTCAGCCCAAGGTGCAGCCACTGATTTTCTCGGTTGCTACCCAGTTTTCGGACAAAGAAAACTCAGTGGAGCTGCCCTTGATGCTGTTTTTTGACCGCAATACCTTCGAGAAAATTCTGGACATCATCCGGACCTACGATTTTCTGGGTGGGTCGGAAAGCAACCCACTGGGCTAACTGTCCCGCATATCTATTGGCTGTCCTACCAGCGCTTGCAAAGTCTGAGTTCCTCACCAGTCTTTCGCACTCTCGGGTAGGACAGCTTTGTTGTAACGCTGTTTTGACGGCTTTCATTCCCAATCGACACCTGCTATGGCATCTTCAAGCATCAAAAATCTGGAACAGAAGCTAGCTTCTTTCGACCCCAACGCCTTGGGTGACAGTGAGGGCGGCGTGTATGGTTTGCCTTTCAGCGTCGAGGAGGCGCAGGTTGTAATTGTGCCCGTGCCGTGGGAAGTTACTGTTTCGTACCGGGGCGGTACGGCGCAGGGGCCGTCGGCTATTCGGGAGGCATCGCTGCAGGTTGACCTCTACGAGCCCGATATTCCGGAAGCTTGGCGCATGGGCTTGGCAATGGAGGAAGAAGACGAGAAGATTGCCGCCGAAAGCCGCAACCTGCGCACGTTGGCCGCTGAGTACATCGGCTGGCTCGAAGCTGGTCAGCCCGCCGATAAAGCCAGGGATTTCGCGACGGTTCCGGCGCAGGTGACCACGCGGGGTAAGTTTCTGGTCGATTGGCTAAAAGCGAAAACCGGCGCTCACCTCGACGCCGGCAAGGGCGTGGTAGTGCTGGGCGGCGACCATAGTACCCCGCTGGGCTACATGCACGCGCTGGCCGAGCGGCACGCGGAGTTCGGTATTCTCCAGATTGATGCCCACTGCGACCTGCGCCCGGCCTACGAGGGCTTTGAGTACTCGCACGCATCTATCATGTATAATGCGCTGAAGCTGCCACAGGTGAAAAAGCTGGTGCAGGTGGGCATTCGGGATTTGTGTCAGCAGGAAGCTGAACTGGTAGCGCAGTCGGGCGGTCGGGTGGTGATGTTCCACAACCGGTTTTTGTCGAATGAGCGCTTTGCCAAGAAATCCTGGAAGAAGGTCTGTGGTAAAATCATTGCCCAGCTGCCGCCGAAAGTATATCTGAGCTTCGATATTGATGGCCTCGACCCCAAACTGTGCCCTGGTACCGGCACGCCCGTTCCCGGCGGCCTGGAGTTTGAGGAAGCCCTGTACCTGATTCGGACAATAGTAGAGTCGGGGCGCGAAATTATCGGGTGCGACCTAAACGAAGTAGCTCCCGGCGACACCGAGTGGAATGCTATTGTGGGAGCCCGCCTGCTGTTTCAGATGGCGCACTGGATGGGCGTTTCGCAGGGACGCATTAAGGCCCACATTTCGGAAAAATAGGCTGTACCAACGCTGGTCGGCCTTTTTCGTAAGGCAGCCTGATTGTCGGCTTTTCTTTCTTCCTTTTCTATTTCACCCGCAACCACACACTCCATGGGTTTCCTTCTCAAATTGCTGCTGAGCGCCATCATCACCTACGTGCTGGGGAACTACCTGCCCGGCGCACACCTGGATGGCTTTACGGATGCTCTTTTGCTGGTGCTGGTGCTGGGCATACTAAATGCCGTGCTCAAGCCGATCCTGAAAATTCTGGGCTTCCCGATTACGGTCCTTACACTGGGGTTGTTCCTGCTGGTTATCAACGCCGTCATCGTGCTGCTGGCCGACTGGATTCTGCCCGGCTTCAAGCTCGACGGCTTCGTGGCCGCGCTGCTGTTCAGCATTGTGCTGTCGTTGGTTACGTCGGTAATTGACATGGTGATGGATTAGCCGTTCAATAACGCCGCAACAAAAAAGCCCGGTCGCAGGACTGGGCTTTTTTGTTGGGTAGCGCATGATCTACTTGAGTATGTGCACAAAAACGCCCGGTCTTTTCCAAGGCCGGGCGTTTAATAAAATACAGCCTATTCCGCTCTTATACTGCCTTCATAAGCACATCAGATCCGTCTGATCTGTGCGCCTAGGGCATTCAACCGCTTATCGATGAACTGATAGCCCCGGTCGATCTGCTCCACGTTGTCAATCACGCTGCGGCCGTCGGCCGAAAGCGCGGCAATGAGCAGGGCCACGCCGGCCCGAATGTCGGGCGAGGTCATGCTGATGCCTCGCAGGGCATTGCGCTTGTCGAGGCCGATGACAATGGCTCGGTGGGGGTCGCAGAGTGTAATCTGGGCTCCCATATCGATGAGCTTATCGACGAAAAACAACCGCGACTCGAACATCTTCTGGTGGATCAGCACGGTGCCTTTAGCCTGAATAGCCACCACAAGCACAATGCTGAGCAGGTCGGGGGTGAAACCCGGCCACGTGTGGTCCGATACCGTCAGAATGCTGCCGTCGAGGTAAGTGGCAATTTCGTAGTGGGCCTGCGCCGGTACAAAAATATCGTCGCCACGAAACTCCAACTGAATACCCAGCTTGCGGAACGTGTCCGGAATTAGGCCCAACTCGGTAATCTGGCAGTCTTTGATGGTGATTTCGGAGCCCGTCATGGCGGCCAGGCCAATAAAAGAGCCGATTTCAATCATGTCGGGCAACATGCGGTGGTCGGTGCCGCCCAAGCTTGCCACGCCTTCTATGGTGAGCAGATTGGAGCCAATACCGTTGATAGTGGCCCCCATACGCACCAGCATTTTGCATAGCTGCTGCAGGTAAGGCTCACAGGCCGCGTTATAGATAGTAGTGACGCCTTCGGCCAGCACCGCGGCCATTACGATGTTGGCCGTGCCGGTTACGGAAGCCTCATCGAGCAGCATATGAGTGCCCCGCAGTCCGTTTTCGGCTTTGATACGGTAGAAATCCGTGCCTTCCAGGGTAAGCTTGCCGCCCAGCTTTTCCAGCCCTAAAAAGTGCGTGTCCATCGGCCGGCGGCCGATTTTGTCACCACCCGGCTTAGGCAGCTGGCATTTGCCGAAGCGCGTCAGCATGGGGCCCAGAATCATAACGGAACCGCGCAGGGCCCGACCCTGGGCCACGAACTGCTCGGAATCGAGGTAGTCCAGATTCACGGCGTCGGCCTGAAAGCGGTAGGTGTCCGCCGCGAGCTTACCGACTTTGACCCCCATATCGCGTAGCAGCTCGATAAGCTTATTGACGTCGCGGATGTCGGGAATGTTGCTGATGGTGACGGGCTCGGACGTGAGCAACACGGCACATAAAATTTGGAGGGCTTCGTTTTTGGCGCCCTGGGGCACGATTTCGCCCTTCAGCGGAGTACCGCCGATTACTTCAAATGAAGCCATGCTTGTGAATTACTGCGGAGGTTGCTGAGGTTCCTGGCGGCTTTTCTTGCCGCCGCGGCGCTGCTTGTCGCGCCGGTTGTTATTGCCGCCCCGGCGGGCTTCCCGGTCGCCTCGGTCGCCTCGCTCACCACGTTCCGAACGCTCGGCGCGGGGCTGGGGTACGACGAAGGGAGCCGGCCGGCCAGTGGCAGTGGCAAATTCGAACAGGTTATCTGCGTCTACCTGCGCCGGATCGAGTTCCAGCTTACCGCCCGAGAGCTCCTTGAGGTGCTTGAGAATAGTAACGTCCTTCGCGTTTTCCTTGCTGTAGGAGCGGTAGAGGAACTTCATCGTGCGGCCGATGGCAATAGTGGCTTGCTCACGCTCGGCCGCGTCTTCCAGGGCAATAGCCTGCTCAATCATTACCTCCACGCTGCGGCCGTAGGGCTTGAGCTTGGGCGACTTGCTGGGGTAGGCCACCCGCGCGGGCTGCTTGGCCAGAATATCGAGCTTATGCAGCGGAAAAGGGCTATCGACATCCAACTCGCCGTCGGTCATTTCGAAAATGTGGTTCCACACTTTCGGCTGGGCGTCAGGCTGGTCGCGCAGGGCGGGGTTGAGGCGGAAGATAAGCTGAACGATCTGCTGCGCCCGTTTGGTGCGCTCGTCACGATCTTCAATCGCGCGCATCTGCTGAATCAGCTCGTAGGTGCTCTGGCCGTATTCGCGCAGTAGCAGCTCGTGTTTAAAAGGGGAGGGTAATGCCATTGGAAAAAGGCGTAGCCGCACGGTGGGCAGCTGTTCAAATCAGATAAAAGAAGGACGACGAGGCCGTCGTCCGGGCAGATGCGCTTGGCTCGCAGGTACTACCACGCAAGCCAACGGCAGGAAGCTGGTCAAGATACGAGGTTCCGCCTAGCTCAGCACCCGCAATTTCGCAAAACTCAGCAATAACGTCTTTTCACCCACTTCTTCGAAGTCGATGATAGCCTTGGTGGAGCCCTGCTGCACTTCGAGCTTGGTTACTGTGCCGAAGCCAAACTTAGGATGTTCCACCCGCTGCCCGGTTTGTAGGTTGCTCGTGTCGCTGGGCTGGAAATCGGCGGGCGGGGTATAGCCCTTGGCCACCAGCTTACGCGGCGCGGGCGGAATCAGGTTCGAGCGACGCTCTACCACGTGCCCAAACGGGGACTCGCCGGGGCCGGCCGAGGAGAATTTGAAGTCGACGAACTGCGGGTCGATTTCGTCCAAAAAGCGGCTTTTCTCGCAGCTGCGCAGGTTGCCCCACTGGTAGCGCGAGGTAGCGTAGCTGAGCGTGAGCTTTTTCTCGGCCCGCGTAATGGCCACGTAAAACAGTCGGCGCTCTTCCTCCAGATCGGCCCGCGACGTTATCATCATCTGGCTCGGAAACAGGTTTTCCTCCATGCCCACGATGTAGACGTTGCGGAACTCCAGGCCCTTGGCCGAGTGAATGGTCATCATCGTCACCGATTCGCCCTCGTCCTTGGCATCCTTGGTGTCGGCGTCGGTGACCAGGGCAATATCCTGTAGGAAGGCCGCCAGGGTTTTATCCTCGCGCTCGGGGTCCTCGGTGTAGGCCTTCACGCCGTTCAGCAGTTCCTGAATGTTTTCGTAGCGGGAGAGGCCCTCGATGCTTTTATCGGCATACAGCTCCTCCACCATGCCTGAGTTCTTGGCAATAAACTTGGCTGCCTCAAAAGCATCTTCCTTAGCTGCCAGCACCGCGTAGCTCTTGATTTGCTCCGCAAATCCCTCAATTGGGTTGGCAATGCGCGTTGTCAGGAAGGAATTGGCATTGCTGACCACTTCCCAGAGAGTGTGGTTGCTTTCTTCGGCCGAGTTGATCAGCTTGCTGATGGTCGTGTCGCCGATGCCGCGCTTGGGGTAGTTGATGACGCGGCGCAGGGCCTGCTCGTCGTTGTGGTTCACCGTCAGGCGCAGGTAGGCCACCAAATCCTTGATTTCCTTGCGCTGATAGAAGGAGAGACCCCCAACGATTTTGTACTTGATGTTGAGCTTGCGCAGGGCCTCCTCCATAGCCCGGCTCTGGGCGTTGGTGCGGTACAGGATGGCAAAGTTGTCATAGGACAGATGCTGGTTCATCTTGTCCTCGTAGATGCTGTTGGCCACCAATTTGCCTTCCTCGTTGTCGGAAGCGGCTTTGATGACCTCAATCAGGGTGCCGTCCTCGTTGTCGGAGAAAACGTCTTTGCGCAGCTGGGCCTTGTTGTTCTTGATGACCGAGTTGGCGGCCTTCACGATGTTCTTCGTGGAGCGGTAGTTCTGCTCCAGCTTAAATACCTGCAGCTCGGGGTAGTCCTTCTCGAAGTTGAGAATGTTGGTGATGTCGGCCCCCCGGAAGGCGTAGATACTCTGGGCATCGTCGCCAACCACGCAAATATTCCGCTCTTTGGCCGCCAGCTTGCGCGTAATCAGGTACTGCGAATAGTTAGTGTCCTGATACTCGTCGACCATCACGAACTTGAAGATGTTCTGATACTTGTTCAGCACATCGGGATGGTCTTTGAAGAGCACGTTCGTGTTGAAGAGCAGATCGTCGAAGTCCATGGCGCCGGCTTTGAAGCAGCGCGTGGCATATTGCTGGTAAATGGCGCCGATTTTGGGGCGTAGCGCGGCCTCATCATCCTGGCGAATCACCGGGTCGTTGAGGTACTGCTGCACCGAAATTAGCTTGTTCTTGGCCGCCGAAATGCGGCCCAGCACCATGTTAGGCTTGTAGAGCTTGTCGTCGAGGTCCAACTCCTTCACAATCTGGCCCAGTAGGGTTTTCGAGTCCTGGGTGTCGTAGATGGTGAAGTGACGCGGAAAGCCAATTTTGTCGGCCTCGGAGCGCAATATTTTGGCAAAAACGGAGTGGAAAGTGCCCATCCACACGTTCTTGGCTTCCGCGCCCACGACTTTCTCAATCCGGGCGCGCATTTCCTTGGCGGCCTTATTGGTAAAGGTCAGCGCCAGAATATTGAACGGGTCGGCTCCTTGTTCGAGCAGGTTGGCAATCCGGTAGGTGAGCACCCGCGTTTTGCCCGAGCCGGCACCGGCGATAATCATGCAGGGACCTTCGGTTTGCATGACCGCGGCGGCCTGGGAGGGGTTCAGAAGTTTGTGGTAATCTAATGCCATTCGTCAAGTAAATCAGCGCCTCGGCTAAGGGCAAAGGTAGGGCTTTGCCTGCGGAGTTGCAGCCTCTGGAGGCGAGTTTCGGGCACAAGGCGAAGTTCTCCTTCGCGACCCGCGTGGGTTGTTCGGGGCGGCGCGCCCGGCCGCGAAGGGGAACTTCGCGCTACGGCTTCCCAACGCCTGACGTATCTTTGCGGTTCGCTTGTTTGCAATGCCATGATTATCATTCAGAATACCGTCATTTCCGATGACATCCGCGACAATTTCTTTGTCTGCAACCTGGAAGCCTGCAAAGGCGCCTGCTGCGTGGAAGGTGACCTGGGCGCCCCGCTCGAAGCCCACGAGCTGCAGATCCTGGAACAGGAATACGACAAAATCAAGCCCTTCATCACCGCAGCCGGCCAGCAGGCCATCGAGCAGCAGGGCCTCTACATCAAAGACTGGGAAGGCGACTTCAGCACTACCACCATTAACGACCGGGAGTGCGCCTATGCGCTGTATGATGAACGAGGCATCCTGAAATGCGGCATCGAGCAGGCCTACCTAGCCGGCGCTACGACGTTCAAAAAGCCCATCAGCTGCCATCTGTACCCAATCCGCATCACCAAGTACGAGGACTTCGAAGCCCTGAACTACGACCGGTGGAACATTTGCAACCCAGCCTGCAGCTTCGGAGCCAACTTGGGCGTGCGCATCTATCAGTTTCTGAAGGAGCCACTGGTGCGCAAGTACGGCGAGGAGTGGTATGCGGAATTGGTCACGGAAATCGAAACCAACAGCCCGCCGGTGAACGGGTGAGCTGGAAAGGAAAAGGCCAAGTGTCGGCCCCGCTACGCCGCCGATGTAGTCTCGGGCGTACCCAACTTTTCTAAAGCGTTCCGGCTCATGGCTGGAACGCTTTTTTAGTACTGTTGTCGGCCGTTTAGAAGATGGAAAGGACAGCACGTTGTGCGGCACACACTGGTTTCTTTAACATGAATGCCCCTTTTCCTGAAGGCGCATTAACACTGTAGCAGTATCGATTTTTGGTTAGAATGTGCTCCAATGCAAACATACACAGCAGAAACAGCGACAGTATTCCATACTATATTCGGAGAATATAGTCCAGTACAAAGACGTAGAGCCAGATTAACCGCACTATGAGACGAGTGGGGTAGATTCGGGTTTTCCCTGGCTTTTCCGATGTCCTTACAAACGCATTTAGCTCAGATACCCGAGTTCCGTCGTCAGAACAAAAACTTTCGTCACTTCTTGGTCGATGTATTGGCTATTAGCGTCTTGGCCGTGTTGTGCGGGGCGGACGACTTTGAAGAAATCGCCTTGTTTGGGGAGCAAAAAGAAGCCCTGTTGCGCCGCTACCTGTCTCTGCCTCACGGCACGCCCTCGGCCGATACCTTTAGCCGCGTGTTTGAGCGCCTGGACGTGGCGCAATTCAATGCCTGCTTCATGGCCTGGATGCAGGAAGTGTTGCCGCCTGAGCAAGTCGGTCAGATTTGTATCGACGGCAAAACGCTGCGCGGCTCCGGCCCCAAACCGCTCCACGTGGTGTCGGCCGTAGCCCGTGCCAATGGCCTGAGCCTTGGCCAGGTAGCGGGCACCGGCAAAGGGCAGGAACTCGGGGCCGTACCCGAGCTGCTGGCCTTGCTCGACCTGCGCGGGGCCGTGGTGAGCCTGGATGCGTTGAGTTGTCAGCCCGCCATTGCCGAGCAGATAATCGGGCAGGGCGGCGATTATTTGCTCGGCCTCAAAGCGAACCAGCCCCGCCTGCTGGCCGAAGTCGAGCGCCACACCCAGACCTTGCCCGAGGCGGCGGCTTTTACCCGCTGGGCGTACGCGGCCGACCGCACCCCACTGCGCTACCAGGTCTGGACCCAGTCCGACCTGCGCTGGGTCGACGAAGACGGGCGCTGGCCGGGCCTGGCGACGCTGGTGCGGGTGCAGACAACGAGGCATGCCGATGGCAAAGAACCGGTTAGCACTACCCGCTATTCCCTCAGCAGCCGGGCCGGCCTTACGCCCGAACAGGCCGATGGCTTGGTGCGCGGGCACTGGGCCATCGAAAACGCGCTGCATTGGCAACTCGACGTCACCTTTGGCGAGGACGGCCACCACTTGCGCGAACACCACGCGGCCCAGAACCTGACCCTGGTGCGCAAAATGGCCCTCAACCTGCTCAAACAGGACCCGACCAAGCGCAGTATCAAGAATAAACGCAAGCGCCTGGCCTGGGATGAACCCTTTTTAGAACGCCTGCTGGCCGCTCTCTGCGCCCCGGCTACATAGTGCGGTTAATCTGGACGTAGAGCACGACACTACTTATCAGGAATAAGCCGGTAATAATGTAGGCGGAAGTGGTGCGTAGCTCCCCAATATTTCAGCGTCTTGTAAATCCGAACAGCGAAAAAGATGGGTATGTATAAGGCTGAAAACCCTACTGCGCCCTGAGTAAGAGTAATAGATAGGTAAAGACGAATATTATTCGGGTTTTGAAACCGGGAACAGGCAAAAATCCAAACGTACCAGTCAGTAAAGGTAGTCCCTTCCTTTCGGGAACACCGAATCGAGGCGCAAGTACCCACCCACTGGCAGAACTTTACAATGGCTGCAAAAGGCGTGGGTGGCCGGTGGCCGGCAGATGTAGCAACCCAAAAGAGGCCCGACTAAAGGTAGTCGGGCCTCTTACATTCACCTTACTAAACCAACGTCTTTACTGCCAGTTCTCCGTGCGCGTCTGGCTGGTGCCGCTGGGCGTGAAGCTGCGGTTGGTGCCGCCTTCGTAGAGCACGTTGCCGGCCGCGTCCTTGCGGATGTACTTGTACTGCACTGCCGCGCCGCTGGTCAGGTTGATGGTGCCTTTCCACACGGGATACGCCGCGCCGCTGAGCTTGATGGCATTGGCCGTGTTCCAGCTGCCGAGCTGGGCGGTGCTGCCCAGCACGTACACATCCTGGCCCGAGACCGTGCCGCTGTAAGTGACGTTAAACGAAACGGCCGTGGTGCCGCCGGTCGGTGGTGGGGTAGTGCCGCCGGTGCCGGGCACCCACACCGAGTAGCTGCGGGCATTGACCGAGAACGTGCCTGCGCCGCTGGCATTGGTAACGACGGTGGCGGTGCTGTTGCCGGTTTTGTCGGTCAGCGTGGCATTTTTAAACGGGGTAGTAATGGTCTTGGAGCGGCCGGTGCCGCCGTCGTTCAGCATCACCAGCAGGCCGGGGTGCGAAGCGTCGCCGGCGCGGGAGTAGGCATATACGTCGCCATCATTCACGGAAGTATACTCGTTGGCCGCGCCGTAGGCATTGGCTTTGCGGATGTCGATGAGCTTCTTGATTTGCGCGCCCAGGCCGTAGTTGTAGTAGTCTTTGTAGAACACGCAGGGGTAGCCCTTTTCGCGGGTCAGGATATAGGCGTAGGCCAGCATCTTCAGGTTGGTGACGGGCGAATACAACGCGCCGGGGTGGTCGGTGTCGTGGTTATCGACGAAGGAAACCGACAGCGCGCCGTTGGCCTCCGTGAAGCCGGCAAACTGCAAACCGCGCATATCCCAGTTGCCGTTGCCGTTGCTCATGTCCTGAAAGGTGTAATGCAGCGGCACATCAAACAGGCTGGTACGGCCCCCGGTGGCGGCGGCGTAGTTGTTCATATCCGCCAGGTTGCGGAACCACGCCTCACTCACGGCAAAGCGGCTGCCCCTCACGTTGTCGAGCCAGCGGTTCACGTAGGACGTCTGAATGTGCTTGGTGGCATCGAGCCGGTAGCCGTCGAGGCTGAGCTTGGTGGTAATCCAGTTGCCCCAGCTGATGGTTTCGTTGGCGTTGTTGGTGTCGTTGTAGCGGATTTCCGAGCCCAGCAGATTGTCGTAGGCATCGTTGTTGGCGTAGGGCTGGAAATCGTAAGCCGCCCACTGGTACCAACCGTTGTTGGGAGCCTGCTGGGTGGCCGTGAAGTTATACCAGTGCCACTTGTAGGAGCTGTAGGTATTGTTGCGGCCAGGATAGGTGAAGCTGGTGTAGACGTTATACTGGTTGTTGGCCAGCTCCTGGTTGTCAGCAAAGGTGAGGTGATTCATCACCATGTCTTCGTACACCTGAATGCCCTGGCCATGCAGCGACGTAATAGCGCCCTGCAGCTGCCCGATAGTGCCGTAGCGCGTGGCCACGGTGCCTTTCTGGTTGAACTCGCCCAAATCGTAGCGGTCGTACACGCCGTAGCCTACGTCGGAGGCGCTGCCACCCTTGTAGGCCGGAGGAATCCATAAAGCCGTAATGCCAGCAGTCTTCAATTCCGTGGCTTTGCTGCCTAGGTTTTGCCACCACGAGCCAGCCGGCGTGTTCTGGGGTACATCCCAGTAAAAGGCCTGCATCATCACACCGTTTACGGCTACGGCATTGCTAGTGGTGGCAGCCGCTACGGGCGCATTAGTGGTGCCGGGCTGCACGGCGTCCTTGGTGCAGGATGGCAAAAGCAAGCTTGCGGCCAGCAGACCCGAAAGGGCCGCGGTTGAGAGTTTGTTCATACTGTGGGAATTGTAGTTGGAGCGGAATTATAGGGCAAGTATAAAACTATATTGTATAAATTATGCTATACTATTTCGATATTTTTAATGAAAAGTCATTTTAGTTAAATGATATGTAATGAGTAGCCAGTTAAACTGTTATTGAGCTCCTGTGTCGGGAAGAATCGTAATAAACTATGCAAGTAATTGCCTGGGGAAACTTGGTTTTGTGTAACTTCCTTAATGACAGCGGAAAACATGGCTGAAACCAATGAAAAGAGCCTGGGTGCACTTTTGGTGCTTTTCTATTCTGGTACCACAACCTTCTTCGGGAATGAAGCTGCTGGGCTAACTCTGCAGTACAGAACCAAATAATCCAGAGAAACTCGCGTAGCCTCTGCCGCCCGCCCAAAGGCTGAGCATTACGGCCAAAGCTCCGGCTTAAACCTCGGGGTGCTGATACGTCAGTTGGTACACTTCTTCCACCGTTTGCCGGAGCACCGGGTCGGATACGAAGGCCAGCGGCGCGATACGCATGGCCACGCCGTTGCCGGCCCCATACTGGCCCTGCCGCCCAACCTGACTCCAATGGCCGCCGGCCTCCAGTTCGTGCAACGCATTGCAGGTGCTGCCTCCAAGGCCTGTCAGCCGGCGTGCCCGGTAATAGACGAGAAACTTTTGGGCAATGGCTTCGCAGGTCGCCAGCGTCAGTTGGGTATCATTGGTAATGGCCCAGTAGTGCTTGGCGACTGGCTTCCCGAAAGGGTAGTAGGTACTGGCTTGAGGTTGCTCGGGCGCGGTCTGCTCATAACTGCTGCCACAGGCATCCCCGATGGCCCCGCCAAGAAATGCAGCCAGCAAACTGGTCTTATGCGGTCATAAGGTAATTGAGAGGGATGTAAGGAACCATCAGCGGCTACTTGGACGAAGTCAAAAGATGCTCTAAATACGAGGTCTGAATACGGTCAATTTAGTATTGCCGCATAATCTTGTAGCGCGGATACAGAATCCAGTAACGTGAACTGTCGCGACTATCCAGGCCGAATAGGAAGGTGTCAGGCCTGCCGCCATCCTGAAAAACAATAGTGGTCAGGCATTCAGGCAGAAACGTGCTGCGGCCGTCTACTCTATCTACAGTATGCTGTAAATCGGTGAAGAAGCCGAAGGGCATTGTAGTCATCCTGCCGTTTACCCACACTTGGCGGGTAGTAGCCGCCGTGGCTTTGACGTGCTTTCTGAAATTAGCCTGTAAGTACGTATCAATAGCACCTCCTACTATGAGTAAGAGAGTAAGGCCAGTAGCGGCAGTGATCCATAGAATCTTAAATAGCCTATTCTTAAGCACATATCTGTTACTGGGTTCAGACATACCAGCACGAAATACGACCAAATTATACCTGCTGCCGCAGTGGTCAAGCCCAATGTATTTCGGATAACCCCGTAGTAGTCGATAAAGTCCATAAGAAAAATGCCCGTTTGAGCGAGGTCAAACGGGCATAAAATACTGTAATACAAATTGAGTATTCTACAGCGTCGAGAAGTCGAACGAGGTTTCCAGGAAGGCGGTGGTGAAGTTGCCGGCTTTGAAATCGGCGTTGTCCATCAGCTTCAAATGAAACGGAATGGTCGTTTTCACGCCTTCCACCACGAATTCCGACAACGCCCGTTTCATTTTCACGATGCACTCCTCGCGGGTCTGGGCCACGGTGATGAGCTTGGCAATCATTGAGTCGTAGTTCGACGGGATGGTGTAGCCCGCGTACACGTGCGTATCCACGCGCACGCCGTGGCCGCCGGGAATATGTAGCACCGTGATTTTGCCGGGCGAAGGTCGGAAGCCGTTTTTAGGGTCTTCGGCGTTGATGCGGCACTCCATGGCGTGCATCTTCGGGTAGTAGCTATTGCCCGAAATCGGGACGCCGGCCGCTACTTTTATTTGTTCCTTGATCAGGTCATAGTTGATGATTTCCTCCGTCACGGGATGTTCCACCTGAATACGGGTGTTCATCTCCATGAAGTAGAAATCCCGGTTGGCATCTACCAGAAACTCGATAGTGCCCACACCCTCGTAGCTAATGGCCGCCGCACCCGCAATGGCTGCTTTGCCCATCTTCTCGCGCAACTCGTCGGTCATGAAGGGTGACGGGGCTTCCTCCACCAGCTTCTGGTGGCGGCGCTGAATGCTGCAGTCACGCTCCGAAAGGTGGCAGACGTGGCCGTACTGGTCGCCACAAATCTGAATTTCGATGTGGCGGGGCTCTACCACAAACTTCTCCAGGTAGAGACCATCGTTGCCAAAAGCAGCTTTGGCCTCGGTGCGGGCGTCGTTCCAGCCTTTCTCCAGCTCTTCGTCGTTGTGGGCTACACGCATGCCGCGCCCACCGCCACCGGCCGTAGCCTTCAGAATAACGGGGTACTTGATCTTGTGGGCGATTTTCAGCGCGTCCTGGAGCGAGTCGACCAGGCCCACCGAGCCGGGAATGCAGGGCACGCCGGCCTTAATCATCGTGGCTTTGGCCGAAGCCTTGTCGCCCATCTGGTTGATCATCTCGGGCGAGGCCCCGATGAACTTGATGCCGTTTTCCTGGCAGGTGCGCGAGAATTCCGCGTTTTCCGACAGGAAGCCGTAACCAGGGTGAATGGCGTCGGCGTTGGTGATTTCGGCGGCGGCAATCAGCGTAGGAATATTCAGGTAGGAAAGTGTGCTGCTGGGCGGCCCGATGCACACGGCCTCGTCGGCGAAGCGTACGTGCAGGCTTTCCTTATCGGCAGTCGAGTACACGGCCACCGTTTTGATGCCCATTTCCTTACAGGTACGGATAATGCGCAGCGCAATTTCGCCCCGGTTGGCAATCAGTATTTTCTTAAACATGAGTGGGATCTTAGGGTCTGAGAAGCTCGGGGTCTTGCCTACAAAGAAAAAGGTCTTGCGAACCTAGAGCTGACAAGGTGGCCAGACTCTACATTCCCAAGACCTCAAGACTCCAACCAATTACATCGGCTCAATCAGAAACAGCGGTTGGTCGTACTCCACGGGCGTGGCATTCTCCACCAGCGCCTTCACGATGCGGCCCGATGCTTCGGCTTCAATCTCGTTGAAGAGCTTCATGGCTTCGATGATACAGATAACCTGGCCTTTTTCTACCATGTCGCCTACATTCACGAAAACCGGTGTTTCGGGGCTGCTGCTACGGTAAAAGGTGCCAATCATTGGCGCTTTCAGCGGCTGGTGCGTGCTGGCAGCCTCGGGCGCGGCGGCCACCGGCGCGGCGGGCGCAGCTGCCGGAGCAGCCACCGGAGCGGGAGCCAGTGCGGCGGCAACAGGAGCCGGTGCGCTGGCGCTGCCTACCGGTTTGTAGTTGGGCTCGCGCTGTACCGAAATCTTGAACTCTTCGGTTTCGATGTTGACTTTATTCAAACCCGACTTGGCAATAAAGTCAATCAGGTCCTGTAGTTCTTTGGCTTTCATGGCGGCGGCGGTGGGCTGTTTCGGCTGCTTATTTGACTCTTTCGACATAGGAGTAGTCGCTTGTCTTGACGCGAATTTTGGTATCGGTATCAATGAATAGGGGTACCTGAATGCGGGCTCCTGTTTCTACCGTGGCTGGCTTGAGGGTATTGGTGGCCGTATCGCCCCGTAGGCCGGGCTCGGTGTAGGTCACCATGAGTTCCACGGTCGTCGGCAGCTCGGCGGTGAGGGGCTGCTCAGTTTCGGCATGAAACAGGATAGTGGCTTCCTGGCCTTCCTTCATCAGGTCGGCGAAGGGTACCATAGCCTCGGGCAGCGACACCTGCTCGAAGGTGGCATTGTCCATGAACGTGTAGCCGTAGTCATCCTTATACAGAAACTGGTGCGGCCGCTGCTCCACGCGGGCGGTGGTTACTTTCACACCGGCGTTGAAGGTGTTGTCCAGAACTTTGCCGGATTTGATGTTACGGAGCTTGGTGCGCACAAAGGCGGGACCTTTTCCGGGTTTTACGTGCTGGAATTCGGTAATGACGTAGAGGTCATTGTTGTACTCGAGTACCAGCCCGTTGCGAAAATCTGCGGTGGTGGCCATGCTTGGGAATTTTGAAAGGAGGAATCTGTGGGGTAAGGCAATCGGCAGCGGAAACCCGTTACCCGGTCTTACTTCTTAAGTTTCAGTGAGTCAGCAGCCGGGAGGAAACGCAACGTGCCGTCCCGGAGAGTGGCGGGGCGGCACGTTGGGAGTACAAGTATAGGAGTTTTCCGCGTTCAGCCGCCTATTTAGCCTTGTTGCGGGTCAGGTTTTGGGTCGTAAGCCCATTTCAGATACAAGGAGCCCCAGGTAAAACCGCCGCCAAAAGCCGCGATAATCAGGTTGTCTCCTTTACGCAGCTGCTGCTCGTAGTCGGCTAGGCATAGCGGAATGGTGCCGTTGGTCGTGTTGCCGTAGCGTTGAATATTGAGCATTACCTTCTCTGGGCCTACGCCCATGCGGTGGGCCGTAGCATCGATAATACGCTTGTTGGCCTGGTGGGGTACCAGCCAGGCTACATCATTGGCCGTAAGGTGGTTGCGCTCCATCACCTGAGCCGCTACATCCGCCATGTTGGTAACGGCAAACTTAAATACCGTGGCCCCTTCCTGGTGCACGTAGTGCTCCCGATTGGCCACCGTTTCGGCCGATGGCGGTCGGCGGCTGCCACCCGCTTTCTGGTGCAGAAATGGCTCGCCGTTGCCATCCGAGTGGAGCTCTTGGTCCAGCAGACCCAAGCCTTCCGCGTTGGGTTCGAGCAGCACCGCGCCCGCACCGTCCCCGAAAATAATGCAGGTCGCGCGGTCAGTGTAATCGATAATGCTCGACATCTTATCGGCCCCCACCACCACTACCTTTTTGTAAGCTCCGGTTTGGATAAACTGGGCGCCCGTGGCCAGCGCATACATAAAGCCTGAGCAAGCCGCCTGCATATCAAAGCTAAACGACTTGGTGGCTCCAATGGCTGCCGAGATAATATTGGCCGTTGCCGGAAACACTAGATCGGGCGTGGTGGTAGCGCAGATTAGCAAATCGATTTCGTCGGCCCGCACCCCGGTTTTGGCCAGTAGCTGCTGCACCGCCTTGATACCCATTACAGAGGTGCCCTGGTTGTCGCCCTTCAGAATGCGTCGCTCCTGAATGCCTGTACGGCTCACAATCCACTCTTCGTTGGTCTCAACCAGCGTTTCGAGCTCCTTGTTGGTCAGCACGTAGTCGGGCACGTAGGCACCCACTCCGGTAATGGCGGCGGTGACGTTCATTCGGGGAAACAGGAAAAAAATCGGCAAAAAAAGTCCGGCCGGAGCCGGACTTAGTCACTAGGACTTGAAAGTATTTTTTATCTGGTCGGCGATGCCTGACTTAGCCATTTGGTATCCTTGCAACAGCATATTGCAAATGGCTTCCGGCGTGCTCACTCCGTGCCCGATAATGGCGTTGTCATTGATACCTAGAATGGGGCTGCCGCCAACAGCCTCGTAATTGAAGTTGTCGAAGAAGGGGTCATGCATCTTTTTCTCAACCATGATTTCGTACACCGACTCGGCCATCTTCAGCACCACGTTGCCCGTGTAGCCGTCGCACACGATAACGTCGGCTTTGGAGTTGAACAGGTCGCGGCCCTCAATATTACCGATAAAGTGCAGGTGCGGGTTCACTTTCAGCAGCTGGTAGGCTGCCTGGGTGACGCTGGTGCCTTTTCCTTCCTCTTCACCCAGGTTCATCAGCCCAACTTTCGGCTGCGGAATACCCAACACGTAGTGGGCATAGAGGGAGCCCAGTTCGCCGAATTGCTCCAGCATCTCGGGCTTGCACTCGGCATTAGCGCCCACGTCTAACAACACGCCATAGCCACCTTCCAACTTCGGAACGAAGTTGGCAATGGCCGGGCGCATCACACCCGAAACGGGCTTTACGCTGAACATGGCTCCTACGAGCATGGCCCCGGTGTTGCCAGCGGAGCAAAAAGCTTCCACTTCGCCGTTGTGCAACATGCGGTAGCCCACGGCTATACTGGAATCCTGCTTTTGCTGGTAGGCTTTGGCAGGGTGCTCACCCATCTCGATAATCTGCGAAGCAGCTACGAGCAGCAGGCCATCGGCCGCCGACCCATGCTGCTGGAGCAGGGGTCGGACGGCTTCTTCTTGGCCAATGAGCACAATCTGAGCCGCGCCGGCGAGCTTCTGGGCTGCCAACACGGCGCCGTCCACGGCAGCCTGAGGGGCGAAATCGCCTCCCATTGCGTCCAGGGCTATCTTCATGTACGAGGTGTCAAGGGGTAGGGAGTCGGAAAGACGGACCGGCTGAGCCGGCTAGCGGCACTTATTCTTCTTCGGAAGCAGGTGCTGCGGTAGCTACGGGAGCATAGTCTTTGATAGCTACTTTGCCGTGCAGGTACAGGTCGCCATCCACTACGTACGCCTTGTGGCGCAGGTGCAGCTCACCCGTGTTCGAGCAAATGGTAATTGCTTTAGGGGTCAGTTTATCGTGGGTGCGGCGTTTGTCGCGGCGGGTTTTGGAGGTTCGGCGCTTGGGGTGTGCCATGGGTCAATCGAAAATTAAAAAGCGAAGGAAAATCGAAAATGTGAAGTCGTTAGTTGAGGTTGCGCAGGGCATCCCAACGGGGGTCGGTGCCTTCGTCTTCATCCGCACCATCGCCGGGCTGGCGGGTAGTGAAGATGAGCTTGGTTTCGGCATCGGGGTTTTCATCGGGCTCATTCTGAAAGCGCGGATGCAGCTTCTTCATCGGAATGGCTAAGCCGATATAGTCAAACAAATGCTGCGCGATGGGCAGAATCTGGGTGTCGGGCGTGATTTGCAGCACGTCGTCGTCCAGCTCCAGGTTCTGGTCGCCGAAGCGCACGCGCATCGTATGGCGCACGTCAATCGGCTGGTCGAACTCATCGAGGCTCCGGTCGCAGATCAGGCGTAGCGCGCCATGAATGTGGAAGTCCAGCGTCAGCAGCAAATCCGTTTTGGTCAGCTCTACCTCGGCGTGGAGGTGGCCGTCCTGAATCAGGCTTTGCTCGAACTGCTCAAAAAAAGCGCGGTCCAGCTCAAACGCAAAGTGGTGCGTCTTCAGAGCCAGTTTAGCAATGTTCAAGTCAAATTGAGAGTCCTTCTTCACGGGTGAATTTGTAGCAGGGGGCAAAAGTAGAAATATTTCCCCGTTTTAGAAAAACAGGAAAGGATAGGAGGCTGGGTCAGGCGTGTTTAAGAATGAAATCGGAAGGAATATTGAGCCGCTCATAAAGCCGTTTGGCCAAGTCGAGCGTGACGCGGCGCTTGCCGCTCAAAATCTGGGAAAGGCGCCCTGCCGGTACTTCCAGCAACTCCGCCAATTCCTTCTGCTTCAAGCGCATCTGCTGCCGCTTCAACTCTATCATCTCCGCTAGTGAGGTGGGTAAAGTAGGAATCGGGAGCAGACCCAACTGTCCTTCGTAGGCATCCAGAGCCACGATAAGCGCCCGAAATTCCACTTCCAGAACCGCATTGCCCTCTACACCGGCTGCAGCCAGGGCATCGAGGCGGCGGAGCGCCGTGCGATAGTCAGCAGGAGTTTGCAGGGTCATGAAACCGGATAAAAGGGAATCGGCAACAGCAACATGCTGTAGCTCGAACGCTGCAAAGCTAGCAACAGAGTTTTACTCTCGCAAACAAAATTTCGATTTCGGAAAGAAACTACTCTGAAACGAAACTCCCTAGTCGTGGCGGGCACTGCGCGGAGCCGGGCCAGGTATCAAAGGTTTGAGATGGGCATACAGCTGCCGCTGCCGAATAAGGTCGCAGGCCATGTACACGGCTTCCCGGAACGAGGTTTCATCCGCTTTGAAGGAGCCCGCCAGGCCATAGGCGGTGCCGTGGTCGGGAGAGGTGCGCACCACCGGCAGGCCAGCCGTGAAGTTGACGCCCCGCTCAAACGCAAGCGTTTTGAACGGAATCAGGCCCTGGTCGTGGTATAGCGCCATGGTGGCGTCGAATTTGCGAAACTGGCCAGTGCCAAAGTAGCCGTCGGCGGGGTAGGGGCCATACACGAGGTGGCCTTCGCCGAGTAGCTGTTCGATAACCGGCGTCACGATTTCGGTCTCTTCGGAGCCCAGGAGCCCTTTTTCGCCGGCGTGAGGATTGAGCCCCAGCACGGCTACCCGCGGCTTATCGATACCAAAATCCTGGCGTAGCGACTTGAGCAGAATGCGCAGCTTGGCCGTAAGCAGCGCTTTGGTGAGCCGGCCGGCTACGTCTTTCAGGGGCATATGGCCCGTAGCGGTGGCCACGCGCAGATCTTCGCTGGCCAGCAGCATCAGGCTTTCGGGAGCGTCGAAGAAGCTGGTCAGAAACTCGGTGTGGCCGGGGTAGCGGAAATCATCAGCCTGAGTGTTTTCCTTGCTGATGGGGGCCGTGACCAGGGCATCGAGCAGACCAGCCTTCAGGTCGCGGGCGGCGGCCAGCAACGACTCACGCGCCGCGCGGCCCGAGGCCTCCGTGGGCTGGCCGGGCGTGAGCGTGAAGTCATCATCCCAGCAGGTTACGGCGTTGGGCTTGCCGGGGTCAATGTCGGCGGCGGAGCGCACCTGGCGGAACGTGAGCGGCGCGCTTTGCTGATTGTCGACCGGGAAATCGTCGAAGAGCACCGTGGCCGTGCCGTACACCACCGGCGTGCAGTATTTGAGCAGGCGGCTATCCAGCAGGGTCTTATAAATGATTTCCGGGCCGATGCCGGCCAGGTCGCCGACTGAAATACCGAGGCGGGGAAGAGTACTCATAGTGTGGTGCTTGGGAAGCGTAGGGGCTGTATTAAAAAGAACGTCATTCCGAGCTTGCCAAGAAATCTCGCGTGCTGATGTTGGCAGAGTAATCTTATTAGCATGGCACGCGAGATTGCTCGGCAAGCTCGGAATGACGAACGGCTAAGCCTGGTTTTTCAGAAAGTCGTACAGCAGGCGCACGCTGGTGCCGGTGCCGCCTTTGCCCCGGTAAGAATCGGGGGCCGTGAGATAGGCAGGACCAGCAATATCGAGGTGAACCCAGGGGTAGCCCACGGCAAAGCGCTCCAGAAACTTGCCGGCGGAAATAGCGCCAGCCTCGGCCTTGCCCAGGTTGTTGAGGTCGGCAATGTCGGACTTGACGTGCTCGGCGTACTCATCCCAGAGCGGAAACTCCACGATGCGCTCATGCACGCGGTTGCCCGATTTTTTGAGCGCCGCCATCTGCGTTTCGTCGGCCGTGCCCATTGCTACGATGCCTTCCTTGCCAATGGCGCGGGCCGCCGAGCCGGTGAGCGTTGCAATATCGACCACAAACTCCGGCTCATATTTCTTGGCGAAAGCCAGGGCGTCGGCCAGGATCAGGCGGCCTTCGGCATCGGTATTGAGCACTTCCACGCTCAGGCCACTGTACATGGTCAGTACATCGCCGGGAGCGTAGGCCAGGCCGCCGGGACGGTTGTCGGTGGCCGGAACCAGGCCGATAACGTGGAGCGGCACCTTGTTTTTGGCCAAGGCATACAACACGCCGGTAACGGCCGCGCCGCCCGACATGTCACACTTCATCATGTCCATCGAATTGGGGGTGGGCTTGAGGCTCAAGCCGCCCGTATCGAACACGACGCCCTTGCCGACCAGCACGTAGGGCTTGGCATTGGTGGCACCCTCGGGCTTCCACTCCATGATGGTGAACGTGGGCGGCTCGGGGCTGCCTTGGTTTACGGCCAGCAAACCGCCCATGCGCAGGGCTTCGATGCGCACCAGGTCCAGGATTTCGGTGCGGTAGCCAGCTTCCTCGCCGGCTTCGGCCATGCGCTCGGCAAACTGCACGGCATTGAGCTTGTTCAGAGGCGCATTTATTAGGTCGCGGGCCAGGAATACGCCTTGCAGCACGCCGTGTAGCTCCTGCAGCTCGGCTTCCGAAACGGCTTCGCCGACTACCGTGAGGCGCGTGAGCTTGGCGGCTTCCTTCGATTTTGCATCCGTTTTGTAGCCCGCAAACTCATAGGCCGATAACGCTATGCCCTCCGCCAGCGCCAACGCCAGATCGGTGGCGTGCCCCGACAAATCCTGCACGAACAGCTCGGCTACCTTGTCGGCTTTGAGCTGGGCCAGCAGCTGATGGCCACTTTTGCGCACAGCTTCGGCTACGAGGTCAGCAGTACCTTTTTCGGCCACTACAACGAAGTAGTGCTGGTGTGAAAAGTGGTTGACCGTAATGAGCTTGGCATCGGCGGCCAGTTGGTCGGCAACGTACTGACGGGCGGCGGCTTGCAGGTCCTGCAGGGTGGCGGGCAGCTCCTTGGCACCAGCGGGCAGCAGGAAGACGGCTGTGGCGTGCTGGGGTAGCGTGGCGGAGTGGGCTAGTTGAATCGACATAGACGGACGTATCTTTGGGGCGAGTTAGGGCGCGCAAGGTAGGCAGCCTTTGGTAGAACTGAGATACACGCCCCAAGAACGGGCCAACGGCTACCGTTCTGCTTTGCCCGAATCATACTACAAGTGCCGCACGGCACCCTAGCCGCAACTTTATACGCTTCCCCTCCCGCACCATGTCGATGAGTAAGATGGACCATGTTAGCCCCAAAAAACACCTAGGCCAGCACTTTTTGGCCGACCCCAATATCGCGCGGCGCATCGTGGATTCGTTGCGCCTGCCCGACAGCGTAACGGAGGTGCTGGAAATAGGGCCCGGCATGGGCGTACTGACCGGCGACCTGCTGAAGCACCCGGAATACCGCACTACGGTAGTGGAAATTGACCGCGAATCGGTGGCGTATCTGGAGCGCAATTTCCCGGCCCTGGACGGGCGCATCATCTCCTCCGACTTTCTGAAACAGGATCTGGGTCAGCTGTTTCCGGCGCAGCCGCTGAGCATTATCGGCAACTTTCCCTACAACATCAGCAGCCAGATTTTCTTTCAGGTGCTCACCCACCGTCACCAGGTGCGCGAGGTGGTGGGCATGATTCAGAAGGAAGTGGCCGACCGGATTGCCGAGCCGCCGGGCTCCAAAACCTACGGCATTCTGAGCGTGCTGCTCCAGGCATTCTATACCGTCGAGCTGCTGTTTACGGTGCCGCCCCACGTGTTTATTCCGCCGCCCAAAGTGCAGTCGGCTGTCATTCGCCTCACGCGCAACGCTACCGAGCAGTTGGCGTGCGACGAGAAGCTGTTTTTTAAAGTTGTGAAGCAAGCCTTCCAGACGCGGCGCAAAACATTGCGCAATGCGCTGAAACCATTTGGAATGCCCGCCGAAGCCACCACTGACCCGATTTTCGAGAAGCGTGCCGAGCAGCTGAGCGTAGCCGATTTCGTGGAGCTGACCAAGCACGTGCAGCAACACCGCGTAGTGGCCCCGCCGCAGGTGAACAATGCTAAATCGAGACGCGCAAAAGAAGTTTCTGAAGAAACCGAGGAGGAATAAGCTAAGCTGACCACAATGGCCCGAGCATTACAGATTCTTTGCAAAGGAATAGCTGCCGTAGCTGCCGTTGTGGGGGCTTGGTATATTCTTGCAGTCGGCTTGCTAGATGAGGACAATATCACTCATCTAGCAGGACACTATTACACGGCCGGTTCGGACAATGGCTACGCGCTCCACTGGTATGAAAATGAATCTACACCATACGGCGGAACCCTGTTGGAGCCGGTTTACGATACCCGGATGAGCGGCAAGTATCTGGTTGCCCGCGCCGGCGTTGATTTTTATTTTCTGTACCCGTTGTCTGCTACTTCTCAGGAGGATGCCAGCCGCCAGCGCCGGGGCCCTTTCCTGAAAGAGGAGCTGAACCAAAAGCTGCTCCAGCTTACCGCAGACACGGTACTCCGCCAAGTAGGACCTTTCTAGACTGACAAATTCTATGAGTCTTTGCCTTTGTGTCGATGAAATGCACCCCTCGCTGCCCGAGCTGCTCGCGCCGCTGGGCATTGTGCTGCACTACCGGCCCGATCTGACGGCCACCGAGATTCCGGCGGCCCTGGCCGCCCAGCCCTACGACGGCCTGATTGTGCGCAGCAAGCTGCGCGTAAACTCGGCCCTGCTGGCCCACGGTCCGCACCTGCGCTACGTGGCCCGAGCCGGGGCCGGCGTCGATAACATTGACGAGGCGGCGCTGGCGGCGGCGGGCGTAACGCTGCTCAATGCGCCCGAGGGCAACCGCGACGCCGTGGGCGAGTACACGCTGGGCCTGCTGCTGGCCCTGTTTCGCAACATTGCCCGCGCCGACCACGAGGTGCGCCAGGGCAGCTGGCGGCGCGAAGCCAACCGGGGCGAAGAAATAGGCGGCAAAACCATCGGAATTCTGGGCTATGGCAATATGGGAGCCGCGTTTGCGCGCCGCCTGAGCAGCTTCGGCTGCACGGTGCTGGCCTACGATATCGACCCCGCCCACCAAGGCGACCACCACGCCATCATGGTGTCGTTGCAGGAGCTGCAGGAGCGGGCCGAGGTGCTGAGCGTGCATATTCCTTACGTAGCAGCCAACCGGCACTTCGTGAACGATGAGCTGCTGGCCGGTTTTCGAAACCCTATCTGGCTGCTCAATACGGCCCGGGGCGAAGTGCTCGACCACGCGGCGCTGGTCCGCGGCCTACGCGGCGGGCAAGTGCGCGGCGCGGCCCTGGACGTGCTCGAAAACGAAAAGCTCGGCACCCTGACCCCCATGCAGCAGGCAACCCTGGAGTATCTGCAAGCCTCGCCCAGCGTGCTGTTTTCGCCCCACATCGGCGGCTGGAGCTTTCAGTCCTACCAGCGTATCAATGAAGTGCTGGCCCACAAAATCGGAGCTTTCCTGCGAACCGCCCGCGCCGGGTACTAAGGGAAATTGCGCCGGGTTTCGTATATTTGTCTCAAACCTATTCGGAGAACGGTTGGCTCGGCCGACCGTTCTCCTTGTTTTTTAGCAAACCCTACACCTCCATGGCTTCCGTCAATTATTATACTCCTGAAGGTCTACAAAGACTCAAAGACGAGCTGCAGGAACTCAAAATTCGCGGCCGGGCCAAAGCAGCGGAAGACCTGCGCGAAGCCCGCGACAAAGGCGACCTGAGCGAAAACGCCGAGTACGATGCCGCCAAGGATGCGCAGGGGCTGCCTGAGCTGAAAATATCCAAGCTGGAAGAAGTTGTCGGCAACGCCCGCGTTATCGACGATACCAACATGGACGTTACCAAGGTGCTGATTCTGAGTAAAGTGAAGCTCAAGAACCTGAAGAATAACATGGTGCTCGACTACCTGCTGGTGGCCGAGGAAGAAGCCAACCTGGCTGCGGGCAAGATTTCGGTGAAGTCTCCCATTGGTAAGGGCCTGCTGGGCAAATCGGCCGGCGACACCGCCGAAATTACCGTACCCGCCGGCAAGCTGCAGTTCCAGATTCTGGAAGTGAGCCGGTAGCCGGAGCGCAGACCGTTTTTCATTTCCGCACAAGGGCGAAGCCAATGGCTTCGCCCTTGTGCGTTTTGCCCGTACTTTGGCCCGGCAATTCCGTTAGCGCTGAACTGCTACTTCCCACTTTCACCCCTCACCAGTTCCGCTTATGCCTTCCCTCTTTTCCCGCATCGTTTCGGGCGAGCTGCCCGCTTATAAAGTCGCTGAGGATGAGCACCACCTGGCTTTTCTGGATATTACGCCGCTCGTGGAAGGCCACACGCTGGTAATTCCCAAGCGTGAAGTCGACTACATTTTCGATATGGCTCCGCAGGAGCTAGCGGCTTTGCACCAGTTTGCCCAGCGCGTAGCCACGGGCGTGAAAGCGGCCGTGCCCTGCAAGCGCGTTGGCGTGGCCGTCATCGGGCTCGAAGTTCCTCACGCCCACATTCACCTCATTCCGATGACCAAGGTATCGGACATGAATTTCGCTAACCCCAAAATAAAGGTGGACGAGCGGCGCATGAATGAGCTGGCCGCCGCCATCGGTGCCAAAGTACCCGAGACTGTGGCTGCCCAGGCCCATAGTGCCGCCGCGAAACCACTGGAAACCAAAGCCGAGCGAGAAACGGCCGAAGCCAACGAAGCACCCGCCGCTACCGATACGGTTTCCACCCAGCTGCGGGAGCTCACCACCGGCCTGCAGTTCGTCAGCGAGTCGGAGGCACCGCTGACGGTAGTCAGCTTCGACGCCCCCGCCGGCGCTCTGACCGATGCGGCTTTGCTGAAGCTCGCCGACCAGCCAGCCGGCACGAAAGTCGAAACCCAGGAGCTGATGCACTTTCTGCGCAACCACACCGCCGATGACGGCGTGCTGGGCGACCCGGAGCTGGCCAACCGCTACAAAGCCCTGCAGATGTTCATGAAGCAGGAGCTCCAGGAAACTAAGGTCTACCGTATCGGCACCGGGCCGCAGGTGCAGGCCTTTGCGCTGGGCAAAACCGGTGAAGGCAAGCTGGCCGGCTTCAAAACCGTGCTGACGGAAACCTAAGAGACGCTCAATTAATTCTGAACGTACGCTGGAATGCTGCCGACAAGAATGCCCGTGCCAGGCATTCTTGTCGGCAGCATTTTTTAGTCTCCCCGCCGGATGGCACACTAGCTCGTCCATTTACCAGTTATTCTGGTCGTGTGGTAGCAACGTAGAAAGCGGCATCGGTTTTTTCGCCCTCTCTCTATTAAACTGCGTCCAAACCTCATCTGGCGTCTGGGCGAGGGTTGAAAGGCACGCGAGGTGTAGCACGGCAAGAAGCAGGAGTTTCATCAGCTTCGGGGTTGAGGCCGGGAAGGTAGGCAAGGGCGCTGCTATTTATTGAGGCTGCGGTTCATTTACGCCTAACTGGAGGTAACCAGCGCGTTGGAGTGCATCAGGTAAACGGTTTAGCCAAGTACAGATGCCCGTAATCTTCGCTTAGTAGCCGGGTGACGAAAGGGATAGACCAGCTTCGAAGGGAGGCTTTCCATTAGTAATGTGTAGAAGATAAGCTTCTATAGACTCCCGTGTATGAAATTTAGGGGTAATAATCACCTCACAGCCTTCGTGGTCACTACATGCTTTGATAATCAGTTCTTCATTCTTGGAGTGTAAACCAAAGCTACTGCGGCTAAACCATTTATTGTTTTTTATCAATTTGCCATAAAACATTTCATGTTGTAATGTTTTAAGTAACTCAGAAGTTCGGACTAGTTGGTTATCGGCATTATAAAATCTAGCGGAAATAACACAAAAACCGGCTTCCATTTCTAGCAGGATACAAGCTTTGTGTTTTTTTGTCTTTTGATATCTTGATTTTGCCTTCTGCATACTTGAAATTTGCTGCAAGAGTCTTTTGATAAGCTTGTTCAAGAATTTCTTTGTTCCAATTATATTTTTCGGCGCTTGCAAGCGCAATACGGTGAATAGTATCGATTATAATCAGGTTCTGTTCCTCTGCACTTTTTTGCCAGTAAGCAAACTTGTCGAAGTGCGCATATACGGAAAGTACGCTACTGCTCATATATCCGATAATTAGATCTTTATCAGCCAGAGTTACAGAAATACGTGAGGTAGATTGAGGTTTGTAACCGTTGAGGTTATACACATATAAGGCTGAAATTGCATTCTGCCTCCGAGCGAAAATGGTAGACTGTTCATCCATCGGCTCATAGTATAGAGCTATATCATAAAGCTTGTGACTCATATTTCAAACAATAGGTATGGTAGAGGCAAGGGAAAAGACAACCTTCAATTGCTCCGACAGAAAAGACGCTTCACTAAGCTCAACGTTATTCACGCACTGTCAGGAGCGGGAATTTCATCAGCTTCAGTTGGGGCGTTGAAGCAGACGCGGTAGGGAAGGGGTGGGTTTTTTCGGTGGCATAGCCCGATACAGGTAGCTACTACTTCAACTGGATTTGAATGGTGTGACTAGCCGTATCAATTTCCATCCAATCCGTTGATTCCGAATCCGGAATACAGTCTATCAAGCTGGCCCCTTTGGCATACCTTCTTAGGGAATACTTGCCAAACAGAATCGTTAAGTCATATGCATCAGCTGTTGGCGAATGGCCAATAAAAGCCTTGGTGACTATCTGCCGGGAATCGTCGACGCTCTTCTTTGTGAGCTGACTTTCGATAATGGGCGGTCGAATACCATCACACCATAGCGTTTGGATTCGCTCTTGGTTGGAATGAGCGAAAGTCCTTTCCAGATGAGCTTCCAAATATGAGTAAAATGACTCGTTGAAGGAATCGTTTGCGGACATAGCTATTATCGAGAAGTTTGCTCTGATTGAATCAAAAGAATACTGATTTTGAACCGCTACGTGGGGCTGCATGGGGGGAGCCTAGAAGGTGAGTACTAGCGCTTCGCCAACCGGCCAGGCGCCGCTCAGTGGTCGTAGCTGATGACCCGGGTTACTTTCCACTGCCCGTCCTTAAGGCGCCAGAGCATGGTGTTCTTGAACGTGCCGCAGTCGTCCTTGCCGTTTTCGACGTGGCAGAACCGGTGCTGGTAAGTTTCTACCGCGCCATAGTCCTTAATGGGGTACACTTCCAGGGTGCCGGGCACCAGCTGGCGGTTGAGGCCGGTGGTTTTGTTTTGCTCAAACATGCGCCGGAAGCCGTCCATCGACTGCTGGTAATTCGCCAGGCCGCCCCGGTCGTGGTAGAACTCGAGGTCTTCGGCAAAGAAGGTTTGCAGCTGGGCGAGGTCGTGGCGGTTGAAGGCCACGAACATGAGGCTGTCTTGCCGGGCAATGGTGGTATAGAGCTCCTGCGCGGCCGGCGACCGGGGAGCCGCCGCGGCGGGCACGGCGGGTTTGGCCGTAGTACAGGCAAAGGTGCCCGCCAGGGGCAGCGCGGCGAGGAGCAGGAGTTTCATCAGCTTCGGGGTTGAAGCCGGGAAGGTAGGAAGTAGCTCGGTTACTACTGTCAGTAGTTGACTAACCGAACTGAGTACAAGTGCCCAAGGCGGTTTTTCAGGCGTTATAGCGGTTTTGTGAACGGTGCAACCCGGCTGCTGTAGAGACGCGTATTCGCGTCTCGTCGTTCGTGCCGCCTGCCCGGTTTCGTTCACCGACGGGACGCGAATACGCGTCTCTACAGCGGATATTTACGGTTTGCGAAACCGCTATAGCTTACCGTGGGGCCATTTACCACACGTATGCACCTCTGTTTATCAACAGGGTTTGTAAAAATAACTGCGGATCGAAAAACTACTCCACCGTCAAGGGCGGCCCTACCACTTTCATCTCGCAGGCCGCAAATAGCTTGGTTATTTCCTCCGGCGTAGGCTCCGTTTTGCGAGCAGCCATCGTGGCAAAGAATTCCTCCATCTTCCCGGCGGGCTGGAAAGTCACGGTCATTTTTCCTTTCGCGCTGACCTGGGTCCAGGCGTGGGGAACTTGTCGGGGCAGGAAGATACTGTCGCCGGTTTGGAGTCGAAACTTGTCGTCACCGACCTGGAAATAGTACTCGCCGTCGAGCACGTAAAACACTTCGTCCTGGGCCAGATGTACGTGCAATGGAGTGCCGCGACCCGGCGAGATGCTCGTTTGCTCGAAGATGGCCAGGCCGCCGTTCGTATCCAGGCCCGACACCTTCAAGTCCAGAATATTTGAGTTGACGCCTTTCAGCTGCATGTGGCCGTGCAGACGCCCTTCCCCGGCACCGACTTTGAACCCCTTGGCGGGCTGGTCGGCCAGGAAGCGGGCGGGAGCCGCGGCCACGAAGGGCAGAGCGGCCAGGGTGGTCTGAACAAATCTTCTGCGCTGCATAGCCAGATAGGTTAGAGGTGGAGGCGGGAGCGGTAGGGCTTCTCTAAATATAGATTTTTTAAGATTGTTGGCACACGGCTGCGCCCCGCGCCAGCTGGCTTTAGTCGGCAATCAGGTTTCTGTCGTCCCGCGCCGAATCCAACTGCGTCAGGATTCCCCACTTGGCCAAGAGGTAAAATGATTTTGAAGCTGTTCAGGACGTTCTATTTGATTTCAGCGACCTGCTAAACAGCTTCTAAAACCGACCTGGCGGTATTCCCGCAACAGTGCAGCCATCTTTTCCGGCTGGGGTAGTGCTACACCTTCTTCGATAAAGTACCGGTCCTGCATCCAGCTTACCGCGTCGGGCCCTGATCCACCTGGGCTTCCAACCGGGCCTGCACGTCCACGGGTAGCTTGCTGAGCAAGTCTAGGCCGGTGGCGTTTTCAATGGCGTCGACCGACACGCGGTACTGGCTCCAGTCGGGGCTCACGGCGTTGTCGTTGGGCGTGTCCACGGCCAGGATACGGGCCTGGGCGGGGATGCGGCGCAGGTCGTCGGAGCCTTCGGGCAGGATAACCAGCACTTTCCATACCCGGCTGGGCACCGTCACGCGGCCGCCGTCGAGGGTGGTGGCGAAGCCTTTGGAGCCGGTGCCGCCCTTGCCGTAGCTGCCCATGATGACGTATACTTCCTGGCCCCGCTCCACCAAGGCGCGGCCGTATTCTTCGAGGCTGCTCCAGGTGCGCTGGTTGTTGTTGGGGGCCTGCGGAATCATATTGGTCATCAGGAAAGTGGCCGAGTTGTCGTCGAGGTCGGTGGTGCGGTCGGCGCTGGGGCAGTTGTGGCCCTTATCGAAGCCCGAGCTGCTGTAGCTGCGCGGCGTGACCTGGTAGAACTGCCGAGGCAGGGCCGGGTCGGGGCGGAAGTCGTCCTGACGCGGCGCGGACCCGCGCCAGGCGCGGTTCAGGTGCCAGCTCACCCAGTTCGGAATGCCCCGGCCGGCGTGGTAGCTCAGCACAAACTGCGGCTTGCTGAGGAGGTAGTTGTTGGCGTTGGCGGGGCTGGTGCTGGCCCCGCTGGGGTTGCCCAGGGTCATGTGGTCGTCGCGGCTGGTGACGACGGCCGTGGCCTGGCGCGTAGTGGCAGGCGGCAGCGACGTCCCCGTGGGGGCCTGCGTATCGGCTTCTGCACCGCTCCCTACCACGCCGCCCGCGGCGGTGGCCAGCGTCACATCGTCGATATTCAAGCGCCCGCTCCCGGTATCAGTCTTGCGGATTTCGAGGCGTAGCGGCCCGGTAGTGCCGCCCTCGAAGGCCGTGGCCACGAGGCGCGGCCCCTGTGTGCGTACCGGCCGGCCGATGCGCCGAAACGTGCGCCCACCATCTATGCTGCCCCACAGCTCCCAGGTGCTGGTCGCGTCGGAGCCGTAGCTGGCCGCGCTGATGCGGATGCTACGTACCCCGGCCGGGGCATCGAAGTTCATGCGCAGCCGGCCCTGGCCGCGCAGGCGGGCCGCGTGCTGCCCGTTTTTGTGGTCCTGGTCCGAAGAGCCGATCAGGGCATCTTCGAAGTGCCAGGAGCCGGTCCCCAAGGTTTCATCGGCGGGGGAGTAGGCCCCTTTGCTGCCCGCCTCAAACGTTTCGGGAAACCGGCCGGCCACCTGCGCCAGGCTGGCAGCCGACTGCACCGCAATGGCGGGCGGCCCCTCGGGCACGTCGGTGCGGGTGGTTTCGGGTTGGGGCTGGGAGCAGGCCAGCAACGCTACGGGCAGGATGAAGAAGAGGCGGATCATGGGGCGAAGGTATTCGATAGGAGGAAGGCGGCGTACTAGCCGGCCACGGGAGGCAGCAGGCGCGTTAAGGCCGCAATTTCAGCGTCCAGGGCCTGAATCCGGGCGTCGAGCAACCCCTGGGGCACCGCCCCGAAGCGGGCCAGCGCATCGGTGGCTGCCGCCAGGCAGTCGGTGTACCAGCGCCGGTCGCGGGCATCGGGGTCGGGGCGGCCATCGGGGGGAGGCGGGGGCAGGGCGGCCAGCAGCGGGGACAGCACTACCAGCCGCCGCCGAAGCGGTTGGGTCTTCTGTTGCAGGAGCGTGAGCTGGTAGCGGGCATTCACGGCTTCATGACGGCAGACGGTGAGCCGCCACCGCACGGCCTCCAGGTCGGCAGGCGGCGGCTCCGTTTCCGTGGTAGCCAGCGGGGGCTCGGTAGTGGCGCCATACAGCGGTTCAAGAAACGGCAGCAGGCGTTGCATAGCCTCCAGCGGCAAGCTACGCCGACCAATCTCGACCTGGGCCAGCCGCTCGCGGGACAGGCGCAAATGAACGGCCAGCTCCAGCTGCGTAAGCCCCAGGAGCATTCGCACTTGGCCCGGTAAGGTATCCGACGACATAAGGAAAGGAGGAATAGCGGAGGAGGTGTCACAAAGATGTCGAATAAGCTACTAGTTGTGACGGCGGGTGTCACACTTCTTGCTGTCACAAATAATAATGTGACAGCAAGAAGTGTGACACCCGCCGTCACAACCAGATTTAATCGTGCGTACCTGTGACGGTGAGAATACCAGCCACCGCCGCCAGCCCTTGGTAGGCAACGCCGTGCGGGAAATCGGGTCATTGTAGCCTACCTTGCTTCCCATTCTGTTCTTGACCAGTATTTCCACTGCTAACCACTGCATGACCACAACTTCTACTCCCAAACTCCTGCTGCTCGCTGCCGGCTGCGCCACGGCTCTGTGGCTGGGCAGCTGCGACTCCGGGCAGCAGGCCGGCACCACCGAAACGCCCACTGCCGACGCCAACTTCGACCAATTCAAGGCGCAGTTCATCGATTCGCTCTGGTACTACAACCCCGAGTGGGCCAGCAGCCAGGGCTACCACCGCTACGACTCGCTGCTGGTGGTGCCCAATGCCGGCCGGCGGCAAACCGAGGCGGCGGCCCAGGGGCGGGTGCGCAAGCAGCTCGGTGCATTTGCGGTGGCCGATCTGTCGGTGAATAACCAGACCGATTTTCGGCTGATTGAGAACTACCTGAACAGCTCGCGCTGGTATGCCGACACGCTGAAGGAGTGGCAGTGGAACCCGGCCACCTACAACCTGGGCTCGTCGGTAGCCGAAATCCTGAACGGCCGCTACCAGCCCCTCGACCGGCGGCTACGCAGCATTTCCCTGAAAATGTCGCGCGCGGCCGATTACTACGCGGCGGCGGAGGACAACATCCAAAAGCCCACCCGGGAGCACACTGAGCTGGCGATTCTGCAAACCCAGGGCGCACTGGCGGTATTTGGCCCGGCGCTGCTGGATTCGCTGAGCCGCTCGCGCCTTTCGGAGCGCGAGAAAAAGGACTTCCGCGACCGGCTGACGACCACCACGCTGGTGCTCGAAAACTATATCGCCTTCTTACAAAAAGAAGTGCTGCCGGCCGGCAACTTCCGCAGCTTCCGCCTGGGCAAGGCCCTCTACGACCGGAAGTTTGCCTTCGATATCCAGAGCGGCTACTCGGCCGACCAGGTGTACCAAAAGGCGCAGCAGCACAAAGCCGAGCTGCTGCACGATATGAAAAAGCGGGCCGTGCGGCTCTGGCCGAAGTATTTTGCCGGTCAGCCGCTGCCCACCGACTCGCTGGCTGCCGTGAAGCAGGTAATCAGCAAACTCTCGCAGAACCACGCCACCCAGCAAGGGTTTGTGGCCGCCGTGCAGGCCCAGATTCCGGCGCTGGTGAAGTTCGTGAATGACAAGAAGCTGCTGACCCAGGACCCGACCAAGCCGCTGGTAGTGCGCGAAACGCCGCTGTATATGCGCGGCAGCGGGGCCGGCGCCTCCGTATCGGCCCCCGGCCCCTACGACACGGCTGCCAACACCTATTATAACGTGGAGCCCCTCGACGGCCAGCCCGCGCCCAAGGCCGAAAGCTACCTGCGCGAGTACAACGAGTACACCCTCCAGATTCTGAATATCCACGAGGCCATTCCGGGCCACTACACGCAGCTGGTGTACGCCAACCGCAGCCCTTCGCTCATTAAGTCCATCTTCGGCAACGGAGCCATGATTGAGGGCTGGGCCGTGTATGCCGAGCGCATGATGCTGGAAAGCGGCTACGGCAACAACACCGATGAAATCTGGCTGATGTGGGACAAGTGGAACATGCGCGTGACCATCAACGCCATCATCGACCACGAAATCCAGGTCAACAACGCCTCCGAGGCCAGCATTGTGGCCCAGCTCACCCGCGACGGGTTCCAGGAAGATTCCGAGGCCCGCAACAAGTGGCGGCGCGCCACCCTGAGCCAGGTGCAGCTGAGCAGCTACTTCACAGGCTACACCGAAATCTACGACCTGCGCCAGGAGCTGAAGCAGCAGCAGGCCAGCAAGTTCGATCTGAAGACCTTCAACGAGCAGTTTCTGAGCTACGGCAGCGCCCCGGTGCGCTACATCCGGACCATGATGCTGAAGAAAGCGTAACGTACTAGCGGTAATTGCCATATGGTGCAAAAGAAGCTGTCACAGAAAGAGTTTCTGGGTCGGCTTTCGTGTCTGCGTAGCTACATCCGGTTTGCTGCCTGGGCACTATTTCCCCATTTTTGTCTGTTTTTATGAAAGAGTCTACCCGCCAGCGCGTCCACGATACCAACGACGAAGGGCTGCGCCGCTATATCCACGACCATCTGAAGGTGTTGGCCATGTTCACGGCAGATGATTGTCCCATCTGTGCCCAACTGGCAACGCCCTTTGCCCAGTCTGCTGCCGACGAGCCGTTTGCCGCCGTCCTGTTTCTGCGGCTGTCCTCGGAAGAAAGCCCGGTGGCTAAAAAGCTGATGCAGCAGAAAGTGGCGCCGTTTTTCGTGAGCTACTGCCAGGGCTGCATCCTGGAGTGCGACACGCTGACTACGGAAGCCGAAGTACTGGCGACACTCCAGCGCCTGCGGCAGTTTCAGCCCCACACCAGCTAGTGCGCCTGCGTCTTCACAAAGACATGTGGGCCCTGCTAACCGTGCTGCTCACGTTCGGGCTGCTATTTCTGCTGTTTTAGGCGTTTTTTGCCGACTGGGGGTAGCATGCGCTACTCCCGCGCGCAGCACAACGATGTGCTAACACTACCTGCCTAAATTAGGAAGTGTGGACAGTAAACAGAAAGAAGGTCATGCTGAGCGAAGTCGAAGCATCTCGCGTGCCACAGTAATCATTTACCATGGCACGCGAGATGCTTCGACTTCGCTCAGCATGACGTGCTATACGGAACAAAACAGCCCTTTCGGTCACTGTCCACACACCCTAGGTGGGGTACGGTGCCCGGCAAATTTCCCTAGCTTCGCGCCGTGTTTTTCTTTCTCTCCAAACTCCTCCCATTTGTGCTGGAGCCTGCCGTGTGGCTACTGGCGCTGCTCGGTGCCGCCCTGCTGAGCCAGCGCCACCCCGGCCGTCAGCGCGGCTTTATCGTCGCCGCGCTGGTGCTGATGCTGATCGGTACCAATGGCGGCCTGATCAATGAGGCCTATCTGGCGTGGGAGCTGCCGCCGGTAGCGCTGCGCACCCTGCCGCCCCACGACGCGGGCGTGCTGCTCACCGGCGTCACCCGCACCCAGAAGTCGCCCCACGACCGGGTGTACCTGGCCGAGGGAGCCGACCGGGTGACGCATACGCTCTGGCTCTACCGGGCGGGCCGCATCAAGTCCATTATCATCAGTGGCGGTTCGGGCTCACTGCGCGCCGTAGCCCATACCGAGGCCCAGGATATTGCCACGCTGCTGCGGCTTTCGGGCGTGCCGGCCCGCCACATTCTGGTGGAAGAGCGCAGCCGCAATACGCGTGAAAACGCGCTCAACACGAAGCTGCTGCTGGCCCGGCACCCGGAAATAAAGACGCTGGTGCTCATCACCTCCGCCTTTCATCAGCGGCGGGCCCTGGGCTGCTTCCGGAAGGCCGGCCTGCTGCCCACCGCCTTTCCCGCCGACTTCCGAACCAACGACCACCGCCGCCGCACGCTCGACTACTGGCTGCCCGATGCCGGAGCCTTCGGCCGCTGGAGCCATCTGCTGCACGAGCTGACCGGCTACCTGACGTATAAGCTGCTGGGGTACTGTTAAGACTCGTTCCTGAATAAAGCGACACGAAAAAGAACGTCATGCTGAGCAAAGTCGAAGCATCTCTACCGCAGTGGTAAGTAGCATTGCGGTAGAGATGCTTCGACAAGCGGACGCCAGATGAGCATGACAGCCGAATTTTAGCATCGGTTCCTAATTCAGGAACAAGTCTTTAGAGTATTTCATGAGGTGGTTGTCCTGCTTGCTCCAGCGTCCGCTTGTTGAGGCCTCTCTGCCGCAGGAGTAGTCATATACTAGGCTGCGTGGAGAGCAAGAAAAAAGGCCGTCCTGCTGAGCGAAGTCGAAGCATCTCGCGTGCTGCCGTAGGAGTAGTAACCTAACGACCGCACGCGAGATGCTTCGACTTCGCTCAGCATGACGTTCAACAAGCATTTAGGACTGCTTTTCCGATTACTGTCCACAGGCTCTTAGGGCACGCGAGATATTTCGGCTGCGCTCAGCAGTGCTATTTGTGTGTATTTCTACAGGATCAACAGGCTTACTGGTAAACCAGTTGGCCGCGTCGTGCCGGCACCGCTGCGGGCTACTCCACCTTTGTCTTGGCCACAGGCGCGTCACCACCAATCCAGACGCTTTTCTGGTTGACGAACTCCCGGATGCCGAGGTAAGACAGCTCCCGGCCGTAGCCCGACTTCTTAATGCCGCCAAACGGCATTTCGGGCGACGACTTCACCATCGAATTCACGAACACAGCTCCGGCCGCAATACGGCGGGCCAGGGCTTCGCCGCGCGCAAGGTCCCGCGTCCAGATGGCAGCGCCCAGGCCGAAGCGCGAGTCGTTGGCCAGGCGCACGGCCTCGTCGTCGTCGCGGGCTTCCAGAACAATGGCCACGGGACCGAACAACTCTTCGTGGTACGCGGGCTGGTTGGGCTTCACCCCCGAAATAATCATGGGCCGAAACAGGGCCGTACCCGGCTTCGACTGCCCGCCGTGCAACTCTATTTTCGCGCCGGCCTTCACCGAGTCCTCTACCTGCTTGGTCAGCTCGTCGGCCAGGTCGGGGCGGGCCAGCGGGCCGTACTGGGTGGCTGCGTCGAGCGGGTCGCCGGTGCGCAGGGCCAGCAGGTGGGTTTTGAGCTGGCTGATAAACGGCTTTACGATGGACTTGTGAACAATGAAGCGCTTGGCCGCAATGCAGCTTTGCCCCGCGTTGACCATGCGGGCCTGGGCCGCCGTTTTGGCTGCCAGCTCCAGGTCCGCATCCGCCAGCACCACAAATGGGTCGGAGCCGCCCAGCTCCAACACGGTTTTCTTGATGTTGGCTCCCGCCGTGGCGGCTACTTTGGAGCCCGCCAGCTCGCTGCCGGTGAGGGTGGCGGCCATTACCCGGTCGTCCTGCAGCAGCTTTTCTACCAGGTCGGAGCCAATGAGCAGGGTTCGGAATGTGGCGGGTGGGAATCCGGCGTCGTGAAAGATGCTTTCCAGCGCCAGCGCGCACTGGGGCACGTTGGAGGCGTGCTTGAGCAAGGCCACATTACCAGCCATCAGGGCCGGGGCGGCAAACCGGATAACCTGCCAGAACGGGAAGTTCCAGGGCATAATGGCCAGCACCACGCCCAGGGGCTCGTAGGCAATAAAGCTGCGCCGGGCCACCGTGCTGACTTCCTCATCCCGCAAAAACTCGGCGGCGTGGTCGGCATAATAGTCGCAGGTGAGGGCGCACTTCTCGATTTCAGCCCGTCCATCAGCTACGGGCTTGCCCATTTCCAGGGCCATAAGGCGGGCCAGCTCGTCCTGCCGCTCGCGCAGCAGGGCGGCGGCGCGGTGCATCAGACTGCTGCGCTCCGCGAAAGTGGTTCGGGGCCAGGAGGTTGCCGCCCGGGACGCCTGCGCCAGAATTCGCTCGGTTTTGGCCCAGGAGAAAGCCCGAAAGCGCCGCAGTACCCGGCCGGTATAAGGATTGATTGATTCGATGGCCATAGAAAAGCAAAAGGAGGGGGGAAGAGGGATAAACAACGGGCAGTGCCTACTGTTACGCACAACAAGGTTTTCGATCTACGGAAGCAAGGGGCAATTTCACGCTCACCGGGTGGTTGCCGTAGCTTCTGCTCGCCCGACCAAGAAAGCGGGTTGCCATGAAATAAGGTTTATAGTGTACTTTCGTCCCATCCTTGGCGCGTAGACAGCGTGCTGTCGGCCTTTCCATAGTTGTTCTCTGTGTCTCACACCACTCCTGAATCACCGACATCCACCTCCGAAGAGTTGCTCGTGCAGCGGCTGCGCGACCGGGATGAGTCAGCCATGACGTTGTTTTACGACAAGTATGCAACGGCATTATATGGCGTCATCCTACGTATCGTGAAGCGGGAGGAAATTGCCGAAGACGTGCTGCAGGAAAGCCTGGTCAAAATCTGGAACTCTTTTCAGTCGTATGACGCTGATAAAGGCCGGCTTTTTACCTGGGTACTAAATGTTTCGCGCAATTTAGCAATCGACAAAATCCGGTCTCGACAGTACCGCGTAGGTAGTCGCACGCAGCCACTAGAGGAAAGTGCCGCGCTGCGCCAGGCCGCGACACCCACGTTCCGCCCTGAGCACATTGGTCTGCAGGAAATGACGAACAAGCTCAACCCTGAGCAGAAGCAAATCATTGACCTGCTTTATTTTGGCGGATTTACACAAAGCGAAGTGGCTGAAGAACTCAACCTGCCGCTGGGTACGGTGAAAACCCGGGCCCGGGCGGCCATCAAAGTACTTGCAAAATTGATTCGATAGCCGTGAACACGCAGGAATATATCGAATCCGGTATTCTGGAAGAATACGCCTTAGGCGTACTCGATGAGGCACAGTGCGCCGCAGTAGAACGCTACGCTGCCGAACATCCAGAAGTTCGGCAGGAGCTAACCTTTATTCAACAAGGGCTGGAGGCGTATGCCGAAGCGCACACCCAAACGCCACCCGCCGGGATGCGCGAACGGGTGCTGTCGGGCTGGCAGGCGGCTATCCGGGAAACTCCCGCAGCTGCGCCAGTACTGGCAGCTGCCGCGCCGGAAGCCGTAGTACGGTCCATTGCGTCGGCTGCAGCGCCCGAAGAAGCAGCAGAATCCCGATTCAATTGGATGATGGCGGCTTCGGTAGCCCTTCTGGTGCTAAGCGCCGCCGCCAACCTGATATTGTACAACCGCTGGCAGCAAAGTGAAACGCAGCTGGTTGCTATACAAGCCGATCAGTCGCGGGTGGCTACCACGATGCAGGCCGTAGAAAAGCGGCTTGACACCCGCACGCAGGAGCTGGCCGTGCTACGCAACGAGCAGTTCAGCGCCCTCGAGCTGGCCGGTACTCCGGCTGCGCCCGAAGCTAAAGCTCGTATATTTTACAACAAGGCCACGAAGGCCGTGTATGTGGATGTGCGCAACCTGCCCACCCTGCCCGAAGGCAAGCAGTATCAGCTCTGGGCCTTGGACAAAGGCAAGCCCGTGGATGCCGGCATGCTGGCCACCACCACTACCGCCGGCGACAGTCTGCAGCAAATGAAGGACATTGCCAGCGCCGAGGCCTTCGCCATGACGATAGAGCCCGCCGGGGGCAGTGAAAATCCTACTCTGTCGACGATGACTGTATTAGGAAAATTCTAAGCGGCGACTGTACCCTGGTTGCAAGAAAATAGAAGAAGCCGGTTTTTGCCGGTGCCTTGCTGCTACCACTACAAATATGAACAAGAGGTAACTCAAACTCTGTTCTGGTTGTATTGGTAGCAGCAACTCTTTTTACCTCTCCCGTGCACGGCTCCATCTTCAATCTGCTGAAGCGTTTCGTTCAAACTCGCTACGACTATAGTACCTGGCTCAAGCTGACCGAGCTTTCCGGCCTGCGCAGTGCCGACTTCGACATGGGCGAGGTGTAGCCCGACGACGACATGTACGCGCTAATAGGGCAGGCAGCCGCCATGACGGGTAGTGCGGCCGGGCAATTACAGGAGGCATTCGGCGAGTTTCTGGTACCCGACCTGATGCTGGTGTACAAGCGCTATGTGCGCCCCGAATGGGGCACGCTGGAAATGATAGAGCACACTGAGGAAGCCATGCACGGTGCCGTACGGCGCGATGCCCTCGGCACGCGTCCACCCGTGCTGCACGTCACGCGGCTGTCAGCCACGGAGTTGGAGGTGCGCTACGAGTCGGAGCGCCGCATGGGGGCCTTGGCGGTAGGTATTATTCGGGGCCTGGCCGTTTATTTTGACCAAGCCGGAGAAATTGAAGTGGAGCCGCTAACCAGCGAGAACGAGGAAAAAGTCGTTATCCGGGTGCGGCAGTGCTCCATCTAGAGTGGTTCGCAAGTTGCTATACGGGGTGCTGTAGAGACGCGACCCTTCACGTCTCCGCGTTGCACGACACTCGTTGCCCGGCGCGAACAGGAGACGCGAAGGGTCGCGTCTCTACAATTCGTACACCAACCTGAAAGCTGCTCTAGAAGTCGATGCGAAAGAGTTTCTGACCAGTATTTCCTGTCTTTGTTTGTTGTACCGTTTCGGGCCGGCTCTGGTCCGATTTACCTTTGTGCCACCATGGAAAAAGCAACGTATTACAATCCCGCCGACCTGGCCAAGTTTGGCAACATCACGGAATGGCAGCCCGAAATGGGCCGTAAGTTCTTCGATTACTACGGCGAAGTGTTCAAGGACGGCGCCCTGACCGAGCGCGAAAAGTCCCTGATTGCTTTGGCCGTGGCACACGCCGTGCAGTGCCCGTATTGCATTGACGCCTACACCACTGATTCGCTCCAAAAAGGTGCCGACGAAGCCCAGATGATGGAAGCGGTGCATGTAGCCGCCGCCATCAAGGGTGGGGCAGCGCTGGTACACAGTGTGCAGATGATGAACAAAGCCAAAGAATTATCTATGTAAATCGGTGCTTTTGTGAGGGCGTGGTTCGGTGCTTTTGCTTGCCACCGGGCAGTAACTTACCAGCTGCACTGAACCACGCCTCCACCAAGCTACTCACTGACTCCGCGTATGAAATCCCTGCACGCTCAGCACCACCCGTTGGCCGATACCGGCTACCAGCTTACCGTGCTTACCCAGGCCGAAGTGGAAGGCGCGCACCAGCCGCTATTTGCCACGCGTCTGCGCGAAGCAGGGCTGTTGCCTTTGCGGCCCACGGGCATTACGGTGATGCAGGTGAACGTGGGTAAGATGTGCAACCAGACCTGCCGGCACTGCCACGTCGATGCCGGCCCCGACCGCACCGAGATTATGACCCGCGCCACCATGCAGCAGTGCCTGGATGCGTTGCGGCAAACACCTATTGAGGTGGTAGATCTGACGGGTGGCGCCCCGGAGATGAACCCGGATTTCCGCTGGTTTGTCGAGCAGATTTCGGCCTTGGGCCGCGAAGTAATCGTGCGCTGCAATCTGACCATTATCGTGGCCAACCCCAAGTATTACGACCTGCCCGAATTTTTTGCCCGGCACCGGGTGCGGGTAGTGTCGTCGCTGCCGCACTTCTCGGCCGTGCGCACCGATGCCCAGCGGGGCGAAGGCGTATTTGGCCGCTCTATCAAGGCGCTGCGCATGCTGAATGAGGCGGGCTACGGCGTAGAGGGTACGGGCTTGTCGCTGGACTTGGTGTATAATCCTTCGGGAGCCTTTTTGCCGGGCAATCAGGCGGCGCTGGAGCGGGAGTTCAAGCAGCGACTGGTGCGGGAGCACGGCGTGGTGTTCAACAGCCTGCTGACCATTACCAACCTGCCCATCAGCCGCTTCCTGGAATATCTGCTCGACAGCGGCAATTACGAATCCTATCTGGATAAGCTCGTGCAGGCCTACAACCCGGTGGCGGCGGCTAATGTAATGTGCCGCAGCACACTTTCCATCGGCTGGGACGGGCAGCTCTACGACTGCGACTTCAACCAGCAGCTGGATCTGCTGGTAGACGGCCGGGCCCCGCAACACATCCGCGACTTCGACCTGGCGGCGCTCAACGAGCGGTCCATTGTCGTCAATCAGCACTGCTACGGCTGCACGGCGGGCGCGGGCTCCAGCTGCGGCGGTGCTACCACCTGAGCACTCGGATAATTCTGATAACGCATGAAACGATTCGCTAGTGGTATATTGTGGCTGTTCACGCTGTCGGCCTGCGGCCAGGATGCTCCGGCGGGGCAAAGCCCGGCCTACGACCAGCTGCTGCGCACCCTGTACCGCGAAACGGTGCCTACCGTTCAGCCGGCCACGCTGGCGCAGGAGCTGCGCAAAAGCCCCAGTACTATTCTGCTGCTCGACACCCGCACGCCGGCTGAGTACGGCGTGAGTCACTTGCGCGGAGCCCGCTTTGTCGACTTCGACCAGTATGAGCAGGCCACGTTTGCCGACGTGCCACGCGACCGGAAAGTGGTAGTATACTGTTCGGTAGGCTACCGCAGTGAGCGGGTGGGCGAGCGGCTGCAGGCGCTGGGGTTCAAGAACGTCCGGAACCTGTATGGCGGCATTTTTCAGTGGGTAAACGAAGGCCGGACGGTGTACAACCACCACGGCAAAACCCAGAACGTACATCCGTATTCCGCTTTGTGGAGCCCGTGGCTGACGCGGGGAAACAAAGTGTATCAGTAACCGGAGCTGCTTACGTGCCAGCTCGTATCCACTAGTAGCGCTTGGATCAGCACCTGCTTATTTTCGCCCGGCACCCGGAGCTTGGCCGCGTGAAGACCCGGCTGGCTCAGACCATCGGCGACCCGGCTGCCCTGGCGGTGTACGTCGAGCTGCTGGCCCACACGCACGCGGCTACCGCTGCCCTGCCCGTGCACAAAGCGGTGTGGCTGGCTGAAGCACAGCCCGAGGCCAACCCGGAATTCTGGCCCGGCTACGCGCAGCACCTGCAAAATGGCTCCGACCTGGGAGCCAGGATGCAGGCGGCCTTCGCGCACAGCTTCGCCCATGGAGCCACTGCCGCCGTCATCATCGGCACCGACTGTCCCGATTTAGCCGCCGACCATCTAACCCAAGCATTCGAAACACTCCAGACGCACGACGTGGTAGTGGGTCCGGCGGCCGATGGCGGCTACTATCTGCTCGGGATGCAGAAGTTGCACGCCGCGTTTTTCCAGGATAAGATTTGGAGCACGGCTTCCGTGCTGGCTGAGCTGCTGGCCGACGCCCGGCGGCTGAATCTGCGGGTGCACCAGCTGCCCCGGCTGCGGGACATCGACACGGCGGCCGACCTGGCGGCCTGGCGGGCCGGGCACTAAAGCGGAATGGCGGAAACATGGCCGACGTTTGCCCATATTGTAGCGCTTGTTCACTCCACCCCGACTCATGCCCGTGCTTCCTTTCAGAAAACCCGTCCTTTTGCCGCTGTTAGCCGGGGCGTTACTTATGCTGCCAGACTGCTCTTCCCAAGATGAGCCGAAGCGGGGCGCAGCGAAGGCCGGCCAGTCGTTTTCGAATGCCCTGAGTGGCTTGCAACCCCATTTCAATCCACAATGGGCCATGGATAAGCTTTGGGAAGATGGTTTGGCGGAGGTAGCGACCTATGAGGCTGAGCGGGTTATCTATGCGAAGAAGCGCCGCTTCGACTACACCCAGATAACGGTAAAGGAGGAATTCAACCAGGAGTTCAACGTAAAAACCGACAGCTACCAGCGCCCCGATATGTTTCCGGTGATGAAGGTCAACCAGTTTTGCCGCATTCCCACCGACCAGTATCCCTATCATTTTCTGACGTCGCTGTTTTTCCGCCGCGACCAGCCCGTAGCCCTGCACAAGCTCACCACTTCCTCGCAGGAGTGGTGCGGCGCTACCTTTAAAGCCCTTGCCGACGATGGCGAACAGTATAGCCAAACCTATAACTCGTACTGGGATGGGCAGGGAGCCGGGCAGCGGCAGCTGCGCCGTGATGCCCTGTTTGAGGATGCGCTACCCTATACGCTGCGGGCTCTGCGCTTCGAAGCCAAGCCGACCTTTGCTGCTACCATTTTCGAGCTGCAGCAAACCAGCAAAGCGGCGGTGCCCGCGAGCTACCAGGCTCAGGTGCGGGTGGCGGAAGCAACAGCCTCAGAAACTGCGCAACCGGCTTGGCGCGTGAGTGTGACCTTGGACAAGCAGAAGAAAAATACCTACTGGTTTGCCCGTAAGTACCCCAACGTGTTGCTCCGACAAACGACCTGGGACGGCCGTACGCTGCAGCTTAAAACGGTGCGGCGCTATGCCTACTGGACGCACTAAGAGGCTATCCAGATAAAGCATGACCGTTCTTATTTAGCCTGTGTGGATAGGCTTTAAGGCTGCGTTGGTAGAGCCAGCCTAGCCGTTGGCCGGCGTAGCTCCCACAGCAGCACAGCTGCTACAAGGCCGTATTCCAGGCCCGTCAGCCACAGGTTTTCCGTGTACGCTGCAGTTTGATACGTAGCGTACGACAACGGAATCAGGGCCGACCAGACCAGCACGTAGCGGTAGCGGGTGAAAACGCTCAGCGCCACCAGCGTCGTCAGATACCAGGGGTGCACGGTGGTAGCGAAGGCGAAATAGCCCGTGAGCGTGAACAGCAGGGCCCGGGGCAGCGTGGCCAGGGTCGGGCGATTTTCCACTGCCGCCACTGCCAGGGCATACACAGCCGTAGCGGCGGCCAGCGCCGTGCCCAGCCGCGCAATCTGGTTGTAGCCCGTGAGCCAGTAGCCCCCGGCCCGCAGCAGGTAATACAGGCTGGCGTTGAACTCGAAGGTGTGGAAATACAGCTCCAGGCTAGCGCCCAGGTTGTGAAGCAGAGCGGCGGAAAGAAACGGCGCGAAAAGCGCTGCCAGCACCAGTGCCAGCACAGCGCCGTAGTGCAAAAACCGCCGCCAGCCCAGCCGCCGAATAAGCAGCGGCAGCAGCAGCAATGGCAGGAACTTGGTAGCTACGGCTCCGGCCAGGGCTCCGGCCGAAAGCGCCCGGTAGTGGTGCGCTAACCCCCAAAAAGCCGCCAGGATTCCGCAAATAACCACGGCCTCGAAATGTAGATTGCCCGTCAGCTCAATGATAACCAGCGGATTGAGGATATACCACAGCGCCCGTTGGGCGGGCAGGCCAAAACGCCGCAGCAACGCCAGAAGTAGTGCGGCCGTGGCCGCTTCGGCGGCCAGCAGCAATAAGCGCAGTACCAGCACAAATCCTCTTTCACTGCCGGAAGCCAGCGCGCTGGCTACACCGAACAGCGCTTGGCAAACCGGCGGATACACCGAATAATAGTGTGGCGAATTCAGTCGCGCATACAGCTGTCCGGTGGCGGCGGCTGATAAGGAGCCAAGGGGTACCGTGTCTGCATTTGCTCGGGGCTGGGCCGCTACCAATTCATCGGGGCGGTGCAGGTACGGATTGTGGCCCGCGGCTACCAGCGTGCCGTCCCAGCGAAACCGAAAGTAGTCGTCGGATAGCGCCGGTAGCGCCGGGAGCCACAGCAAGCGGCCTGCCAGAGCCAGGGCCAGGCCATAGCGTAGCGGCAGTGGCCGCCACAGCAGCCAGAAATAGCCGCCGAAAGCCAGGGAGTACAGACAAATGAGTGCCCCAAAGTGCTGGCGGGGCGTGGCATAGGCCAGCAGCCCATATGCCCCAAGACTAACGAGGATGGCCGTGAGCTGGGCGGCGGAAGGCCGGGGTTTCATGGCGCGGCGCGGCGGTGCCGGAGAGAATAATAGAACACGAAGCCGAAGCCAAGCGTGAGCAGGCCATGAAATGGCAGCAGCCCGTAGTTGCCAAAATACACGCCGGTGCCCAGGCCAAACAGGAAGTAAAGCGCCAGCAATCCTTCCACGATAGTGAAACCCGTGAGGCCACCGGTGCGGTAGCGGCGAATACCTGCCCCGTTGCGCTGGCCCCGAAGCACCCCGGTTTTGGGGGTCCGGATGAAAGCGGAGGGCTTCCGGGCCAGTCCTGCCAGCACCGCACGGGTATTATGCAGCGACAGACCCATCGAAACGGCCAGAAACAGCACAAACCGGGGCAGGAAGTGTACTACGGGTGTCGTGGGGTGGTCGAGCCGCCAGGCGGTGTAGAAGTAGTACGTCAGCGGCAGAAAGCCCAGAATGCAGACGGAAGCTAACCGGAAAACAGGCTTGAATTCAGGAATGTACTCCCGGATAAAGACCAGCGGCACACTCAGCACCGCCATTAGCAAGATGGCTACAAACACGGTGCTGTTGAGCAAATGAAATACCGCGTGCAGCTTGGTGCTGAACTTCTGCTCGGAGCGCACCACCTTGCCCAAATGCTTGCGGGCTGTTTCGGCCGCGCCCTTGGTCCAGCGGTACTGCTGCGACTTCAGGGCGTCCAGGGCGGCGGGCAGCTCGGCGGGAGCCTGCACGAAGGGTAAGTAGGTGAACTGCCAGCCCCGGAGCTGGGCCCGGTAGCTCAGGTCGAGGTCCTCGGTAAGGGTGTCGGCCTGCCAGCCCCCGGCATCCTCGATGCACTGCTGCCGCCACACGCCTCCGGTACCATTGAAGTTGATAAAATGCCCACCCAGACTACGGCCTACCTGCTCGATGAGAAAGTGGGCGTTCAGCCCGAAGGCCTGCAGCTCGGTGAGCAGCGAGTAGTCTTCGTTCAGGTGAGTCCAGCGGGTTTGGACCACTCCGGTTTTCGGGGATGTGAAATGGGGAATGGTGCGCCGCAGGAAATCAGGCTCGGGTACGAAGTCGGCGTCGAAGATGGCCACGAACTCACCATCGGTTTCCTGCAGGCCGTGGGCCAGGGCGCCGGCCTTATAGCCCTCACGGGTAGGGCGGCGCACATGGTCGATGCGCAGACCCAGGCGGCGAAAGTGCGCTACTTGGGCGGCGGCCAGCGCCACGGTTTCGTCGGTCGAGTCGTCGAGCACCTGGATATGCAGCCTGTTGGCCGGGTAGTCGAGGCGGGCGGCGGCCGCAATGATGCGCTCCACCACATACATTTCGTTGTAGATGGGGAGCTGCACCGTCACGCGGGGCCAGTGGAGCGGGGCGGCGGGCGGCGGGGCCGTTGGGCGCTGGTAGGCGCGCCGGGCCAGGCGGGTGAGGTGCAGCTGCGTGAGGCTGAAACCCAGAATAAAAACGAGGCACAGGCCATAGAGAACCAGAAGCAGGATTTCCAGCTCTCTCATGCGAAATACGAAGGCAAGGTACTAGTCAAAGCGAAGCGCGTAGCGTGGGCTACAAATACTTGAAAATCGTCCACAAAATCTTGTAGCCGGCACCTAGTGTGCCCTTTACTGTGCCCGATACTTTCGAGACGCCGATGCGGCGGCGGTAGCGGACGGGCACTTCCTGGGTTCGGAGGTGGTGCTTGGCGGCCTTAAGCTGCATTTCCACGGTCCAGCCATACGTTTTATCCTCCATCCGCAGTTTTTTCAGCGCCTCCGCCCGAATGGCTCGAAACGGACCCAAGTCGGTGTAGCGCACGCCATAGAGGCGGTTCAGTAGGTTGGTGGCCAGCCAGTTGCCAAAGATTTGCTGAGGCATCATCGAGCCGCTTTCCCGCTCGCCCAGTGCCCGGGAGCCAATCACCATATCGGCCTCATCGCGCAGCAAGGGTGCTACTACGGCCCGCATTTCGGCCGGGTAATCGGAATAGTCGCCGTCGAGAAACACGATGATGGCGGGTTGCTCGGCCAGCGGCCGGTCGAAGCTGTAGGTCATGCCGCAGAGGCAGGCGTAGCCATAGCCGGGCCGGTTTTCGCGCAGCACCGTGGCCCCGGCGGCCCGGGCCACCTCTGCGGTTTTGTCGCCGGAGTTGTTGTCGACCACGATGACTTCCGCCACCAGCCCCACCGGAATTTCGGCCAGAACGTGCGCAATGGACTGTTCTTCGTTGTAGGCCGGGATGATGACGTGAATGAGCGGCGCGGAGGAATCGGGCATGAAGCAGGTAGGAAGCACGGCAGCGCCGCGACAACCCGAAAAGGGAAAAGCCGCTACAGCAGCAGAGTACTAAACTGAGTGCAAAGATGCACCATCGGCGCGGTTATCCGTTTAAGAAGCCGCCGCTGTTCTACCTTTCGGCCGGCCGAATTGTTTACTGGCTGTTTTCATCTTCCTCTTACTCCTACGTTCATGCTTCAAGTTGGCGACCAAGCTCCCGATTTTACTCTCAAAACTACCTCCGGCGACACCTTTCGCCTCGCCGACCAGCGGGGGCAGCGCAGTATCGTGCTCTATTTCTATCCCAAAGACGACACGCCCGGGTGCACGGCCGAAGCCTGCTCGTTCCGCGACCAGTACGAGGATTTTCAGGATCTGGGCGCGGAAGTCGTGGGCGTCAGCTCCGACTCGGAGTCGTCGCATCAGAAGTTCACGCAGAAGCATCGGCTGCCGTTTCCCCTGCTGGCCGACATTGGCGGGCGGGTGCGCAAGCTCTACGAGGTACCCCGGGCGCTGTTAGGAATACTACCCGGCCGCGTCACGTTCGTGATTGACAAAAACGGCGTCATTCAGTACATTTTCAACTCGCTGGGCGGCGCTACCGACCACGTGAGCAACGCCAAAAAAGTATTGCAGGGATTGGCTGAGTAGCTACGAGCGTGTTTGGCGTTCTGACGCATGCGTCAGAACGCCAAACACGCTTTTACAGCCGTATTCCTGGTTTGCGCGTCGTGTCTCTACGCTGTGTAAAAGTTTTTTAGCTGTTCGCGCAGCAAGCCTAACCGGATAAGTCGTTATGAGAATTCTGCTGCTGCTTACGCTGTTCGTTTCGGCTCCGGTCTTGGCGCAAACCACCCGCAACGCCACGCTCGACGGGTACGAGTACCCGTTTCCGGTGCAGTATCTGCCGCTGAAGCAGGAAGGGCAGGTCGTGCGCATGGCCTACATGGATGTACCGGCCACGGCACCCGGCAACGGCCGCACGGCGGTGCTGCTGCATGGCAAAAACTTCTTTGGGGCGTACTGGCGCGAAACTATCAAGGTGCTGGCGGCGGCGGGCTTCCGCGTGGTGGTTCCCGATCAGGTGGGGTTTGGTAAATCCGACAAGCCGGATCTGCACTATTCTTTTCACCAGCTGGCCCGCCACACCAAGCACCTGCTCGACACGTTGGGCGTGCGCAAGGCCATCATCGTGGGGCATAGCATGGGCGGTATGCTGGCCACACGCTTTGCGCTGCTCTACCCCGAAGCCACCGAAAAGTTAGTCCTCGAAAATCCGATTGGCCTGGAAGACTACCGGATGGGCGTACCCTTCCAGACCATCGACCAGGCGGAGGCCACCGAGCGCAAAAGCACTGAGGAAAGCATCCGGAAATACCACGCCACCTATTATCCCAACGGCTACCCCCTGGCCCATGATGAGTGGCTGCTACCACTGGCCGCCCAAGCCAAAAGCCCCGACTTTGCTACCGTAGCCCGCGCCAATGCCCTGACTTTCGACATGATTTACCAGCAGCCCGTGCGCTACGAGTTCAGTCGGCTGCAGGTGCCCACGCTGCTCATTATCGGGCAGGCCGACCGCACGGTGGTCGGCAAAGGGTTGATTAAAGATCCTAAAATAGTAGCTACGATGGGCCAGTATCCGGAGCTGGGCCGCCGCACCGCCGCCCAGATTAAAGGTGCCAAGCTGGTGTCGTTGGAGAAGGTCGGTCATATTCCGCACCTGGAAGCACCGGCGCAGTTCTATAAAGCCTTGCTGGCGTTTCTAAGGTAAAAGTTAACCGACTGCTGCGCGGACGCCAGATGAGCAGGACGTTCGACGGACTTCCTACACAGCTTCACAAACAGCACAGTAAGCTAAAGCGCATGGATGCAGGTGTAAACTGCTGCTGTTCGGATAGATGAGTAGGTAAAGCTGGTGGTTTTACGGTTTGCGCGATGAAGCCAGCGGAGCCTGATTCGGGAACTCCAGGTCGCAAACGGCCCGGAAACCGATGTGAGCGGCCGGGCCCTGGTAGCTGCCGCACTCCTGAATAGCGCACGCCGACAGCCGGTCCTGGTAGCTGCCGCCCTTGGTAATGCCCTGTTCCTGCACCAGCTCGGCTACGTTGCCGGTGATGTGGTAGAGCCCCAGGCCGTTGACGGGCAAATCGTAGACGTAGCTGGGCGTAGAAGCCGCCAGGAAATAAGGAGCTTCGCGGCGGCAGTTAAACATCACGATTTCGGACCGCTGCCGGTTGAAAGCCTGAATGTCTTTACGGATCTGAGCCACCGAATTCGGACTGCCCGACCGCTGCCGCAGATAGTCGGCCGCTTGCGGATTCACGTTCACCTCTGCCGTCGAAACCTCGTAGCCGTAGGGCAGCCGGGTGCCGTAGCGGGCCGCGAATTCCCATTCGGCTTCGGTTGGCAGGCGGTACGTGGCGCGCACATAGTCGGGGTCTTTCGGACTGCGGATGCCCCGGCTGTCATTTAGAATCTTGGTGACGGTGCGGCTGCGCCAGCGGCAGTATTCCAGCACCTGCTCGTAGCTGATGCCTACCACGGGATACAGGCGGTAAAACGGATTGGTGAAATAGCCGCGCACAGGCTGCACCGTCGAGTCGGGCAAGTAAAGTTTGATATCGGGGGCGGCGGCAGTCTGTTCCAGGCTGTGCAAAAAGGTCTGCCATTCTACGTTGGGCACTTCCACCTCATCCATCTGAAACCGGTCCCCGATCCAGACGACACCCGGCGGAATCACGCCTTCATTTTCGGCCTGCTGAATCTTGGGGCTGGGCAGCGGCAGCGCGTTCAGGCGGGCCAGGGCCACGGTAGCCGTATCGGCCGCAAACCTGAGTCCAACCACTCGGGCATCGGAAAACCCCCGGTAGGGCAAGGCGGGGCGGGGCGGGCCCACGGGGCGGGCGGCGGTGCCATCGGCGTCGGCGTCGAGGAGTTGTTGCAGCTGCTCGGCACTCCAGTACTGCACGGGTACGGCGGTCTGGGCGCTGTAGGTACCAGGGTGGGCGCTGGTTGGCAAGGTGCCGAGCGAGGGCGCGGGAAATTGGTAGCGAATGAGGGCAGCCTGGCAGCCCGCAAGTCCGCCCAGCACCACCAGCAGCACAAACCGTATATACTTAAAGCGTCGCATGAAGGCTAGGATAAGATCCGGAGGCTATCGGCGTGAATCAGCGTTGAGCTCTGGTAGCGGCCGTCGCGGGGGCCGTTTTCCAGGTTGAGCACCCCGCGCGGGCAGGCCGTGCTGCACATGCCGCACCCCACGCAGGAGGCCCGAATGATCGGCTCGCCCCGCTGGGCATATTGCTTCACGTCGATGCCCATTTCGCACACGTTGGAGCAGTTGCCGCAGGAAATGCACTGCCCGCCGTTCGTGGTAATACGAAAGCGGGAAAAATGCTTTTGCAGCAAGCCCAGATAGGCCGCCATAGGGCAGCCGAAGCGGCACCATACCCGGCTGCCCATAATAGGGTAGAACCCTACGCCAACTACGCCGGAAAATACCGCCCCGATAAAGAAGCCGTAGAACCGGTAGAGACCGTCGGCCGCCGCTCCCAGCAGTGCGCCGTGCAGCACCTGATTGAGCCACATAGCAGCCGTGACCAGAATAATAAGCCCCAGAACGGGGTAGATGATGCGTACTTCCCAACGCCAGGCTGCGCGGCTTTTGTCGGAAAGCTGGCGGTAGGGGTCACCGGCCGTTTCGGCCAGGCCGCCACAGCCGCACACCCACGAGCAGTACCAGCGCTTGCCGTAGAAGTAGGTGAGCACCGGGGTAGCCAGAAACGACATCACCGCGCCCCAAAACACCATAAACACGCCCAGCGCCTGCCCATCCTTCACCAAGTAGTCGATGGTGCCGGGAAACAGGTAGTCGTATTTCAGGGGCCAGAAATAGGTGAAATAGAACTCGGGCTGCTGAAAGAACAGCAGCAGCCCCGGCAACAGAAAGGCAAAGGCCAGCTGAAAAAACATCACCGAGCCAGTCCGGATCAGCTGGTAAGGCGACTGCCGGTATTTCCAGAGGGCGCGGCCTCCCATCAGCAGAATAGCCAGCGTGTAGAAGGTGCCGTAGAGAAACCACTGGTCGGCGGGGCGCTGGCGTAAGGCTTGGCTGGAGGGGTCCAGCGTGTGCACGAGGCCGTTGAGCAGCCCAAAGTTGCCTTTGTCGTCGGGCGAGCTATACCAGTACAGCAGCACGTAAAAGCCGGTCAGCACAACGGCCGTGACCCACGCCAACGCGCCGCGACTGGTGCTGCCGCGCAGCCACAGGTTGTCTTGCTGCACGCCAGCGGGCTTGCGACCGAATTTGTACCATGCCCAGGCCAGGGTGCCGCCGCTGATAAGCGTTAAGGCCGCGTAGAGGCTAAGCCGGGCCCGCCAGGCATCGGCGTCGGAAGCAGCTACCAGCAAAGCCAGAAATCCGCCTCCTATGACTGCCAGCGTGCTTTTCTCCGCAAGCGAGATGTCGGTTAGGGGCGGCTGGGTCAGCGACAGGCTGTCAGCAGCGGGGGAAGAGGGCATCAGAAAGAGGCGGCGAGTTGGAAGAGCGGAAATAGAGCAGTAATATAAGTTATTGGCGGTAAGGAAGTACGCCGCCGCCCCAGATTAATGGTGATGGTGAGGATCCTCACTGGGCTTGCCAAACAGATTCATCAGCGAGCCAACGAGGTACAGCCCCGCCCAGCACAGGTAGAGCCAGGAAAAGCCCTCAGGCAGGCGGTGCACGAAATAGAGTAGAATCAGGTGCGCCGCTCCGCTCATTATCAGGCCCGTGAAGGCAATAAACTGGTAGCTGTTCAGGGCGCTGGGGCGGTAGAGCTTGGAGAAATCCATGGGTAGTGGCAGAAAAAAGAGACGATACAAGAAGCGGAAACCGGGCAAAATAATTCAGCAGCGCCCCAAGGAAAGAACCTGCAGGCAAATCTGCTTTCGCCCAGCAGTTACCGCGAAAAAAGACCTTTGCGGCGTTGCAATACGGCCGCGTGCTGCGGAAACTGCTGATTGAACTGCCGCACCATATCGGCTTCGTGCTGGCGATAAAACTCGGGGTCGAAGTTGGCGGCGCCCAGCGCCGCCACTACCTCCCGAATCGGAGTGCGGGCCTGAATCCAGTGCTCACACACGGTGTGGCGCAACCGCAGACCCAGGGCATTGAAGCCCGTGACGGCGTAGCCCGGAGCGTTTTCGAAGTTGATGCGCAGGCCGTGGTGGCCGCTTTCATGCTCCCAGTAGAAGCTGTCGGTGCCGGCTTCGGGCTGGGCGGGCACGCGGCCGTAGGTCTGGTATTCGAGGTGAAAAAACTTGGCCGAGTTGAACCACACGCCGCGTTGGTAGGGCTGGGGCGTGCCACATAGGGTGTGGGCCACCGTTTCGCCTTGCATGCGCCCCGTGTACCAAAGCTGCTCGATGGGTACTTCATTGGTGCCGGGCTGGCGATGCTGGGCACAGTCGCCGGCGGCATATACATTCGGGACGTTGGTTTGCAGCAGCTTATCCACCAGAATGCCCCGGTCGGTTTCCACGCCCGACGCCTGAGCAAAGCCGACGTTCGGCGTGACGCCCGTGGCCAGGCCCACCCATTGGCAGGCAATTTCCTCGCCCGTGGTGGTGCGCACGGCCCTCACCCGGCCATCGGCATCGCCCAGAATTTCGGCCAGCTCGGTTTGGTACTGCACGGCTACGTGGTTTTCCGTGAATTGCTGATCGACCATCCGGGCTTCGGGCGCGGGCAGCACGGAGCCCCAGTAATGCGCGTCGCGCACCAGCACGGTGGTCTGTATGCCGCGCGAATGCAGCATTTCGGCCAGCTCTACGCCAATCAGGCCGCCGCCCACCACCACCGCCTGCCCGATGCCTTGCGTGTCTTGTTCCATGCGTGCCAGGTCGGGCAGGCTATAGAGGCCCTGCACACCGCGCAGGTGCTGCCCCGGCCAGTCGGCTACGCGGCTCACCGACCCGGTGGCCAGCAGCAGCTTATCATACGGCAGAAGTTGGCCAGTACTAAGCTCCACGTGCTGCTGCTCGGCGTCAAAGTGAGTGGCGGTAGCTTGCAGCAGTGTCAGACGGTTTTCGCGCCAAAACCAGTCCTCGTACGGCTTGATATCCTGGTAGCGCATGTGGCCCATGTACACGTACATGAGCGCCGTGCGGGAGTAATGGTGCTCACTTTCGTCCGAAACAAGGGTAATCTGAGCCTCAGGCTGTAGCCGCCGCGCCGTCAGGGCGGCCGTAACGCCGGTAATGCCATTACCAATAATGAGAAGGCGCATACGAGGGGGAAAGCACGAAAAGCAGGAAAAAGCTCCTAGTAAACCTGGGGAAATCAAATGTAACCGGCAAATCACACAATCCGGTTGCTGGGGTGTTACGTTTGTGGCGTAAGGTTTGCCTGTGGGCTTCGTCGTTGTCACTAAAACTTACTTTTTCTGCTCATGTTTGGATGTAAGCGTTATATCGGGACTTACCTGGTGGCTTGTGGTATGCTCACGGCACCGGTGGCCAGCGTGGCCATGGCTAGAGCCGTGCCCACGCCCCATGCAGTTGCGGCGGCCGATGTAAAAGCCCTGGCAGCGGCTACTGATACGTTCCTAAAAAAGTACGTCAGCCCCGAAGGCAACGTGAACTACCGGGCCGTCAAAAGCAGCCCCGCCCAGCTGAACACGCTGGTCCAGCAAGTGCAGACGATGGCCGTGCAGAGCCTGACGCCCGCCGAGAAAAAGGCATTTTACCTGAACGCGTATAATGTGCTGGTCATTGGGGCGGTACTGGAAAGCTACCCTCTGACGTCGGTCATGAAGCTGCCGGGGTTTTTCGACAAGAAGCAGCTGACGGTAGCCGGCGAGAAAATGACGCTGAACGAGCTCGAAACCAACAAGCTCCGCAAGCCCTACAACGACCCACGCGTGCATTTCGCGCTGGTGTGCGCCGCCAAGGGCTGCCCGCAGCTCAGCCGGGAAGCCTACACGCCCGCGAAGGTCGAAGCCCAACTCACGGCGCAGGCCCAGCGCGTGCTCCGGAATCCGAAGTTTATCCGGGTCGAGGAAAGCACGAAAAAGGTGCAGCTCTCCGAGATTTTCAAATGGTACGACGCCGATTTTAAGGCCACTGGTAAGTCCACGGTGGCCTACATCAACCAGTTTCGGGGCCGTCAGCTGATTCCGGCTGGCTTCACCACTGACTACTATACCTACGACTGGACGCTCAATGACAGCGGGCGGTAGCCAACCTCGCCGCCGGTGGTGCGTAAGCAGCTAGTACATCTAGTGTAGTACTCTAAGCACCACCCATCATGGCTACTGATAACGAAAACGAAGACATCACCCAAAACGGGGCCATCAGCAAAAACGAGCGCCTCGAAAAGGAGAAGGAATACAAAGCCGGCGAAAGCAACGGCAAGCAGGCCAATGACCCTTCGGCAGCCCGCAACACCGGCGCCAATGGCTACACCCAGCGCAGCGACCAGAAAGACCAGCTCGAAAACCTGCACATCGGCGGCGACGACCTGACTCCGCACGGTGCCAACGACCACACCAACGCCGGCGAGCAGGCCCAGGGCCCGGGCTTCGAATCGGAGGGCAGCGTGGAGAAGGATATGGACCTGCGCACCCGCGAGCAGAAGTTTGGCGAAAAAGGTCTCAGCGGCCCGCCCCAGACGCCCCGCGACTAGCATATTATAAACCGTTTGGAAGCCTCGTGCCACTTTGCACGAGGCTTTTTTGTGGCTGCCAGCGCCCCAGGAATCCACTGATGGCTGTAGCTGCGTTCATACCTCAACCTTACCTATGGTAGTACTGGCCGTACTCTGGATTCTGTATTACATGCTGCACAGCCTGCTGGCTACGCTGTGGGTGAAAAACCGGGTGGCCCAGCGCTGGCCCCGGGCTTTTCGCTTCTACCGCCTTGGCTACAATCAGCTGTCGGTCTGGCTGTTCATGGCTATTGTGCGGTATCAGCTGAGTCTGCCGGCGTTGCGGCTGCTGCCCTACCACCCTGCGCTACTGGTGCTGGGCGGCGTGCTGCTGGCCGCTGGCGTAGCCGTAGCCGTACTGGCAATTCGCGGGTACGACGTAGGTGAATTTGCGGGTTGGCGCTACGTACGGCACGGAGCCGGGGCCGCCGACACCCCATTGCAGGTTGAGGGCCTGAACCGCGTGGTGCGCCACCCCTTATACCTGGGCCTGCTGCTGCTGCTGGCCGGAATCTGGCTGTTGCTGCCCACCACTACCGGGAGTGTTTTCGTCGGCTGCGCGGTTCTGTATATTCTGCTCGGAACCCGGCTGGAGGAGCGTAAGCTGCTGCGGCGCTTCGGGGCCGCGTACGTTCGCTACCAGCAGCGCGTGCCGCAATTGTTACCTCGCATAGCGTAGCGGTGGGCCACTGACAGTATCTGTCTCTACAGGAGCGGGTTAGGAAATGGCGGGGCAAGTACGGGAAAATCAGCAGTGAGGTTACGGAAATGTTAGGACGTTGAATGAGTATTTCTATATCTTTATCAACCCTAATTAAAGCTACAACTAAAAGGTTGTTATTACAGGCTTGCTTGCTGCTTTATATCAGGCTAACCGCTCATCTCTTCAACCCCCCAATTTCCACACCTATGAGTACATCTACCCCCTCTAATGAACCAGAAAAAGACGATGCCGCCTTGCTTGCCAGCGAGGAAGAGGATTATTCGTCCGGTAATGGCCGCCTAGCAATAATTGTGGGAGCTCTAGTGCTGTTAGCTGGCCTGGGCTACGCCTTCGTGCCCGTTCAAACGGCAAAATCCGCCATTTCCAGCGTTATGCCGTCTATTATCCTCGGCGATGCTACCGTGACTGGCAGCCGGCCGGTGGAGGAGAAGGCCAAAGAAACCACTACTCCTGAAGAGGATGAAGCCACCGCAGCAGCGGCTGCCGTAGCTAAGCCCGTAGTTCGCCCGACTGCCGCTACCGCCGTGGTAGCCGCCCAGCCGGTGCAGTCTACCGAAGCCGCCCAGCCCGAAGCCGCCCCTGAGCCCGAGGCAGTGGCTACCGCTCCGGCTGCTCCGGCCGAGCCGGCTTCCATCACGCTTTCGGGTCGTATTCTGGATGAGAATGGTCGGCCCCTGGCAGGCGCCACCGTGCTGGTGAAAGGTTCGCGCAAAGGCACGGGCACCGATGCCAATGGCAACTACACGATGGAAGTGCCAGCGGGCGAAAACACGCTGGTATATGGCTACGGCGGCTATCAGGACCAAGAGATTCGGGCCCGGGGTGCTCAGCCGGTCAACGTAACGCTCACGCCTTCGGAAGGCGGCAAAAAGCGGCGGCGGTAAGCGGTGCTACTTGCTCAGTAAAACCCACACACAAAGGGCTTCCCAGTTATTGGGAAGCCCTTTGTGTGTGGGTGGCTGTCGGGTTGAGACTCTACTTGCTCGAATTCCCAGCGAAGCGTTTGCCAAAGAGGAAATAGACGGGGATGCCCAACGCCACCAGCATCAGGCCCCGGCGCGAAAACAATGCGGTGTCTTCCGCTACCAGCAGGATGATGCAGAAAACCGAAGCCAGCACGATATAAATGGCCGGCAGCACTGGGTAGCCCCAGGCCCGGTAGGGGCGGTGCGCCTCGGGGCGCGTGCGGCGCAGCACGAAGATGCCGATGATGGTGATGACATAGAACAGAATTACGGAAAACATAACGTAGTTGAGCAACTGCCCATACGAGCCGCTCAGACACAGCAAGCAGGCCCACAGGCACTGGGCCCACAGCGCCCGGGCCGGAACACCGGCCGTGTTCAGGCGCGCCAGGCCGGGAAAAAATACGCCGTCTTTGGCCATGGCAAAGTAAGCCCGCGCCCCCGACAAAATAATGCCATTGTTGGCCCCGAACGTGCTGAGCATAATCAATACGGCGAGCACTACGGCCCCGGCTGGCCCGAGTACGTGCTCGGCTACGGCAGTAGCCACCCGGTCATCGGTGGCATACATGATGCCGCGCCCAGCCAGTGTGGTGGCATCGGGGGAGCCCTGCAGAGGCAGCACCAGCAGATATACCACGTTGGAGAGGATATACAACACCGTAACGATGGCCGTGCCAATGGCCATGCTGCGCACCAGTGTGCGCTCCGGGTTCACGATTTCCTCGCCCGCAAAACCGATGTTGTTCCAGGAGTCCGACGAAAACAGGGAACCCGTCATGGCCATGCCGACGGCCACAACCAAGCCGCTCAGACTCAGAGGCAGGGGCGCGGCCGTGAGGCCGGGCGCGGGGAAGCGCACGGCGGTCCACATATCCCCGAAGTTGGCCTGCACTGCCTCGGCGTTCAAGCCCAGGGTAAGCCCTCCGATGATGAGCAGCGCCAGGGCTACCAGCTTGGTGCTGCTCAATACGTTCTGAATGAGCTTGCCGGCCCGTACGCCCCGGGCGTTGATGGCCGTGATGCCGATAATCAGAATGATGGCCAGCAACTGCACGCTGCTGAACTCGAAGGTGTAGTCGCCAACCAGCGGCAACGACACGGGCTCGGCCCGAATCAACAGGTTTTTGACGCTGAACCACGGTACCAGCACGCCGGTAAACTTGGCAAAGGCCACGGCCACGGCCGCAATTACACCGGTCTGAATTACCAGAAACAGCGTCCAGCCATAGAGGAAAGCCACCAGCTTGTTGTAGGCTTCGCGCAAATAGACATACTGCCCGCCCACTTTGGGGAACATGGAGGCCAACTCGCCGTAGCTCACGGCCCCGGCCAGGGTGATAACGCCCGTTAGCAGCCACACCACCAGCAGCCAGCCGCTGGAGCCCACCTGCCGGGAGATGTCGGCTGAAACAATGAAAATACCGGAGCCAATCATGCTACCGGTCACGATCATGACGGCGTCGAAAAGGGTGATGGCGCGCTGAAAGTGGCCTTGTTGTTCGGGCATAAAGCAGAAGTCAGGGAGTTTGAGGGCCGGAAGATAGAAAAGAAAACTCCTGCTTTAGCTGCTGCAGCGCCAACTCCAACCCATAAGCCGCCCCGTGGCTGGTAGCCTGCGTAGGGGCTCATCGGCCACGAATTACGGCCCGAACCAGAAGTTGGTCCCGGGCAACGCCCGGTTGGTGTAGTATTATTTCCAGCTTCCCTAGCCGGTCTACCTTTGCTTCAACGATAAGCACAGCAGCCTTGTCTGGTTGTCGCGGCGGCTGTTTGGCCGCGCTTCAGTGGTTGTCCAATTCTGTTGTTTCTCACTTTCATCCGTACCTATCTATGCAATTCTCAACTCTACGATTCGGTATTACCGCCCTGGCTATGGGCGCGTTGAGCAGCTTGTTCAGCTGCAGCAAGGAAGATACGCAGGAGGTTGCTCCCAAAGCCGCCGCCACTACCCAACAAGCCGTGGGCGCCAGCCTGACTGCGCAACAGCTCAACTGGCAGAAATTTACGGCTGACGTGGAAGCCGGTCGGCAAGCAGACGCCTTTGGTCAGTACGTCAGCAAAACTACCCAAGTGGCCAGCACCGGAGATGTGCGTATTACACGTCCCAAGCGCGACTTTGTGCTGACGGCCGGCAAAGGCGGAATAGGAGCCGGCGGAAGTTCGGTAGGCGCTAGATATCCAGTGATAGAAGAGCCCTGCGACGGGTGCGGCGGGGGCGGCTACACGCCTCCTACGTACACTTTTGTCAGCAGCGAAAACATCGGGGGCTCGCCTAATAATCCCGATGGCTACATTCTGGACATGAAGCTGATTGACAATAACTGGGCGAGCTGGCAGTTTCCGGGCTACACCATGCTGAACCTGGATCTGAACAAAGGAGCCGGCGGCCGATACATCTACTTCACCTTCACCCGGGAGCCCTACTGGGTGCAGTTTGCTGACGGCAGACCCTTGCGGCAGTTCAGCATCAAAACCCGCAGCACCAACCCCGCAAATCCATCCGTGCCCGCCGACCATGAGCCGCTGTGGTACGCTCAGAATACCACTAACTCTCCCTATGTCGGGCAGCTGGACCTGAACGAGGGTGCCGGCGGCGACTACATCTATTCCTACGTGTCGCGGCATGTAGGCTTCGGGTCGCCGGTTCGGGAAGTGGGCGTGGTAGCCAGCAATAGCTCGACGGTGCAGCCGCCCGCAGGCTGGGAGCGGGTCGGCGTCGACCTCAACAAAGGTGCCGGTGGCGATTATATCTATCTATGCTTTAAGCGTTGATTTATCAGTTAATTCTATAGTTGAGTAGTTGATTTTTATAGGTTGATTATTAGTTATTTATAAGTATAAAAAGGGGCGAAACAGATAGATTCTGTTTCGCCCCTTTTTTCGTTTAGAAGAGAGCTGGAGAAGAGGTCTGTTTCAGCAAGCCACTACCAGATCAGGCCGGCCGGGTACACGGGTTTCGTAAAAGCCTGAGCCCGTTCGTATGGCGCTCATTACAGCAACCGCTCAGAACTCGCTACGGTCGTACCAGCTGCGCATGCGCCAGGGGTCCATACGGTTTTTGCGCACCAGTACGAGGCGGGCACTACCGGCTCCGGTAAAGGTCTGGTTGTCGCGCTGCTCGATGGTGAGGCTGAAAGACCGCTCGACGTAGGCCAGCGTATCGGAAAAAGCCGTGTCGGAAGTGGGTAGGTACTGGGTCCACTGCAGATTGGCGGTGCGGGCGGCCCGGAAAAGGCGGTATGTCGTATTCACTTCCACGTCGCGGTTCCAGGAACGGTCCACGTTGTTAGCGAAGTCGCGGAAAGTGAAGGTGAAGCGGCGGTCCAGCAGCTGCCCGTACAGCGTGGAGTCGCGCAGCTGGTAGCTGGCCCGAAACCGCTCAAAAAAGCCGCGCACGGTCACGGGGTTGCCCAGCAGCTGGTTTGGGTCGGTGGGCACATCGTCGAGGGCGGGCGCGAATGGGTTGCAGGCCGCCAGCACCGCCGCGCCGCCCACCACGGCCACCACCCCGCTCCGGAAGCGGCGGGCAGGCGAGGAAAAAGCAGACGATAGCCAGGGCAGCATGCGGAATACGTTAGAAGGAAGTAGCGGTCGGCAAAATAACTGCCTGAGGTGGGGGAAGTTAGCGAGTGATGAAATACTTTTTCAAATCGGTCCAGCTGGCGCTGGCCGACGTGCGCTGGTCGCGCCAGCCGGCTATTTTCCACTCGTTGTTGCGCCGCCGCACCAGCAGCCGAATGTTGCCGGCCAGCAGCGCCGGGCGAAACGCCGTGTCCTGCTGTACGACCCGCAGCTGATACAAAGCCGATACCTCCGCCGAGTCAGCCGTAAAGAACTGGTCGCGCCGGTCGGTGAAGATGAGCTGGTTCTGGGCCGATGGGGCCGTGCGGCGGCGTAGGCTGTTGAAATAGTCGCGCTCTTCGCTCACGCTCCAGTTGGCAAACAGCGAAGCGGCCGTGCCCGCCGCCGTGGGGTCGGGCACGAAGCGGTAGCCCGCGCCGCTGAAGCAGCGCTCGTAGTTCGTCACGTTGGGTCGCTGCACGGCGGTGGTGAAGTTGGTCAGTAGAATATCAATCTGGGTGGGCGTAATCCAGTCGCTGACGGCATCGGCGGGCTCGGGCTCCCGAATCTGGAAGCAAGCCGCGCACAGCAGAGAAGGCAAAAGCAACTGAAGCCAACGACGAAGCATGGAATTCGAAAGAATGTATCTTGTCGAAGATACGATTCGTACCCGGACCAGCCGCACGCAAGGTGGCTGGTTTCTTTCGCTCCCCGCCCGATGCGCCGTTGTTGGTTGTTTCTGCTGCTATTTCTGTTAGGTATTGTCGCTTTGCCTGGCACGGCTCAGCAATTGGCGCGGCCACGGCTTGCGGCGCGTGTGCTGGCCTGTACCATCGAGCCTGTGCAAACGACTGCCTATGCGGGCGAGCCGATTCTCTTTCGGGTGCGCATCGGGAATACAGCTGATTCGGCCGTAACTCTGGTGTATGCCTTGGATGGCTCCGATGGGCTGTTGCGGGTGCCAGCGGCCTACTTTAGTGCCCAGCAGCTAACGCCGGGCTTGCTGCAGCAGGAACCCGGGCGGTGCATCTGCCTCAACGACATCGACTCAACGGATTTTATCAGATTACCGCCGCGAGCTAGCTTCGACCCGTTGGAGAAAGAGGCAAAGTACTCCTTCAAAATCAGCCAAATTTACCCGACTCTGCCGGCCGGCGACTACGCTATTCGCTTTCACTATTCAACCCTGGAACCCCAGCAGGAGCGATGGATGGGCTGGAGCAGCCTGCCGCCGGATGTAACGCAGGAAGAGTGGCGGGCTCGCACCAAACGGCACCGGGAAGCGGTTCGCCAGCAGCTGCAACGGGTGCCCCGGGTGCGCCTCGTCAGCAACCTCGTACGTGTGCATGTGGAGCCTGCCCGGCTGCCGGTAGCGCAGTTGGGTGCCGAATAGCTATTTTTGGCCCCCGCTACTCCCCGCCACCGCGTAATGTCGCATAAGCTTCTGGTGTTTCTGCTTGGCCTGCTGCTGGTTTCGGCCCTGGGCTCCTATATCTATTACCGGCGCGTCGTGGCCAGTGTGCCCGTCGATGCGTGGGCGCTGGTGCCCGATGATGCCGTGTTTGTGGCCGCCACCCGCGACCATGCCACATTGGTGCGCCATCTCAAGGAAACGCAGCTTTGGGACAACCTAACGGCCGTGCGCTACTTCCAGCAGGTGGAGGAGCACGTCACGCTGGTCGATAGCCTCACGGGCACTCGCAACGCGGTACTGCGTTTTTTGGGCACGAAAAAAGTGCTGACATCGGTGCATGTCACCGGCCCGCAAGCTTTCGATGTGCTCTTCCAGGTGCCCATCGGGAGTGTGCGCGAATACCGGCAGGTGCGTACGCTCGTCGATGGCCTGGGCCGCGACCCCCGCTACCAGGTGCTGAGCCGCGACTACCAGGGCGAGCAGCTGACGAACGTGCGTGAGCGGGCTACCGAGCAGGGTGTTACCTTCTTCAACTATCGCAACCGCCTTATTATGAGTGCCAACGCGGACCTGGTGGAAGCCGTGGTGCGGCGCTTGCAGCACCCAGGGTTGCCATCAGTAGCCGCCGATTTTCAGAGCACCGACTTCCTGCAGCTCAAGGATGTGGATGCTACGCTGCTGATTAATTACCGGCGGCTGCCGCAGTTCATGAGCGTATTTTTCCGGGCCGATTCGGGGCCTGACCTCGCGGCCGTAAGCAGCCTGGCCCGCAATGGGCAGTTTGAAATGAAGCTGGCAGGAAATAAGGTCGTCTTCAACGGCTTTGCCAACCCCGAACCCGCCCGCGACGCCCTGCACCAGCGCCTGCGCCAGCAGCCCGCCCAGCGGCTACGAATGGCCGACGTGCTGTCGTTGCGCAGCGCTATAGTGGTGCACCTGGGGCTGGGGCCGGTGCAAGTGCTGCGGTCCGTCCGCCCCGCCGCTGCCGACTCGCTGAGCCTGCGCACCGCGCCGTTGGTCGATAGCCTGGCCGCTGGCCTCATGCAGGAAGTGGCGTTGTGCTACCTGGCCACACCCTCGGCGCGCACTAAGCCGGCCCGGCTGGCGCTGGCCTACTGTGCCAACCCGGCCAGAACGGCGGTGCTGCTTGGGCAGTTGCGGCGGCTGAGCGGGGCCAGTCCGGCTTTTGAGCGGGTCGGGCCGTATCAACTGTATCAAACCGGTGTGCCCGACCTGCCTGCCCGCTTGCTAGGCCCCATGTTCACTGGCTTTGGCCCGCCCGCCGTGGTACAAGTCGGCGACTATGTGGCTTTTGGGGAAGATGCCGAAGCCCTCCGCCTCTGGCTGACCGACGTGGTGGCGGGCGAAGTCTGGAGCCGCTCTCCCACGCAGGTTGCCTTTTTGCAGGAAACCCAGCCGTTGGCCCGCATGCGCGTGCTTATCGATACCCGCAACAGCTGGAACGTGCTGCTGCGTGCCCTGGTAGAAGAGCGCCGCGCCGGGTTGCTGCGCAATGAGACGCTGTTTAAGCGCTTCCCGCAGATAGCGCTGCAATTTGTGCCCGCTACCAACGAAGGAGAACCCGGCGCGCAATATTTCACCCAACTCGTGTTGCGCCACCCTGCCATTGGGCCGGCCGTGGCCAAGCCGCAATCGGCAAATGGCACGGGTGGGGCCCTGGCTTTCAAAACGCCGCTGACCAGCGCACCCACGCTTGTACCAGTCATCGGGACGCGGGTAGCGGGCGTGGTGGTGCAGGACGACCAGCAGGTGCTGCACTACGTGACGCCCGACAACGTAGTGGCCTGGTCCGATTCGCTGCCGGGGCCAGTGGTAGGCCGCATCAGCCGGGCGGCGGGCGGTTCGGGGGGCTATTTGTTTGCTACGCCCACCCAGATTCATGCCCTGGACGAAAGCGGCCGGGAGCAGCCCAACTTTCCGCTGAATTTGCCCGACAGCGTGCGGGCTACTTCGCTTACGGTGTCGCCGGGGAGCGGCCGAACGGCCGCGCGGCTGCTGGTGGGGGGCGGGGGCAGCAACCTGTTTCTCTACGATACCAACGGGCGGGCGTATCCCGGCTGGCAGCCGAAGCAGATGGAGTTTGGCCTGGCCGCGCCGCCGCACTACCTCGTGGTGGGGGGGCGCGACGTGATTGTGGTGCTGCTGGATAATGGCTACGTGTATGCCTACGATGAGCAGGGCAGCGTGTATCCGGGTTTTCCCATTAGCATGGGCGCGCGCCTGCATTCGGGCGCTTTTGTGGAGAGTGGCCCCACACTGCGCCGTACCCGCCTGAGCGTCATTACCCAGCACGGCGAGCGGGTGAGCTTCAACCTGAGCGGCGACATTGTGGAGCGCAGCCGGGTCGCCACCTGGAGCCGTAACTCGGTGTTTCAGCTTATTCCCGACCAAAACCAGCGCGACTACGTGGTGGCCCGCGAAGATGGCGGCCGCCTAAGCTTGTTTGGGGCCACGGGCCGGCTGCTGCTGAGCCAGCGCTTTGTGACGTCCGGCCCCAAATCAGTGCAGTATCTCAACTTTGGCCCGGCCCGCCGCGCTTACGTGCTCACCGAGCCCGGCCCGCGCAAGGCCTACATCTACGACTCCCAGGGGCGCCTGGTCGGTGGCCAGCCCTTCGACAGCAGCCTCCCAACCGTGGGCCTAGACTACGACAGCAGCACCAACACCTATCAGCTCTACCGCGTCATCGGCAACGAGCTGCGCCGCACCGCTTTGAAGATGAATTGAGTGTGTGTTGGTTAGTTGTTAAGCAAACAACGTCATGTCGAACGCAGTGAGACATCTCGCGTGCCACGGTAATCAGATTACTTTGGCAATGTCAGCACGCGAGATTCCTCGCTTCGCTCGGAATGACGTTCTTTTCTAAAAACCAAAAACCAAAAACCAAAAACCAAAAACCAAAAACCAAAAACCAAAAACCAAAAACCAAAAACCAGCCTACCGGTTCGTGAGCCAGCCTTTGCGGTAGAAGTAGATGAGCTGGCCCGTGACGATGAGCGCTAGTATGGCCATTAGTACCGGGTAGCCCCAGGGCTCATACAGCTCGGGCATGTTCAGGTGATTGATGGAGCCGTCAGGGTTTTCACGCTGGAAATTCATGCCGTAGAGGCCCACCACGAAGCTCAGGGGAATGAAGATGCTGCTGATAATGGTCAGCACTTTCATTACCTCGTTCATGCGGTTGCTCTGGTCGGAGAGGTACAGGTCCATGAGGCTGCTGATGGATTCGCGGTAGCTCTCGGCCAGATCCATGGCCTGGATGGCATGGTCGTAGCAGTCCTTGAAAAAGACCTTGGTTTCCTCCGATACCACGGCATCGGGCATGCGCAGGATTTCGGCAATCTTCTCGCGCTCCGGATACACGAGGCGGCGGAAACGCACGATATCCTTTTTGATCTGCAAAATGCGGCTGAGCAGGTGGCGGTTGGGCCGGCCCTGAAAAATCCGGTCTTCGAGCACCTCAATATAGTCGCCGATGGCGGCCATCGTAGGATAGTAGTGGTCGAGCACCACGTCGGTAAGCGCGTAGGCCAAGTACACCGACGACTTGTGGCGGATCATGCTGAAGCCCGAGCGGAGCCGGTTGCGCACCGAGTCGAGGCAGTCGTCGTAGTCATCCTGAAAGGAGAGGACGTAGTTCGGGCCCGTGACGAGGGACAGCTGGTCGTCGTCGATTTCGAGCAGGGAGGTGAACTCCGTCATGCGCGACACCAGGAAGAGACGATTCTCGTCGAACACATCTACTTTGGCCCGCTGGTAGTCGCCCAGCACGTCTTCCATGTGCAGGGCATGAATACGGAAGTCCTGCATGAGGCGCTGCATCAGGGCCAGGTCGTTGTAGCCGCGCACGTCAATCCAGTGCTTCAACTGCGGGTTGGCCTGAAAATAGGCCCATAGCTCGTCGTAGCTGGTGTATTCCTGTTCCTCAAAAACGGTATCGTCGTAGGAAATCAGGAAGAGGCGCGGCACCAGGGAGCCTTCCCGGATGGTGAGCGTGCCGGGGCGCTGGCCCACCTGCTGCTCCCGGGCCTGTTGGGTAGCGGCGCGGTCGGAAACACCCGAGCGGACAGGCTCATCGGCGGGTGCCGGCACCACAGGGGGCGCAAGCGGGAGGTCGGGGGAAGCAGTAGCAGCAGTCATGGGGGCGGGCAGAAGTAAGAGCGCGAGGCTTGTACGTGGCGATGCTACAAAAGCGTTTGGGCGCTGGGGCAATAGGCCAAGCTAAGGAGCTTCCCGCTAGCAGCCGCGCCGCTACTTGCTTGTCGTCGGCTCAAAAGAAAATGACGCGCCGAATTCTATGCACCACGCGACGCCGGCTTCACGCCGTGGTCCACATCGGGCCGTTCGGTTTTTACCCTACGGCGCTACTCGCTGGCAGGGCCCCGCCGCCAGCGCCATCAGAAGGCCGCTACGATTTCCTGGTACGAAATGAGGACCAGTGCCACCACGGCCGTAGCCAGCCCCACGCGGCCCCGCGCCCCCAGCTGCTCCCGAAATAGAAATGCGGCCCCCACGGCTCCCAGCAAAATGGTGGCTACGTTGGCAATGGGGTACACGAACGCGCCATCGTTGCCGAAATTGCCCAGGGCTTTGATGAGGAAATAGATGGAGAAGTAGTTGGGAATGCCCAGAATAATGCCGGCCAGTACATTTTTAGCGGCAAATTGCTGCCCGCCCTTCGCTACGCGGCTCAGCAGAATGAGCAGGCCAATGGTGCCGGCCGTGGCGAACGTGACCAGCGGAAACAGCGTGCGGGTAGCCGCGTCGGGCAGCAGCGTGGAGCTGGCAAAGTTCAGCAGGGAGTCGCCGGCCCCGCTGGAAACGAAGAGCAGCAGCGGCAGCCACCAGGCCGCCGCCGGTGCCGTGCCATCAGGAGCGGCGGCGGTGGAGCGGCGGGGCAGGGCCGTGAGCAAAATGGCCAGCAGCGCCAGGGCCATACCCGCGTAGTTGATAAACGTATAGGGCCGCTGCGACAACCGAAGCACCAGCAGATTGAAGAGCACGGGCAGAATGAGCGACATCTTATTGGCCACCGACGCGGCACTGACGCCCACGCGCTGGGCCGTGATGGCCACCAGATAGAATGTGCCGATAAACAGCCCGCCTAAGGCCACAGCCGCTACCAGCCAGGCCCCACCGGCCCGCAGCGGCTCCAGCGACGGGGCCCCGGAGGCCAGCCAGCCCACCACCACGCAGGTGATATAATTGACAATCAGCGCCTGAAATGTGTCGACGCCGAAGCGGGAAAAGTATTTGAAAATGAAAACGATAGTAACCGAGAACAGAACCGAGAGGAATAAGGCAAGCATGCGGGCAACGACAGAATGAAGGAAGAGGGAAACGCCAAAAGGGCCGCAAAAATACGATGCCGCGCCGTCGTTTGCCGCCCGCGCCCCGATTTTACTTGTACTTTCGCCGTTCCTGCCCCGTTCGTAGCCTTTTTAATTTCCGCATGCCCGCTGCTTCGTCCTGTTTGCTGCCTTTGCCGCTGGAAGGCGACCAGTACGTGGTGCGGCTCCACGTGGGGCCGGCCGGGCAGGTAGCCGACCCCACGCTGCCCCTGGCGTTTGAGCCCTTTCTGTATCTCACGCCTGCCCACCTGCGCCTGCAGCGTCACGCCGGGCTGCTGCTCTCCTTCTACCTCGAAGACCAGGACCGCCAGCTCACGGTGGCGCAGCTGCACGTAGCCGGCGAGGCCGGTGGCGGCACCGCGCAGAGTCCGTGGCAGGCTCCGTTTGGGGCAGTGCAGCTGGCGGCGGTAGCGGCAGTGGCGCTGCGGGCTTTTTTGGAAGTAGTGCACGCCCAGCTGGCCGCGCAAGGCTTGGCCCACCTGCGCCTGCGCAGCTACCCCTTCGCCTACGACCCGGCGGGCAGCGCCTTGCTCACCCACGTATTGCAACAGCTGGGCTACGCCATACCACTGGCCGAAATCAATAACCATCTGCCGCTGGCCGCCGACTTCCGGGCGCGGCTGCACCCCTCAGAGCGCCGCCGCCTGAAGAAATGCCAGCACCAAGGCTTCGTTTTTGAGCAGGAAACGCCCTTGTTCTTGCCGCTGGCCTACGAGTTTCTGCGCCGCTGCCGCCGGGAAAAAGGCCAGGAGCTTTCCCTGAGTCTAGAGCGGCTGCAGGAGCTGTTCAGCCAGTTCCCGCAGGATTACTTCCTGTTCTCGGTGCGCGACCAGGCCGGCAACTGGGCGGCGCTGACGGTTGCCATTCGGGTAAACAGTCGGGTGCTCTACAACTTCTACCCGGCCAGCCCCTTGGCGTACAATACGTTTAGCCCCGTCGTGCTGCTCAACGAAGGCTTGCACGCCTTTGGGCGGGCCAATGGGCAGCAGCTGCTCGACTTGGGCACCTCCACCTTGCCCGAAGGTCTCAATCAGTCGTTGCTACAATTCAAGCGCCATCTGGGCGGTGTGCCCAGTCTGAAGCTGACGTTTGAGCGGTAGGCCGCCGGAATGCGTGGCAGGAGCGGGGCTGCGCTGGGCGCAGCCGTAGTACGGGAAGCAGCAGCGGCATTTGCGCGCTAAGTACTTGCACGAGTTCAGCCGGGCAAAGATGACACTATGCCAAACACGCTCTAACATCCGCTACTTTTGCCGGGCATGCAGCCCGACGACTCTTCTGCCACGTCACCGTCTTCCGCGCCTCTGGTGGGCGGCATAAGCCGTTTTCTGCGGGGTGCGTTCAGCTCGGGCATTGCCGTAGGGGCCCGCACGGCCGGCGCGCTGCTGCTCAATAAGCTGATGGCCGTGTATGGCGGCCCCAGCGGCCTCACGCTGCTGGCCCACTTCCAGAATCTGATGGCCCTGTTCACGACGCTGCCCAATGAGGGCGTACACGTGGGCATTGTGAAATACCTGGCTCCGCTGCGGGCCGGTGCCGGTCGGTACCGGGCCTGGCTGGGCGCGGGGCTGGTGCTCAATGGGTTGGCCTTGTTGGTCGGCACCGCCGTGCTGCTCCTGGGCCGACAGTCGCTGGTGGGCGTTTTTCGGCCTTCTGCCGCCTGGGTGGCGTTGTTTGCGGCGGGTATTGGGCTGCTCACTGGCAATACGTTCGGGGGAGCGGTGCTGCTGGCTGCGGGCCGGCTGCGGCCCTATGTGTGGCTAACCACGGTGCTGAGTGCGGCGGGCGTGGCGGGCGTGGCCGGCGCATTGTACAGCGGGCTGGCCGTGGAAAAGGTGCTGCTGGCCTATTTGCTGGCCCAGGGCTGCACGCTGGTGCCTACGCTCGTGGTCTGTGCCCGGCACGGCTTGCTCATGCCCCTGCGCGGACCGGTCAGCCGGGCGGCGCTGCGGGGCATGGGGCGGTTTGTGCTGATGGCCGTGAGCGTGCTGCTGTTCAGTAAAATCGTGGACTTCGTGCTGCGCGACGTACTGATTCGCTCTTTCAGCCTGGCCCAAACCGGGATGTGGCAGGCGGTAGCCAAGCTCTCGGACAACTACACGATGGTATTTTCAGCCGTGATGGGCAGCGTGTATTACCCGCGCCTGGCGGCGGTGGTGGGGCAGCCGGTGGCGGCGCGTGGCTACGTGCGTACCGTGCTGCTGGTGCTGGCCCCGGTAGTAGCGCTGGGGCTGGGCCTGCTCTACCTGCTGCGCGACTGGCTGCTGCCCTTGCTATTCGATCCGCAGTTTCTGGCCGCCCGCGACCTGCTGGCCCCGCAGTTTGTGGGCGACTGGGCCAAATTTCTAACCTGGACGTTTCTGTTTCTGCTGATGGCTAAAGCGCACGTGGGCCGCTACGTGGCCGTGCAGGCGGGCTCGGCGGCGCTTTACGTGGCCCTGCTGGCTGTGCTGCTGCCGCGCTACGGCCTGCTGGGGGCGCCGCTGGCGCACGCGGCCCGCTTTGGTATTCTGCTGCTGGGCTGCCTGGTTTACTTTCGCTCGTATTGGCGCTGATTGGCAATGACAGAACCGATTTCCACGACTCCCGGCACCGGCTCCCAACCGGGTACTGGCACGCCTTCGGTGGCTGTGCCACTGGTCACAATTGTGGCGCTGTGCTACAACCACGCCCCGTTTCTGGCCGAAGCCCTCGATTCCATCCTGGCCCAGACCTACCCGAACCTGGAAGTGATTCTCGTCGACGATGCCAGCACGGACGCCAGCCTGCCGATTCTGCGGCGGTATGCGGCAGCGCATCCCGGCTGGCAAACCATTTTTCTACCTCGCAACCAAGGCAACTGCCGTGCTTTCAACCAGGCGTTCCGGCGGGCGCAAGGGGATTTTTTTATTGATTTCGCCACCGATGATGTGCTCTTGCCCCAGCGCGTAGCCCAGCAGGTAGCTTGCTTTCAGCAGCTGCCCGCCGACTACGGTGTGGTGTATTCCGATGCCGAGCTGATTGATGAAGCCTCGCGGCACGTGCGCTACCACTACCGCCGCGCTGCCCACCAGCAGCTACACCCGCGCCCAGCTTCGGGAGACGTTTTCGCCGATGTGCTCCGCCGCTACTTCATCAGCACGCCCACCATGCTGATGCGCCGCACGGTGCTCGAACAGTTGCGGGGCTACGACGAAACCCTGGCCTACGAGGACTTCGATTTCTGGGTGCGGGCCGCCCGCAACTTTCGCTTCTATTTTCTGGATGAAGTAACGACCCAAAAACGACTGCATCCGGCTGCCATGTCGCGCCGGGGCTACCGGCCCAACGACCCATTTCTGGCTTCCACTATTCAGGTATGCCGCAAGGCCTTAGGCCTGTGCCGCACCCCCGCCGAGCAGGCCGCGCTGGGCGTGCGCCTGCGCTGGGAGCTGCGCCAAGCAGTGCGCTGGGGTAATTTCCGCGAAGCGCATGAGCTGTTTGGGCTGCTGCGAGCCGTAGGGGCAACCACTATTCTGGATTGGGCCTTGGGCACCTGGAGCGCCTGGCGCAGCAGGTAGCCGCCGCGCCGGGTCGTTGGTGAGGTACTTCTGAGCGTATTCGAAGCGGTGTTTTGTGCGCTGTTTGGCTACGTCAATTCGCGGTGAACTTAAGAGAAGCAAAGTTTTCGGCCTCCATGTGCGGCTAGTAGAAATGCAGTGTAGCGCAAAGGCCGCACAACCATAGAGCAGTACTGGTAACCAAATGCATGGTAAAATTTGCATATATTTTAGATAAAGTAGTAAATTATAGTAAATTAAAGCCTTGCGTCATCCTACTGACCCGGAACTGATAAGATAAGCCGCTGCAGACAAGCTCAACGGTAACGTCGGGCTGCTTCGTGAAACAAAACGCCACCCATCATAGACTACGCAGCCCAGCACTACGGTCGTCACTTGTTTGTTTTTTGGAGGTTTCAGGAGGATTTCTTGGCCTGACAACTGCTTCTAGAGCACTGTGGCACTATGTGCGGAAGGCGGTGGTGGCAGCGCGAGGTGCGTGGTAGGGCGGGGCGACTGGCAGTGCGAAATTAAGGACCACCAGATTACATAAAACGCTGCTTTTTTCTTCATCTGCCCATGGCTACACACCTACTTTCGTCGTTTTTTCGCCGGTGCCAACAAGTTAGCTGTCTACTGGCTTTCCTTGTTTTCGCAAGCATAGCGCAGGCCCAGACCATGCCAGTACTGCGTTGCGGCACGCCGGAACCCACCCCGGCCGAGCTGGCAACGCTGGCCCAGGTGGCCCACCCGCTACACGCCCGCCAGCCCGCCGGCCCTGTGACTTACGTGCCCCTGAGGATCCACATTGTGCGGCGAACGGATGGCACAGGAGGAGTTGATGTAGCCGCTGTCTACCAGAGCATTGCCGAAACCAACAGTCAGTTTGTGCAGTCGAATACCCAACTCTACGTGTGCGGCGCGCCTAACTACATCGACAATACGGCTTGGTTCAACTTCAATAGTCAGAACGAGGGAGCCTTGTCCAGTGGTGCAAACTACGACAGCAACCAGATCAACCTGTACTTCGTCAACTCGATTAATCGCAACGGCAACAGCAGCGTAGGGGGCTACGCATACGTTAACCCGGGCCCTGGGGAGCGCAAGGTGTTTCTGGCTGGCGTCGGGCCACTGGCGCACGAGCTGGGCCATACCTTCGGCTTGCTGCATACTTTTAACAATAACAACAGCTTCAACTTTGCTAACCGGGAGCTGGTGGCGCGCACCAACTGCAACTCGGCCGGCGACTTTATCTGCGATACTCCCGCCGACCCCTACGGCCTGCCCGGATCTACCAGCGACAACTGCGTGTATACTGGCACCGCCACTGATGCGCAGGGCAGTCTTTTTGTGCCCGATATGCGCAACGTGATGAGCTACTGGTTCTGTGGCAGCGAGTACACGCCTTTTCAGTATGCCTACATGCAGGCCAACCGCATGACCAGCCAGGCCAACCTGACGTGTAGCCGCCCGGCCGCCGCCGCTCCCACGGGTCTTGCAGTGACGTCGGGCAGTTGTCTGGGCCAAACCCGCCTGAGTTGGCGTAATCCGGTATCTGGCCCGGCGGCCGTGGGGTATTTCATCGAACGGGCTTCCGGCAGCAGCGACTTTGCGGCTATTGCGGCCGTAGAAGTGGGCGCCACGTCGTACGTAGACCAGAGTATCCCCGGCTTCACGGCGGTGCAATACCGGGTGAAGCCCATTAATGCGGCAGCCTCTTTCAGTAATGTGGTCGGCCTCACGACTGCCCGCATGTATTGCCGGGCTGCGCATAATACTCCCAACACCTGCACCGACAAACCGGAGGAGGCTTTCGGTCTGGGCTCCGTGACTCTGCGGCAGGGCCAAACGATCATTCTGGCGCACAGCACTACCAGCTGCGGGCCTTCAGCCTCAAGTTTTCCTACGGAGTATGCCCGGCTGCTGCCCAGTACGAGTTATTCTCTGGACGTAAAACTATTCACCTTCAACAACGGCTACTATTACCCGCAGCATGTAAGCGTGTGGCTCGATCTGAACCAAAACGGCTCTTTCGCGGAGCCCAATGAGCTGCTTTTTCAGAGTACCCAGCCAGCTGTATCGTATGCGGCCACCTTTACGCTGCCGCCGGGTGTCGCTAACGGGTGCGGCGCGCTGCGGGTCCGTACGCAATACGTGAGTTTAGGCTCCATAACTAGTTCCTGCGCTCCGTTGGTGTACGGTGAAACCCAGGATTATCCAGTGCTTTTTGGTACTGCCTTGTCTACTGTTTCACCGGCTCGGCAGCCGGCGCTGACAGTGCTGCCCAACCCAGCAGCTGGCCAAGCCACGGTGCACCTGTCTGCTACCCGTACCAAGCCCGAAACCTTGTATGTGCTCGATAGGCTGGGCCGGGAGATTCGGCGCTATACAATAGCCGCCTCGGCGACGCAAACTACGGTAGATCTAACGGGCTTTCCAGCAGGCCTGTATCTGCTACGGCTGAGCAGTTCTACGGCCCGGCTCGTAGTCGAATAGGGTGGAGGCTGACCTTTGGGGTAAGGAGGCTTTCAGTAAGAAGAATATGCTGAGCACTGTAGTCGCCAAAGGGCCTGCACAAGCAGGCGCTATTACTTGGGTGCATTTAGCAGCACCTCGAAAAGCTCCACAGTACCGGCCTGGGCCACGGAGCGACGCTCGGGAAAACGCGCCAGCACCTCGGGCTCCTGATAGCGAATAAGCTTGCGCGTCAGCTCGGGGTTGGTCAGCGTGCTACGGTTGAGCAGCAGCCAGGCTTTTTCGCCCGGAGCCAGTCGCACCGAGTCGGCGGCGGCAAAGCGCCGAAACCGCAGGTCGGGGGGCACCTGGAAGCCGTAGTAGAAGTCATAGTTGCCGATGAGGAAATCGTCGACGAAGACCACACCCCGGGCTGGCGCCTGCAGCCGCTCCCGCATAAGCTGCTGCTGGGCACGGTGTGCCGATACGCTGGGCTTTTGCATGAAATACAGCGGCCGGATGCTCAGCGCCAGCACCAGCGCCCCGAGTGCCAGCGCTGCGAAATGCTCCGTGCCGGGCCGCCGCCACGGGCTGGTCGCCGCCGGATTGGTCCACCAGGTAGCTAGAGCAAAATACAAGGCCGGCACCATGTACAGCACCGATAAGCTGTTGTGTAGCCAGCCCGCACCGGCCAGCAGCAATAGGGCCAGCCAATAGCCACCCCGACCGTTGGCCACAAAGTCGCGGAGCCCAAAGCCCGCCGCCACACACAGAGGTGGCAGCAGTGGGGTAGCCATGCGCGGCACCAGCGTAATGGGGTTGTAGTGGCTGAGGGAAGTGCTGCCCAGCCAGTAAAAAGCCAGCGTAGTAAACGTTAGTCCCAGCCAAAAGCCCGCGTCCGCAGTGGGTCTGCGCCGGCTATACAGCGCGGCCGCGCCCGCCAGAAGCAGTGCCACTCCCAAGCCGGTGCCCACCAGAAAAACCACGGGTTGGTAGGTGATGCGCGCCACCAGCGCGGTCCGGTTACCGGCCAGAAAATTGCCCTCTTTCAGGTATTCGTTGGTCTGCTCGATCAGGTGAAGGCGGTATAGCGCGTCATGAGTATACAGCTGGTAGAAGGCCAGGTAAGCTCCCAGCAGACAGACCCCGAGTGCCACCGCCGCTACCCAGAATCGGGTGTTGCGCTGCCGATACATATCAAGGGTTAGCACGCCCAAATAGAACGGCAGGTAGTACACAATCGTCTCTTTGCTGAGCAGAGCGGCGAAGTTGAGCGCGGCAAATCCCGCCCCCCACACCAGTTGGTCGCGGTACGTCTGCCGACCCAGAAGCAAGCTGAGTGCGCAGCACAAGCACCAGAACATCAGTATATTATCTGGGTAAAGATAATTGGTCAGATTAAGTGTGAAATAATGCAGCCCCAGCAGCAGCATGGCGGCGGCGGCCACCACGGGCTCCCGGTGCCGGTATACCCCCCAGATAACCCCGGCGCACCCCAGTGTGCACAGCAGCGGCCACAGAGTACTCGTGATACTGTTGATGCCGAAGATGGTGTACACTGCCGCCACCGGCCCGAAAATTAGCCACCGCTCTTTCAGTGGGTCGTGGAGCAGACCCTGCGGGTCGGGCACCACCGCAAAGGTGCCACTGGCTAGCTGGTGGGCGTAGCGGGCGTAGAAATAATCGTCCAGATCATACAGCCCTTCGTGGGTCAGGAAGAAGTAGGCTAGGGTTAGCAGCACCACGAAAACCAGCGTCAGGTCGGGCAGGCGGGAGGAGAGAGGCTTCACAACTGCAAAGCAACCGATTTAGAATGAACAGACCACTTGGTGGGCTCCGTTGCCAGCCCCACCGGCCGCGCCGCGCCCAAACCATCTTTCGTTTGCCCATCTTTACCCCGCCAGCCACGCCGTTCTAGTCTGGCCTGCTGGCCGCCGATGCTTGACTCCCGCTTCCTCCGCGTTATCGTATTGCCGGCGCTGCTGCTGCTGGCAAGCCTTGGACTGGGCTGCTACTTCGAAACCAACGACGACCTCAGCATCACGCTGCTGCTGCAAGGCAGCACCGCCGTGGCACCCGTCACCGATCTGCACCTCTACTTTCACGGGCTGGCCCCGCTGCTGGCTGGTTTGTACCAGCAGTTTCCGGCCCTGCCCTGGTATGGCCTGAGCCTCTACGGCCTGCTCTACGCCGCCACCGTGCTGGCCTTCGCCGTGCTCGACAAGCTGTTGCGCGGGCGGCTGCCCGGCGGCCCGATTGTGCTGGTGCTGGTCGGGTTTTACGCCCTGGCGTGGGTGGAGCACGCGTTGTGGTTTAGCTACGTGCGGGTGCCGGTGTTGCTGGCCGGCACCGGCTTGCTGCTGGCGGCCCAGCGCACCGGCCGCCGTCGGGTGCTGGCCGTAGCGCTGCTGGCCCTGGCGCTGGCCTGGATGATTCGGCCCAGTGCTGCCGGGCTGGGTGTTCTGGCGGCTGCCCCGGGCGCCTTGTGGCTGGCCGGGCGGCGCGGGGCCTCGCTAGTCGGGGGGGCACTGCTGCTGCTGAGCGCGGCCAGCGTGCTGCTGGTGCTCACCCGTGGTCCGGCCGCTGCCACCTACCAGACGCTCGACGTGCTCAAGTCCAACCTCAACGACTACCAGCTCTACCAGCCTGCTCCCCAAACGGCTGCCGACCGCCTCGGTATCCAAGCCATCGGTCACTGGGCCTTCGGCGATTCTACCGTCGTCAATGAAGCGTTGTTTCGGCGCGCCACGCGGGTGAACCCTGGCTACTTACTGCGCGAAGTGCTGCCGGGCAAGCTGCGCGCCTGGGCTAGCTTGCTCGGCCGCGACTATTTCGCCCTGCTTATGCTGCAGGCGGTGGCATGGCTGCTGGTAGCGCGCAGTCAGCGCTATCCGCACCGGCGCGGCTTTTGGCTGGTTCAGCTGTTTTTTCTGGGGCTGCTCCTTGGGTTGGGCATTGTTCTCAAGCTGCCGCCCCGGCTCGGGATGCCGCTTTGCAGCCTTTGGGCCCTCAGCACGTTGATTTACCTGCTGCGGGATACGCGGCGGCAGCTGCCGCGCCTGTCGCCTCTGGTATTCGGCATTCTGACCTTGTTGCTAATCGCCTACGCGTTCAAAACGACGCACCGGGTGCAGGTGCTGCGGCAGGAGCAGGCGCGTGGCCAGGCAGTGCTGCGGCAAGTAGAAGCAGCCACGCGGCGCGGGCAGCTACTGGTTGTAGCCGGACTGGAGGGTGCCTATAAATCGCAGTCGCCTTTCACGGTGGTGCATCTGGCTCCGCATTCGGTGCTGTCTCTCACCGGCTGGCCCACCCTCGACCCTTCGCAGCGTGTTTTGCGCCGGCAGCTCACCGGTACGTCCGCTTTGGCCCCGGCATTAGCCCACTTGGCTGCCCGTGGCCAAACGCAGTGGTGGCTTACCCCCGGGGTTGTGCCGTGGCTATCGGCGTATCTGGCTTCCAGAGGCTGGCGAGTCATTATTCGGCCCGTGGCTGCCACCGCGCAGACGAGTGGCTATCTACCTCAACAGTACACGATAAATATCGAGCGGCTGGAATAAAGGTAAAATGCCAAAATTTTATAAGCAGCCAAGCGAGTCTGTTTTACGTATCTGTGCTTGTCGAATGCCTACATTTGACCCCGAAATCCCTTCTTTCCTCCTCCTATGATTGCAACTGTGGCCTCCCGCTCGGAGGTGCTCCAGCATCTCGAATCCTTTCTAAAAGAAAATATTGACGGCTTTCTCAAAAAGGTAGACGACAGCTGGCAACCCACCGATTTTCTTCCTGACTCCCGCTCCGATACATTCTTTGACGAAGTCCGGGACTTGCGCGAAAGCGCGAAAGGGCTGAGCTACGACCTGTTAGCAGTGCTCATTGGCGACACTATCACAGAGGAAGCACTGCCTAATTACGAAGCTTGGTTTCACCAACTCGACGATCTGAACCGCGACCCTGACAACGGCTGGGCTCAGTGGATCAGGGGCTGGACGGCGGAGGAGAATCGCCACGGCGACCTGCTCAACCGCTACTTGTACCTGTCGGGCCGCGTGAACATGCGCGAGTTCGAGGTCAGCACCCATTACCTGATTGCCGACGGCTTTGACTTGGGTACTGCCCACGACCCGTATCGGGCCTTCATTTACACCAGCTACCAGGAAGCGGCCACCAACCTCTCGCATCGTCGCGTGGGGACGCTGGCCCGCAAAGCGGGCGACGCGCAGCTGTCCAAAATCTGCGGCATGATTGCCGGCGACGAAGCCCGGCATGCCCGCGTGTATCAGACCTTCGTTGACAAGATTTTCGAGGTTGATCCTTCGGAAATGATGCTGGCCTTCGAGGACATGATGCGCAAGAAAATCGTGATGCCGGCGCACTACATGCGCGAGATGGGCGTGGAAATGGGCAAAACCTTTGGCCACTTCACCGACGCCGCTCAGCGCCTGGGCGTCTACACCAGTCAGGATTATACCGACATTCTGGAGAGCCTCATTACCACTTGGAAGCTCGACCAGGTATCGGACCTGAACGGAGCCGCCGAGAAAGCCCGCGACTATATCATGGCCCTGCCCAACCGCCTGCGTCGCGTAGCCGACCGCATGCCGGTGCCCAAGCTGGAATACAAGTTCAAGTGGATTGAGTAACAGTAACCAGCAATTTGCTGCGCAACACTCAACCACCGATCAGAACAAAGAAAGGCCCGACGGAAATTTCCGTCGGGCCTTTCTTTGTTCTGATCGGTGACCTTGAAGCTGTTTAGGAAGTCGTCAGAACGTCATGCTGAGCTTGCCGAAGCATCTCTACCGCCACAGTAAATTGATTACTACTGCGGTAGAGATGCTTCGACAAGCTCAGCATGACAATTCCCAAACACGCTCTTAAATAAGTGTCAACGAACTAGTCCGGGCCGCTTCCCAGCCTAACAGCGCGGCTTTGCGCGTCGGGCCCCAGCGGTACTGGCCCAGGTCTCCAGTGTTGCGAATCACGCGGTGGCAGGGAATCAGGTAGCCTACCGGGTTGGCCCCGATGGCCGTGCCCACGGCCCGCACCGCCGGGCCGTGGCCAGCCTCGGCAGCCAGCCCGGCGTAGGTGGCAAGCCGGCCCTCGGGAATACGCAGCAGGGATTTCCACACTTTCAGCTGGAAATCGGTGCCTTTCAGATGTAAGTGCAGCCGGTCGCCGGGGCCAACCTCGCGGGCAAAGAATCGGGCTACCTGCGTATGCTCCGCTGTCATTTCAGCCAGCAGCGTGGCCTGCGGCCATTCCTGACGCAGCTCGGCCAGGGCTAGGTCGGCATCGTCGGCGAAGTGCAGGCAGCAGATTCCTTTGGGCGTGGAGGCCACCAGATACGGCCCGAACTGGCTTTCGCCAAAGCTGTAGGTGATAGTGAGGGCCGCGCCGCCTTGGCGGTATTCGCCCGGCGTCATAGCCTCCAGCGTCACGAACAGGTCGTGGAGGCGGCTGGTGCCCGAAAGGCCGGTTTCATGCGTGGCCTCAGCCACGGAAAGCTGCTGCCGGAGTAGCTTTTTGGCGTATTCCACACTCACGTACTGCAAGAATTTCTTGGGGCTCACGCCCGCCCATTCCTGAAATTTGCGCTGGAAGTGAAACGGGCTCCAGTGAGCTTGCTCGGCCATCTGTTCCAAGCTGGGCTGTTCCCGGAAGTGCTGCTGAATGTAGCCGATAGCGGCGGCAATGCGTTGGTAATCGGTCATGGCTGAAGCGGATTAGTAGCCAAAGCTACACCCGTAGCCCGCCCACCCACACCCGAATCTTGCGCACTTATGCGGCCTGGTGAGAAGTAGCGGCAGTGTCCTGCTTATCCTTGCGTCTGCGTAGTTGAAACACCTCTACCGCCAGAATATAATTACTGTGGCGGTAGAGGTGCTTCAACACGAGCAGCAGGACGTCGTTTTCTCCGTAATGTCAGCACACGCAGTATTTTGACAGGCGGCTGCCGGACCGGGCATGACACCGAAGTGCAGGCCATATCCTGCACTATAGCGCTGCCGGGGCTTCGTTCACCAGGCTGGCTTGCCGGAAGGTGAGGCTTTGCTCGGGCAGCACGTAGCGCATGGTGCGGGTGCCGCCGCTGGGGCAGCAGTTGGCGTCGCTGGCGGCATAGATAGGGAAGGAGCGCACCAGCTCGCGGCCCTGAACCCGGTACGTATCCTGGCCCTGGTAGCCACGGGCGGCCGTTGCCGACAGCGGGGGCACGGTTAGTCGTTCCCAATCCTGGCCCCCGAACCAATAGCCGCGTACTTCCCCGTAGGAGCCGCTGCCCGCCCCCTGCACAAACACCAACAGCTCGTGGCCGGAGCCGGCCGTGAGCTTCACCAGGCGGGCGTCGGTCACCTCACCCAGAATCGTATCCTGGGCTGTGGTCAGTTCCTGGCCATCCTGCTCGGCCCGCACCTGTAGCTGGCGCTGCCCCAGCGGCCCCGAGGAGCTGACGATGAACGTGTAGGGGGCGGCCGTCAGCGCTTTGCGGAAGCCGGGCGGCGGAGTGGGAGCAGGAGTAGTGCTAGCCGTGGGATTGGGCTGGCCGGTGGTGGTTTCGCGGGTACTGTCGCAGCTGGCGGCGCTGGTTAGCAGAAAAGCAGCCAGCAGGATGCGGGAAAAACTAGGCATGAAAAGCGGAAAGAGGAATGTGTGCGCTATACGGCGACTGCGCCGTTAAAGATAGCGCCGCTTACTCCACCACCTTTACGCCTTTCCAGAACGCTACGCGGTTCCTGATTTCCTGGGCCGCGTCTTTGGGCTCGGGGTAGTACCAGGCGGCATCTTTGTTCAGCTCGCCGTTTACGCGCACCGAATAGTAGCTGGCCCGGCCTTTCCAGGGGCAGGAAGTCTGGGCAATGCTATCCTCGAAGAATTCGCGCTTGATGGCGTCGGCAGGAAAATAGTGGTTGTTTTCGACAACAACCGTATCGGTACTTTCGGCAATTACCGTATCGTTCCAGATGGCTTTCATAAGAATAGAGCTGAGAGGTGAGAACAAAGAGCTGAGAACGGAAAATGCAGGGCCTTGGTAGGCACCCAGGGGGCAATAATAGCCACTTGGGAAGTACAAAACCCAGGCATTGAGCTCGGAAATCTCCCCAATGAACATTGCCGCCCGCCCTATTGTTATCACGCTTCAATCCCAACGTATATGTCTGCAGGTTTTCGTTTCCGGGATTTCGTGCCCGAAGAGTCGTCCGAGAAAGGCTTCGAGACACTGTTTAAACTATTCATGCAACTGGTCACCATCACGTCCGGCGACGTGGCGGAGGCCCTTTCCTGGCTCAATGAGCTGGACAAACAATACGGCCTGACCGATAACGACTACGGGATGGGCAACTTCATCGACGACCTGAAGAAAAAGGGCTACATCGATGAGAATGAGCAGGAACTGGGCTCGTTTAAGATTACGCCCAAAACCGAGCAGGGTATCCGCAAGAGTGCGCTGGAGGAAATCTTCGGCAAGCTCAAAAAGGGTAACTCCGGCAACCACCGCACGCCCCAGACCGGCCAGGGCGACGAGCTGAGCACCGATATCCGCGACTTCCGCTTCGGCGACTCGCTCGACCAGATTTCGATGACGGAAAGCATCCGCAACGCCCAGCTCAACCACGGCTTCGGCGAGAGTGGCGACGACTTTATGCTGGCCGAGGGCGACCTGGAAGTGCGCGAAACCGAGCACAAAACCCAGACCAGCACCGTGCTGATGATTGACATCTCGCACTCCATGATTCTCTACGGCGAGGACCGCATCACGCCCGCCAAGAAGGTAGCCATGGCCCTGGCCGAGCTGGTGAAGCAGAAGTACCCCAAGGATTTTCTGGACGTGATTGTGTTTGGCAACGACGCCTGGGAAATCAAGGTCAAGGACTTGCCGTATCTGGAAGTGGGGCCCTACCACACCAACACGGTGGCGGGCCTGGAGCTGGCCATGGACCTGCTGCGCAAGCGCAAAACGGCCAACAAGCAGATTTTCATGATAACGGACGGCAAGCCCACCTGCCTGAAGGAAGGCAACGGCTACTACAAAAACAGCTTCGGCCTCGACCGCAAAGTGGTGAACAAGACGCTGAACCTGGCCGCCGCTGCCCGCCGCCTCAAAATTCCGATTACCACCTTCATGATTGCCTCCGACCCGTATCTACAGCAGTTCGTGGAGGAGTTTACGCAGGTGAACCAAGGCAAAGCCTACTTCAGCGGCCTGAAGGGGCTGGGCCACCTGATTTTCGAAGACTACAAAAAGAATCGCCGCAAAACGCTGTAGCCCCGGCGCGGGCTGCTGGCTGCTACTGACTTTCCCGAAAGGCTGTCATGCTGCGCGCAGTCGAAGCTGTTCAGGAAGTCTGTGAATTGACTCTTGAACGTCATGCTGAGCTTGTCGAAGCATCTCTACCGCCGTAGTAATCATATACCATAGCGGTAGAGATGCTTCGACAAGCTCAGCATGACAGCACAGCCCGGATTTTTTAGCCTCGGCCCTTCCGCACTGCGGCCTGTTGACATGTATTTCATCTGATTTTCCCCTTGACCATCTGTATGGCTTATTACAAGCTCTCGACCACCGAACTACTGGCTATCACCACCCTGGGTGCCCTGAAAAAAGCCGGGTACGTGTCGCGCTCCGTGAAGCAGGAGCTGCGCGACAACCTGATTGCGAAGCTCCAGGCCAAGGAAGACGTGTTTCCCGGCATCTACGGCTACGAGGAAACCGTTATTCCGGACTTGCAGCGCGCTATTCTGAGCATGCACCACATCAACCTGCTGGGCTTGCGCGGACAGGCCAAAACGCGCATCGCCCGCCTGATGGTGGACCTGCTCGACGAGTACATTCCCGTGGTGGCCGGCTCGGAGCTGAACGACGACCCGCTGCAGCCGCTGAGCATTTTCGCCAAAACCCTGATTGCCGAAAAAGGCGACGACACGCCCGTGGCCTGGATGCACCGCTCGGACCGCTACACCGAGAAGCTGGCCACGCCCGACGTATCGGTGGCCGACCTCATCGGCGACGCTGACCCCATCAAGGCCGCTACGCTGAAGCTGCCCTACTCCGATGAGCGCGTCATTCACTTCGGCCTGATTCCTCGCTCGCACCGGGGCATATTCGTTATTAACGAGCTGCCCGACTTGCAGGCCCGCATTCAGGTGTCGCTCTTCAACATCCTGCAGGAAGGCGACATCCAGATTCGGGGCTTCAAGGTGCGCCTGCCGCTCGACATCCAGTTTGTGTTCACGGCCAACCCCGAGGACTACACCAACCGGGGCTCCATCGTGACCCCGCTCAAGGACCGCATCGACTCCCAGATCATCACGCACTATCCCAAGAGCATCGAGGTGGGCAAGCGCATCACCAAGCAGGAGGCCCGCATCAAGCCCGAGCAAAAGGGCATGGTGGTGAGCAACGAAATCATGCACGACCTCGTGGAGCAAGTGGCCGTGGAGGCCCGCGCCTCGGAGTTCGTGGATGCTAAAAGCGGCGTATCGGCCCGCCTGACCATTGCGGCCTACGAAAGCCTGATCAGCGCGGCCGAACGGCGCGCCCTGCTCAATGGCGAGAAGAAAACCTACGTCCGCATTGCCGACTTCCTGGCCGCCGTGCCCGCCCTAACCGGCAAGGTGGAGCTGGTCTACGAAGGCGAGCAGGAGGGAGCCGGCATCGTGGCCGAGAAGCTGATGGGCAAAGCCATCCGCACGCTCTTCCTGACCTACTTCCCCGACCCCGATAAGCAGAAGAAAAAGAAGACCATCCCGAACCCCTACAAAGAGGTGCAGGATTGGTTTGGGGCCGGCAACACCGTGGACGTCCTCAACGACGGCTCCGACCAGGACTACCACCAGGCCCTGGAGCAGGTGCCCGGCCTGCGCGGCATCGTGAGCTTCCTGCACCCCAAGGAAGACAAGGACACCACCTTCTTCCTGATGGAGTTCTGCCTGCACGGCCTGGCCGAGCACAGCCTGATTTCGCGCAACCGCGTCACAGCCGGTACTCAGTTCAAGGACCTGCTCTCGTCGATGTTTACCATGCCCAGCTTCGGAGGGGATGAGGATGATGAGGAAGAGGAGCGGCCCCGCAAGCGCCGGTAGGTAGTAGCACAAAGCTCTGCTTCGCGCTACTGCGCGTGGCCACCGCCAAAAATAGCCGCCGACGCATAGCCATTGTGGCTTGGCAGCCGTACATGGGGTATTCTTTCACAACCAGAACCTCCATATTATGGCCAATACCACCAGCACTCCGAAGCATACCGACCCTGCTACCAAAGCCAAGGAGAAGGAAAACGAAACTGAAATCAAGGACAAGCCCTCGGGCAAGACCGTGAAAACGCAGAAGAAATAGCTGCTTCAGCAACAAGCCAAAAGAGCCCGGAACGTCTGACGTTCCGGGCTCTTTTAGCTTGGGGCCGGGCCAGGTTCGGGTTATAAGCAGCGCGAAGCTAAACGCGTGTAGAGACGCATACTTGCGTCTCAGCATCCGCGCCGTTCGAACGGTTGTCATTCAACGATTGAGACGCGAATACGCGTCTCTACACTGTTCTACTACAAACGCCCCGCATACCGAAAGGTGCGCGGGGCGTTTGCGTGTGTAGAGAGGCTGAGATTTTTGCAGCTTATTTTTCAAAAGCTAAAAAATAAGCTGCAAAACTTCTATTAGTTTTTAGTGCTGGCATTATATGCTGCATTGAGTGAGGGCGATAAAGCCAGAAGGGCGGCAAGGCGGCGTACTAAACGCATGAACTCCTGCACCTCATCCATCGTGAGGTCTCGGCCCAGCACGGGGGCGGCGCGGTAGCTGAGCCACTTTTTGAGCACCGGGTAGCCGCCGAGGGTGGTGGCCCACACGGCGGCAGGCACGGCGGCCCAGCAGGCTTCGTCATTCAGCCAGATATCGAGGTGGTCGGGCTGGTCGGGGGTGGGGGTGGTGCGGCCGGCGCCGGGCACCACGGTGCCGTTGGAGCGGGTGCCCCAGCGGGCGCGCAGGCCGAAATGGCCCTCGGCGGGGTGCAGGCCGGTATCGGGGGCACCGGGGCGGCGCTGGGGGGCGCCGATGGCACGCAGCTCGGGCCGGATGGCGCCGTGCGTGACGGTGGGCACCGGCCGGCGCACGTCGAGCAGGGCCGCTACTTCGCGGCCCAGGGCGGCCGAGGCGTCGAGGGCAGCCAGGGAAGCGGGCAGGGGCAGGCGGGGCCAGTCCTGGCGCAGGGCCCCGGCGTTCTGCTCGCGGTAGGTGGGGGCGTGCAGCACCGCCAGGGCGTGGTAGAACAGGGTTTCGGGCGGGGCCCCCAGCGCCGTGAGGTACTCGCTGGCCCGGTGGCTCAGGTTCGGGCGGCGCTCCCCGGCGGAAAGCATGTCGGGGGCGAGGTAGAGAGGGATGCCGCGTGCGCCGCTGTCCATCAAGTTAAGGTCGGTCAACGCCTCAGAATAAATGGGCGGCTCAATACTCTTGCGAGTGCGAGCAGTGGTGAAAAGCCAAGGGTTACCCTCTAAAATATGCTCCTGATATTCTGGTCTGCTTCGGTCTAACAACTTGGTTTCGTTTTCCCAATACAACCACCGCACATCAAGCGGCCGGTACATAAACGGAATCACGCTTTCAGGCCGAAAGCCACGCGGCAGCAGTTGCCGACGAGTGTTTGTTGCATTGAAATCAGTGCCGGAAGCCATCAGTGGCGAATGTTCCGCTTCCAACTGCGCATCCGTCACGGCCGGGTCGAAATACCGCTGCATTCGCGCTTCCAATTCTGCCCGGTCAATGCTCACCAAAGCCTCGTCGCGGCTTGTTTTCACTCCTGGAAAGCTGGCCGGGAACACCTGCGGCAGCGTGGGCCACGTCAGGTATTCATCCGCGACGGCGCGGGGCTTGAAGGGCAGGCCCAGGGCGGGGTTGGGCAGCAGGGCGAGGTAGGCGGGGCCGGTGGTGGGCTCGGGCGCGGCGGCGATGGCGGCCAGCTCGGCGCGCTTGTCCTTACCCCAGAAGTCGCGGTAGTGCACCACGGCATCGGACGCGGGCGCGGCGCCGTCGGCCTCGGGGCGGTCGTGGGCGCGCACGAGCAGCGACACGGCGGCCCCCACCTGAATGCCCTCGCGGTTGAAGGGCGTGCTGAACACGCTGGGGTCGGGGCGGCCGTCGGGCGTGGTTTTGCCGGTGGCGTACTTGTCGCCGTTGAGGTTGTCAATCCAGATGCCGTCGAAGGCTTCCAGAAACCGCTCGCGCAGGCCGGGGTGGCTCAGGCCATCGAGCCAGGAGTAGTTGGCCACAAAGCAGACCAGGCCCTGGCGGGTGCGCTCGGCAATCTGGCGCTCGGCCATCCGAAAAAACCGCACGTACAGGTCGTTCAGGCCCTGGCCCTGGGGCGGGGCCGTGCGGCGCGGGTGGCGGTAGGCCTCGGCTAGGCGGTCCTCCTCCGAGCCCCCGGCGCTGAGGCCGGCGTAGCCATCATAAGGCGGGTTGCCCAGGATGACGACGATGCGCTCGTCGCGCTTAACGTGGCGGGCGGCCTCGGCTTCCTTGCGCAGCGCGGGGTAGGTAGTAAGCTGCTTCTCGTGCTTGGCGGGGTCCCAGCCGGTGAGGGCGTTGGTGAGGTACACGGCCGCACGGGCCTCGGGGGGCAGGGGCGCGCCGAACTCGCGCAGGGCGAGCCCCAGCTGCAAGTGGGCCACCACGAAGGGCGCGGTGAGGATTTCGAAGCCGAACAGGCGCTCGGTGGCGGCTTTGCGCAGCTGCTCGGCGCGCAGGGCCCCGGCTCCCTGGGCCTCCAGGGCGGCGGCCAGGTGGCGCAGCACCTCTACCAGGAAGGTGCCGGTGCCACAGCAGGGGTCCAGCACCACCACGCGCTCATCGGCCAAGCCGTCGGGGATATTCAGCTGGGTGCGCAGAGCCCAGTCTACGCGGGCCACCATGTAGCGCACCACCTCGGGCGGGGTGTACCACACGCCTAGCTCCTTGCGCAGCTGCGGGTCGTAGGCTTCCAGAAAGGGCTCGTAGAAGTACTGGATGGCCTCGGTCTCGGCAAACTTGCCGAAGAAGCGGGCGCGGTTCACGCGGGCCAGCACCAGGTCGGTGCGGTCGAGCAGGTCGCGCAGCTTCACGTTTTTGAGGAAGGACGTGGTGCCCACCTGCTCAAAGAGCACCTGCATCACGGGCAGCTGGAGGTAGTCGGGGGCGTTGCGCCAGGCAAAGGGCGCGGCCTCGGGGTCGTCGGCCGTGTCGCGGTGCCAGAGCACCCAGGCGCTGAACACGCCATAGAACAGGGTCTGGACCACGGTGGCGCGCAGGAAGCGGGCGCCCTTTTCGCCGTCGAAGCGCACGCCCAGGGTTTCTTCCAGGGCCGTGCGCAGGGGCTGAAGGTGGGCGGGGTCGGCCAGCTCCAGGCGCTGGCGGGCCTCGCGGGCGAAGGCGGCCAGGAACCAGGCTAGGTCCTTGGGCTCGTCGAGGGGCGCGGCGTGGCGCAGGCAGCGCTCCAAAAATGCCGTGAAGCTGGCCGCTACCGCTGGTGGGGGCGGCGTGGACGCGTGGCACATCGTCCAGAACTCGGCCTCATTTTTGGCCAGCTCGAAGGAGTCGAGCAGCAGGGGTTTACCATCGAGTTCGGCCACGAAGGCAAACTGGCGCAGATTAGTCACGAGCACCTGCCGGTACTTATCCCAATACTTGCTCACCTGCTTTCCAGCTAATAGCTTGTCCAGCGCCTCGCCGGGTCCTTTCACCTCGCCGGCCCCGCGCTCGGGCAGGGCCCCGGCCCGGCGTTCGGGCGACGATACGCCATCGGCGGGCCGCTCAAACTGCCCGGCCGCGAACAGGCCGAAATCGGGCCGCCCCGCGCCCAGGTCGCTGAGCTGAAACACGGCCCGCACGGTAGGTTTCAGGCCAGCCCCCACCGCGTTGAATAGGTTTTCGAGGGGCGTATAATATGATGTTTCGGGAGTAGCAGCGCCGGTGGCCCGAATGGTAGCCAAAGCGTGGAGGTAAGTAGCGAGCACAAGCATAATAGTAAAGTGGAGCTGCAAGCTACATTTACCAGCCTCATTAAGGAATCAAGGAGTGCACGTTTACTGAAAAAAGACTATTAGGCCAGTGGGTTTTGCAGCTTATTTTTTACATTTTGAAAAATAAGCTGCAAAAATTCCCTGACCTGTGCCCCGCAAGTCCATTCCTTCTACCACCCTTATAGCCCAAGTGCGCAAGTATTTCGGCCTCGACCAGCAGGAGCTAGCCGCTTACCTGGGCATCAGCCGACCCTACGTAGCCGATATCGAAGCTGGCCGCCGGGTGCTCACCGGCCGGGTGCTGCTGCGCCTCAACCCGCTGGCCGTGCTGCTGCCCGCCGAGGCCCCGGCCCGGCCCGCTGCCCCCGCGCCCGAGGTGGCCCCACCGGGCAGCCCTGACGAGGCCCTGCTCACCGAGCGGCTGCGGGCCTGCCGCCACCAGGCCGGCAAGCTGCGCCGGGAGCTGGGCAAGCTGGCCGCCATCCACGCCCAGGCGCGGCGCTGGCAGGCGGTGCTGCCGGGCCTGCTGGCGGCCCCCGGCCTGCCCGCCGTGCTCACCACCCCCGCCGAAGCCGCCCACACCCGGCAGTGGCTGCTGGAGCGGCAGCAGCAGGCCCACGCCACCCTGCACCACGCTCCCGACGTGGCCCGCTACCACCTGCTGCGCCTGCGGGCGGAGGCCCTGGAAACAGAAGCCGCTGCCCTGGCCGCGCTGCTGGGGCAGCAGGGTAGCTAAAAGGGTAGCGCAAGGCCAAAAAAATATTTATAGGCGATTTCTAATATTCAGCGCCCGCCTCCGTTCTGGGCTGACACAGTTCACCTTTTAACCTATATCCTTATGGCTCTCGATCTGAGCATCCTCACCACCCAAGCCGAGTGCGGCGAAGTACTCGACGACCTCACCGCTGAGCTGGCCAGCTACCAGAACCGCGACACCAACCTGGACTACGCCGATACCCGCTCCGAGCAGGTGAAGGCAAAAGTAAAGGCGCTGCTGGCCGGGGTAGAAGCCGAAATCACGGCCTTTACCACCATCCTGGCTACCGCAGACCTGCCGGAAAACGTGCGCAAGCAGAACGAAACCAAGCTGCGCCGCGCCACTTTCCGCCGCGCCAACCTCAACGACCAGGGCAGCGCCCGCAGCAATGCGGAACGCTTCCTGGCCGCCGTAGACGCCGAGCAGGTAGATGCCCAGGTGGCAGTGCTTACCAGCGCCCAAACCAAAGTGACGGAGCGCCGCGCCACCCTGGCCGCCTAGCCCCACCACCCCGTTACGCTATAGACTTGTTCCTGAATTAGGAGCCGATGCTAAAATTTGGCTGTCATGCTGAGCTTGTCGAAGCATCTCGCGTGCACTGGTAAAATAAGTACTCCTGCACGCGAGATGCTTCGACAAGCTCAGCATGACGTTCTTTTTTCGTTTCGCTTTATTCAGGAACAAGTCTACTACCTATCCGCAACACTCCAAGGCCTCCCGGCGCAAGCAGGGAGGCCTTGCTGCGTTCGGGGGGGGGGGCTGGCTGGGGCAAGCCGGGGCCGGGGCGGGGCCGGGGCGGGGCCGGAGACGAAAGCCGTTTATTCAGCCAGCAAAACAGGCTATTGGGCAACATGTGCGAAACGGCGGGGCACGCTGGTGTTGCTTTGTAGCATCGGAAAGGCAACACGGCCCACCGATGCTTCTACCCCAACCGCTCTGCTTCCTTTGCTGTCGTCTGCCATGTCTACTGCCTCCGCCTTCGTTCGCCGCATTGTTTCGCTTGTGTTGTTTTTGGCTTTGTTGGCTCCCGGGGCCACGGCCGTAGCCGCTTCGTCGGGCCGCCGGCCGTATGCCCGGTCGGTTGCCAAAGGTCGTCCGCACGTGCACCGGCCCACCTACAAATCGTAGAGCGCGGCGGGCAACCGGTGGTTTTTTCAGAAACACTAGGGCCTGCCTGAGGACAAGCGATGACTGGTAGCGCGAAGCGCTGCTTCGCGACCGTTAGCACGTCGCGTACCAACACTTGCCGGGCAAGTAGCGCGAACGGTCGCGAAGCAGCGCTTCGCGTTACAATCTTTTGACGCCTCTGCCCGCTACTTGTACTCACGCTTTAGCCTGCCTGGCTTTCCCGCCAGCGGCTTCGGCCCATAGTCTTCTTCACACGCTATCTGCAACACACAAGAAAGCCGGTCATCACTGACCGGCTTTCTTGTGTGAAGGAGGGAGGGGTTCGGGCTTTTCTGGTTCGGGTATCCTCCTTGATCTGGTGCTTTGAACCAGCCGCTGTTAGCGTAGAAGCTGTTTAGAAAGTCAAAAGAACGTCATGCTGAGCTTGTCGAAGCATCTCGCGTGCAGGAGTAATCAAGTTACCATTGCACGCGAGATGCTTCGGCAAGCTCAGCATGACCGTTTCTAATAACTCAAAAAGCTTCTTAAGCTTCGGCCACTACGATTTTCTGAATCTCGTCGTTGGCTTTGATCTGGTCGATGATGTCGAGGCCCTCTACCACTTTGCCGAACACGGTGTGGTTGCGGTCGAGGTGGGCAGTGTTTTCACGGCTATGGACGATGAAGAACTGGCTGCCGCCGGAGTTGCGACCGGCGTGGGCCATGCTCAGCACGCCTTTGTCGTGGTACTGGTTGCCGCCCTTCAGCTCACAGTCAATTTTGTAGCCGGGGCCGCCGGTGCCGGGCGTGCCCTTGGCACCGTCGCGGGAGTTGGGGCAGCCGCCCTGAATCACGAAGTTGGGAATGACGCGGTGGAACTTCAGGCCATCGTAGAAGCCTTTCTGGGCCAGGTCGGTGAAGTTTTTCACGGTGTTGGGAGCGTCTTGTTCGAAGAACTCGACTTTCATGACACCTTTGCTGGTGTGGATTTCGGCAGTTTTCATGCGGCGGAACGTAAATGGGTGGACAGAGAATGGCGCGGCAGGCCGCGCCGGGCCAAAGGTAGCCAATTCTGGAAGGGGCTAAACATCCGGCCTACTGCCAGGGTTTGGTACGCACGCCAACTATGGTAGAAGACGAATATTTCGATATTGCTCCCGCACTTTCCTCAACCAATCCCTAACCCCGTTCCCTTTCCGATGAAAAAGATCCTTCGTTCTGCCTCGTTCGCCCTGAGCGCTGCCGTACTGGCTACCAGCCTGAGCAGCTGCGGCGACGCCAAAACCACCGAGAATGCCACGGCCGAAACCGAGGCTATTGCCACCGTCGACTCGGCCGCCATGATGACCGACTCGGCCCGCATGGGCAAGCCCGAGGGCGTAATGGTAGACGGCGTAGCCATGACCCCCGACAAGAACATCGTGCAAAACGCGGTGCAGGCCTCCAGCGTCAGCACGCTGGTGCGGGCCGTGTCGGCGGCCGACCTGGGCGGTACGCTCAGCGGCCCGGGCCCGTTCACGGTATTTGCGCCCACCAACTCAGCCTTTATCCAGCTGCCCAAGGGCGCGTTGGCCGGCCTTATGAAGCCCGAAAGCAAAGAGAAGCTCAAAGGCGTGCTGACCTACCACGTAATTGCCGGCCGCCTCGTAGCCTCCGACCTCAAAGACGGCCAGGAGCTGACGACGGTGAACGGCGAAAAAATGAAGGTGTCGGTGAAGGGTGGTAAAATCATGGTCAACAACGCTACCATCCAGATTCCTGACGTTATTTCCAGCAACGGCGTCACCCACGTTATCGACCAGGTATTGCTGCCGCCCGCTCCGGCCATGTAAGCCTGGCGCGGCCCTACAACCGCTCAAACAGAACGTCATGTCGACCAACGGGAGACATCTCGCGTGGAGTAGTAATTATTTTACTATTGCACGCAAGATGTCTCCCGTTGGTCGACATGACGTTCTGTTTTGCTGCCGAAGCTGTTTAGGAAGTCTATCAAATGTCATGCTGAGCTTGTCGAAGCAGCTCGCGTGCAGTAGTACTCAAATTACCAGTGCACGCGAGATGCTTCGACAAGCTCAGCATGACGTTCAAGAGTCAATTTCCAGGCTTCCTAAACAGCTTCACCGTTTCGGGCCAGCCTAACCGTTGGTCGACATGACGTTCTTTTTTAATACCGACCCTGTGGCTAATGCCGGTTATCATCATTCGTGAGCATGCTCACGTAGCTGTCGTAGCGGGGCAAGGCAATCTTGCCTTTTTCCACGGCTTCGCGCACGGCGCAGTCGGGCTCGTGCACGTGCTGGCAGTTGTGATAGCGGCATTGGTTGAGCAGGGCGCGCATCTCGGGGAAGAAGTGCGCCAGCTGATCCGGCGGAATATCAACCAGGCCCAGCTCCTTGATGCCGGGCGTGTCGATGAGGTAAGTGCCGGGCCGTACTTCCAGCATTTCGGCGAACGTAGTTGTGTGCACGCCCTTGTCCGAAAACTCGCTGATTTCCGCCGTTTTGATATCCAGATCCGGCACCAGTACGTTGATGAGCGTGCTTTTGCCCACCCCCGAGTGTCCCGACAGCAGTGACACCTTGCCATCGAGCAGGGCATCGACCTCGGCTATACCTTCGCCCGAGTGCGCCGAGCAGCGCAGGCCGGGGTAGCCCGTGCGCTGGTACATCTTCAGAATCTGATCCTGGTAGTCGGATAAGTCGGCGTCGTAGAGGTCGGTCTTGTTGAAAATGAGCGTCACCGGAATGCTGTAGGCTTCGGCCGTCACCAGAAACCGGTCGATGAACCCGAACGAAGTGGCCGGCGACACCAGCGTCACGACCAGCAATGCCTGGTCGAGGTTGGCGGCCACGATGTGGGCGTGCTCGGCCTTGTGCACCGAGCGGCGGATGATGTAGTTGCGGCGCGGCTCGATGTGGTGAATCACGCCCGCGCCTTCGGTCTGCTCTTCCACCGTAAACTCCACCTGGTCGCCCACCGCCAGCGGATTGCTCACCTTCAGCCCTTTGTTTTTGAACTTGCCCCGCAGCCGGCAGCGGTGCAGCTGGCCCGTGCCAGGCTCCCGCACCAGGTACCACGAGCCCGTTGATTTGACGACAATACCGGTCATAAGTGAGGGGATGAAAATGGTGCGGTGAGGCCTTCGTCCAGTAGGCTGATTCTGCGAAGGTCTGGCCTCACCACGTGGGCTGAAGTGTAACTAAACATAGCATGCCGGGCAGGCTTACGAAGGTAGCCGGTCCGGGTGCAGTACTTGTGCGTCCAGCCACCGCATGATGCGGGTGGTGGCGCCGGCTTTTTGGTGCACATACTCCAGGCTGAGGTCCTGCACCCGCAGGCGGGCCACTTCATCGTGGTAGAGGCGGGCAAAGGCAGCTTGCAACTCCTTCCCCGACCGCACCGGGAAGGCGCAGCCCAGCTCCACTAAGTCAATAGCTTCCTGAAACTTACCGTAGGCGGGGCCAAAGAACAGTGGCAGCCCGAAGGCAGCGGCTTCCAGCGTGTTGTGGAGTCCTTTGCCAAAAGCCCCCCCGATGTAGCCATAGGAGCCAAAGCGGTAGAGCTGCGACAACAGTCCCACGTTGTCTATAAGCAGCACGCGCTGCGTGGCTACCGTGGTGGCTGTAGCCCTCGAGTAGCGTACCACCTGGTCGGGCAGCATCGCTTCTACCAGCCGCAGGTTCGCCTCGCTGATTTCGTGAGTGGCTACCACAAAGCGCAGCTGGCCGTGGTAGCGCTGCACCAGCGGGGCGAGGATCGGCAGGTCGTCGGGCCAACTGCTGCCAATAATGAACACCGGGGCACCATCGGCTACGAAGGCCTCCAGGAGCGGCAGTGCTGCGGGAGCAGCCAGGGCTGTGCGCACCACCGTGTCGAAGCGCGTGTCGCCGGCCACGCTGGCTTGCGTTATCCCGATGTGGGCCAGCAGCCGCGTCGACGCCTCGTTCTGGGTAAACAGGTGCGTGAAGCAGCCCAACATGCGGCGGTAGAAACCACCCCAGGGTTTGAAAAATACCTGATTGGGTCGGAAAATAGCCGATACGCAGATCGTGGGAATGCCGCGCTGCCGCAGGCCCGCCAGCAGATAGTGCCAGAACTCATACTTCACGAACACCGCCAGCCGGGGCCTCACAATGTCCAGAAACTCCTGGGCATTGCGGCGGGTGTCGAGGGGCAGATAGAAGACGTAAGCCGCCCCCGGCCAGCCCTGGCGCACGCTATAGCCCGAAGGCGAGAAGAACGTCAGCACGATTTTATGGTCCGGGTGCCGCTGGGCGTACGCTTCCATCAGCGGGCGACCCTGCTCAAATTCACCCAACGAGGCGCAGTGAAACCACACGCGGGGCGCGGTATCCGCCTGCAGCGTGCGCTGGATGTGAGCCAGCAGGCCCCGGCGCCCGGCCACCCACTGCGCAGCTTTGGGCACGAAGGGCGCTACCAGCCGCAGCAGCAGAGCGTAGAGGTGAAGGCCAATGGTATAGAGGAAAAGCAACTAGATCAGGATCAATGAGGCGCAAAATTAGCCGCTTCCGGCTGGTTTCCCGCACACCCCACAAAAAAGCCCCGACCCAGGGGCCGGAGCTTTTGTAGGGAGCAGCACGTGAGCAAGGGCTGCTAGTGCCCCGACTGCTTGCTCAGGTAGTTGGCTACGCCCTCGCGGGTGGCGCTCATGCCTTCTTTGCCTTCTTCCCAGTTGGCGGGGCACACCTCGCCTTTCACCTCGAAGTACTGCAGCGCGTCGACCATGCGCATGGCTTCGTCGATGCTGCGGCCCAGTGGACCGTCGTTCACCACTTGGTGGCGCACAATGCCGTCTTTATCAATCAGGAACAGGCCACGGTAGGCCAGGGGCGAACCCACGAAAGTCATTTCGCCGACTTCGTTGTAATCGTAATGACCGCCCAGTACGTCGTAGTTCGAGGCAATGGTTTTGGTTGCATCGGCCACCAGCGGGTAAGTTACACCCTCGATGCCGCCGTTGTCGCGGGGCGTTTGCAGCCAGGCAAAGTGGGAGAAGTGCGTATCGGTCGAGCAGCCGACTACGGCTACGCCTTTGGCTTCAAAATCAGCCAGCCGGTCCTGAAACGCAATGATTTCCGTGGGGCACACGAAGGTGAAGTCAGCGGGATAGAAATAGAAAATGACGTGCTTCTTGCCCAGGTAGCGGTCGAGGGAAAAATCCTCCTCAAATTCGCTGTCGATTACGGCCGTAGCCTTGAAAGAAGGAGCACGCTTGCCAACGAGAACTGCCATTAGTTGAAAAGTAAAAAGTGGAAAAGGGAGAGTAAAATTAAAAAATAGGCCACTGCGAAGCAGAAAAGTCCGCTCCGCAGTGGCACGTCTTGTCAGGGTTTATCAGGAAACGCGGGTGCCGGCGATGTGTAGCGAGAAGGAGTGGGGCTGGAAATTCTCAAGCCCCTGCTTGGCGAAAAAGTCGCGAATCAGCGCATCGAGCTGCGGGTTGCAATAGTCGATGATTTCCTTGGTATCCGTGCAGTACAGGTGGTGATGTTCCGAGCAATCGGAATCGTAGCGCCGGCACTGGGCATCGGCCGAAGCTACCCGTTTGGTCAGGCCCACTTCCACGAAGCTATCCAGGGTTTTGTACACCGTGCCCAGCGAAACGGTAGGCGTGTTGGCCATTACCTGCCGGTGTACTTGCTCGGCCGTGGGGTGGCCGGGTAGCACCAATAGGCTCTCTAGAATCAGGATGCGCTGGTGGGTGGCCCGCAGCCCCGCTGCGGCCAGACGCTGCTGCAAAACAGCCGGCTCGGGCCGGCTGACAGCGGGATGAAGATGGTCAGAAGAAGGTGTCACAGGTAAGAATGATTCTCCACAAAAGTAACCGGAGAAGCCATAGCCCGGCAAAAAGGTTTAGAAACCCGAAAAAATCCCGTGCTGGGCTTCCGCCACATACGCCCGATTTACTGCCCTGTTTCCATGTTCCGGCACACAAACTGGAGGGTCTGGCGGGTGCGCTGCTCCAGTAGCAGCTCGCGCCCTTCGGTCAGCCGCCGGATGCTGGCGTGGTCATAATTTTTTATGGTATACAGCTCTAAATTACTGTTGTAGCGGATTGTGAACTGGTCGCGCAGCTGCTCCAACAACCGATCCAGCCGGTAGGGCGAAAAGTCGGTACAGACCGAAAAGGAAATGGCCGAGTTCTGCATCATATTGATTTTGAGCCGCACCTGAGCCAGCACCCCAAAAATTACCTCCAGGTTTTCCTCCGAAATAAAGGTCAGGTCTTTCGACTCGAAGGAAATCAGGCACTGTCCGTCCTTGCGGATGAAAGCCGGGGCCAGCAGCCCATGCTGGCAGTCCCCGATGCGGGTGCCTTCCGCCGCCGGGTCCAGAAACGACTTTACAAAGAGCGGAATGCGGCGCACGGCCAGCGGCTTGATGGTTTTGGGGTGAATGACGGAAGCGCCGTAGTACGCCATTTCGATGGTTTCCTGGTAGCTGATTTCTGGATAGCGCACCGTGTCGGCGAAGAATTTGGGGTCCGCGTTGAGCAGGCCCGCCACGTCTTTCCAAATGGTAACGGCCTCGGCCCGCAGGCAGTAGGCAAAGATGGCGGCGGTGTAGTCGGAGCCTTCCCGGCCTAGCGTGGTGGTCTGGCCGTTGGCCGTGCCACCCAAAAAGCCCTGCGTGACTACTACGCTTGTCCCCTGTAGCATGGGCAGCACTGCGGCGCGTAAGCTGCTTTCCGTCAGGGCCCAGTCGATGCGGCCCTCCCGCCAGCAGTCATCAGTGCGCAGCAGTGGGCGGCAATCCAGCCACTGCGTCGGCTGAGTATCGTTCAAGACAAGGGAAATGAACAGCGAAGACAGCAGCTCCCCAAAGCTCACTATTTGGTCGTATTGCTTATCATACTCCTGGCTCGGGCCGACAGCAGCCAAATACTGGCCCAACTCCTGGAATGTCTCATCGAATTTCTGCTTGATATCGGCTGCCGTGTGGAGCCCGAAGCCAGAGGACAGCTCCTGTGCAACCGTGCGGTGGAACGTCTCCAGACTAGCCAGCGGTGAGTCGTACGCTTGTCTAGTGTAAGCCAGCTGAAATATTTCCTCCAGGGCGTTGGTGGTTTTGCCCATGGCCGATACCACGATAAGCAATGGGCCTTTGCGGCCATGCTGCCGCACGATTTGAACCAGATTGCGAAGGGCTGCCGCGTCTTTCGTCGACGCGCCACCAAACTTATACACGTGTAGGGGAAGCTGTTTCTGCATGGGTCAAAAGTAGGCAGCCAGCGGCAGATGTGGCGAAAAACCTTAGTTTTGTAAGCCCAAACAACTGCTCACCCACCCACCCCATGGATCACAATAAACTGGCTCTGCCCGTCGGTACCACCCTCGACCGATTTATTATGCGCAAGCAGGAAGACTTTCCCTACGCCACCGGGGAACTGTCGCAGCTGCTGCGCGATATTGCCCTGGCCGCCAAGATTGTAAACCGGGAAATCAACCGCTCCGGCCTTATTGATATTGCCGGCGCGTATGGTAGCCAGAACGTGCAGGGCGAAGACCAGCAGAAGCTCGATGTCATTGCCAACATCCGCTTCATCCGGGCGCTGCGCAACGGCGGCGAGGTCTGCACCATCATTTCGGAGGAAGACGAGGAGATGATTCAGACCGGCAACAACCAAGGCAAATACGTAGTGGCCATCGACCCGCTCGACGGCTCCTCCAATATTGATGTCAACGTCAGCATCGGCACCATCTTCAGTATCTACCGTCGTGTATCGCCGACAGGCACCGAGGGTACGGAGCGGGACTGCCTCCAAACGGGTACGCATCAGGTGGCGGCGGGCTACGTCATTTATGGCTCCAGTACCATGCTGGTTTATACAACCGGCAATGGCGTCAATGGCTTCACCTACGAAGCGTCGCTGGGCGAGTTCTTTCTCTCGCACCCCCACATTACCACGCCCAAAACCGGCGCCATCTACTCCATCAACGAAGGCAGCTCCGACCATTTTTCCGAAGGCACCACCGCCTTTGTCGCCTACTGCAAGCAGCAGAACTATTCGGCCCGCTACATTGGCTCTTTGGTTGCCGATTTTCACCGCAACCTGCTTAAAGGCGGCATCTACATGTATCCGGCTACCAAAAAAGCGCCGAAAGGCAAATTGCGCCTCATGTACGAGTGCAATTCACTGGCCTTCATCGTAGAGCAGGCCGGTGGTAAATCGAGCGACGGCCGCAACCGCACCATGGAGCTTGAGCCCAAAGGCATGCACGAACGCAGCCCTCTATTTATCGGCTCGACGGAGCTGGTAGAAAAAGCAGAGGAGTTTTTGGCCGCTGAGTACTCTGATGTGGTAGCCGCGCTGTAACCCGCTTAGCTCTCAGCGCCACACAGAAAAGCCCGGCCGATATACATCAGCCGGGCTTTTCTGTGCTCGTAAGGTCCTTATAAAACCTTACTCAGCTTTCTTTTTAGACTTTTTTGTCGAAGCTGAATCCTGCGTAATCTCAGGGTTGATAGGCTCGGTAGATTCCTGCTCGGCCGGAATAATCCCAGCAGTGCTCAAGGTCTCATCAGCGGCGGCGGTATCCTGTTGCGTACCAGCTTCCGTCGATTCTTTCGTGGCGGTTTTCTTCGACGCCTTGGGCTTTGCTTCTGACTCCGCCACAGCAACCCCAGCTTCCGGGGCAGCCTCGGGCTGCTCGGTTTCAGCTGAGGCCGTCTGATAGTCTAGGCGGCTGCTCACGACCTTGTACCACGATACCAGCTTTTTGATATCAGACATGTATACACGCTGCCGGTCATAGTCCGGAATAATCTCGCCCATAAACGTAGCCAGGTCCCGGTCTTCCGATTTGTTGGTCACGGTCAGATCAGTGCCGAATTTCTGGTAGATCCGGTCAAATACCTCCGTCAGCGGAACCGTCTGGTCGTAGTCCTGGGTGTAAATGGAGATTTCGTGCAGCAGCGAAACTTTGTTGCGCGCCGAAGCGACGGAGCGGGTGCCGCGCTCATCAAGCGACTCTACAATGACGCCGGCACGGGTAGGACGCACCAGCCGATAGAGACCGGGCATTCCACTGATAGCGGCAATTTCCTTGAGGTCGTAGGGCATAGAAAAAAGGGTTGGGTAAGAAAATCAGAAGTTACTCGGTGGCAGCCGCGGCGGCGGCCTGCCCTGGGGTCGGAAGCTTAAATACGATGGGCAGGCTGGTCAGGATGGCGTAATCGGGCTTTTTAAATTTCAGCAGCCGCACCACGCGCAATGCTTCTTCGCCGCAGCCCCCCCCGATATTTTTCACCAGCTTGATGCCGGCCATAGTGCCATCGGTATTCAGAGTAAAGCTCACGATGCAGGTGCCCTGAATCCGGTTGCGGCGCGCCATAATCGGATACTTCAGCTCTTTTTCAATGAAGGTGTACAGTCCTTCCTGGCCACCTTCATAGTATTCTGCTACCGGAATCGTTCTGCCGACGTGGCCCGGGGCGGGCGCAGGGGCTGGAGTGGCTTCGGCCGCCGGGGCTACCAGCTCTGGTGCTGCAGCCTCGGTCTTGACTTTAACCTTAGTTTTTTGGGCGAAGGCCGTGCTGGTACCGGCGAGCAGACCAAGGACTACAATAAATGAGATTTTTTTCATGGAAAAAACCGAAGAAAAGAAGAAGGGTAACACACAAATTGGTGGCCGGCGAGCAGGGCAATTACAGGGCCAATCTACGCATTATCCGCTTGTTGGGCTAATTGCTGGTTTATTTCATCAATGAAATTCAGCACCTCGTCGCGGCCTGTTTTTTCCTCCGCCGACGTAATAAAATGGCGCGGCAACTCGTCCCAGCTTTCCTGCATCTTCCGAATGTAGGCCGTGATATTCTGCTGCGTGCGGGAAGAAGACTGCTTATCGGCTTTCGTGAAAACGAGCACGAACGGAATGCTTTCCGCGCCGAGCATCTCCATAAACTCCAAATCGGGAGCCAAAGGCGCGTGACGAGAATCAATGAGTACAAAAACACACGCCAGATTTTCCCGGTGACGCATGTAGAAATTAATCATTTTGCCCCAGGTTGCGCGGGCATCTTTGCTAACCTTGGCGTAGCCGTAACCGGGTAAATCCACCAAATACCAATCCTCGTTAATTAAGAAGTGGTTGATTAATTGGGTTTTACCGGGCGAGGAAGAGGTTTTAGCCAACCCCTTGTGCTCCGTCAGCATATTAATTAAGGATGACTTCCCAACATTGGAGCGGCCAATAAAAGCGTATTCCGGTAAGGTCGGCGGCGGACACTGGTCGACGCGCGAATTACTCATCATGAATTTCGCCTCGCGGATAATCATAAGCCAAAAACTAGGGTGTGGCTACAAAGGTAGCAGATCTGGGCGGGCCGCACCGACCATAAATTTTTACGATAAATCCTTGTAATCTACAAAGCACAACTATATTTGCGCGCTTTGCTCCCTAACCGATTGCGGCGTGGAGGCTGTCATTTCTTGCAAAGGATTATGTAAAACTTCTTTACAATTGGATACGGCTAAGGTCGTATTATAAAATTTCTATCTTTGCCCCCAGCTTGCCTAGTTCCGTAGTACAAAGCTGGTTCCTGGAAAGCGTTAATGCCACTTTTTAGCGCTGCTGGCCAGAAAAATCGGCGGGCAGGCTTAACCCTGGAACAGGTTTTCAGTATAAGAGGCAACTCTTGAAAATTTGCAGCCGCAGCAGGCGGCCCTTTTTCTGCAAAACCTCCCTGCAACTCCTTATATTCTCAAACCCCTCCTACAATGGACAACTTAGTCAGAAGGTTATTGAAAGCCTCTTGCACCTTCGCTCTTGCCGCAGCCGTGGCCCAGCCTGCGCTGGCCCAGAGCTCTCGCAAGACGCTAAAGACTGCAAACAAGTTCTTTGACCAAGAGAACTATCGGGCATCCATCCCTTTCTACGAGCAGGTGTTGGCTAAGGAGCCGAACAACGCACTGGCCCTGTTTCGGGCTGGTATCTCTTACATGTCCTTCGATAAGGAAAAAGCCAGCGACTATATCTATAAGGCGCAGCGGCTCAAACCTAAGGTGTCGAAAGACGTGGAGTACTGGCTCGGCCGGGTCGACCACCTGAACTACAACTTCGACGAGGCTATTGCCCACTTTCAGGCCTACAATACCACGTTGAAGAAGAAGGATACGCGTAAAGCCTCGCTGGCACAATTGATTCAGCACAGCAAAAACGCAAAAATCCAGTTCAACAGCCCTAAGGATATCTTCGTGAAGAACTTGGGCCCGACGATCAACACGGCTTTCTCGGAGCACAGCCCCGTGATTTCCAACGATGACAAGCTGCTGCTCTTCACCTCCCGCGGTGAGAACGTAACGGGTGCTACTGGCTCCACGGCCAACCCGAAGAACAAGAGCGTTGCCGCCGATGGTGAGTACTACGAAGATATTTTCGAAGCCAAGCGCGTCGACGACGAAAACTGGGAGAAGCCACGCTCGTTGAGCGGCGCTCTGAATGGTAAAGGGCACGACGCGTCGATTCAGGTGTTTGACAATGACACCAAGATGCTGATGTATCGGCAGGATGAGAATGGCGACATTTTCTATGCTGAAAAGGCCGGTGGCGACTGGGCCGAGCCTAAGAAATTGAACAACAACATCAACTCGAAAGCCTTCGAGTCGGATGCCTATATCACGCCCGACGGCCTGACCATCTACTTCTCGACCAGCAAGTTCTCGGAACTGAACACGCTGGATATCTACTACGCCACCCGCCAGGCCGGCGGCGATTGGGGTACTCCTAAGTCGTTGGGAGGCGTGGTAAATACTGCGTTCGACGACGACAGCCCCTACTTGAGCAAGGACGGCAAAACACTGTATTTCAGCTCGCGTGGTCATAACACGATGGGTGGCTACGACATCTTCAAATCGGAGTACGATTCGGTAGGCCGCACCTGGGGCCGTCCGGAGAACATGGGTTACCCCATCAATACGCCCGATGATGACACGTACTACCGCCTGAGCCCTGACGGCAGCTACGCTTATTTGTCCAGCTACCGCATCGGTGGCTACGGCGAAAAAGATATCTACACCATCAACTACATCAAGAATGCCATCATCCGGGGCAAGGTGTACTCGCAGCGCGACAGCACCATCATCCCTGGGGTAGAGCTGGTATTCTCGGGTACGCAGGCCGATAAAACGGCGCTGAGCTACCGCGACGTTACCAAGCCCGAAACCGGCGACTATCAGGTAAGCGTGCTTTCGGGCCGCACTTACCAGGTAGCGGTTTCGAAAGATGGCGCCAACATCACGACTGAAGAATTCGCCGTACCCGTATCGACGAGCGACTCGACTATTATCGAGAAGAACTTCTATGTGCCGTATGTTGACACTACCAGTGCCGGCATGTTTGCCTTCAAAAAGATTTACTTCGATACCGATAAGTATAAGCTGCGGCCGGAGTCCATCAAGGAGCTGAACAACATCAGCGGTATTCTGAAGTCTAACCCCGGCGTTAACATCTCGATTGAGGGCCATTGCGACTCACGCAACACGGATGAGTACAACGTAGTATTGGGTCAGAACCGGGCTGATGCAGCGTATAACTACCTGAAGAAAAACGGCATTACTGAAACCCGCATGACGACCGTAAGCTACGGTGAGCGTCGTCCGGATGCTACCAACGACTCGCCCGAGAACATGCAGCTCAACCGCCGCGTTGAGTTCCGAGTGATTCTGAAGGAAGGTGAAGCCATGCCCAAGATGAACACGGGCGGTGGTACAACATCCGGTAGCGGTGCGGGCATGAGCCCCGGCACTGGCGCAACTAGTACTACTACCACGGGCACAGCCGCTCCGTTGCAGCCTGGCAAAAGCAAGGTGAAGATGGCCGACGGCACGAAGGTGAAAACCAAAGTGGACGAGGACAGCGACAAAGTAAAAGTGAAAACCAAAGGCAGCGCCGGCGAAGAATCGAAGACCAAAACGAAAGAAGGTACGATCGACGCCAAAACCAAAGATGCCAACGGCGAAAAGACCAAAGTGAAGACGGACAACGACTAAGCCGCTTCGCGTACAGAGCAAAACGGGCCGGGCATTTTGCCCGGCCCGTTTTTTTTCAACATAATGCGGCGCATAGCGTTATGTTTGGGCAATTCTGCCTTTAAGTCTTCGTTCTGCGTTACAGAAGTATGTCCGTTGTTCCCTACAAAGATGATGCTGCCGGCAAAAAGTCGCAGGTAGCCCAGATGTTTAACAGCATAGCTGGTAAATATGACTTCCTGAATCATTTCCTCAGTGCCGGTACCGATATCTACTGGCGGCGCAAGGCCGTGAATGAGCTGCAAGCCTTGCGGCCGGCGCGCATTCTGGATATTGCCACCGGCACTGCCGACTTTGCCATCGAAAGCCTGCGGCTGTCGCCGGAAACGACCGTAACGGGGGTTGATATTTCGGAAGGCATGCTGGAAGTAGGGCGGCGCAAGCTGACGCAGAAAGGGCTGACGAACCGGATTCAATTGGAACTCGGTGATTCGGAAAATCTACCTTTTCCCGATAATCACTTTGATGCCGTCACGGCTTCGTTTGGAGTCCGTAACTTCGAGAACCTACAGAAGGGGCTGGCTGAGATGCAGCGGGTGTTGCGCCCGGGCGGCAAAGTCGTTATTCTGGAATTTTCCAAGCCTACGGCCTTTCCGATGAAGCAGGCGTATAACTTCTATTTTCAGCAGATTCTGCCGGTATTCGGCAAACTGATTTCCAAGGACCGCGCTGCCTACACCTATCTACCCGAGTCGGTGCAGGCCTTTCCGGATGGTCAGAGCTTTATGACCATTCTAACGCAGGTTGGCTTTAAACATCCTACATGGCAACCCCTCACATTCGGTATAAGCTCAATTTACACGGCCCAAAAGTAGCGGCGCTGGCGGTGGCTACCCTGGTGGCTGGCCTGCTGCCCACGGCGGTGCTGGCGCAAAAAAACAGTAAAACCGGAGCCAGCCGGGGAAGTCGCGGGCAGGTAAAATCCATTACGGTGAACAACCTGCCGGGCTACGATGACAAGTGGTTTCACCCCGGGTTTTATATCGCGCCCAACTTCTCGCGCTACAAAATTGAACAGTCGGCGGCTTACGTGCAGGCTATTCAGAACGGAACGGCTATATCGGCTAATTCGGTGGTCAGTCCGGGCTTGTCGGTAGGCTTTATTGGAGATGTTCGGCTGGCTGATAATTTCAACCTGCGGCTTACGCCGGGAGTGAGCTTTCTGACCCGGCGAGTGGAATTTAAACCCTTCGGCTACCAGCCCGCCGACTCTATTCAGACTCAGGAAATTGGCGGCACGCAGATTGATTTGCCGCTGCTGGTGAAGTTCAAGTCGGACCGACGGCGCAATGCGCGGGTGTATGTGGTAGGCGGCGTAAAGTCGAGCGTCAGCGTCGGCAACCGCCGCAAAGACCCGTTGCGCAACCAGCTACAGGCGACTTCCGGCGACTTTGCTATCGAGTATGGCGTTGGCCTCGACCTGTTTTACCCTTTGTTCAAGTTTGCCCCGGAGCTGCGCTTTTCCAACGGCCTCTCTAACCTGTTGCAACCTAACAAGGACGTATACAGCCGCAGCTTGCAAAGCATGAAAAGCAACACGGTGACGCTGTATCTGAATTTCGAATAGCTGGTAGCAATACCGGCCTAGCTAGTTTTTATGATTCGCACCGCCTTTGTTACTGGGGCTTCTTCCGGTATTGGCCGGGCCACGGCCGTAGCCTTGGCGCAAGTAGGTTTTCAGCTGATATTGACTGGCCGCCGCCGTGAGCGGCTGCAGGAGCTGGCCGAGCAGCTCGCTCCCACGCCCACGCATCTGCTCACCTTTGATGTGCGCGACCGGGCTGCCGTCGACGCGGCAGTTGCCAGCTTACCCGTCATGTTTCAATCGATTGACGTGCTGGTGAACAACGCGGGTGGGGCCCACGGTCTGGGGCCGATTCAGGAAGGTGACCCGCACGACTGGGATACGATGCTGGATAGTAATGTGAAGGGTCTGCTGAATGTGAGCCAAGCGATACTGCCGGGCATGACGCAGCGTCGGCAGGGGCATATCATCAACATCGGCTCTATTGCCGGGCACGAGGTGTATGCCAATGGCAATGTATACTGTGCGTCCAAAGCGGCCGTAGCAGCGCTGTCTAAAGCCATGCGCATCGATTTACTGCCTCTGAACATTCGGGTAGCCGAAGTAAACCCGGGAGCTGTGGAAACTGAATTTTCGCAGGTGCGCTTCAAAGGCGACACTGAGCGGGCGGCGAAGGTATACCAAGGCTTCGACCCGCTGAAGCCGGAAGATATTGCCGAAGTTATTCAGTTCATGGTGACGCGCCCGGCCAACGTTCACATTGCCGAAGTCACGATTTTTGCCGGGGCGCAGGGAGCCGCTACATTGATCAGGCGCGACTAGCTTTTATCACGGTGCTTACTACCACAGAGCCTCTCCATTTGCTGGGGAGGCTCTTTCTTATGGCGCAGCTTGCTGCAAACACTGCAATGTGGCCGCGTTCAGCTCATGCTTGCCAGCGAAGTAAATTAGCTCCGGCTCGACACCTAGCCGCTGTAGAAAAGCCTGTTGCTTCGCCAGTTCGGCCGCGCTGATGAATTCATCTTGGTCGCCGCAAACGAGCACAATCGGAAACTGGTGCACTAAGTGAGTGGCGACGGTGAAATCCATGTCGGCAGGGAAGGCCCCGGCCCAGAGAATGAGGCGCAATGGCCGAAAATGGGCCCGCGCCAGCCACCGGCTTACGGTAGCGGCTCCTTGTGAGAAGCCCAGCACCGTGACGCGTACATCGGCGGCGCAGGCGGCCAGTGTGGTATCGGCCAGCTGATTGAGGAAAGCTATGTAGTCTTCGATTTCAGCCAGCCGGTCTTCCCGCGTCATCCAGGTAGCCCCGATACGGCCGCCGGTGCCGTTCAGATAAAAGCGTGAAAGTCCTTCGGGCGCTACAACAACCGTTTCCGGATGATGCCGCGTCAGGATATGGAAATGGCGGATAAAGTAGCCCGCCAACTGCCCGTAGCCGTGGCACACGAACCAGACGTGCCGGGTAGCGGCCGTGAGCTGCCCCGATTGGTAGTAGCGCGCCGTGCGGCTCACCGTCAGTTGGTGCTCTTCTGATTCTGGCATAAAGACAAGAAATGGGGCAAAAGCAACTAGTGGAAGCCGGGTGCTGTAAGCGGGTTTCGCGCCCCAAACAGCACCTGCAGCAGTCCGTCTGCTTACAATTTTGTCTTCGGTAAATCGTCGGCGTTGAACTGGAAGGGGAGCAGGTCGGCCAGAGAGTGGAAGCGGTAGATGCTACCATCGGGGCCGGGCAACAGCAACGGAATGGGGCGGCCCTGGCGGTTTTCGTACTCCGTCATCACCTGGCGGCAGGCTCCGCAGGGCATGGCGGGCCCAAAGGTGCCAGTAGCGGGGCGGGCCGCTACGGCCATGCCCACAATGTGGCGCTCGGGCTGGTTGACGGCTAGGCCGAACAGGGCAGTCCGCTCGGCGCAGAGGCCGGAAGGATAAGCCGCGTTTTCCTGGTTTGTGCCCCGGAATACGCTGCCATCGTCGAGCAGCAGCGCCGCCCCCACGTGGAAGTGGGAGTAGGGAGCATAGGAATGGTCGGTGGCGGCGCGGGCCTGTTGCCAGACGGTTGCTTCGGCGGGAGAAAGTTCAGCTTCGGAATCCAACACCTCTACGGTGATGGTCAGATGGAGCGGATAGGCCATCGGGCGAGGAAAAGAAACAGATCCGAAGCCGAATGGCGGCCCCGGAGAAAGAAGGGGCGGTGAATGTACTACAATTATCTTTTATCGAATGCAATTCGTCAAGCTCCGGCCGGATCAGTGGTGGTACCGGATAACAGACCGTTGCGAATAGCGGAATAAATTCTGGCAGTAGCGGCGCAAACCCCTAGTTTCGTGCCGACTTACCTCCCCACCCATCCGCTCGTATGTCCCGTCTTCTGCTGCTTGGTGCCGGCCGCTCGGCTTCTTCCCTGATTCACTACTTACTGCAGCATGCGCCTACTGAGGGCTGGCAGCTCACGGTGGCCGACGTAAATCCGGCCCATTTGGCCCCGGTGCTGGCGGCGCATACCGAATATGCCCGCGCCGTGCCCTTCGATATGCAGCGCGAAGAGTTGCTGGACGAGCTGGTAGCTCAGGCCGATATCGTTATTTCGATGCTGCCGGCCTTGTTTCACCTGCCCGTAGCCCGGGCTTGTGTGCGCCACGGCCGCCACTTGGTGACGGCCAGCTACGTGAGTGAAGAAATCAGGCTGCTGGATGCAGAAGCGCAAGCAGCCGATGTGCTGATTTTGATGGAATGCGGCCTCGACCCCGGCCTCGACCACATGTCGGCCATGCAGGCGCTGGCCGATATCCGGGCGCGGGGCGGGCGGCTCACCGCCTTCCGGTCGTACTGCGGCGGCCTGCTGGCTCCCGATTCGGAGGGCGACAATCCGTGGCGCTACAAGTTCACCTGGAACCCGCGCAACGTGGTGCTAGCGGGCCAGAGCACCGCCAAATACCTCGAAAATGGCCACCCGCGCTTTATTCCCTACCAACAGCTATTTGCCCGCCCCGAGCTGCTGACTGTGCCGGGCTACGGTCAGTTTGAAGGCTACGCCAACCGTGATTCGCTCAGCTACCGCGCGCCCTACGGCCTCGATGCTGTTCCTACTATGTTGCGCGGCACGCTACGTCGGCCCGGCTATTGCGCCGCCTGGCAGGCCCTGGTGCGCCTGGGCCTCACCGACGATTCGGTGCATCTGGGCAACGCGGCGACTATGACGTGGGCACAGCTTCTGGAGTCGTATCTGCCGGTGGTGGAAGGGTCCAAGAGCCTACCGCTACAGCTGGCAGAATACTTGGGCTTGGAAGCCGACGGAGCCGAAATGCAGCGCCTGACGTGGTTAGGGCTGTTCACCACGACGCCCGTCGGCCTGGCCGACGCCACGCCGGCCCAGCTGCTGGAGCGCCTGCTTACTACGAAATGGGCACTGCGGGAAGATGACCACGATATGATTGTGATGCAGCACCTGTTCGATTTTGAGGTCAACGGTGCCCATTTCCGGCGTACTTCTTCCCTGGTTGTGCTCGGCGATGATGCCCGGCATACGGCCATGGCCAAAACCGTGGGTCTGCCGGTGGCTATGGCCGTGCGGCGGCTGGCGCGGGGGCAGGTGGCCGAGCGCGGCGTCATTATCCCGACGCAAGCCAGCCTATATGAGCCCATTCTGGCGGAGCTGGCGCTGCACTACGATATCCGTTTCACGGAGCACGAGGTGAGCCTGGAGCCAGCGGCTGAGGCTAAGGTGTAGCTGTAGCGACCAAAAAGTGTGCGGGCATATTTACTGTTGCGACGAAAAGTAGTGGGCCGTTTACTGGCCGAGGTAGGGTGGCTGCGGCTGTTGCTGCTGGGCGCGCTGGCGGTAGTGGCAATGGGCAAGGTGCTGGAGCTGCTTCTGGCGCGGCCCACGCTACAGTGGGCGTGGCCGGTAGCCGGGGCCCTCGTGTGCTGGTCGGGGCACCGGCAGCGCGCCGATCTGGTCTTTTTGCAGACTGCCTCGCCAGAGTTCCGGCAATGGCTGTCCGTGGAATACGTTTTGTGGCTGTTGCCTTTCTGGGGTATGCTGCTCGGGCTCGGGCACTTCGCGGCGGCGCTGGCAATGGTGGGCGCTACTGCTCTGGTGCCGTATGTGCCGCTGTGGCAGCCTGCTACGGCTGTGCGCCAGCGCCGGAGCGTGTTCCGCAGCGAAGCCTTCGAATGGGTAAGTGGCTTCCGGCAAACGGGGGCCTGGGGGCTATGGAGCGCGGGTTTGACCGGGGCACTGTGGCAGCACACCACGGTAGTGCCCGCCGTGGTGCTGGGCGGCTGGAGCCTGTTTATAACTGCCTGCTACGCCACTCCCGAGCCGCTGCCGATGGTGACGATTTACGGGCGCGGCGCGGCGCGTTTCCGGTGGCGCAAGCTGGGCCTGGCCGTGGGGCTGTACCTGCTGACGGCGGCCCCATTTTTCGCGCTGGTCGTTGCGGGTTCCGCTGGCTGGGCCGGGGGCGTGGGCCTGCTGGTATGGGGGATATTGGTGATTTTGATGGGTGTAATGGCCAAATACGCGTTTTATCCGCAGCCCACGCTCGTGCGGCTTACGCAGGGCGGCGTCGTGCTGGTGGCAGTGTTGCCGCTGCTCAACGCGGCGTATGCCCCCATCAGCGTAGCGGTTTTCCTGGGTTTGATCTGGAAAAGCCACCAACAGATAAAAATATACTGGCATGCTTAGCATTCGGGGAGTAGGGAAGGCTTTTGGGGCCCATCAGGTGCTAAGAGCAGTGAATCTGGAGCTGCGGCCGGGCACAATTCACGGGCTGGTGGGAGCCAATGGAGCCGGCAAAACCACGCTGCTGCATTGCCTCTACGGGCTGCTGACGGACTACACCGGCCAGATTACGGAAACGACCGGCCTAGCCATTCGGGAACATACGGGCGTGCTGCCCTACGAACCCTACTACTACCCGCGCCTGACCGGCCGCGAATACCTGGAGTTTTGCCTGCAGGCCCGCCACCGCCCGCTGGTCGATTTCACGGCCTGGAACACGCTCCTGGAGCTACCGCTCGATCAGTACGCCGACGAGTATTCGGCGGGCATGAAAAAGAAGCTGGCCTTGCTGGCCCTGCTGGTGCAGGATTTTCGCTACCTCATCCTGGATGAGCCCTTTAATGGCCTCGATATGGGCACCAACCTGCTGCTGAAGGAAATTCTGCTGCGCCTGCGCGGGCAGGGGCGCGGTATTCTGCTGACGTCCCACTTACTAGGTACGCTCACGGAAACCTGCGACGAAATCACGCTGCTGGCCGGCGGTACGGTGCAGCGCCACTACCAGGCTACCGAGTTTGCTACCCTGGCTACCGACTTGCTCGATTCACTCTACCAGGGTAAGCTGGCACAGGTAGCCGAACTGCTGCCAGCGGCGGTAAGTCGGAGTTAAGCCAGCCTACTATTAGAAAGCCAGATAAAAGTCCCGCAGCAAGTCCCGGAACGGCGCGGAATACGCCTCACTCGCCTCTTCGTGAATGGGTAGAGGTTGGGATAGGGCCGCAGTGGCTGCGCGGCTGAAGCGGGTGACGTGGCGTAGCGGCTTGCTGCCAGGGCGGTGGCACAAAATCAGGCGGGACGCGACAAACAAGCCGGCCAGGGAGGCTTCTCGCTCAAAATGCTGCATTTCCGGGGGCGGCAGCAGCACCGTGAGCTGCCCGTCGGGAGTCAGAAACGTAGCGGCAAACGCGGCCAGCTCGCCGAAGGAGAGTGTATCGGGGGCGGCATGGCGGGCGGTGGTGCGGGCCGCGTCGGGCGAGCGAAGGGAATGGCGGAAGAAGGGCGGATTGCAGAGAATATGGTCGAAGGGTGCGGGCGCTGTGGCAGCAAACGCGGCTAGGCTTAGCGCATGTATCCGCACCCGGTCGGCCCAGGGGCTGCGGGCGGCGTTGGCTGCCGCCTGGGCCGCTGCCTGGGGTTCGAGCTCCACCGCCTCCATGTGGGCCGTGGCGTTGCGCTGGGCCGCCATCAGGGCGAGCAGACCGGTGCCGGTGCCAACGTCCAGAATGCGGGTGGCAGCGGCCAGCTCGGCGGCGGCTCCGAGCACGCAGGCATCGGTACACACCTTCATGGCGCAGTGGTCCTGCTCGATGGTAAACTGCTTGAAGCGGAAATAAGAAGTAGCCAATACGCAGCGGAACGAGTAGAAATCGGGAATAGGAGCGGGCCTGGCTTAGCGGGGAGCGGCCTGCCGGTTCCAGTCGCGGAGCATGCGCTGCAGGTCGGCGTATTCTTCTTCGTAAGCGCTTGGCAGGGGAAACTTGCCCGGGAATTGCCGGAAATAAACGGCCGCCTGCTGGTCGCCGCTGAGGGCGCTGAGCAGCAGGCGGTTGGCCAGCTCTATGCTCTTTTCTGCTTTCAGCGCCGGAGCTTTTTCGTAGTCCTGCTTCACGCGCGCTATTTCTTCCGGCGTGTAAGGGCGCAGGTTCCTGTTCAGAAACGACTGGTGCCGCACTTGGCCCTGAGCGGTGTAGAACTGGTCGATGCGGAAGCGGACGAACTCATAGGTAAAGTTTTTGCCCGCCGGCAGGTTCTTTAAGGATTCTACCGTCAGCGTGTCGTTGCGGAAAACCAGGCGGCACCGCTCCCGGATATCCCAGTACTTCAGGACTTTGCGGGGCTGGCAGGTGGAAACGGCAAACTCGGAGAAAAACTCCTGCCGCTTGCGGGTTTCCTTGTAGCCACACACCGACAGCGCCGGGCCGGCAGAAAACACGAATACACTATCGGGCTCGGTGGTGGCCATCGGTACTTCGGCCGGGCAGCTGCACGCCACTGTGGCCCGCTGCACAGGCATGCGCTGGCCCTGGGCCGGTGTGGAGGCCTCTAACTGTTGCTGGCACGCCGCCAACCCGAATACGGCCAGCAGCGCCGGCGAAAGAAGATACTTCATAGTGGAGACAGTATACGAAAAGCCCGCTACTCGGCACCGCAGCAGCAGGCCATCAGGAGAGAACAGGCTGCCGGGTGGCAGCGACAAGGCCCGTTTTGCGCAGAATAAGCTGGTGCAAGGGCTTTTCAACCAGATAATACAGCCCGATGGAAGCGGCCACGGTAAGCGAGAAAATACCGCTGTAGCGCAACATGGCGGGCAAATCCGTGGGCAGCCAGGTAGTCAGCCAATCGTGCCAGATGCCCATGTGAATCAGATAGAAGCAATAGGAGGCTTTGCCCAGCACCTGCAACGAGGAAGTGCTCAGAAACCGCTGTAGCCCGCTGGCTTCCGTGGTGAGGCCAACCAGCAGCAGCCCCGTAGCTGCCGGCAGCAGCAAGTGGTTCGCCGCTACGCCCGGCAGCGTGTCGATACTGACTTTGCCGGTATACAGCTGAATAGCCGTGAGCAGCCCCACGACCAGCAGCAGCAACCCGCCGCCGGCCAGCGTGGCCCGGCCGCCAGAGCGCGGGCGCACGGCTAAGGCAAATGCCGCCCCAATCACAAACTCCGCGCTGCGCCCGAAAATGGTGGCCACGAGCATAAAATGACCCGCCTGGAAGCTGAGTGGTTGCCCCGGCACCAGGCAATACCCGGCCCAACCCAGCGCCAATAAGCCCGCCACCACCCCAATCCACACGCGGGGCGAGAAGCGGCGACCCAGCCAAAACAGCAGCGGCGCCAGCAGATAAAAGCATTCCTCCACCGTCAACGACCACGTCTGCACAATGCCCGTGAAAGCCAGCCGCTCCGAAAAGCCTTTGAGCAGCGTACTGTTGGCCACGTATAGCTCCAGGGCGTTTTCGGCCACATAGAGCTTGCTCACGAAAAACGTGATGGTGGTCACGAGCAGAAACACCGGATAAATCCGGGCCCAGCGCCGCACGGCGTAGGCTACCAGCTGCTGCCGCGTGAAGCACTGCTGGTAGTAGCGCTGGCAAATCAGAAAGCCGCTGAGGGTAAAGAACAGGGAAACGCCGATATGCCCTTCCCGAAACGCGGCGTGCAGCACCCGCGCCGTTTCCGAGCCGGTGGCTTCGAGGGGCGGAAAGTGAAATAGAAACACGCAGTAGGCGGCTACGGCCCGCAAACCCGTGAGGGCGGGGAAATAGGCGGTGGGTTTCATGCGCGCCCCATGGCGGCCTCGTAGCCTTCATCGGTCAGCAGCGGGCCGTTCAGGGCGCTGTAGACGGCCAGCTGGTCGCACCGCTCGTTTTCGGCGTGGCCGTTGTGACCCCGCACCCAGCGAAACTGCACCGTGCGCTGCCGGTATATTTTCAGAAATCGCCGCCAGAGGTCCTCGTTGGCTTTCTTGCCGAAATCGGGCTTAGTCACCCAGCCGAACACCCATTTCTTCTCCACCGCATCGACCACGTATTTCGAGTCGGTGGTGACCAGGACCGGGATTTCGGGGCGCGTCACGGCCTCCAGACCCACTATCACGGCCAGCAGCTCCATGCGGTTGTTGGTGGTGAGGCGGAAGCCCTGGGAAATTTCCTTTTCGTGGGGGCCGTAGCGCAAAATAGCGCCGTAGCCGCCGGGGCCGGGGTTGCCGCGCGAGGAGCCGTCGGTAAAAAGCTGAATCAAGGGAGAAAGGAGAAAGGGAGAAAGGAGCGTCATGCTTGCTCTAGTGCCCGCGCAATCGAAGTATTTCGTGGGCATTAGTAATCAAATACTAGTGCGGTAGAGATGCTTCGGCAAGCTCGGCATGACAGACGATTAAATATTAGAAATTGCTTTTAAACAGCTTGATGGCAATGGCCAGCAAGATCACGCCAAACACGCGGCGCAGAATGTCTTCGCCGGCTTTGCCCAGCTTGCGCTCAATCCAGGCGCTGCTTTTCAGCACCATGAATACGAACACCAGGTTCAGGCCAATGCCCACCAGCACGTTGGGCAGCGAGTAGGCGGCCCGCAACGACAGCAGCGTGGTCATGGTGCCGGCCCCCACGATGAGTGGGAAAGCCAGCGGCACAATGGAGCCGCTGGCGGCCACCGGGTTGTGCTTAAACAGCTCCACGCCCAGCACCATTTCCATGCCGATGAGGAAGATGATAACGGCACCCGCCAAGGCAAACGACTGGTAATCGACGCCGAACAAACTCAGAATGCTCTGGCCCAGAAACAGAAACACCACCATCAGCATCCCGGCCACCAGCGTGGCTTTTTCGGAGTGAATCTTCCCCTCGCGCTGCCGGATCTGAATGATAATCGGGATAGAGCCCAGAATATCAATCACGGCAAACAGCGTGAGCGTAACCGAAAATATTTCTTTGAGGCTGAACATGGGACATGCTGAAACGGTGGAAGCGGCAACTTGATGCGCCAGGCGGGGTAGTGGTTCGGCAGACCGCAGCTCGAATCGCAGCATAGGTTACTCGCTCACCAGCGGGCTGCTAGGCAAACTCGCGGGCAAAAAACTGGACCAGCTGCTCGTAGGCCGCGTCGGGAATGGCCGGGAAGTTAGCGATGCGCAGCGAGCTGGCCTTCCAGGTGCCGTAGCCGTTGCCCAGCTGCAGGCCCTGGGCCAGGGCGCGGCGCTTCACCTCGTCAATCAGCGCCGGCGGACCCTGCAGGCCGATAACGGTGGTGGAGCGGGTTTCGGCGTTTTGCACCAGCGGCGTGAGCTGGGTGGCCTGGTCGAAGTAGTCGTAGAGCTTGGTGGCGCGGTCGAGCAGGTGCTGGTGCACGGCCTTGATGGGCTCCCGGTCCTGCAGCACGCGGCTCAGTAGATAAATGCCGAGCACGTTGGGCGTGTGCGTGGTCTGGAAGTTGAGCATCTTTTCGTACTGGCTCACCAGGCTATTGTAATGGCTGCGCTCATTGATCTGGCGGAAGCGCGCCACGGCTCTCGGCGACAGCACCATCAGGCCCAGGCCAGCGGGCAGGCCGAAGCACTTCTGCACCGACCCGAACCAGATATCGGCCTTGATGTATTTGAGCTGAATGCCGCCCAGCGACGAAGTGGCATCTACGGCCAGCAGGGCGTTGCCGAGCCGGTTGTAAAGGTTCAGAATGAAGCCGTCGCGCAGCTGCGTGGCATTGGAGGTTTCGTTCTGGGTGATGCAGACCAGGTCGGTGTCATCGGCGGGCACGGGCAGCGTGTACACTTCCGGCAGCTCGTTGAGGCCAAAGTGCTGGCTGGTGCTGGCCGGGCGCAACGCTTTGGCATACTCGAACCATTTCTCGCCGAAAGCGCCGCTATACAGGTGAAAACTCTTGTTCGGTGTCAGGCTCTGGGCCAGCACTTCCCAGCACTCGGTGGCTGAGCTCAGAAAGTAGACCGTGTAGTCCTGCGGGATATTGAGCTTGGTTTTCAGGTCGGCTACCGTCTGGCGCATCAGGCCCGTGAACCGCTCGCCGCGGTGGGGCACCGAGAGCCAGCCCTCGTCGAAGGCATCTTGCAGGTAGCCGCGCAGCTCCGGATACACCTGCGCCGGGCCAGGATTGAATGTATACATAGGTGGAAAGAGGCTAGGGAAGCTGCAAAGGTAGGAAAGGAGAGAGCAGGAAGGCCAGCCGACGCGCGGTAACGTCGGCTCGGGCCTGAAGCCCAAGCGCGTCGGCTTCAAGCGGCAGCCTGCTACCTTATCATCTCGCGTCGGCTGCAGGCTACCGCTTGAAGCCGACGCGCTTGGGCTTCAGGCCTTCGAAGTAGTGCAGGGCCAAGCGGTAGCTATCCAGCTTGAAACCGCTGATGCTGCCAATGCAGTGCCGGCCAATCAGGCTTTTGTGCCGAAATTCTTCCCGGGCCGCTACGTTCGATAGGTGCACTTCCACCACGGGCGTGTTGATGGCGGCCAGCGCGTCGGCCAGGGCAATGCTGGTGTGGGTGTAGGCTCCGGCATTGAACACGATGCCGTAGTAGGTGAAGCCCACCTCGTGAATTTTGTCGAGCAGCTCTCCTTCGTGGTTCGACTGAAAATACTCCAGCGTAAAATCCGGGAAGGCGGCGCGCAGCTCGGGCAAGTAGTCGTCGAAGGAGCGAGTGCCGTAGATGCCCGGCTCGCGGCGGCCGAGCAGGTTGAGGTTGGGGCCGTTGAGGATCAGAATGTGCATGTGGCAGGGCAGACGAAAGAGAGTTGGCGGGATAATGGGCCGGCGAAGGTGGGAAAAAGCAGCAGGAAAAGCTGATTACACAACCAATTTAGGAGCATACCAGCGGACTATTCGTGGGTTTTGTGCGCCGCTGGCGCCAAGCTGCAGGTATGTGGGCTATCTTGCGGTACTATGAAAAAACAGCCACAGATGTGTTATCGGCTTATTGGGGTATTGTGGGCGGCGGTGCTGCTCGGTGGGGCCGGCTGCAAGAAAGCCGAAGAATTGGTTGCCATAAAGCTGCCCGAAGCTACTCAGGAAGGCAAGCAAACCTTCGGCTGTTTGGTCGATGATAAAGTTTGGACACCCTACACCGACCACTTGCTGGACGATAAAATGGAGGCCACCTACAGTACTACCAGCTTCCGGCTCTCGGCCGAGCAAGAGGACGACAATTTCCAAACGCGGTTTGACTTTGACCTCACCCAGCCCGTTATTCAACCCGGTACTTATGCTGTGGGCAGCGGGTTCAAGGCAACCTACGGCGACATGAAAGAGGCGTATACGGCCTCGTCGGGCAGTATTACGATTACCAAAGTTGGCCAGGGTTCCTCTACTATTAACAACAGCACCACGTATTTTACCATCGTGGCGGGCACGTTCACCTTTACGGCTACTTCGCTCAATGGGAAGACCATCAGGGTGAAAGATGGCCGCTTCGACGCCCGCGCCAAATAACCAGCCTTCTGCTAATGTCCACCTGGTCTGTCAGTATCAAGCAGTTTGAGGGCTACCTCCAGCTCGAAAAATCCCTGTCGCCCAACTCCGTCGAAGCCTACGTGCGCGACATCGGCAAGCTGCGCCAGTACCTGGAACTCTCGAAGCTGCCCGCCCGCCCCACGCAGGTGACCACCCGCCTGCTGCGCGACTTTCTGGCCTGGCTCGGCGAGCTGGGCATGAGCGCCACCTCGCAGGCCCGCACGCTGTCGGGCATCAAGGCCTTCTACAGCTTCCTGATTATGGAGGACCTGCTCACGCTCGACCCCACCGATACGCTGGAGGCGCCCAAAACCGGTCGCAAGCTGCCCGATACGCTCAGCTACGAGGAAGTAACGCTGGTGCTGGAAGCCGTGGATATGAGCACCAACGAAGGCACCCGCAACCGCGCCATCCTGGAAACGCTCTACTCCTCGGGCCTGCGCGTGTCGGAGCTGACCGATCTGCGCCTGTCGAACCTCTACGTCGATCAGGGCTTTGTGCGCGTGACGGGCAAGGGCAACAAGGAGCGTCTGGTACCTATTGGCCGCGACGCGCTGAAGCACATTGGCTTCTACCTGAGCGGGGTGCGCTGCCACCTCGATATTCAGCCCGGCCACGAAGATTTCGTGTTTCTGAACCGGCGCGGTGCCCATCTGTCCCGCGTCATGATTTTCAATATCATCAAAGATGTGGTCGAGAAGGCCGGGGTGCAGAAAACGGTAAGTCCGCACACGTTTCGCCACAGCTTTGCCACCCACCTCATCGAAGGCGGGGCCGACCTGCGGGCCGTGCAGGAAATGCTGGGCCACGAAAGCATCACCACCACTGAAATCTACACCCACCTCGACCGGGACTATCTGCGCCAGGTTATCACCGAGTTTCACCCGCGCAGTTAGCCGGGTCACCGCACAAGGGGGCGGAAGCCAGAGTGAAATCGCCAGCTTTTATAAAGTGCAGCTAGGCTACGAGGTTCTGTTGCAGCGAATTGTGGCAGGCATCCAGCCACTGCTCGGCGTCGGCTACGGTGCTGAAAATCTGCAGCTCAAACTGGTCGGCGAAGGCGTCGGGGTCGGGTAGCACCGAGGGGAAATCGTTGGCCGGCAGCACATGAGCCACGTAGCGCAGGCCCAGTGCTACGGCCTGTGGTGCCCAAATGCGCTGAAGCCAGTCGACGGAGTCGAACCAGGGGCCGGTTACGCGGCTGTTGTCGTTGAGCAGCAGTGCGCAGTTGATGCCCTGCAACAGCTCCAGATACGCCGTGGCACCCGTCACGCCATTATCGTTGATGACGAAGCCGCTCCAGCTAATCCGAAACCACTGCCGGGCGGGCTCATACTGCGCGACGCAGTACACCTCTTGGGTGCTGGAAGTAAGCGAAACGTGAGCCTTGGCCATGCGCTGAATTTCTAGGGCAAGCAGCTGTACTTGCCCTAGAACAAGTATAGTCTTTTGTAAATACAGGAGTTGCCAAAAAAAGTTTGGTGCGCGAGGGGAGAAGCCAGCCCCTATTTTTGCGGCCTGCCTTTCCTGCTCATGCCTACGCCTACACCTACACCGAATCCTTTTCGTCGTTTACCGGGTCCGTTGGGCTGGGCGCTGCTGGGCCTGCTGTTGTTTCTGCTGCCGTTTGCCCTGCTGCGGGAGCACAGCTACGTCACCATCGACGATAACCTCGACGTGGAGCTGACCATTCCCTACCTGCTCACCCGCCACCACGTGGCCCTCGACTACCGCGCCACAACCGTGGTGGCCCCCATCATGAATGGGCTGCCGCGCAATGCCCTGCGTCCCGGCCTGAGCGGCACCGTTCTGCTGTTTGGGCTGCTGGAGCCGTTGCCGGCCTATCTGCTGCAACAGGCGCTGGTGCGGCTGCTGGGGCTCTTGGGCATGTATGCGCTGCTGCGCCGCCACCTGCTGCCGGCCCGCTCCGAACGGCGGCTGGCCGCCGGGCTGGCCTTGGCGTGGGCTGTGCTGCCGGTGTATTCCATGTATGGGCTCACCCTTCTGGGCCAGCCCTGGCTGCTGCATGCCTTCCTGAACTTACGGCGCGGGGCCGGCCGCTGGCCCGACTGGCTGCTGATTGCGGCATTTCCCCTCTGGTCGATGTTCGTGTTTGTGGGGCCGTTTGTGGCCGTGGCATTGGGCACACTACTGCTGTGGGATGTGGCGCGGGGCCGCCGCTGGTCGTGGCCCGTGGTGGGCGGCGTGGCGGTGCTGCTGGGCGTATATCTGGTGGTCGAATACCCGCTGTTCTATTCCTTGCTGGTAGCCAGGCAGTTCGTGGCGCACCGCCTGGAGTTTGACCTGAGCCAGCTGGGGCCGCAGGGAACGATGGCCGGTCTGAAAGCGTCGGCGCAGTATTTCTTTATGGGGCAATATCACGCCAGCCGCTTCTTTCATGGGGCCGCGCTGCTGGCAGCAGGTGCCGCTCTGGCCTACGGGCCGCGCAACCGCTGGCGGCGCGAGGTGGGGGTGCTGCTCCTTGCGCTGGCCGGGCTGGCGCTGTTTTGCGGCTTCTATCCGCAGCTGCTGACGCTGGTGCAGGATTCGATTCCGGCGCTGCGCACCTTCAACCTGAGCCGGTTTCATTTCCTGACGCCTTTGCTCTGGTTTGTGGTGCTGGCCCTGAGCCTGCAGGTGTTGCCGCAGAAAAAGCTGCGCCTGGCGCTGGTGGCCTTGCAGCTGCTCATTGGCCTGGGCATGAATACGGAGTGGCTCAATACGATGCGGGAGCTGGTGGGCCGCCCAAAGGCTACGGAACCCAATTACCAGGCCTACGTGGCTCCGGCGCTGTTTGCGCAAGTCGGCGTGGCGGTGCAGCGGCTCAGTGGCCAGCCAATTGCTGGCTCCCGGCTGGCTTGCCTGGGGTTTCCGCCTGGCATCGCGCAGCTCAACGGTTTCTACACGCTCGACAGCTACCAGAACAACTACCCGCTGGCTTACAAGAAAGCCTTCCGCCCTCTGATTGCCGGCGAGCTGGCCAAAAGCCCGCTGCTACGGTCCTATTTCGACGCCTGGGGCAATCGGTGCTACCTGTTTTCGGCAGAGCTGGGCAAGAATTTTCGGGTGGGCGCGTTTCCAGCGCGGTTCGTGGAGGATTTTGCCTTCGATGCGGTGGCCTTCCGGCAGTTGGGCGGACGCTACGTGCTGTCGGCGGCGCGGCTGGTTCGCCCGGCCCGTAGCGGATTGGCCTTGCGCCAGGAGTTTTCGGCTAGGAACGCGTACTGGCACCTGTATCTTTACGAAGTGCAGCTCTAGCAAACGCACGCGTCCGGCCGTAGCGAGGCATACAACCGCTGAAATTCCCTAGATTTGGCCTTTTAGAGCGGGATAATGGCAAAGAATACATACAAGCAAACTACTCCCGTCGCTCCGGGCCGTGGCAATGAGCCCCGGCCGGCGCGCAATCCGTCGCGTGCGGCCGCTGAGCCGGCCGCCGAGCCGCGTCGCAGTGCGCCCAAAGCAGCCCCCAAAATTCCGGGCCGGGCCGTGAAACTGCCGTCTATCAAGCTGGGCAATGTGTTTGGCTTCCTGCGCGACCGGCGCTTTCAGCTGTTTCTGGGGTTCTTTTTCCTGCTCAGCTCTATCTACCTCACCATTGCCTTCGTGTCGTTCCTGTTCACCGGGCACGCCGACCAGAGCGTAGTGGAGGGCCTCAGCACGACGCCCGTGAAGGAAGCCGGTCAGGAATCCGGCAACTGGCTCGGTCTTGTGGGGGCCATGGTGGCGCAGCTGCTGATTTACAAAGGCTTCGGCGTAGCGGCTTTCGCCGTAATTCCCATTGTCTTCTTTCTGGGCTACAAAATCGTGTTCCGGCGTGCCGAGGTTTCGCTGAGCTACGTGCTGGCCCTGTGCCTGTTTTCGATGGTCTGGCTGAGCATGCTGCTGGGCTATGTGGTGCTGTCGCTGGAGGCACCCGATGCCGACCCCGGCATGGCGCACAGCCTCGATTTTCTGAGCGGTGGCGTGGGCTACGAAGCCGCCCTGTGGCTCGATAGTCTCATCGGCTGGGGCACGGTGCTGCTGCTGGCCTTCCTGCTGATATCCTTCGTGGTGTATTTCTTCAACGTTACTAGCCTGAACCTGCGCCGCAGCGAGCTAGAAGAGCCAGAAGAAGCGCCTGTTGCTGGTCGTCAAGCCAACGCATACGAGCGTGGCTCGTATGCCGCCGCTCCGGAAACGTCGTTTGACGAGGAAGAAGAGGAGCCCGCTCCAGCCATGACGTTGCGCCGCACCGGCCCGGTTGCCACCCCTGGCGTGGCCGCTGCCCAGTCCGAGCCAGTAGAAACCGAGCCGGAATACGATGACGAGCCGGAGCCCGCCATAGTCACCGCGGGCCCGATCAACACGCCGGTTCCCGCATTCGGGGCTGCGCCGGCTGCCGTGGCGCTTACGGTGGCCCCGGCGGCCGCTGGCCTGGCCAGCGCTTCGGCTACCGTAGCCGCCGCTGGCGCGGCCGCCAGCGGCACCGCTAAAGGTCCGAGCTTCTCCTTTGAAACGCCCACCGACCCGGAGCCCCTGTCCATGGCTCCTTCTTCTATTCCTACGCCCTTATCGATGGCTGACCTGGCCAACGATGATGCGCCGCTGCCGGCCACACTGCCCTTGCCCGCCCCGCGCGAAACAGCCGTGCCCGCGTTGCAGATCCAGAGCAAGCCCGGTGAGCTGGACCCCGCCGCCGGGGCCGATATGGCCGCCATTGCCGACGACGACGAGGATGCGGAAACCATGCCCGCCGTCAACTACGACCCCACGCTGGACCTCTCGCGCTACCAATATCCCACACTGGAGCTACTCAACGACTACGGCGTGGCCAAAGCCCAGGTCAGCAAAGAAGAGTTGGAAGCCAACAAAGACCGCATCGTGGAGACGCTGGGGCACTATGGCATCAATATCGCCAGCATTAAAGCGACCATCGGGCCCACGGTTACCCTCTACGAAATCGTGCCCGATGCTGGGGTGCGTATTTCTAAAATCAAGAGTCTGGAAGATGATATTGCCCTGAGCCTGGCCGCGTTGGGCATCCGCATCATTGCCCCGATTCCGGGCAAGGGCACTATCGGTATTGAAGTGCCCAATACCAAGAAGGAGATGGTGAGCATCCGGTCGGTTTTCGCCACCGAGAAGTTTGCCAACACCGAAATGGACTTGCCCATTGCCTTCGGCCGCACCATCACCAACGAGGTTTTTGTAGTTGATCTGGCCAAGATGCCCCACCTGCTCATGGCGGGTGCTACGGGCCAGGGCAAGTCGGTGGGCCTGAACGTAATTCTGGCTTCGCTGCTCTATAAGCGCCACCCGGCCCAGCTCAAATTTGTGCTCGTTGACCCCAAAAAGGTTGAATTGAGCATCTTCAACAAGATTGAGCGCCACTTCCTGGCCAAGCTGCCCGATACCGAGGAAGCCATTATCACCGATACTAAAAAGGTGGTGAATACGCTCAACTCGCTGTGCATGGAAATGGACAAGCGCTACGATTTGCTGAAGGATGCGGGCTGCCGCAATCTGAAGGAGTACAACCGTAAGTTCGTTGAGCGCCGCCTGAACCCCAAGAAGGGCCACCGCTTCATGCCCTTCATCGTGTTAGTAATTGACGAGCTGGCCGACCTGATGATGACGGCCGGCAAGGAAGTCGAAACCCCGATTGCGCGTCTCGCCCAGCTGGCCCGGGCCATTGGTATTCACTTGATTGTGGCCACCCAGCGCCCTTCGGTCAACGTGATTACCGGTATCATCAAGGCCAACTTCCCGTGCCGGATTTCCTTCAAGGTGACTTCCAAGATTGACTCGCGCACGATTCTTGACGCTGGCGGAGCCGACCAGCTCGTGGGCCAGGGCGACATGCTGATTTCGCAGGGCTCCGACATTATCCGGGTGCAGTGCGCCTTTATCGACACGCCCGAAGTAGACCGCCTCTGCGACTACATCGGTGAGCAGCAAGGCTATCCGGATGCGTATCTGCTGCCGGAAGTGGTAGGGGAGAGCGGCGGCGGCAGCGGCGACGCGGAAGACTTCGACGCCGCCTCACGCGACAGTATGTTTGAGGAAGCCGCCCGCGTGATTGTGACCCATCAGCAGGGAAGTACCTCGCTGCTGCAGCGCCGCCTAAAGCTGGGCTACAACCGTGCTGGCCGCCTCATCGATCAGCTGGAGCATGCCGGCATCGTGGGGCCCTTCGAAGGAAGCAAGGCCCGGGAGGTGTTAATTCCGGATGAATACAGTTTGGAACAGTTGTTGAATAGCCTCCCCAAAAGTTAGTGCGCGCTGGTGTGACAAAAGCTGCATCCTCGCGGTTATGATTCCGCAGAGCTGCTTAAACCTAATTCCGCTATTCGCGTCTAACTTCCCTCAAGCAAGACACCACCCTCCCCTAATGAAAAAAGTATTCGCCCTGCTCGCCTTCTCGGTTACGCTGGTACACGCAGCCTCGGCTCAGCAGGACCCCAAAGCGGGCAAGATTCTGGATCAGATGAGTGCCAAATACCAGGCACTGAAAGGCTTTAAAGCCAATTTTACCCAGACTCTGGAAAACGACGCGGCCAAGGTAAAAGAGAATCTAAGCGGTGATATTACCGTGAGCGGCCAGAAATTCCGCCTCAAGCTCAACGGTCAGGAAGTCATCAACAACGGCCAGACCATGTGGACCTACATGAAGGCCGAAAACGAGGTGAACATCTCGGATTTTGACCCCGAGGAGCAGGAGGTTTCGCCGACCCAGATTTTTACGCTCTACAAAAAGGGTTATAAATACGCCTACATCCAGGAAACCAAAGAGGCCGGGGAAGCGTGCGACGTCATCGAGCTGTCGCCTGACAACAAGGATAATCCGGTGTTCAAGGTGCGTTTGACGGTTAGTAAGGTGGATAAGTCGGTGAAAAGCTGGAAGATGTTTAAGAAGAACGGCAACCGCTACACCTACACCATCCGCAAGTTCCAGCCCAATCCGCCGCTGGACGCCATGAGCTTCAACTTCGACAAAGCCAAGTATAAAGGTGTCAAAGTGATTGACTTGCGCTAACTACCAGCTCTGTCTGCCGAAATGTCCGGCCCGCTTCTGCTTCGTGCAGGGGCGGGCCGGTTTGCGTTTGGGGTATATTTTATGGTGCAGGTTCAGGGGAAGCCTGCAGGAGATGTCCGGGGAATGAGTACTTTCCCTAAATAGCGGTTTCTGGTCAGCAGAGGCTGCTTAAAATGACACTCTAGTTTGGCAATGCCAGCCTGCAAGATGCCCAGGCTGCACGCACACCAGATCAGGCATGATGCTCTGATTGTTGCCTGTCCTACTGTATCCTACGAATCCGCTATGAAAGAGGAATTCCTCCACTATGTCTGGCAGCACCAGTATTTCGACAAAAACGACCTGCGCACGGAAACCGGTGAGCTGATAACTGTGCTCAAGCCCGGCCACCGCAACGCCGATGCCGGCCCCGATTTCCTGAATGCCCGCCTCCAGATTGGTGAGGTAGAGTGGAACGGCGCGGTCGAAATTCACCTGCGGGCCTCCGACTGGCTGCGCCACCAGCACCAGACCGATAAGAAATATGACCAGGTAATTCTGCACGTTGTCTACACCGCCGACCAAGCAATTCAGCGCACCAACGGCTCCGGTATTCCGACGCTGGCTTTGGCGCCGCGTATTGCCCTGTCGCTGGTCAACTCCTACCGGAACTTAGTGGAGCTGCCGGCTGCTTCGGCTACGTTGCCCTGCGCCGCGCTGCTGAGTCAGGTGCCCGTCATCACCCGCACAATGATGGTAGAACGGGCACTGCTGGAACGGGTGGAGCAGAAAGCCGACGCTATGACCGCTGTGCACGCGCAGCTTGGCGATGACTGGGAGGCCACGGCCTACCATGCGCTGGCGGCGGGCTTTGGGTTCAAGAAAAACAGTGAGCCGCTGGCCCGGCTGGCCAAAGCCCTGCCGCTGGCCGTCGTGCGCCGGCACCGCCACGAGGTGCGCCCGCTGGAAGCGCTGGTGTTCGGGCAGGCCGGGTTTCTGGCCGAAACCGAAGCCACGGCCACTGACGACTATATCCAGGAGCTACGGCGGGAATACGAGTTTTTGCGGCACAAATACCAGCTGGCGGCCACGGCGCTGCCCGCGCACGAATGGAATTTTCTGCGGCTCCGGCCCGCCAACTTCCCGACGGTGCGGCTGGCGCAGCTGGCGGCGGTACTGCATGCCCGGCCCGTGCTCTTCAATGCCCTGCTCACGGCCGGCAGCGTGCAGGTGCTGGAGCAGTTCTTCGCCGCGCCCGTTTCCGACTATTGGCGGCAGCATTATCAGCCGGGGCGGCCGGGAAAGGTGCCCGCGCTTGGTCGCGGCAGCGTACATTTGCTGATTGCCAACGTCGTGGTGCCCCTGCGCGTCGCTTATGCGCGCTACGTGGGCCAACCCGAGCTTATCGAATCTGCCGTGGCCCTTCTGGAGCAGTTGCCCGCCGAACACAACTACCTGACCGACCAGTACGAAGCAGTAGGCTTTGCCCACCGTTCCGCCGCCGACTCGCAGGGCCTGCTGTCTTTAAGCCGGGCGTATTGCCAGCCCCGGCATTGTGTGCGCTGTGCTATTGGCAGCCGCATTTTGCAGCAAAATCTGGTGGTGCGGTGAAAATTGTCGTCGCCGTTGGGTTAAATCTGCTGCTGCTGGCGCTGGCGCTGGCCTGGGGCCGCCGTCAGTACCATAGTTCTCCCCTGGGCCGTCTGCTGCTGCCGTTGCTGGGGTTGAAGATGGTAGCCGGCGTGGTGGGCTGCCTGCTGCTCAGCGACGACGCGGACTACTTTCAGCGCTGGTCGGTGGCGCTGACTTCTCAGCTGTGGGATATTCCTGGCCGGTGGCTGCTAACGCTGGCGGGCGATGCTTTCTGGCACAAGCATCAGGAGCTGACTTTCCATGGCTACTCCAACACCTTCTTTATCATCAAAGTCCTTTCGGTACTGAATCTGGCCTCGTTGGGTAGCTTGCTGCTGAATGCGTTGTATGTGACGCTGTTCGGGTTTATAGGGGCCTGGGAGCTGGCTACGGCCGTAGCCCGGGCGCTTCCGCAAACGCCCCAGGGAGCCGCAGTCGTCGCCTTTCTGCTATGGCCTACGGTCGTTTATTGGACCGCCGGCCTGACCAAAGAATGCCTCTTGCTGGGTAGCGGGGCCTGGCTGTTCGCCTTGGTCATTCGCTGGCTCTACGGCTCCGAGATTCCCCGGGTGGGCACCGTGGTAGGAGCGCTGCTGCTGGCATTTCTGCACTTCAAAATGCGCTTTTTCTTCGCCGTTATGCTTTTTGCCGCTATTGGCGGCTTAGCTCTTATCCGCTTGGTGCAGCAGTTGGGCGGGGCCCGGCGCCGCTGGCTACAGGTGGTTTTATTTGCTGCCTTACTTATAGCCGGGGTATCTGTCGTGCAGGAAATTAGTCCGGTTTTTCGGTTCAATAAGTTTACCGGCCAACTGATTCGTACCTACGCTGACCTGCGCGAGGGCTCCCGGCTCCGGCCCCACATTGAGTATGCCGATTTGGCTCCCACCGCAGAAAGTATCCTGCGAAATACCCCCAAGGCCATCGTAAGCACCGTGGTGCGGCCTATGCCGTGGGAAGAATTGTCTCCGATGTACGTGGCGGCCGGGCTGGAAAATATCCTGCTGGTGCTGGTGCTGGTTGGTGGGGCCGTGGCTGTGGCGCGCGGCCAGCCGGGGCAGGTGCCTTTCGCCCTGGTGCTCGTGCTGGGCTTCTACTGCCTGGCGCTGGCGGCTTTGCTGGGCCTGAGTACGCCTAATCTGGGAACCCTCAACCGCTACCGCTCCGTGATGCTGCCTTACCTGCTGTGGCTAGCCTTGCAAAACCCGGTGGCGGCCCGCTGGCTGCGGCACCTTAGTTTGTAGCGCTGGGGTTGCTGGTGGCTTGCTGCGGCTCCCTGGTCGTTGTATCTTTGCGGTTTGGTTAACAGCCCCACAGCCCTCGGGCTCTTACTTGTCTCATGGAAAATCCTGTCATTATTCTGGGGGCGCAAAGCCTCGGCACCACGGCTCTTGATGCCTTTACCAGCAATGATGTAGTCGTCTATTGCCTGCTCGACGACGATGCCAAGCTGCAGAACTCGGAGCTGAATACCGTGCCCGTGATGGGCAGCACCGACGATAAGCAGCTGCTGAAGCTGCTGGGTAAGAAGTGCGAGGTATTCGTGGCTACCGAAGACACTGCCAGCCGCCGCAGCCTCACCAACATGCTGCGCGAAGAATACGAGGCTGTGCCCGTCAATGCTATTCATGCCCGGGCCAGCGTGGCCGAACACGCCTGGCTGGGCCACGGCAATCTGGTGAGTGCTGGCGCGGTAGTGGCCAGCAACGCCAAGCTGGGCAACGGCTGCCTAATTGGGGCCAACGCCGTGGTGGAAGTAGGGGCCGAGCTAGCCGACTACGTGCAGATCGGGGCCGGAGCCATCATCAACTCGGGCGCTAAAGTGGAGGAGCAGGCTTTCATCGGTTCCGGAGCCATTGTGGTGGCCGGCGTCAAAATAGGAGCCAAGGCCCGCGTGGGTGCCGGCTCGGTAGTCGTGGCCGACGTGCCCGCCAACCAGACGGTGTTTGGCAACCCCGCTGTTAAGGTTTAATTGAGAACTAACAAGTAGGAATGAATACTTGGCAGACAACCAGCACCGCGCAAATCGGCCAGTTTCAATTCTTATGTACTACTTCTTGATTCTTACTTGAAAGAAAGATGGATTACCGCGTTCTACTCTACTACTGCTACTCGCCCATCTCCGACCCGGAAGCATTCCGCGACGAGCACCACCGCCTGTGCCTGCGGCTGCGGCTGCTTGGGCGTGTCATTGTCGCGCAGGAGGGCCTGAACGGAACCGTATCGGGCCTCGCGGCTGACTGTGATGAATATATGCAGTTGGTAAAAGCTGATCCACGCTTTGCCGCCCTCGAATTCAAAGTAGACGAAGCTCCGGCGCATACTTTCCAGAAGCTGCATGTGCGGGTGAAGCCCGAAATCGTGCACAGCAGCCTGCACCATGTGCGGCCCCACGAAAAGACCGGTCAGCATCTGTCGCCTCAGGAATTCAAGGAGCTCAAGGACCGCGACGATGTCGTCGTCGTGGACGTGCGCTCCGACTATGAGTACAATGTAGGCCGCTTCAAAAATGCCGTGACGCTCGATATGGAGAACTTTCGGGACTTTCCCGAGCGGCTCGAAAAACTGAAGGAGTTCAAGGACAAGAAGATTCTGACGTATTGCACGGGCGGCGTGAAGTGCGAAAAAGCCAGTGCTTACCTGCTCGAGCAAGGGTTTGAAAACGTGTACCAGCTGCACGGCGGTATTATAAAATACGGCATCGAAGCCGGCGGGGAAGATTTCGACGGCAAGTGCTACGTGTTCGACAACCGCGTGACGGTCGACGTAAATCGGGTCAACCCGAGCGTTATCAGCCAGTGCCACCACTGCAGCACGCCTTCCGACCGCATGATTAACTGCGCCAACCCGCACTGCAATGCCCACGTGGCCCTGTGCGAATCCTGTAGCCACCAGCTCGCCGGAGCCTGTTCTCCGGTCTGCCACGAACACCCGGAAAAACGGGCGTATGATGGTACCGGCACGTATCCTAAGCTCAGCAACCATTACAATCCCGAGCAGGGCCTGCTGTCGTACCGACCACCAAGCGCGTAATTCCCCCTAAAATTCATGCTGCGGCGCATCGCAGTGAAAAGGCCGGAAGCTTGCTAGCTAGTTTCCGGCTTCTTTCGTTATAAGCAGCGCCCCGCATTCCACCCCGGAGGACGAGCCGGGCTAGCGTTCAAATTCTCCCACCCTAATTTTTTTCCCATGCCTATTCCCGAGTCGGAGCTGATCATCAACCGCGACGGCAGCGTATATCATCTCAACCTGCTGCCCGACCATATCTCCGAGACCATCATCACCGTCGGCGACCCGGAGCGCGTGCCGTTGATCAGCCAGCACTTCGATTCCATCGAAACCCAGATTCATAAGCGCGAATTTGTTACCCACGTTGGCTACTACAAAGGCAAGCGCCTGACCGTAATTTCCACCGGTATGGGCACCGACAACATCGATATTCTGCTCAATGAGCTGGATGCGCTGGTCAATATTGACTTCATCACCCGGGAGGCGCGCCCCCTGGAAGAGCGCATCACCCTGCGCATCGTGCGCGTGGGCACTAGTGGTGCCTTGCAGGCCGATATTCCGGTTGGCTCGCACCTGGTAACCGAGCATGCCGTGGGCCTCGACTCGCTGATGCAATTTTATCCGCTCGTCGAAACCGGGCTGGAAATTGAAGTTGCCACGGGCATTCAGCACAGCCTCGACCTGAGCTACCGCCCGTACTGCGTGCGCGGCACCGATTTGCTGCGCGAGCAGCTGGGCCAGGGCATGGTGGTAGGCAATACGCTTACCTGCCCGGGCTTCTATGGGCCGCAGGGCCGCGTGCTGCGCCTCGACCTACGCCAGTCCGACCTGATCAGCCGCTTTCAGAATTTCCGCCATCAAAGCGCCGAAGGGGAGTTCCGCCTCACCAACTTTGAAATGGAAACCGCCGGCTATTATGCTTTGGGCCGTATGCTCGGCCACGAGGTAGTGTCGCTCAACGCTATTGTGGCCAACCGCGCCACCGGCGAATTCGCCACCAATGCCGAAGCCACCGTGAACGACTTGATCATGAAGACGCTCGACCGTATTTAGAGAGTAGTGTATTAGCAGAATAATTCAAGTATGCCTTACTGGTAAAGTGAATTAACTTCGCAAAATAAAGCCCCGGCCTGTATAGGTTGGGGCTTTATTTTGTGCTATTAGCGAAAACTGTTGCAGCAGTGAATATTCGCTGGAGTTGGTATATGATCTGCGGTTAGTAGAAATCAAAGCCTACTACGGCGCGCAATGGCAGCGAAGCCCCGGATTTAAGCGTCAGGTATTCAGCATCGCAGGCCCACACCGTTGTGTATACCCGTTTCGTCTCACCATCAGCGGTTTGAAAATAAATATCAACCTTGCTGTGGTAGCCGTTGCCCAGCGTAGTGGCCCGTTCGGCTTCGTAGCGCCGCCACTGTTGCTGCGCAGGAAGGGAAAGAACGTCGTGGGCAGAGAAGCGTAGGCTGCCAATTATTTCCTTGGCTACGATTTCCGGAGATTGTACAAGCGCGTGCATATAGGTCGGGGAGTGAGAAGTACTCTCTCAACTTGGTGAAATGGTTTGAATAATGCAATTAAAATCAACGAAAAAAACGCAAGTTGTTGCTATAGTTCTACCGGCTGTTTCAATCAGCCTATTTCCGCCATAAATGCCATAGTATCAGTGCCATCCGCGTAGTCGGTAACCTTGGGCGACTGGGCCTGCCCGAAGGCAAAGCTGCCCGCGTAGCGTCCCTCGTCGGAAACGATGCATTGGATCTGCTCGGCTACGTCCGTTAGCTGGTCCATAAGGTCGACCTCGCTGCTGTAGGTGCCGTAGTGTAGTACCGAAATGGCCGAAACCAGGGCTCCGCCTTCCGTGACGAGCAGGAAGCCATTGTCGAAGTGTGGCACGCGGTTTACCAGCAGCAGGCTTTTGTTGTAGTCATAGTTGTTCTGGTAGCGGTTGTGCTGCAGCACCGTGTGCCAGGGCTCCAGCGCATCGAGCAGGGGCGTAAAGGAATAGCCGGCGGGCACGTAGAGCTTCGACACATTGCGGCAGCCCAGCCCGTAGTACTGAAAGATGTCGCGACCTAGAGCGGCCAGCGTGTCGGGCGTTTCCTCGCCCGTCAGAATTGCCAGGCTGGTGCGGCTGCGTCGGATCAGGTTTGGCTTCTTGCCGAAGTAGTATTCGAAGTAGCGGGCCGTATTATTGGAGCCGGTAGCAATGAAGGCGTCGGCCTCGTTCAGGCGCTCCACGAAGGCAATACGCTCGGCAAAGCGCGGCTCCAGCGTGGTCAGCTCCTGCGCAATCCAGGTCATGAGCACTTTGTCGTCGGCGCTGGGCTTGGCGAGTAGGTGGTGGCCACTGAGCAGCACGCACAGCAGATCGTGGAAGCCTACGAGCGGGATATTGCCGGCCATCACCACGCCTACGCGCCGGGGCTGGGCGGGCTCGGGGGCGTAGCGGCCCGCCCAGGTGCGCAGCGTGTCTTCGGCCAGCAGCTGGGCCACGCCCCGCACGGCAGCCGTGACGTTGGGCTCGTCGAACCAGTTGTTGGTGTTGCGGGCCCGGGAAGCCAGGGTGGTCAACTCATCGGCAGAAAGGTGGCGCAGGCGCTGGCCCAAGGCCACAAACGCGGCCAGGCGGTCGGAATGATTCATAGAAGGAAGGCAAAGAAAAAGCGAATCGGGGCGGGCTGGCCGAAGCAAAACCGGGCCGGGCGAGGGAATAACTAAAAAACTCGCAAGAGTACGGGTTAGTTTCTACTTTTGCAGTGTCGGTACGGCTTACTCCCCACGCGGTTTCTGCGTACAGTACAGACAGCCAGTAACGGCATCACCCAACCCAGAGGACCACGGCTATGGCCATCATGATAACCGACGAGTGCATCAACTGTGGTGCCTGCGAACCAGAATGCCCCAACACTGCTATTTACGAAGGCGGCGCCCAATGGCGCTGGGCCGACGGCACCACGCTGAAACAGGTGCAAGTAGATGGCGGCGCAGTGGTAGCCGGCACAGCGCCCCAGACGCCCGTTTCGGATGAGTATTATTACATCGTCTCAGATAAGTGCACCGAGTGCGTGGGCTTCCACGAAGAACCTCAGTGCGCCGCCGTTTGTCCTGTCGACTGCTGCGTCGACGACCCCGACTACCGCGAAAGTCAGGATAAGCTGCTGACTAAGAAAGAGTGGCTGCATGCTGGTGCATAAGCATCTGTGCTAGTGCGAGGTAGGTCGTAATTTGTCTTCCGTGCAGCGGCCAGTAGCCTGTAGCCAGAAAGCCCTTTTTCGTCGCGACGAAAAAGGGCTTTCTGCTTCAACCGTGTCAAATGAGTTGCAGAAGATGAATGAACCGCGCCGTCCGTGGAGTGCTTCGTTGCTGCTCGATGCGTAGCATGATGTGTGGTTACGTGCCGCAGTTGAAGTACTTGTCGTAGGCTGACTCCGGAATCAGGTTCATGCGGCTCAGCGTCCGGATCGGCCAGCGCAGGCGGCGAATGAGGCGGTAGTTGTTGGGATAGTCGTGGAAAGTGCGGGGCGGAGTCGCCACGATCTGGTCGAATTCCGGCCGTGTGAGACCCAAGCGCTTGATGCACAGCTCAATCACCCGCGGGTCTTCGATGGAGTTGATTTTGGTTGTGCGGCTCAGGGCAGTTTCGCGGCTCATCTGCCCCGAGCGAACCAGCGCGGAATAATTGAACAGACGCCGGTCGATGTTGAATTTGGTCCGGTTCAGGTAATAGATAACGCTTTGGTAGAGGTCGTCGAAGTAGTGCGCCCCGGGGTTCTGCCACTCCAGCTCCCGGGCCAGCAGCTCGTCTACCTCACTCCGGACGTAATCGACGTGGTAGAGCAGGGTCACGGTTTTGATGCGCCGCACGAAAGCGTAGTAGAACATTTCCTTGATGCCCAGATTGAAGCCCGGGTCAGCCGGCGACCAGGGCCGCAGCGGCACCGAGCCGAAGCGGCTGTGCACGGCTTTGAGGTATTTGCCGTCGAGGTAGTTCCACGAAAGTGGCGCGATGCCTTCGGTACGAAACGACTGCCCGATGATAATGCGCTGCACGCCTTCTTTGGCCGCCACGCCATAGAGGGCCGTGGCGATGCCCACATCGGTGCCTTCTTCCATATCGGGCGTAGAAGCTTTGAGGAAGGCAATCTTCAAATCTTTGGATTCGCGCCAGTCGGAGGTGATGGTGCGCATTTCGACGCCCAGCTTCCGGCAGGCCTTCAGCATGTTCTCCCCCGCCACGGGGTTGCCGAAGCCGTCGTTGAAATGCACCGCCAGCGGGCGCAGCCCCAGCTGCGTGACGCAATACCAGAGCGTAAACGAGCTGTCGCGGCCGCCGCTTACGCCCAGCACGCAGTCATACTTCCGGCCCCGGCCCACGCGCTTGATGTCGGCAGCTATTTCCTGCACTTTCTCCCGCCCAGCGTCGCCCAAGGGAAACGCGCGGTCCATTTTGTCGTGCAGTAAGCAAAAATTACACTCTCCCTGGTCATCGAAGCGGATGCCGGGTACAGTAGTGTCCATAATACAGCGGGTGCAGCGTTGGGAGCTGTCAGTCATACGAAAGAGTAGAGTGGAGGCAATAGGACAGCGTTGGGTGGGAAACGGATAGAAACGAAAAAAGACCGGCTTAAGCTGGCAGCTCGTCGAAACGGTAGCCTTTGCGGCGCAGCATGTCGCTGATAGCCGTGCCCTGCTCTGGCCGCACGGGCCGTGGAATGTCGGTCACGATGAGCTGACTCGCGAATTCGTTGAAACTCCCCTGTGCCCGTACGCCCGAGGCGTCGACGGCCAGGGAGCAGCCGATGCTTTTCTTGCCCTCATACGGCCCCCCCACGATGTAGCCTACCGATGTAGTGCTAAGAACGGCCACATTGTAGAGCCGGGCCAGAATGGAAAAGGGCCGAATCCATTTCTCCTTATACGGGTCGTTTTCTTCCGTAATAGAGTAATCGACGGTCCAGGAAGCGGGAGCAATGATGAACTCGGCTCCCATGCGGGCCAGCGTGTGGCCAATAGACAGGCCGTCGATGTAGTTGTCGGCGCACACGTTGACTCCGATTTTACCCAGCGGCGTATCTACCACATTCAGCGTTTGCCCCACCGCGTAAAACGGCTGCTCGACGGTAAGCAGGTTGATTTTATGGTACTTCGTCAGGATTTCGCCCTGGGCGCTGATCAGGATGGCGGCGTTGTAGGTGCGGCCGTTGAGGCGCTCGGTGAGGCCGGCGCACACCATGATGTTGTTGCGCAGCGCTTCCTGGCAGAGCAGGTCGCTGAAGACGCCGGGAATGGGTTGGGCTTCGTCCAGGGCGCTGGGGTGGGTCCAGCCAAAATCCAGGGTTTCGGGCAGCAGAATCAGGTCGCAGCCTTGATGGGCGGCGTCAGCAATCATCTGGGCGGCCCGCTCCAGGTTGCGGTGCGGCTCCCCGCCCTCGACCAGCAGCTGACCCAGGCCAATGCGGACGGTAGCGGTTGAGGAAGAGATAGTTGGGGGAGCAGTAGGAGCTGGCGCTGGCGCTGGCTTCCTGGAGTGCAGGAAAGAGAAGAGCTTGGCCATAGAAACAATGAAGGCAGTGGGGAAATTATCAGAAGTTAACAAAATCTGATTAAACCTTCACCTGGTTTTTTTGTCGCCCCCAAAGGTAACTTGAATCATATACATAACGGATTAAAACCATATTAATGCCGGCCAACACCTTAGCCCGCCGACCGACTATATACGATGGGAATTTCACCTCCCAACTTGAATTTCCTACTTTTGCCCCTATTCCGAACCGCCTTTTCCCCTTGACGATGTCCATCGCCAAAACCTATACGCCTGCCGACGTCGAAGCCAAATGGTATCAGCGCTGGCAGGAGCAGGGCTTTTTCAAAGCCAAGCCCAACCCGCGCAAGCCCGCCTACTCGGTCGTAATTCCGCCGCCCAACGTGACGGGCGTGCTGCATATGGGCCACATGCTCAACAATACGATTCAGGATGTGCTGGTGCGCCGGGCCCGCATGCAGGGCAAGGAAGCCTGCTGGGTGCCCGGCACCGACCACGCCTCCATTGCCACCGAAGCAAAGGTAGTTGCTTTGCTCAAGGAGCAGGGCATCGAGAAGCGCGACCTGACGCGGGAGCAGTTTTTGGCCCATGCCTGGAGCTGGAAGGAGAAATATGGCGGTATTATTCTGGAGCAGCTCAAGAAGCTGGGTGCTTCCTGCGACTGGGACCGGACGCGCTTCACGATGGAGCCCGAGCTTACCCAGGCCGTGCTGCGCGTGTTCGTGGACTTGTACCAGAAAGGCCAGATCTACCGGGGGGTGCGCATGGTGAACTGGGACCCGCAGGGCCGCACCGCTATTTCCGATGAGGAAGTCATTGCTAAGGACACCCTGGCCAAGATGTACTACCTGCGTTATGCCGTGGTAGGGCAGGAGGACCAGTTTATTACCATTGCTACCTCGCGGCCCGAAACAATTATGGCCGACGTAGCCGTGGCCGTGAACCCGAACGATGAGCGGTACCGGCACCTGCACGGGCAGAACGTGCGCATTCCGCTATTGGGCCGCGAAATCCCGATTATCACGGATGAGTACGTGACGATGGACTTCGGGACGGGCGGCCTGAAGGTGACACCAGCCCACGATTTGAACGACTACGAGCTGGGGCTGAAGCACAACCTGCCCGTTATCGACATACTCAACGACGACGGCACGCTCAACGACAACGCCCGGCTCTACGTGGGGCAGGACCGCTTTGCCGTGCGCAAGCAGATTGCCAAGGATTTGCAGGAAGCCGGGCTGCTCGATAAAATCGAGGACTACAACAGTATTCTGCAAACCTCGGAGCGGACCGGCGCGGTGATTGAGCCCAAGCTGAGCCTGCAGTGGTTCTGCAAGATGGACCACATGGCCAAAAAGGCCCTGGAGGTGGTCGAAAACGACGAAATAAAGCTGCACCCGCCCAAGTTCAAGAACATGTACCGGGTGTGGATGGAGAACGTGCGCGACTGGTGCATTTCGCGCCAGCTATGGTGGGGCCAGCGCATTCCGGCCTACTACCTGCCCGATGGCTCGTTCGTGGTGGCCCTGGACGAGGAACAGGCGCTGCTGCAGGCCCGCGCGCAAAGCGGCAATGCCGAGCTGCAACTCACCGACCTGCGCCAGGACGAAGATGTGCTCGATACCTGGTTTTCGTCGTGGCTGTGGCCTATTTCGGTGTTCGATGGCTTCAAGGACCCCGACAATGCCGATATCAACTATTTCTACCCGACCAACGACCTCGTAACGGCTCCCGAAATCCTGTTTTTCTGGGTGGCCCGCATGATTATGGCCGGCCTGGAATATCGCAAGGAAGTGCCCTTCCGCAACGTGTATCTCACGGGTATCGTGCGCGACGACCAGGGCCGCAAGATGAGCAAGCAGCTCGGCAACTCGCCCGATCCGCTCGACCTGATTGCGCAGTATGGGGCCGATGGCGTGCGTACGGGCATGCTGTTTTCGTCGCCGGCCGGCAACGACCTGCTCTTCGACATCAAGCTGGTGGAGCAGGGCCGCAACTTCACCAACAAGCTCTGGAACGCCTTCCGTCTGACGCAGGGCTGGGAAGTGGATGCTGCCCTGCCGTTTGCCTCGGCCAAAGCCGTGGAGTGGTTTGGGGCCAAGCTTCAGGCGACGGTAGTCGAGCTGGATGAGCACTTCGCCAAGTTCCGGATGAGCGACGCGCTGATGACGGTGTACAAGCTGGTGTGGGACGATTTCTGCTCGGTGTACCTCGAAATGGTGAAGCCCGTGTATCAGCAGCCCATCGATGCCGAAACGCTGAAGCACACCATCGGCTACCTCGAAACGCTGCTCAAGCTGCTGCACCCGTTCATGCCCTTCATCACCGAAGAGATATGGCATGAGCTGAAAGAGCGTGGCCCGAAAGAGTACGTGTGCGTGACGTCTTGGCCCAAGCTGGCTCCCGTAGCCGGCAGCGCCGACCTGCTCGCCCGCATGGAGAAGGCCCTGGATATTGTGGCCGGGGTGCGCAATATTCGTAACCAGAAAGGCCTGGGGCCTAACAAGCCCCTGACGCTGGCGGCCAAAACCGACGACAAGGAATTGCTGCAGGACTATGACGGCATCATTCGGAAGCTGTCCGCCTTGTCGGAAATCAGCTTCGTGCCGGAAGCTCCGGCCGCCTCGGTTGGCTTTATAGCCGGTGGGGTGGAGTTTTTTGTGCCGCTGGAAGGTCAGATTGACCTGGGTGCCGAGAAAGTACGCCTCGAAAAGGAGCTGGAATATACCCGGGGCTTCCGCGACACAGTGGTGAAAAAGCTCAGCAACGAGAAGTTTGTACAGAACGCTAAAGTCGATGTGCTGGAGCGGGAGCGGCAGAAACAGACCGACGCCGAAGCGAAAATTCTTGCGCTGGAGCAGAGCTTGGCCGCGCTGTAGCCACAACGCCAACAGTAGAAAAGACCGTCCGGCCCAAGGACGGTCTTTTTCTTTCTGAAGAACACCGACTATTTCGGTTCGCCGGCAGATGTTTTTACTGGTATAGTAGTGTATCTACATCCTCAGGGCCTGCTGGTATGCACCACCTGAAACCCTGGCTGGCGGGCCGCTGTTTTGTTGCACTGGGAATTGCCGAAGCACACCCTTCTACCTCCACACCCCAACCGACTATGACCAAGCCCCCCGTGGCGGCCAGCAAGCCCAGGCTGCTGGTGTCGCCTTTCGGCACGCGCACCGATAACTACTACTGGCTCAATGAGCGCGAAAACCCGGAAGTGCTCAGCTACCTGAACGCCGAAAATGCGTACTCTGAGCAGCAGCTGGCTTCTGTGAAAGACTTGCAGGCCACGTTGTTTCAGGAAATAAAGGGCCGCATCAAGGAGCAGGACGAGTCAGTGCCCTACCGCGACAATGGCTATTACTACTACACCCGCTACGAACAGGGCGGCGAATACCCGATTTATTGCCGCAAGCAAGGCCACCTGACGGCTCCGGAGGAAGTGCTGCTCAACGGCAATGAGATGGGCAAGGGTGAAACCTATTTTCAGATTGGCGGCTACGAGGTGAGCGACGACAACCAGACACTGGCCTACGCCGTCGATACCGTAAGCCGCCGTCTCTACACGCTCCGCTTCCGCAACCTGAAAACCGGTGAGCTTTATCCCGAAAAGATTGCCAACGCCAGCGGCGACGCCGTGTGGGCTGCCGACAACAAAACGGTATTCTACACCACAAAAGACCCCGCCACGCTGCTGCCTTACCGAGTGTATCGGCATACCATCGGCACCGACCCCGAGCAGGATGTGCTGGTGTATGAGGAAGAGGACAACACGTTTTATACCGGTGTAAGTCGTTCCAAGTCCCGTCAGTACATCTTCCTGAGCGTGAGTAGCACCATGTCGTCGGAAACCCGGTTTCTGGCGGCGGCCAACCCGCTGGCGGCCTTCACCGTGTTTCTGCCCCGCGAAGCCGACCACCTCTACGACATCGAGCATTTTGGCTCCGACTTCTATGTGCGCTCCAACGCCGGGGCTCCCAACTTCCGCCTGCTCAAAACGCCCGTGACCCAGACGGCCAAAACGGCGTGGCAGGAGGTAATAGCGCACCGGCCCACGGTATTTCTGGAGCAGATGGAGTTCTTCAAAGACTACCTCGTGCTGGGCGAGCGGCAGGAAGGGCTGTTGCAGCTCCGCGTCATCCACTGGCAAGACAAGCAGGAGCACTACCTCAACTTCGGCGAGCCAACCTATACGGCCAGCATCGGCATCAACCCCGAGTTCGATACGCCCGTGCTGCGCTACGGCTACACGTCGCTCACCACGCCCGCTTCCACCTACGACTACGGCATGGCCGCCCGCACCAAGCAGCTGCTGAAGGAGCAGACCGTGCTGGGCAGCTTTCGGAAGGAAGACTACGTGACGGAGCGCGTGCAGGCTACTGCCGCCGATGGCACTAAGATTCCGATGTCCATCGTCTATAAAAAGGGTTTCAAGAAGGATGGCACCGCTCCGCTGCTGCAGTACGCCTACGGCTCCTATGGCTTGTCTATGGATGCCACCTTCAGCTCGGCCCGTCTGAGCTTGCTCGACCGCGGCTTTGCCTACGTAATCTGCCACATCCGGGGCGGGCAGGAAATGGGCCGGCAGTGGTACGAAGACGGCAAGAAGCTCAAGAAGATGAACACCTTCACCGACTTCACCGACTGCGCCAAATTTCTGCTTGACCAGCACTACACCTCCGCGCAAAAGCTCTTTGCCTTGGGCGGCTCGGCGGGCGGGCTGCTCATGGGGGCCGTCGTCAATCTGCACCCCGAGTACTACCGGGGCGTGGTGGCCGCGGTGCCGTTCGTGGATGTGGTGACGACGATGATGGACGCCAGCATCCCGCTCACGACCGGCGAGTATGACGAATGGGGCAACCCCGGCCAGCAGGAGTATTACGAGTACATGCTCTCCTACTCGCCCTACGACCAGGTGCGCCCTCAGGCCTACCCCAACATGCTCGTCACGACCGGCCTGCACGACTCGCAGGTGCAGTACTTCGAGCCCGCCAAGTGGGTGGCCAAGCTGCGCACCGTGAAGACCGACCACAACCTGCTGCTGCTGCATACCGACATGTCCGCCGGGCACGGCGGCGCCTCGGGCCGCTTCAAGTCCATCAACGACGTGGCCCGGCAGTTCGCCTTTATGCTGCTGCTGCTGGGCACGAAGGCGTAGCTATACTCTTCATTTTGCCTCACCAAAAAGACCCGCTACGGACTATAGCGGGTCTTTTCGGTAGTTGCCAGCTGGGGCAGAAAATAGGAAGCCTCGGTTAGTTCACTGGTTATTTTCTGGACTCCCTATCGGAGGCCGCGCCGCGTGGCGCACTGCCATTGGCCTTCATTTGGAGCTGAAATGTGACCTGCTCACAGTCGGCGAAGCGCTTCTCCGACATTTGCAGCGCTTCTTCCAACCGGGTAGTCTGTTGGTAGAGGTAGAGGATGAGGCCCAGGGATACCACGAGGGCAACGAGGAAAGCAGCGTTCTTCATAAAATTCTGAAAATCAAAAAGAAAAGCCCATCAATCTGATGGGCTTGTTCCGGTAAAGGTAGGGGTAGCCCGCGCTGCTTAGATAGCTGTGTTCGGGTCGAACTGCTCCAGGTAGTCGGCCACTTTGCGCACGAACATACCGCCCAATGAGCCATCGACCACGCGGTGGTCGTAGCTATGCGAGAGGAACATAAAGTGCCGAATGCCGATCAGGTCGCCCTGTGGTGTTTCGATGACGGCTGGCTTCTTCTTGATAGCGCCCACGGCCATGATGGCGACCTGGGGCTGCATGATGATGGGCGTGCCCATCACGTTGCCGAATGAGCCCACGTTGCTCAGCGTGTAGGTGCCGCCTTCCAGGTCTTCCGGCTTAAGCTTGTTGGCCCGGGCCCGCGTAGCCAGGTCGTTCATCCGCTTGCTCAGACCATTGAGGTTAAGCTGGTCGGCATTGTGAATCACGGGTACGATAAGGTTGCCGGAGGGCAACGCTACGGCTACCCCAATGTTGATGTCGCGCTTCTTGATGATGTAGTCACCATCGACCGATACGTTGATGTTCGGAAAGTCCTGAATGGCGCGGGCCACGGCCTGAATGAAGATGGGCGTGAAGGTCAGATTTTCGCCCTCGCGCTTCTTGTAGGCATCCTTGTGCTTGTTGCGCCAGTTGACGATTTCGGTCACGTCGGCTTCCACGAAAGAAGTAACGTGGGGCGAGATACGAACTGAGTCTACCATGCGCTGGGCAATCATCTTGCGCATGCGGTCCATTTCAACCAGCTCGTTGTTGCCGCTCACGGATGGCGCTGGCTTGCTGGCGGGCGTGGCAGCCGGTTGCGCGGCGGGTGCGGCGGGTGCGGCGGCTGGTATTGGGGCTGCTACGGCCGGGGCAGCGGGAGCGGGCTGAGGGGCGGCCGCAACGGTGGCTGGGGCAGCCTGCGTCAGGGGCTTTTTGCCGCCTTCCACGTAGGCCAGAATATCCTGCTTGGTTACGCGGCCTTCTTTGCCGGTGCCGGGCAGATACTCCAGATCACCCATCGAAATTCCTTCCTGGCGGGCAATATTGAGAACCAGCGGCGAGTAGAAGCGGCCGGGCTGGGCCACGGCCGTGGCCTGTGGGTCGTGCAGCTCGGGCAGGTAGGGTACGCTTGTTTCAGCCCCATTCAACGAAGGCGCGGGCGTTTGCTGGGGAGCGGCCGGGGCGGCCGTCGGAGCGGGCGCACCAGCGCTAGCCGCCTCGGTTTCGATAACAGCAATGGGAGAGCCCACAGCTACCACTTGGCCTTCCTGCACCAGAATTTCCTGCAATACCCCAGCATAAATGGCGGGCACTTCGGTATCAACTTTGTCCGTTGCCACTTCCAGCACCGATTCGTCCTGCTCAATGGCGTCGCCGACTTGCTTGAGCCATTTCAGGACGGTGCCTTCCATAATGCTTTCGCCCATTTTGGGCATCACCATTTCCACTCGTGCCATGCGGTATTGGGTTGTTGGGGGTTGTTGGGTGGGAGATTGAGGCCTCAAAGGTAACAGAAACCACTAAGCCGAACGCGGCAGCAGGGCCAGATACCAGGAGCCGGATAAAGCGGTGGGCGAAAAAAGACTGCGGTGGGCTATGAACGAGCCTGTCTCTACAGCTTAGGCAAGCTCTGGCGTAGCAGGTTCAGTACGCTGGTAGTAGCGTACTCGATGTTGAGCTGGCGGCCCCGGTTAAAAGTGATTTTGCGGGCTATGGTCTGGTGCGCATCGGCATAGGCCAGCCAGAATGTACCGACGGGTTTTTCCTCGCTGCCGCCGTCGGGGCCGGCTATGCCGCTGGTAGCAACGGCAACATCCACGCCCAGGCGCTGGCGGGCTCCTTCGGCCATCTGGCGCACCACTTCCTCACTCACCGCTCCATGTGTAGCAATAGATTCAGGCGATACACCTAGCTCTTTGATCTTGATGTCGTTATGATAGGAAATAATGCTGCCCAAAAAGTAGCCCGAGCTACCCGCCACGCTGGTCAGCCGGTGGGCAATGTAGCCGCCGGTGCAGCTCTCGGCCGTCCCGAGAGTGAGGCCATGCTCCCGCAAAAGCTGGCCCACGGCGGCTTCGAGCGGTACTTCTCCTTCCGCAAAAATATAGTCGCCGAGCAGCGCTCGGAGCTCGGGTAGCAGGGCTTCCATGCGGCCGCGCAGGTCGGGCCGGCCATCATCGGAGCCGGTGAGGCGCAGGCGCACACCACCCAGATACGGCAGATAGGCCAGCTTCATGTGGGCTGGTAGCGCATCTTCCCAGGCCGCTATTTTATCAGCCAGAAACGACTCGCCCAGGCCTACCGTCTGCACCACGATATGCTCGATGGGTGGCGTCTGGAAATGGCGCTTCAGGCGGGGTAGCACCGTATCGGTCATCATGCGCTTCATCTCGAAGGGCACGCCAGGCATCGACACGAATACCACGCCCTGGTCTTCGAACCACATGCCGGGGGCAGTGCCTACGGCATTGCGCACCGGCGTGCAGGTGGCCGGCAGAAAGGCCTGCTGGCGATTCACTTCCATCATGGGCCGGTTGAAGCGGGCAAATATGGCTTCCACGTCGCGCAGAGAAGCTTCGTGCAGCACCAGCTCCGTGTGGAAGTAGTCGGTCAGAATGTTCTTGGTAAGGTCGTCTTTGGTCGGGCCCAGGCCGCCGGTAATCAGCACCACCTGGGCGCGCTGCCGGGCCGCGTCCAGGGCCTGCACGATTTCGTCGGCCCGGTCGGAAACGCTGGTTATCTGCCGTACCCGCACGCCGAGCTTGCCCAACTCCTGGCCCATGAATGCGGAGTTGGTATCCACGACCTGACCGTACAGGAGCTCGTCGCCAATGGTGATAATTTCTGCGTCTGGAGTGTGGGACATGGACCGGGAGTTAGGAAGGAGAGGGAATTTGGTGCAATTTGGGGCCAATGCGAATAAGACGCTCACTATGGGCGACAGGTTTTTCGCTTTTTCTACTCTATGCTTCGTTTTCGTATTCTCGTCGCCGCGTTGGTTGTAAGTCTGGCAGGTTCGCAGGTGGTTTGGGCTCAAACCAAACCCAAGCCCAAAACTACCACTACCAAAGCGAAAACCACGACCAAAAAAACAACCAAAGCGCCGGTTAAAACCACGGTGAAGGCCACCACCAAAGTAACTGCGCCTGTGGTGGTGGCTCCCGTGCCGCTCACGCTGCCCGAGGCCACCACCGGTCTGCGCGAGGCCCTCACGCAGAGCATCACCCGCGCTACCGAGGTGGCTGGCTCGGCCGATGGCTTCAATGCCAACGCCGACATTCGTATCCCGTTTCCGCCCGAGGCCGAGCTGGTCTCTACTACGCTGCGGGGCTTGCGCCTGGGGGCGTTGGTCGACCGGTTTGAAGTCGCTCTGAACCGTGGTGCCGAAGCCGCCGCCCTGCAGGCCAAACCTATATTTCTGACGGCTATCCAGAATCTGAGCTTCGCCGACGCTATGGCCCTGGTGACAACCCGGGAGCCCGACGCGGCCACGCTCTATCTGCACACCAACACCGAAGCCCAGTTGGTAGCAGCCCTAAAACCCATCGTGCAACAGTCGCTGGAGCAAACCGGGGCCACCAAGCTCTACGGCGAAATGGTGGCCCGCTACAACAAGATTCCGATGATGACGGCCATCAACACGGACCTGACGACTTATGCCACCCAGAAAACCTCGGATGGTATCTTCACACTCATGGCCGAGGAAGAAGGTCGTATCCGGCTCAATGCGGCGGCTCGGGGCTCAGCTGCGCTGAAGCGCGCGTTCGGCAAGTAAAAGAACCACCTGATTTTGCAAAAGCCCGCTTGGTGCATCCCGCCGGCGGGCTTTTTCGTGCCTGAAAGGGAAAAAGCCCGCCCGGAACAATTTGGTCTGGTTTGTGCCTTGCCGCTACTGTCGGCCGGGTTGGCCGGGTTTCTTGCTCCTCCACCTCTATGAAAAAGACTCATTCTCTTTTGTTGACCCTGGCTCTTACGGCCGTCAGCTTCACGGCTTCCGCGCAATTTCGCCTTCCCAAGCTGGAGGATATTTTAAAATCCCGGCCTGGCTCCTCCACCGGAGTTGGTACCATACCGACCGGCAGAACAACCGGAGCCGTTAGTCAGAACGAGGCCGCCATGGGTCTGAAGGAAGCATTGAGCCAAGGAATTACGAAAGGCTCGGACCAAGCCTCCAAACAGGATGGCTTCTATCTGAACCGGCTGATTCGGATTCCGTTTCCGCCGGATGCCCAGCGCGTGGCCACTTCCCTGCGCGCTATCGGCCTCGGGGCCCAAGTCGATAAGTTTGAGCTTTCCCTGAACCGGGGGGCTGAAGACGCGGCCCGCAGCGCCAAGCCCATTTTCCTGTCAGCCATCAAGAGCCTGACGTTTAAAGACGTCTGGGGCATTCTGACGGGGGAAAAGGACGCCGCTACCACCTACCTCAAGCGTACTACCACTACCCAACTCACCTCGGCCTTCCAGCCCATCATTCGGCAGTCGTTAGAGAAGGTAAACGCCACGCGCTACTACTCCGACCTTACTACGCGCTACAACATGATTCCGATGGTGAAGCCGGTGAACACCGATTTGACCCAATATGCCACCGACAAAGCCATTGGCGGTCTGTTCACGCTTATTGCGCAGGAAGAAGTAAACATCCGGGAAAACCCGGTAGCGCGCACCACTGAGTTGTTGCGCCGGGTATTCGGCGGCAATAAATCTTGAAGCTACACGCCTTAATCACACCCACAAAAAAGCCCCGCCGGAAATACCAGCGGGGCTTTTTTGTGGGTGTGATTAAGGCGTGTAAACGCGTTTAGTAGTCGTCTTCAGAATAGCGGGAGCTTCGGCTGCCTCGGCTGCTGCCATAGGAGTCGTCGTCATCGTCGTCGGCGAAGTCGTCATCGTCGTCGAGGCTGGCAAAGCCGCTGCCATCAGGGTCTTCGGCCGCTTCGGCGGTAGTATATTCATCCTCCGTCATGCTGGCCAGGTCCAGGGCCTCATCGTGGGAGGAGCCTGTATCGCGCCACATCAGGTAGTCGGCATACTTGGCACTGAGGCGGTCTTCGTCGTTGCCGCGGGTTTTGCTGCCGCCCGTTTTGGCGAATGTATCCAGCTCGTCATCATCACCGAGCAGGTCGTCATCGTCGAGGTCGTCGTATTGTTTCATAGCCTTGCGAGGGCGGTAAAAGTGAAAAAATGAAAGAGGCAAACGCGCGGGTTTCGGCTGCAAAGATACGCGGGAACCCGCTTGGGGTTAATTGCTGAGGCAGAAAATAAGTTGCCCGCCGGCCTCAAAAAAATCTTAGTAGCACATACAGCCCGTGCTGCATCAGCGCAAATGGAAGTTCCGGGCCCGGAAACGGCAGCACTTCTACCGCTGCCTGACCCTGATAGTTGCGGGAAGGCCAATTGTCTGCTACCGTCACGCAAACACCCCGAAACGTCTCACACACACCCTTAGCGGGCAGCCTGGGCACCGAAATCAGTGACGCTGATCTGGTGCTGGCAGAAGGCGTACTCTTCCGGCACATTGGAGCTGACGATGACCAACCGGCCGGCCACGGTAGCCTGCACGTGCTCCTGGTACCAGGCAACGCCAGCACGGTCGAGGTTTGTGGTAGGCTCGTCGAGCAGCAGCAGGGGCGAATCGGCGTACAGCGCCAGGCCCAGCTTGAGTCGTTGCTTCATGCCGGACGAAAAGTCGCGTACCAGCTTGTGGCGTGACTTCTCCAGGTACATCCGCTCAATCAGCTGGGCTGGAGTGATGCCAGGACGTAGCGGCTTGAAGCGGGTGTGAAAGTGCAATAGCTCACTCAGCGTCAGCTCCTCAATCAGCTCCAGGTAAGGAGCACAATAGGCCAAGCGGCGCGGCACGTCCTCTACCGCTACCGGCTGACCCTGAAAAGAATAGACCAAGCTACCCTCCGTGGGCAGAATCTGGCCGGAGAGGGTGTTGAGCAGCGTGCTTTTGCCCGAGCCGTTCGGGCCCAGCACCGCCGTGGCGGTACCGGGGTGAAAAGTGTGGTTCAGGCCCCGGAAGATCCACTCGCGGTGGAAGCGCTTCCCGAGCTTGGTCGCCTCAATCCGCACCGTTGCCGTTGCGGGAGTAGCCCTTGATGATACCCCGACCCGAGTTGCGCACGAAATTTACGACCTCGTCGCGCTCCGGGGAAGGCAACAGCTCCAGCTCAATTTTATCCAGGGCATCGTTGTTGTTGAGCCCACTCAGGAACAGCAACCGGTAAAGCTGCTGAATCTCACTGATCTTCTGGTCGGAGAAGCCCCGGCGGCGCAGACCGATGGAGTTGATACCGCTGTACGTCAGCGGCTCCCGGCCCGCCTTCACGAACGGCGGCACGTCTTTGCGAATCAGGGAGCCGCCCGAAATCATGGCGTGCTGCCCCACTTTCACGAACTGGTGCACGGCGGAGGTGCCCCCGATAATGGCATGGTCGCCGATTTCGACATGGCCCGCCAGCTGCACGCCGTTGGCCAGCACGCAGTTGTTGCCAATCACGCAGTCGTGGGCCACGTGCACGTAGGCCATCAGCAGGCAATTGGCACCCACCACGGTCTTGAGCCGGTCCACGGTGCCGCGGTTCACGGTCACGCACTCCCGGATAACGGTGTTGTCGCCGATATAAACGGTGGTGCGCTCCCCCGCAAACTTGAGGTCCTGCGGCATAGCAGCGATGACGGCCCCAGGGAAAATCTTGCAGTTTTTACCAATGCGGGCTCCCGACATGATGGTCACATTGGGGCCAATCCAGGTGCCTTCCCCGATTTCCACGTCCTTGTCGATGGTGGTGAAAGGCTCCACTACCACGTTCTGGGCGATTTTGGCTTCGGGGTGTATATAGGCGAGCGGCTGGTTCATTCGTTGGGTAATTAGTAATCAAGAATTAATACTCCAGAATTTCCTCAACGTTGCGGGGGCTGCCTTTCGTCAGAGAAGTATGCATTCTTACGTATTAATTACTAACTGAATATTAAGCGTCTTTGCGAACAATGGCCGCGCTCATCTCCGCTTCCATCACGATTTTGCCGTTGACGAAGGCCTGGCCTTTCATTTTGGCAATGCCGCGCTTGATGGGGGACAACAGGTGGCAGCGGAAAATGATAGTGTCGCCGGGCACAACTTTCTTGCGGAAGCGACAGTTTTCGATGCCCAAAAAGTAAGTCCAGTAGTTCTCCGGATCGGGCACGGTATTGAGCACCAGAATGCCGCCGGTCTGGGCCATGGCCTCAATCTGGAGCACGCCGGGCATTACCGGGTTGCCGGGGAAATGGCCGGGAAAAAACGGCTCATTGATGGTCACGTTCTTGATGCTCGTCACGGTGTTGGCATCAAGATGAATCACCTTGTCGATGAGCAGAAACGGGTAGCGGTGGGGCAGAATCTGACTGATCTGGTTGATATCCAGCACTGGTTCCCGGCTAGGGTCGTAGCTCGGCACGGGGGAGGTGTTGGCCTCCATCATCTTCTTCTTGATCTTCTTGGCGAAGGCCACGTTGGCCGCGTGGCCGGGGCGGGCCGCCAGAATCTGGCCTTTCAGCGGCCGGCCCACCAGGGCCAGATCACCTACCAGGTCGAGCAGCTTGTGGCGGGCGGGCTCGTTCTTGTAGCGCAGGTCCACATTGTTGAGAATGCCTTCTTTCTTGACGGCCACTTTGGGCTTGCCCAGCATGGTGGCCAGATCCGTCAGCTCCTCGTCGCTCACCACCCGGTCCACGACCACGATGGCATTGCTCAAATCGCCGCCCTTGATGAGGTTGGACTTATAGAGGGCTTCCAGCTCGTGCAAAAAGCAAAAGGTGCGCGACGAAGAAATTTCGGCCGTAAACTGGGTGATATCCGTCAGGGAGGCGTGCTGGGAGCCCAGCACGGGCGAATTGTAGTCCACCATCACCGTGAGGCGGTAGTCGTTCAGGGGCAGGGCGGCAATTTCCACGGCCCGGGCATGATCCACGTAGCGTATTTCGGAGGGAATCTCGAAGTAGTTGCGCAACGCATTCTGCTCCAGCAGGCCCACTTCCTGAATAGCTTTGATGAATTCGTAGGACGAGCCATCCATAATGGGCGGCTCGGGACCATCAAGCTGAATCATCACGTTATCGAGCTGCAAGCCCACCAGCGCGGCCAGCGTGTGCTCCACGGTGTTCACGCGGGCGCCGTTCTGCTCAATGGTGGTGCCACGGGACAAATCCACCACATTGTCGACGTCGGCATCGACAACGGGCTGGCCGGGCAAATCGATGCGCTGAAACTTGTAGCCATGATTGACCGGCGCGGGGCAGAAGGTCATGGTAGCCGAAACGCCGGTGTGCAGGCCAATGCCGCTCACGGTCACAGGGGCCTTAATGGTGTGTTGCTTGTCGTTCATTGGGGGGCTGTGAGCTGCAAGCGGGAAGCTGCTAGCTAACGGGCGGAAACGTCGATAATGGGAAACAGCGGTAACAAAAAAGCTGCGGGCTTTAGCTAACAGCCAAATGCCAGCAGCTTTTCAAGGCGCAAAGCTAGGACTTTTCCGGCATGGATGCGGCACGCTCCAGTTCGGCCAGGCGGCGCTCCATTTCCGGCAGGTGGCGAAAAACGGCATTGGCCCGCAGACTGTCGCGCAGGCTGAAGGCCGGCGAGCCTTGCAGCAGAATGCCTTCCGCCTTGATCGACTTGCCCACGCCCGACTGGGCCGTGACGGTGGTGCGGTTGGCCAGCGTGAGATGACCGGCAATACCCGCCTGGCCCGCCAGCACGCAGAAGTCGCCGATTTTGGTGGAGCCCGAAATGCCGGTTTGGGCCGCTACCACCGTGTGGCGGCCGATTTCGACGTTGTGGGCCACCTGCACGAGGTTGTCGATTTTGGCTCCTTCGCGGATAATGGTCGAGCCCATCGTGGCGCAGTCGATGGTGGTGTTGGCCCCGATGCTCACGTTATCTTCCAGCACCACGTTGCCGATCTGGGGAATGGTGCGGTAGGAGCCGTCGGGCTGGGGGGCGAAACCGAAGCCGTCGGAGCCGATAACGGCCCCGGCATGGATGGTGCAGCGCGCGCCAATGATAGTTTCGGCGTAAATTTTGGCCCCGGCATAGATAATGGTGCCGTCGCCGATAACGCACCGGTCGCCGATGTAGGCTTGCGGGAAAATGACCACGTCGCGGCCGATCCGGCAGTTCTGGCCGATATAGGAGAAAGCGCCGCGGTAGTGGTTGTCGCCAATGTGGGAGTTGCTGCCCATAAAAGCGGGCTCCTCTACGCCGCGCCGGCCGGTGCGGGTGGCTTGCTGGTAGAATTCGAGCAGCGTGGTAAAGCTGGAATAGGGGTCGTCGACGCGAATAAGGGCCGCGCTTACGGGGTGCTTCACGACCAGCGTCTTGCTCACGATGACGGCTGAGGCCCCGGTTGTGTAGAGGTGGGCCTCATACTTCAGATTCGACAGGAAGGAGAGGGCTCCGGCCTGTGCTTCTTCGATTTTTGCCAATCGGTCGATGCGTGGCGTGGCGTCGCCCTCGACGACACCCTGCAGCACTTCCGCAATCTGGCCTACCGTAAATTCCATTGCGCAAAAGTAGAGAAATATCCCTTGTTGGTAATGCCAGGGGAAATAAGGCAAGCCAAAGCGTGGCTGGCGAATCAGTTAGAAAAAGTAGAACGCCATTCCGAGCGAAGTCGAGGAATGACGTTTTTATAGTCCTAGCTCGCAATTTCCTTGGGGTAGCAGATATAATGCTTCTCGACGCGCTGGCCCAGAGCCCGGATATTGGGCAGGTCGGAGGCTTCGGCCACGTTGATAACCCGGCCGCCCTTGGTCAGCACGTCAATCGTGTCTTTGCCGTCGGCATCGTAGGCATTGTTGCTGATGCGGCCCGAAAGCATGAGCTGGCTGGCGTCCTGGGGAGAGAGGTCGAACTTCTCGGCAATCAATTCGATAATGCCCAGGCCCAAGTCGTCGTCGAACGGGTCGGTTTGGAGGATGATCTTGAACAGCTTACGGTCCAGGATGCTGCGCGACATGTAGCTGAGTACTTTGTCGGGGTTGGTGGCCCACATTTTCACGGCGCTCCACACGTCGGAATCGTCGAGCTGCACGAAGCGCTGCAGAATGGTGTCATCCTGCTCGAAATCGAGGATGCTGACGGGTTTGGAGAGGAAGAAGTGCAGATCGGGGGAGGCGGGCACCTCGTGGCCGGAGCGCACCAGGTCGCGGGCCCGCTGCACGATGCGGATAATCATCTGCTCGGCGCTGGTCACGGTTTTGTGCAAGTATACCTGCCAGTACATCAGGCGGCGGCTCACCAGAAAGTTCTCGATGCTGTACACGGCTTTTTCCTCCAGCACCAGCTTTTCGTCCACCACCGTGAGCATCTTAATGAGGCGGTCGGCACCGGGGCGGCCTTCCTGCACGCCGGTGTAGAAGGAGTCACGGTTGAGGTAGTCGAGCCGATCCATATCGAGCTGGCTGCTCACGAGCTGGTGGAAAAACGGCCGCTCGTAGCTGCCCTGAAAGATGCGGATGGCCAGATCGAGCAGGCCGACGTGCTCGGCGTTGAGCTTCTGCATCAGGTACAGGCTGAGCTGCTCGTGGGGCACTTCGTGAAAAATGGCCGTTTCCAGGGCGTGGGAGAGCGGGCCGTGGCCAATGTCGTGGAGCAGGATGGCAATCAGGGCCGCTTCGCCTTCTTTGGCCGAAATCTTGACGCCTTTGTCCTTGAGCGTGCGCAGGGCCAGCGTCATGAGGTGCATGGCACCCAGGGCGTGGTGGAAACGCGTGTGCAGAGCCCCGGGATATACGAAACCGGTGAGGCCGAGCTGCTGAATGCGGCGCAGGCGCTGAAAGTAAGGGTGCTCAATCAGGTCGAACAGCAACTCGGTGGGCACCGTGACGAAGCCGTACACCGGGTCGTTGAAGATTTTCTTTTTGTTCAAAGGAGCGAGGCTATACCGCGAAGCTGTACTTCGTGAGTCGTTGAATGGGAGGATAGTATAGGGTGCAAAAGCGCGAAGCAGCACTTCGTGAAACGCACAAACGGAACTCAAACCAACATTTTTCGGCTTCTTTACGGCGGAGTTAGGCGGCCGAATATCGGATTGCCGTAATTTTTCAGAACCAAAAACCAGGGATTGGGAGTAAAGCTACTTACGAAACGCCAGTTGCAACCTGCTTGCGCCACCAGGACTCTTTGGAGTCCACTCGGTGACGGCAGCGGCTATAGCCGAGTGCTGCTTCGTTGAACCGCCTGGCTCAGCGCTTGGCGCTATCTTTTTAAGTCCCCAAAATCCCCATATGCAACGGTACTCCATTCTCTGGGCCGACGACGAAATCGACCTCCTGAAACCCCATATTCTCTTCCTGACCGAAAAAGGCTACGACGTAACCGGGGTCAACTCCGGGGCCGATGCCATTGAGCAGGTGCAGGAGCAGAACTTCGATATTGTGTTCCTGGACGAGAACATGCCCGGCCTCACCGGCCTGGAAACCCTGACGGAAATCAAGGCCGTGAAGCCCACGCTGCCCGTCATCATGATTACCAAGAGTGAGGAGGAGCACATCATGGAGGACGCCATCGGCTCCAAGATTGCCGATTACCTCATCAAGCCCGTTAACCCGAACCAGATTCTGCTTTCCGTGAAAAAGGTGCTGGACAACAAGCGCCTGATTTCAGAGAAAACCAACAGCAGCTACCAGCGCGACTTCCGCCAGCTCGGCATGCAGCTCGGCGACCGGCTGAGCCCGAGCGAGTGGGCCGATGTGTACAAGAAGCTTGTGTACTGGGAGCTGGAAATCGATGAGACAGAAGGCAAGAGCATGGCCGAAGTCTTCAACATGCAGAAGGACGAGGCCAACAACTACTTCTGTAAGTTCATTATGGAGAACTACGAGGAGTGGGTGAACAACGAGGCCGACGACGCGCCCATGATGTCGCACGAGCTGTTTCAGAAGCGCGTGTTTCCGCTGCTGAAGGAAACCGGCGACACGCCCGTCTACTTCCTGCTGATTGACAACCTGCGCTACGACCAGTGGAAGATTCTGGAGCCCATTATTGCCGAGCTCTTTACCGTGGACCAGGAGGAAATGTACTACTCCATCTTGCCCACTACCACGGCCTACGCCCGCAATGCCATTTTTTCGGGCATGATGCCCGGCGACATCCAGAAGAAGTACCCCAACCTGTGGGTGACGGACGACGACGACGAGGGCAAGAACCTGAACGAGGCGGAGTTCATGGAAATTATGTTCCAGAAGGCCAACCAGAAGCACAAGTTCAGCTACCACAAGGTGACCAACCTGCAGGCCGGCAAAGACTTGCTGGGCAAGATGAGCAACCTGCACAACAATTATAAGTGCAACGTCATCGTCTACAACTTCGTGGATATGCTCTCGCACGCCCGCACCGACATGGCCATGATTCGGGAGCTGGCCGCCGATGAGTCGGCGTACCGCTCTATCACCCGCTCGTGGTTTCTGCACTCGCCCTTGTATGAGATGCTGCAGACCATTGCCGAGAAAAAGGGCAAGCTCATCATCACCACCGACCACGGCACGATTCGGGTGAAGCGCCCCTTCAAAATCGTGGGCGACCGGAACACCAACACCAACCTGCGCTACAAGCACGGCAAAAACCTGGGCTTCACCGACAAGGACGTGTACGTGGTGCGCAAGCCGGAGCGCATTTTCCTGCCCCGCGAAAACGTGAGCACCGCGTATGTATTTACGCTCGGCGACTATTTCTTCGCCTACCCCAACAACTACAATTACTACGTGAACTACTACAAGGACACGTTCCAGCACGGTGGCATCTCGCTCGAAGAGGTGATTATCCCGTTCATCACGCTCACCTCGAAGGCGTAGGGCGGGAGTAGGATTTTTAGTAAAACAGAACGTCATGTCGACCACAGGGAGACATGACGTTTTAGATTATTTCAGGCAACTTTCTAAACAGACACATTCGCAGCGGCGGGTTTCTTCGGAGGCCCGCCGCTGTTGTGTTTACTGCTGCGGTAGATTCAGCTTACGTATATGGTCAGCCAACGCCAGTACCGCCTTCCACTTTTCCGAGGTTTTAAAAGCAGGTACGCTCCAATTATCGGAGCCCTCCAGCGCAAAATAATGCTGTCTTAGTCGTACACTTTCCTGCAAGATTCAGTATGTCGCGGTGTAAGTGATATGAGCTTGCGAGGCCAAGTACCTATCAAGGCAGCAAGGTAGCGTAAGCCAGGTTCAGTGAAGTAATTGTGTTCACAGCCCGCAATCCGCCCGCTCGTCGTAGCTTACGAAGCTTTTACCCGTAGCCCAGCTTCATGCCGTATTCCCTGTTTCTCTTCGATTACGACGGTACGCTCTGCGACACGCGCCGCGCCATTACCTACAGCTTCGAGCGCACCTTCGACCACTACCAGGTGCCGCGCCCCGCGCCCGAGGTGCTGCAGACGATGATAAACCGGGGCCTGGTGCTGGGCGATATGCTGCAGGAACTATTGCCCGAGCGCCCGACGGCCGAAGTAGCCGAGTGGGTCATTACCTACCGCAGTATCTACGTCCACGAAGCCGAGGCGCTGGTGATGCCGTTTCCCGGGGCCCTGGCCCTGTTTCGCCAGCTTGCCGCGCAGGGCACTCTCATTGCGGTGCTGAGCAACAAAGGCGCGGCCGTGCTCGAAGCCTCGCTGACGCAACTCGGCTTGCGGCCCTTCGTAGCCCTGGTTATCGGCGACGGCAGCCTGCCGGAAAAGCAGCTAGCCAAAAAGCCCGACCCCATGGTATTCCACGCCGTGGTGCAGCCCCGGTTTCCGCAGGTACCCGCTCACCGAATCCTGATGGTAGGTGATACGCCCGCCGACCTGGAGTTTGCCCGCAATAGCGGCATCGATTCCTGCTGGGTCTCCTTCGGCTTCGGCGACGACGACCAGTGCCGGGCGCTGCGGCCTACGCATACCGTGAGCCGGTTGCTGGATATTCCGGCCCTGCGCGCCGGCGTGGCGCAGCTGGTGGCGCAGTAAGCTGCTACTCGATAATCATGTGGCAGACGTTCACCTGCGTTTGGCCATCCGCTTTTCGATACGCCCAGAACAAGCCTTCCGTGCTGTGGGGCATGGCTATATTTCCCTGGGCATCGAGGGCAATTACGCCGCCTACTCCGCCGGCTGCGGCTACTTTCTGCATCACCAGCGCGGCGGCTTCTGCCACCGGCAGCCCTTTATATTCGACCAGCGCGGCAATGTCGTGGGCCACGGCGTGGCGGATGAAAAACTCGCCGTGGCCGGTGCCCGATACCGCGCAGCAGTGGTTGGCATACGTGCCGGCCCCGATAAGGGGCGAGTCGCCGACGCGGCCGAACTTCTTGTTGAGCATGCCGCCGGTGGAGGTGCCCGCCGCTAGGTTGCCAGCTTTGTCGAGGGCCACCGCGCCCACGGTGCCGTATTTGGCGGGCGGCGGGCCGGGCTGCTCCGCTGCCCGCTGTCGTTCGGCTTGTTTCACCCGTTGGATCTGTTCCCAGCGTTCCTCAATCCGAAACCAGCTGGGGTCCACGATTTCCAGGCCGGCCTGCGCCGCGAAGGCGTCGGCCCCGCTGCCGGTCAGCAGCACGTGAGCCGACTGCTCCATGACGGCACGGGCCGCCGAAATCGGGTTGCGCACGGTCCGGACGCCGGCTACCGCGCCGGCCCGGAGCGTGGCCCCGTCCATAACAGAGGCATCCAGCTCGTTCACTTCGTCGTGGGAGAATACCGCGCCCCGCCCGGCATTGAACAGGGGAGAGTCTTCCAGAATACGGAGGCTGGCTTCCACGGCTGCCACGCTGCTACCGCCTTGCTCGAGAAGCGCGTAGCCGGCCTGAGCTGCTTCGGTGAGCTTAGCCGAATACGCCGCTGCTTTAGCCGCCGGCATGGGCTCGGGATAGAGTCGGCCCGAGCCGCCATGAACAAGAATAGTGAAAGGCGGGGCTGAGGGCATAGCGTGAAGTAGATGAGAGAGGTCTGGAGAAACGCAAATATGCGTCTGAATACCCGCACATTTTTCCAACTGAAAACCGGGCGACGGCGCGACTGCCGAGACTAAGAGCGTGTTTGGGAATTGGTAAAAACCCCGTTTGCGTCTTGCTTCATCTGGCGTCCGCTTGTCGAAGCATTTCTACCGGGCTAGTAATCATTAGACTTGTTCCTGAACTAGAAATGACATAAAAAAAGAACGTCATGCTGAGCCTGTCGAAGCATCTCTACCGCCAAAGTAATCAGGTTAGTTTAGCGGTAGAGATGCTTCGACAGGCTAAGCATGACGGCCAAATCCACTTTCTCTGTGTTCGGGAACAACGCCATTTAGCATTGCGGTAGAGATGCTTCGACAAGCGGACGCCAGATGAGCAGGACACAAAAAGTAAAATCCCAAACCCGCTCCAAGTACCTCTACGGCACAGGACGGCACGCTGGGCTTCGGCGAAATTCTTTTCGCTAAAGTCCGTCCGATTTCCGGCTTCGCGAAACCCGTTTCGGCGGCACTGGCCCCAGCGGGCTGGAAACGGCTTCGAATAGGCTGGCACCGGGTTTGGATACTAAGAGGTCGATACTTCTCTCATCCTAACTACTTGTCAGTCATGCACAACATCGATCGAACTTTGCAGGAGCTGGAATCTGGCCCGCTGCTGACCGGGGAATACGAAAATGGCTACGAATACAGCGCTCAAGGCGAGTACGGCCAGGAAATGGAATTCGGCCAGGAGTTCGGCCAGGAATACAGCGGCGAATTCGGGCAGGAGTACAGCCAGGAATTCGAAGCCAGCCAGGGCGAAAACCTGGAGCTGGAAATGGCCTACCAGCTGCTCGAAGTCAGCAATGAGCAGGAGCTGAACCAGTTTCTGGGCGGCCTGATGAGCCGGGCGGCGGGAGCCGTGGGTGGGGCGGCTTCGCGCTTCGTCGGCTCACCGGCGGGCCGCAGCGTGGGGCAGTACTTGGTCAACTTTGGTAAGAAAACCCTGCCGCAGCTGGCCAGTCAGTACGGTGGCCAGGCCGGCGGCTCCGTCGGAGGAAAGGTGGGCTCGGCTTTGGGGGGGCGCTTTGGAGCCACTGGTGCCAAGCTCGGCAACTGGGCGGGCCAGAAGGCGGGCAGCTGGGCTGGGCAGAAAGCGGGCGGCTGGGCCGGCACCCAGGCCGGCAACTGGGTGGCCGACAATGCCCAGCGCATCTTCAACCTGGAGCTGGAAACCCTGAGCCCCGAAAATCAGGAGCTGGAAATAGCGCGCTCCTACGTTCGCTTCGCCACCGACGTCACCCGCCGGGCCCAGCAGGCCGTGCGGCAGAATCCCGGCCTGAGCCTGGGTGAGCTGGGCCAGCAGGTGCTCAGTGCCTCCGTGCCCAAGCTTGCGCCCGGCTTGCTGACGCAGGGTGCCAAGCCGGCTGCCGCTGGCAGCGCCAACGGACGTGCGCGCGTGGCCGCCAGTCCTGCGGGTGCCGGCCCGAATGGTCGGCCGCGCCCTACCAGCGGCACCTGGATACGGCGCGGCAACGCCATTGTGCTGCGCAACGCCTGAGGGGTGGGCCGCCGTTGAGCGGGGCTCTTTTCTTAGTATTCTCCATCCTCTACTCATCTCACAGCCATGTATAACAACGAATTTGCGCAGGAATTTGAGGCCAGTCTCGGCCAGGAGCAGGAGTACGGCTCCAACGAAACGTACGAGTTCAACCCCGAATTTATGGGTGAGCTGAACGGCGAAACCTTCGAAATGAACGGCGAGCAGGAGCTCAACGAAACCCAGGAAATGGAGCTGGCTCACGAGCTGCTCGAAGTCAGCAATGAGCAAGAGCTGAACATGTTTCTGGGCAAGCTCATCAAAGGGGCCGGCAAGGCCATCGGCGGGTTTGCCCGCTCATCTGTCGGGCGGGGACTGGGGAATATTCTTAAAACCGTGGCTAAAAAAGCGCTGCCTATTGCCGGCGGCGCGTTGGGCTCGTTAGTCGGCGGGCCCCTGGGTGGCATGATAGGCAATAAGCTGGGCTCAGCCGCCAGCAACCTGTTTGAGCTGGAGCTGGAAGGCCTGAGCCCCGAGGATCAGGAGTTTGAAATGGCCCGCGCCTACGTGCGCTTTGCTAACTCGGCCGCGAGCCGGGCAGCCAGTATGCAGCGTCGGCAGCCGGGAATAGCGCCGCGCATGCTGCTGCGCAACGCCGTTGGGCAAGCCGCCCGCCAGCACGCACCAGGGCTCTTGCGGCGGCGCGGCGGCCAGCGCGGCGGCGGTTATGGAGCAGCCCCACGGGGCTATGCCGGCAATGGCTACGCGCCGCAGGAAGCCAACGGCAGTGAGCCCGACTTTGGGGCCAACGGCAACGGCTTCGGCCAGAATGTATACGGCCACGACGACGATGGCGTGGGCGCAGCCCAGGGCATGTGGACGCGCCGGGGCCGCACGCTTATCATTCAGCTCTAGGTGATGCGCCGCGCCGCCGACACGCAGTTTCTGGTCAATGAGGCACAGGCCCTGCTGACCCGGCTCCAAACCGTCCGCTCCTTCGCGCTCAGCACGCCCATGGTACTGGCGGCGGCCGTGTCGGCCCCGGCGCAGGCAGCCATCAATAGCCACCTGGCCCACGTCGCCTTCGACCTGCGTCGGAAGCTGAAAACCTTCATCGAGTGGGTGCGCAGTCCCGAAAGCCAGGGCGTGGATGCCGAGCATTCGCAGGCCCGCTACGTGCTGCTTAAGCTGCGCTTCAACAGCCTGCTCGACCAGTTTGACATCTTCGCCGACGTGCTCAGCCAGCGCGGGGAGCACGGCACGGGCACCTGGCTGGCCGGCCTCGATGTGCTGGCCGAAGACGCCCTGCACCTGCCCGGCGACTACTACGAGCCGCCGCCCCTGATGTGCTTTCTGGAACGGGGCCACGGGGCCGCCATCCGCCGGGCCCGCACCCGCCTGCCCGGCGGCGACGACAACCCGGTGGGGGTCATTCAGATTCCGCGGGAGCGAATGGTGGGCAGCGGCATTGCCTCGTCGCTCATTCACGAAGTGGGCCACCAGGGCTCCGAGCTGCTAAACCTGACCACCACCATCCGGGCCGAAATCGACCAGCGGGTGGCAGAGGGCGGGCCCGAGCAGGTGGGCTGGCAGCTGCTGAGCCGCTGGCTAAACGAAATCCTGTCGGACTTCTGGGCCCTGGCCCACCTCGGCATCGGGGCCACCTACGGGCTGATGAGCGTGGTGAGCCTGCCCAGCTATTTTGTGTTCCGCATCAGCACCGACGGGCCCCACCCGTTTCCCTGGATTCGGGTGCGTCTGAGCATTGCCCTGGGCGAGGCCCTGTACCCGCATCCGCAGTGGACGGACCTGACGGAGCAATGGTCGGCGCTCTACCCGATTACGGGGCTGCCGGCGGGCAAGCAGCAGCTTATCACTACCCTGCTGGCGCTGCTGCCGGAGTTTGCGCAGCTGGTTGTTCGGCACCGCTCGCCCACCTTGCGCGGGCAGCCGCTGGCCGATCTGTTTCCGGTGGCCGAGCGGCAGCCGGAGCACCTGCAGGCCCTGTTCGGGGAATGGCAGGTGCGGCCCGCGCTGCGCGACGAGTGCGCCCCTTCGCTGGTGTTTGCCGTCATCGGCCAGGCTAAGGCCGACGGCCGGATGACGGCCGGCGAGGAGTCGCGGGTGCTTACCCAGCTGCTCACCCGCTGGGCCCTGAACCGGGCCCGCAACTACTGCCTGGCCCGCCCCGCGCCCGCCCTGTCGCCCGCGCCCCGCCGCCACCCACCCACGCGCCGAAGCGGCTTTCTCTCACCCTCTTAATCCTCAAAGACCATGAACCGCGAAATACGATTTGACGCCCACCAGATTTCGCTCGGCGACAACGCCGTGCTGGCCCTGGAGCTGCGTGCCGAGACATCGAGCCTGGAAGCTGAGTTACGCGATACTGATTCCATTGATCTGATCTTTGATCATCAGAGAAAAGGCAGTGCTGCGCAGGTGTTTACCTTCACGTATACCATTGTGGGCAATGTTTTTACGCTCACGCCAAAGGTTATACCCGGGAACGATGACACCTCGTTTGAGAGGCTGATGTTTCTCAAGAATGGAGTTTTAACGGATGTTACAACACCTGGTGCAACTATTACCTTCCCGCTCGCCAACACAGATGTTATTGAGATACAGTGGCAGGCGGAAGAATGGGAAGAGGAGGGGGTCTTTCTGGTGAAAGGTAACGTGTATAAGAAGGATGTTCCGAATGGCGTGCAGTTGGATTTTGGACCGGCCAGGCTGGTGGTGAGCGACGGCGAAGTGGAGCAGCCGGTGCGGGTAACCATGAACGAGGCCAAGCGGGAAGAAACCGCCGACCAGGGCTTGTGGGGGCTCATCCGCAATCGGGCGCTCAATTTCAACCACTACCGCGCCTTCGTCGACAGCGTCCTGTGCGTGCAACGGCCCCAGCCTGTCAATAGAGGTGACTTTTCTGCCCCTCCCACCTCGATTGCGCCGTTCAACCGGCTGGCTTCTTACGCCATGCTGAAGCATGCCACCGAGATGTACCTGATGCAGGAGTCGGGGCTGGCCCTGAGTGCTTCTGATTTTCAGAATGGCAACCCGGCAAGCGGCACCAGCAAAAACCTGAACAAAAGCTCCCGCCGGCGCAACCTGGAGGAGGCCCGGCGGCTGGGGCCCGGCGGGGCTAACAGCCTCAATGAGATGCGCGAGGAATACCTGGAGCAGCTGGAGCTGGAAGAAGGCCGGGTGCTGCCCTATTTCAAGCTGATTCGGGAGAAGCTGTCGGAGGTGCCGCTCAAGAATCTGAGCGACTTCGGCGGCAGCCAGGTGGATGTGTGCTACGGCATTCTGAAGTCGAAGCTGCAGGCGCCGCCGCTGCTGGAGCTTATCTGGTCGTATTGGCACGAGGAGGGCGGGCTGGTGCAGACGATGAATGCCCTGAGCCTGCGGTTTCAGAACGTGCGCCAGGGCAACGGCCACGGCGACCCGCTGGCCAATCTGAACCTGGACCCGCTGCGCCCGCTCAGCAACCTGATGTGGGGCTACATTGAGGATGAGCGCAACCGCCTGACGCTGAACCGTCGCAACCTGGAGTACCAGTATGAGTACGGTATCGGGCTCATCGGGCGGGCCGTGCAAAGCATTCCGGTGGCCGAGCACCGCACCTTTTTCCTGCGCGGCTTCCACAGTCTGCTGCGGGCCGCCACGGAGTTTTACCAGCAGGCCAACTACACCACCGTCATTCCCGACGGCTTCCCGGTGCTCAACCACCTGCGCGAAGTACACCTCGTGCTGGCCGAGGGAGCCCACAACCAGTACGGCGACCTGCCCTGGACGGCCCGCGCCGAGATGCTGACTCAGCAGTGGCTGCTGGCCCGGCCCGAGGTGCGCGAATTCTTGGGCGGCCGCATCATGGTGCCCTACACCGAGCCCTGGATGGACCGCGTCGACAACATGAAGCAGCTGCAGGGCTGGAATCCGGCCAACGTCAGCCACTTCCACGACCTGGGCGCTTTCGGCGAGCAGCTGCTGCTCTCCATCCGCTACGGGGCCTGGAACAGCCCGACCACCGGCGCTACCAATGCCGCCAACTGGGCCTACTACTGGCGCGAGGAAATTCAGCGCTACATCCACGCCTACAAGGCCGTGACCGGCGTTGATCTGGCTTCCGACATCGTGGACGCCCGCCTGAACATGCCCGACAACGAGGAGCGCTACCTGCAGCCAGCCCAGCTCATTGAGCGCCAAACGGCGTTGCAGCAACAGCAGCTGCACCGCAACCGGCAGCTGAGTGGGCCGCTGGTGTCTCCTGGTTTTGGGCAGCCCCTGCCCGGCCGGGTGCCGCTGCCCCGCCACAATGGCTACCTGGAGTAAGCCGTGGACTTTACCTCCGCCTTGTACCTGGGGGAGCGGTCCGTGACGATTCCCGCCGGCTTGCCGCTCACGTTCGGCAAGCCGGCGGCGTTGCACGAGCCGTGCTGGCAGCGCGCCGTGGCCCGGGAAGTAGCCCGGCGGCAGGGCCTGGAAACCGGCCTGCTGGCCCCGTCGACGCTGCACCTGTTCTGGGACGTGTTTCGGCTGCCGTCCCGCTCCACCGTTATTTTTATCGACCGAAACATGTACCCGGTGGGGCACTGGGGCAGCGCCCGGGCCCTGCTGCGGGGGCTGGCAGTGGTGCCGTTTGCCGCCGACAACCTGCCCCAGCTCCTCCACTTGCTGCACACGCACTGCCAGGGCGGCAAAATACCCTGGCTCGTGACCGATGGCTGGAACCTGACTGCCGCCAGGGCGGCTCCGCTGGCGCACTATCTGGCCCTGCTTGAGCCTTACCCCGACGGCGTATTGCTGCTCGATGACACGCAGGCATTCGGCGTGCTGGGTGCCGCTCCCACTGGCCGGCTCCCGCTGGGCCACGGGGGCGGGGGCTGCCTGCCGTTTGTGGGCGTGCGGAGTGCTAAACTCCTAACCATTACTTCCTTGGCAAAAGGCCTGGGGGTGCCGGTGGCCGTGCTGGCCGGTAGCGCCAGCCGGCTGGCCCGCTACGAGCGGCGCAGCGACGTGCGGGTGCACACCAGTCCGGTTTCGAACCTGCACGCCTGGGTCGCCCGGGCTGCCCTGCGCCACGATGCCTGCCACGGCGACGAAGCCCGGCAGCGCCTTGGCCAGCGCATCAGGCAGTTTCGGGGGGCACTGGCAGCGGCCGGAATTTGCCCGCAGGGCGGCCTGTTTCCGGTGCAGAAACTGCTGCTGCCCTGCACTACGGCCGCCTTGAGTATGCAGCAGCAGCTACGCCAACATGGAATTGAGACGCTACTGCTGGCCGATACGCACCGGCCCACCGTGCCCCAGGTGGCGTTCTGCCTGCGCGCCGACCACTCGGCCGCCGATATCCGAGCCGTTACCGAGTGCGTTGCTGCTCTGGCGCGCCACACCCGCTGGTTTTCGTCCTCTATTACTTCTCCCATCGGCCATGAAAATGACGCTCACCCGTAGTGCCGGCCCCGCTTTGGCCAGTGCCGTTGCCACCGTGTACACCAAAGGCGGACAAACCCTGCGGGTGCCCTTGCGCCGCGCGCCGGCCGGCCCCGGCTGTGCGGGGCACCCGGAGCAGCAGCTGATGCGCTGGTTCAGCCGCCAGGCTGCCGCCGAGCCGGGCTTTCCGGTGCGGGTGCGTAGTATGCTGCTGATTACTACTGCGGGTGGGTGCCGGCCGTGCCAGCAGGCACTGGTTCGATTTCTGAGCCGCTACCACTTGGGCAAGAAACTGCGGCAGCTGACGGCTGGTCCCAAGAGCGGCTGTGGTTGCCACCGGTGCCAGTCGCGGGCAGAAGAGGGCGGCAGCCTGGTGCTCGATGAGCTGCTGGGCGAAACGCCGCCCGGCGCGCCGTTGTGGCCGCCACTGCCTTCGCCGGGTATTCCCGAGGGCGACGGGCAGCGGCCTTCCACGGGCAACAGTCTGCACGCCACGGCTGGGGCCGCCCAGCGAGCCGCCGCCGCCGAAGCGGCCCGGCGCAATGCCGCCAGTACCAGAAGCAACGCCCGGTTTCGTTTCCGGGTGGCCCACCACGGCGCTAAGCAGCCGCTCGACGCGCCTCACTATCACGTCATCGACGAGCAGGGGCGGCAGATTTCCGGTCACTTCTTTTATGGCAAACAGCCCATTCGTACCCAAAAGAAGGACCGGCCTACAGCCCCCGCCTATGACCGCCTCACTGCTTACCCCGGCCCCGACCCAGCTACCAGCTACAGCCAGTACCGGACGGAGTGGCACGGGGCTCGGGCCAACAAAGCGGAAGGCCGCCAGCGCCGCCACCTGCGCAAAGGCTACGAGCTGGAACACGCGGTGCCAATGTTGCCGGTGCCGCCCGCCGCCCCGCTAACGGCGCGGGACCTGACACCGCAGGCGCTGCTTCATCCTAACCTCGATGTGCACGCCCAGCGGGCGCTGCTGCGCATGGCGCGCAGCGCCGACTCGTTCTACCGGGACGCGGCCGTGAACATTCTGACGGAAGTGCGCGCGGGGCGTTTGCGGGGCGTATTCATCGAAAACCAACGGGCGCCTGCGCTGCGGGCCCGCCGCCAGGGCCTGGGGTGGTGGCAGATTCTTACGCCTGGAGACGATAGCACGAAACTGGATGACCCCGCCGAAGCCCCAATGCTGGTGTTTCGGGAGTCCATCCGCAACAACCCGAGGCGGCTGGATGAGGCGTTGCTGGTAGCATGGTCGTTGCCGCTGGCCGTGGTGCCGCGTGGGGTCTATGGTCGGCCCTTGTGAGGGTGGTCGGCTTGCATTCGGATGGGCGTGGCGAATGTCGTTCGCAAGGCTGCTCCGCTACAACTACCCGCTGGCGCTACGCCCGGTTTCTTCCTGATTTTTCTACCTGCCCTTAGCCATGCTCATCATCGACTGCCACTGCCACGCCGGCAAAGGCGACGGCCTCACCGGCCCCTGGGACACCGACGCGCCGCTGAAGCCCTACCTGGCCTGGGCCGAGCAGGCAGGCATTCAGCGCACCGTGCTCTTTGCCGCCTTTCACTCCGACTACGCCGTGGCCAACCGCCAGGTAGCCCACTTGGTGCACGCCCAGCCCGAGCGGTTCTACGGCTTTGCCTTCGTACATGCCCAGCGCGACCGGGGCCGGGTGCTGGAAATGGTCACCACGGCCGTGCAGGAGTACGGGTTCTGCGGTATCAAGTGCCACCGCTTCGATGCGCGCATTAGCCGCGAAATCTGCGACGTGGCCCGCGCGTTCCGGCTGCCGGTGCTCTACGATGTGGTGGGCGAAATATCGGTGGTGGAGCTGCTGGGCGAGCAGTACCCCGACGTGAGCTTCATCATTCCGCACCTGGGCAGCTTCTCCGACGACTGGCGCGCCCAGGCCGGCCTCATCGACCATTTGGTGCGGTTTCCCAACATCTACGCCGATACCAGCGGGGTGCGGCGCTTCGACATTCTGCAGCGGGCCGTGGCGCGGGCCGGGGCCCACAAGTTTCTCTTCGGCTCCGATGGTCCCTGGCTGCACCCCGGCGTGGAGCTGGCCAAAATTGAGGCCCTGCACCTGCGCCCCGAGGAGGCCCGGCTGGTGCTGGCCGGCAACCTGCTGGGGCTGCTCGATAAGGTGCGCCGGCAGCCGCAGGCCACGGCGGTGCAGCGCGTGTCGGTGCCCGCGGCTGACCTGCGCCAGGAGTGGCGCGACCCGTGGCTGGTGCGGACGTGAGGGGTGGTTGACCGGGGTGTAAATTCACTCGCCGGTTATTCTGACTATCACGAGGCAACTTCCGCTACGTTAATAAAAACCCAAAGCCGCTGCACTCCGCTCGTTGCCGCCTCACGACAACGAGCGGAGTGCAGCGGCTGTTGGAGTAGGTGCGAAAGGTTCTTTGCTGTGCGTGTGCCAGATGAAGGCTAAAAAACGCAGCGGTAGGGAGGCTTCGGTAGGCTCAGCATGGCCCGGCCATTCTTCCGTTTTTAGGCGGCTGGCTACATGCCCAGGCGGCTGCGCTCGGCGGCGTTGCCTGAGGTTTCGACGCGCTTGCTCTTGAGGTCGGTTTTGCCAAAATTGTAGGTGAACGACAGCCGTACGCGCCGCGAATCGTTGTAGGTGATGACGTCGTTTACCACCGGCACTACGTTCGACGATACCCGGAAATTGAGACCATAGAACAAGTCGCTGACATCCAGCTTGAGCGACGCTTTCTTGTCCCAGAACGCCTTTTTTACCCCCACCGACACGTAGGAATACGAGTCGAAGTCGTTCAGGCCACTGAAGGAGGGCGAGTTGTAGAGCGCGTACACCCGGGCCGTCCAGCCCTGGCCCAGGGTCAGGGTATTGTCGGAGCTGAGGCTGAAGTAAGTTTGGCGTTTGTGGTACTGCGCGGCGTTGTCGAGCGGGTTGGGGAAGCGCAGCGCCTGCCGGTAGAGGCTGCCGCTGTTGCTCATGCTCCACCCCTTGGCGGGCGCGAGTGGCGCGGTGAGCGTAGCGCTGGTCAGGTGGCGCTGGCGCACGTTCTGCATGGTTTGGACCAGCCGCTGGTTGGGCGCGTCATTAAGGTAGACCGACGAAATGGGGTTGGCAGTAGCGGTATGCTGCACCTGTAGGCCGTAGCCGTTGTACAAGTGGTTCCAGCTTAGGCTGCGGGCATATTCGGGCTGCAGCGCGGCGTTGCCTTTGTAGGAGGTGTAGTTGTCCAGCAGCCGCTCAAACGGAATCAGGCTCTCGTAGGCCGGGCGCTGAATGTTTTCGGCGTACGCCAGGGAGGTGGAGTAAGCATCCGACACCTGATAGTCGGCCCGCAGGTTGGGAAATAGGTTGAAATAGCTCGAATCGGTGCCGTGCAGCACCTGGTAGCGCGTGTGTTCGGCCCGCAGTCCGGCTTGCAGGCTGAGCTTGCCGATGCTGTGGTTCAGGCTGAAGTAGACGGCCCCGATGCGCTCCTGGTAGCCGAGCTGCGAAAACTGATTACCGGCCTGAGCCTGCCACTCGCCGTGCTGCCACCGCTGGGTGTGCTGGCGGCTCTCGTTGCGGGTGTCGGTGTATTTGAAACCCGCTTCCAGGCGCGTTTTGGCATTCCAGACCTTGGTATAGTCCGTGGCCGCAGTGTAGATGTGGTACGAGGCCGGAATGTAATTCTGGAAGCTGGTGGCCGTTTCGGCCGAGTCGCACGGGCCCTGCACGCGCTGGTGGAAGGTTTGCTGCTGGCGGCTGTCGAAGCGGGCGTAGTTGCCGCTGACCAGCAGTGCCGAGCCCAGGCTGTCGAGGGTGCGCTTGTAGAAGAGGGTAGAGCTCGAAAACGCGTCGCTCAGCAGCACGTCTTCGTCCACGCGGCTGCGGGTGAGGCCGGTGGCCTCCGTCAGCGCGGCCCGCGTCCAGCCCGTTCCGGTCAGGCTACTCTGGCTTAGGTCCACGTCGAGGCCAAGGGTGGCGGCGGGGTTAAGGTGGTAGTTAGTGCTGGTGTTGAGGCTGTTGTCGCGAATGGTTTTGGACAAGTCATTCTGCTGCGTGAGGCTGGCCTGCGGCGTGCTGCCCAGGTAGAGCGTGCGCTGATAGTCGCCGCGCTCGAAGCCGCCTTTGCCAGCGAAGCTGCCGCTGGCGGTAACGTCGAGCTTGGGCGTACTCAGGCGCAGGCTGCCGGTGAGGCCGCTGCCCGTGCGCTGGCCCTGGCTGAGGTTGCCGCCCAGGGTTGCCGTCCAGCCCAGCGTCTGGCTGCGCTTGGTATAAATCTCGATAACCCCGCCCGAAGCGTCGGCATCGTACTTGGCCGAGGGGTTGCTGATCAGCTCGATGCGGTCGATCTGGTCGCCGGGAATGCTGGCCAGCACGGTTTCCAGGTTGGCTCCGGGCAGGCGCTTGCCGTTGAGCAGAATGAGCACGTTACCCTTGCCCCGGAAGCTAAGCTTACCCTCAATGAGCTGCACCGAGGGAGCCATGGCCAGAACGCTGTAGGCGTCGTTGCCGGCCCCGAGCAGGCTTTCGCCCACGTTCATCACCACGCGGTCGGGCTTCTGCTGGATGAGCTGGCGCTGGCCCGTCACGGTTACTTCCTGCAGGTGCTGGGTGCTGGGAGCCAGCCCGATGCTGCCCAGCTCCACGGCCGCCGGCCCCGTCACTGTCACCGCCTGGGTATGGGTGGCGTAGCCCAGCATCAGGATGTGGAGCTGGTAGCTGCCGGGCTGCACGGCCTTCAGCGCGAAGCGCCCCTGCGCATCGGCCAGCCCCGACTGGAGTACCTGAGCCTGCGCGTCAGTGGTTTTCAGCACGACGGTAGCAAAGCTCAGCGCCTCCCGCGTGGGCTGGTCGAGTGCCTGGCCGGTGAGCGTGGCCTGGGCCAGGGCGGCGGTAGCGGTCAGCAGAACGGCCAGCACGAGCAGGGCGCAGCGGCGGGCGGCGGCAGCAACGGTGGAGGGGAGGCAGGAGTGAAGCATGGGCCGGTTCGGTTGGGGTAGCGAAGAATCTGAACCAAAGGAACTGCGGGCCCGGCCCGGCCGGAAGTTTATTCGACCAAGTGCAAGTCGCGCACCACCAAAGCGCGAGTTGTTCCGCACTTTGGGCGGGAGTTTAGGGCTTCAGCGACCCACCACGGCCGCTGTGAGGGTTCGGTTCCGGCCGGCGCGGCATTGTGGTCCGTGCTCTTAGCAGTGGGTTTGAGTTAGCGCAGGAGCTGCCAAAACGAGGTAGAGACGCATACTTGCGTCTCGTCGTTGAACAAAAACCGGCCTCGCGGCGCGAACAACGAGACGCGAGTATGCGCCTCTACACCGTTCTAGCACTAACTCAAACAGTCTCTTAGCAGTGGGTTTGGAATTTCGTTTCTCGGGTCATGCTGAGCGAAGTCGAAGCATCTCGCGTGCAATAGTAGATGATTACTACGGCGGTAGAGATGCTTCGACAAGCGTACGCCAGATCAGGCATGACCCGAGAAGCAGGATTCTGCCTACGCCTGAAGGCTACAAGTCCTGAAGCCCGGCCGGACAAATGAGCTGTCCGGCCGGGCTTCAGGGATACATAACGGGCTAAGAACGTGTTTGGGATTTTACTTTTCGTGTCATGCTGAGCGAAGTCGAAGCATCTCTACCGCCAAAGTAATTCTGGTCTACTATTGCAATAGAGATGCTTCGACAGGCTCAGCATGACGGAATTGGCTTGTTTGAAAAATTCCAGACACACTCTAAGAATAGTCGCGGTACGAATCGGGGCTACTGCTAAAGGCGGTGCTGGTTTCGGGGCTAAAACGCGGGGTTGGCAGTCGTTTGGGGAATGATAACCAGGTAATCGTAGCCCAGAATAGTCCGTTCCAGCTTCAGATCGGCTACCTGCAGCTTGCGGCCGAGCAGGGCCCGGCGCAGGGGCCGCAGGTCAACCACGTTCCAGGCGCTGGCCGTGGTCTGGTCGTAGAAAAGCTTGTAGGCATTGTCGGCATCGGGCTGGTAGGCGTGGGTGTTTTTGCGGATGTCGGAGTCGAACCCCGCCGTGGTGGTGCCCTGTTTGCCGAGCACCATTACGTGCAGGCTTTTGTGGTTTTGCATATCGGCCAGGTTCGTCACCAGGTTGCCCACGTCGAACACGCCGATAAAGCTCAGATTGCGCGCCCCGTGCTCCGCGCCGAATTTGAGCAGCATTTTGGGCAGGGCCTCGGTGCCCGTGGGCTGGTAGGGGCGCAGGTCCTGCATCAAATTGCGCTTCATCATGCCGATGCGCTCCTTGTGGCTCTGCAGGCCCGTGCTGGCCTGGGCGGAGGTCTGGTAAATCCGGATGCTGCTCACGTATTCCTGCACCATGCGCTGCACGGCCGGGCTTTCCTGCCGCGTCATCGCCACCAGGCTGTCGAGGGCCGATGGGGGCTGGTGCATCATCGTCATTTTCTGGTCCTTGCTCGTCATCTCAACCCGGTCGGTGGCCTGGTAGGCGGCGGCGCGCTGCAGGAGGTAGGTTTTGGTGGCTTTGCGCTTGCTCTGCTCGGCCAGGCGGGTGTAGAAGCGGCCCACCGTGAAGCCATTCACCTGGTCGATACCCAGCAGCTGCACTTTTTGGGCGTGCAGCTGGCGGGCCAGGGCAAATTCCTCGGCCCAGCTGTAGAACGACAAACTCATCGGGTACTGCTGCAGATACGCCGCCGGCGCGCCGGGCTGGGCCACCAGCTGGCTCAGGTCCTGGGCCTGGTAGCGGTCAATTTCGGACACGAAGATCTTGGGCTGCAGCACCTGGGCCAGGGCACCGGTAAACTGCGGAATCTGGGCCGTGCCGTGCATTTCGCCCACCATCACAAACTGGCTTTTGGCTACTTCCTGCTGCAGCTGGTCCCAGCCCGTGCCCGAAAACTGCGGCCCGGTCTGCACCAGCGGAAACTGGTTTTTCTGGATCAGGCGCGTCATAGTGCTGTCCTGGGCCTGAGCGGTGGCACTCGTCAGCAGGCTCGCCACGCCGGCCAGCACCAGGCGGCAAGCAGTGGTAAAGGAAGCGGCAGAAGCAGGGCGGTTGGTGGAAGCGGAGCGAAGCATGAGGCGGTTTCTTTGGTTGGTGGTAGAATCTGGAACAAAGAAATTGCGCAGCTTTAAGGGTCGGAAGTTTATTCGACCAAGTACTCGCCCCACACCACCAAAGCACGGAGTGGTCTGCTTTTTTTTATGTCTGAACGCACTTCCAGGCTTACTTCCGGCTGGCACCACCTGAGCGCCCGCACCGCCGCCGTGCTGCTGCAGCTGCTGCTGTGGGCGCTGCTGTGCGCCTTCTACATTCTCTGGAACAGCCGCCCCAACTACCATTTCGAAGGCCCCATCTGGCCTCTGGTGCTGATGCAGATCGGCTTTGCCATCGTGCTCTTCAACAGCCTCACCTACCTCATTATTCCGCGCTGGCTGCTGCGGGGGCGCACCTGGCAGGCCTTGGGCGGCGGCCTGCTGCTGGTGTATGGCTTTCGCCTCTGGATGTATGCCGGCGCCCGCCTCGCCGAAACCTACGTGGCCCTCGACCCGGTGATGCGGCGCACACTGCACGGCTACTACGTCGAGACGCTGTGGCAGGACCTGACCGGCTTCACGGGCATGCTGAACTCGTTTGTGGGCATGCTGGCCCCCATGCTTTTTCCGCTCATCGTGAGCTTCCTGGTGTACGCGCTGGTCGTCGACCGGCGGCGGCTGGCCCTGGAGCGCGACTACCTGCGACTGGAGCGCAGCTATCTGAAAGCCCAGATCAACCCGCACTTTCTCTTCAACACGCTCGGCAGCCTCACTACCATGACCCGCACCCACGACAAACGGGCCGGCGACGTGGTGCTGCACCTGGCCGATCTGATGCGCTACACGCTCTACGAAACCGACGCGGAGCGCGTACTGCTGAGCCGGGAGCTGGAGTTTCTCGACGACTACCTGGCCCTGGAGCGCCTGCGCAGCCCGGCCACCACTACCATTGCCCACGAAGTGGTGGGGGAAGCTACCACCCAGCAACTAGCGCCCCTGCTGCTGCACCCGTTTCTGGAGCGGCTGTTTGCGGGTGTTGAGGCTGCCCCGGCCGGCCCGGTAGTCATTGGCAGTAGTATTCGCATCAGTGCCACTGAGTTACAACTGATCCTGGCCCGCGTCAGCGGCGCGCCCTGGCCCCAGCCCTACGAAACCGACCCCGCTATTGTCGCTGCCCGGCGGCGCCTGCAGCTGCAGTATCCCGGACAGCATACGTTGCGGCTAACCGAAGCCGAAGGGCAGGTTCACGTTCATCTTACCCTCGTGCTAGCCTAGCTTTCTATGGAAAATACTGCTTCTGGCTGGCGCTTTCCCGGTTTTCCGCCGACGCTGCGCCGCGTGCTGGTGCCCCTGTTCTGGTGGGGCTTGTTTGTCATTTTCGAATATGTGGCTTTCAGCGGCTGGCAGGAAACGGCCATCGTGACCTGGGGCTTCGTGGCGAAGGACCTGGCGGCTACCATGCTGGGCTACTACTTTTTCTCCCTGGTAGTGCTGCCCCACTTGCTGCTGCGCCGCCGCTGGCTGCTCACGGCCCTGGGGCTGCTGGCTATTTACTACGGCTGGGGGCTGATTTCCTACCTCTACTACTCCGGCCTGGCTGCCTACGGCCTGATTTCGCCCAACGCCCACGACTATATGCACCGCGTCATCGACTACGGCCTCTGGGGCGGGGTGTTTTCGTGGCGGGCCGTGAGCATGGGCATCAGCGACTTTTCCGTCACCATCCTGCCCCCGATTCTGGTGCGCTTCATCCGGTTTTTGCTCACCAGCAGCAACCAAAGCCTGCGCTTGCAGCGCGAAAACCTGAACCTGGAAGTCAGCTTCCTCAAAGCCCAGGTCAACCCGCACTTTCTCTTCAACACGCTCAATAACATCTACACGATGGTGGTGAAGCAGGATGCGCGCGCCCCCGACATGGTGCAGCACCTCACCAACCTGATGCACTACACGGTGTACGAGTCGGATGCGGCGCAGGTGCCGCTGGGCAAGGAGGTCGAGTTTCTGGAGGCCTACCTGGAGCTGGAGCGGCTGCGCTACGGCCGGAAAGTCAGTATTACGTACCAGAAAACCGGGCCGCTGGCGCACTACCGCATCACGCCGCTGCTGTTCTTTCCCTTCGTCGAAAACGCTTTCAAGCACGGCGTCGACAGCAGCCTCGACGCTTCCTGGGTGCACATCACGCTGGCCGTACACGACGGGCGGCTGCACTTTGAAGTCAGCAACAGCCTGACGCCCACCGGGCCGGGCCTTTGGCGGCGTCGGTATTGCCAACGTGCAGAAGCGTCTGGCCCTGCACTACGCCGCCACCGACTACGACCTTACTCTCGACCCCAAGGACCAATCCTACCGCGTCGCCCTCGCCCTGCGCCTGTACCCCGCTTAAATTTGCCAATGAAGCTGTTGAGGAAGTCAGCCGGACGGTCTGATAGGTTCAGCTAGACTTCCTCAACAGCTTCATTGGCAAAAGCTGCATAGGAGGGTAGGGCAGGAAGGTCCTTCGCTCTGCTCAGGGTGACAGATGAAGCATGACATTCTTTTATAACAGCATACCCACCCCACGTTCATGATTAACTGCCTGATTATCGATGATGAGCCCTTCGCCCGCGAGCTGCTCGAAGGCTACATTGCCCAGATTCCCAGCCTCAGCCTGCTGGCCAGTTGCGAGCACGTCTTCGAGGCGCTGGAGGTGCTGCAGCAGCAGAAAGTCGACCTGATTTTCTCCGACATCAACATGCCCCAGGTCAACGGTATCGAGTTCATTAAGTCGCTGCACAATCCGCCCTACGTGGTGTTTGTCACGGCCTTTCCCAACTTCGCCCTCGAAGGCTTCGAGCTCGATGCCTTGGACTACATCGTGAAACCCGTCTCGTTTCCGCGCTTCCTGAAAGCCGTCAACAAGGCCCAGCTCATTATCAACAGCCGCCCGGCCGCCCCGGTGCCGGTCGCTCCGCAGTTCCTGTTCGTGAAGGAAGGCCACTCGCTGCAGCGGGTGCTGTTCGACGAAATCTACTACATCGAGGGTATGAAGGACTACATCAAAATCATCCTCAAAAACCGCATCATCATCACCTGCCTGCGCATGAGCCGCGTCGAAGATCAGCTACCGGCCGAGCGCTTCACCCGCATCCAGAAGTCCTACATCGTGCGCATGGACGCCATCAAAGCCATCAGCGGCAACGAGGCGGAACTTTACGATTTGCCCGAAAAGCTGCCCATCGGTAAGCAGCACAAGGAGGCGCTGCTGGGGCGTTTTGGGCTGAGCTAGAAGTGTAGGCGTGTCATGCTGAGCTTGCCGAAGCATCTCTACTGCGGTCGTGACTACTTGGCCTGAACAAGTTGGGTGCTCATAGCTTATTGGGGAATTAGAACAATGTTATTTTTGAATAATTATAAATAGAAAGTAAAATAACTTTATGGTGTGCTAGGGGGTAATTGATTTATTTTAAGGTGAGAGTATTTTCCTCAACTTCTTCTTTCTCCTTCTCTAATTTATTCATTTCAGCTTTGCATTCTTCGGCAGCTTTCAAGGACAACTGAGCTCTCTCTTGAGCAAGTTCTATGTCTTCAGAACTTGATTCGGGGTTAGTCGCCAGCATAGTAGCCATACTTGCATCGCCTACAAAGCTTCGGTATTCTCTTTCTTTCATCATGATTAAAGCCTTGACTCTTTCCAATTTCCTTTCGAGTTTTATTATCTCTGAGGGTTCTGGATTGGATGTCGGTGGAGATGGTTCTGTGCCTGTGCCAGCATATTCGCCATCAGTAATTTTATCATTAGAGCAATAAGAAGTAGTCATGACTAGCAGAGCTAATGAAAAATGCCGCATCTGATGTGTGTAAATCTTCATGACATTATTTTTTAGAGTGAAAAAGTGCCGCTTGACACTTTTAAAACTGTGCAGTGTGTTCGCTCATGCTAGACCTTCTCTGGTGCGAACAACCACTACTCCTGCACCGTCATTTCCGGCTCGCCGCGCATGTGCATCTGCAATATTCTCTCGCTGCAGCCCAGCCGGTGGGCGGCCATTTTGAGGTTGCCGTTTTCGTGGTGAATCGCTACTTTCTTGGCTATTTCCGTCACTTGGTCCTTTATTTCCTTGAGCCCCAACCCCTGGTAGATCAGGCGCTTTACGCCGGCTTCCAGTTCGCTGCCGGGCACAGTGGAGCCAAGCTGGGCGAAGTCGGGCCAGTCGGAGCGCGGAATGTCGCCGATGGTGATGGGGCCTTCGCCGAGGTGCTTGTTGGCAATACGGTTGATGAGCTGCTGCAATTCGCGCACGTTGCCGGGGTAGTCGCGCAGGAGTAGGAAGTCGTACACCTGCCGGTCCACGGGCTGCTGAATGTGGTGCTGCTGGCGGAAGAAGTGCTCGGCCAGCACCACGATGTCCTCTTTCCGCTCGCGCAGGGGCGGCAGCTGGCACGTCCAGCCCGAAATGCGGTAGTACAAATCCTGGCGAAAGGTGCCCTTGTGCACTTCGGCCAGCAGGTCGCGGTTGGTGGCACTCACCAGCCGGAAACGGGCCTTGCGCCAGGTGTTGCTGCCCACGCGCTTGTAGGTGCCTTCCTGCAGGGCCCGCAGCAGCTCGGCCTGCAGCGGCAGCGGCAGCTCGCCCAGCTCGTCCAGGAACAGTGTGCCCTCGTGGGCCAGCGCCAGGGCTCCGTCGCGGGTGCTGATGGCGTTGGTGAAAGCGCCCTTTTCGTGCCCAAACAGCTCTGAGCCCGACAGCCCCGGAATCAGGTTGGTGCAGTCCACCACCACACAGTCGCGCTTGTCGGGGCGCGGGTCGAGCTGGTGAATTTCCTGGGCCACCAGCTCCTTGCCGGTGCCGCTTTCGCCCATTATCAGCACCTGGCAGTTGGAAAGGGCCATGTCTACCACTTGGCGCAGCGTATTCAGCCAACACCGGCTGTTGCCCACCATGCGCCGCTGCAGATAGGCTACTTTCTCCTCTACTACTTCCCAGTAGCGTAGGCGAGACAGAATAATCTGCACCGGCTTTTCCACCTCAAACCACGAAAAAACCTCTACTACCCCGCTGCGCAGTAAGGCCCAGGTGGTAGAAGTAGGCAGCGGCCCCACGGCCACGGCAATAATCCTAGTGTCGGCGTACAGCGAAAAGGCGTCCAGGCTCTCCAGTATTTCGGGCAGGGGCGCCTCATGGTCCAGGAAAATGATGCCCGCGCCGGTAGGCATGTCGCCCAGGTGCAGGGCCTGCAAGTCGATGCCGACGCACTCGAGGGCATCGATAATATCTACCAGTCGCGCCGGCTGACTGGTAAAGGGTTTGAACCACACAGAGAATTCAGCCATGGCAAAGGTGATGTAGCGGCACGAAATCGTACCAACCCAACACCGACGGCAGCCGCCGTCGGCATTCTTTGCAATAGGGCAGCAAGGAGCCTTCTAAAAATGGTGTTTGTTGCTTACAACAAGCGACAAACACTCGTGAAGGCAGGGGATGGGAGTGGCGGAATAGGGAGAAGGAAGATACGAAATTAGGGCTGCATATAGCGTAACATAAATATGTGGTAGCGGGCCAACGCTACTGAGAAGCGTGTTGGGCAGCGTTCAGCTTGCTTGCGGTTTTCCCAGGTCTGTGGTCAATAGTGTTTTGGGGGGGTGGGCCTTCTTCGAACGTCACGTCTCGCTATGGCTCGACATGACGTTCTATAGTTCCGGCTACGGCTTGCTTAGAGTCTATCCGAAAAATAAACCCACTGACAAAAAACGGTCATGCTGAGCTTGCCGAAGCATCTCTACCGCTTCGCTTCGTTGAAGGAACCAAGCGAAGCGGTAGAGATGCTTCGGCAAGCTCAGCATGACCGTTGAGGCATTTTCCGTCTATGGCTTAATTAAGCCTACAAACCGTTGCGAGCGGTGCTAGGAGCCGCCGGCCCGGCGCTTCTCGTCTTCGGCCCCGCCGTTGCGGCGGCGCGACGGCGCCAGCTTATCGTTGCCGAAGCGGTAGGTGAAGGCCAGCGTTGCTACCCGAAAGTCGCCGCGCTGGTAGAAGCGCTCCACGTAGTTGTCGTAGGTGGAGGTGGCCCGGATGGCCCCGGTGTAGAAAACATCCGTCACGTTCAGCTTCAGGTTGCCTTTTCGTTCCCAGAGGCTTTTTTGAATTCCAAATGCCAGCTCGCCCCGCGGCCGGGTATCGAAGAAGGTGTAGAGCTCCCGCGACTGGTACTCCGCGTTCAGATCGGCGCCCCAGCCTTTGCCCAGCGTGAAGGTGCTGTTGCTGCTGAGCGTGAAAGCCGGCTTCGCATTGTTGCTGCCCAGCGTGGTGCCGGCCACGCTGCCCACGAAGCGGCTGTAGTAGAATATGCCGTTGTTGTACACGTTCCACCACGGGGCCAGCTCCACGGGGGCCGTCAGGGTGAGGGCATAGTAGTGCTGGGTGCCCAGGTTCTGGCTCGTCGATTTCACAATGCGGCTATTGACCGTATCGGGCTGCACGGTGCCCACAATGGGGTTATCGGTGCGGCTGTAGCTCAGGCCCACGCTGTATTTCTGGTGGTAGGTGTGCGTCAGCTCCGCGTTGTAGCTGGTTTGGGGGCGCAGCTCGGGGTTGCCCGAGCCGTAGGTCGTCGCGTCGATGTAGGAGCGGAACGGGTTGAGCTGGCCGTAGGAAGGCCGGTCGATGCGGCGGCTCAGCGAAGCGGAGGTTTCGTGCTTGTCCGAAAACGTGTGCTTCAGGGCCGCGCTGGGAAACAGCTGGAAGTAGTTGCGGGTGAAGTTGGCGTTTACATCCTGCTGCACCGCATGCTGCCGGCCCACGCCCCTGGTTTGCTCCCCGCGCAGGCCCGCCTGCAGCGTCCATTTGGGCAGCGTGTGGTTGACGTTGATATACGCCGCGTTGATGTTTTCGTCGTAGCGGAAGCGGTTGGAGGTGTTCGGGTCCCGCGCCAGCGTGCTCAGATCCAGCGTCTTATCAGCACGCTCAAACGGTGTCCGAAACTCCACGTCGTTGTCGGAATACACCCAGCTCACTTTGGCCCCGGCCTCCAGGCGCGTCTGCTTGCGCACGGGGTGGGTGTAGTCGGCCTTCACCGACTGAATCGTGAGCAGCCCATCCTGGTTGCCGTAGCGCTTAAAGAACTGCTCCACAGGACTTCGGTCGTAGTAGGTATCCAGAAACTGCAGGCGGCGCGTGCTGTAGCGGGCGTAGTCGGCGTCGGCCGTCAGCTCCCGGTTGCCCACCGAGTCGTTGAAAGTGTGCTTGAAGTTGAGGTTGCCCGCCACGTTCGGAAACGACGCGTCCCGGTCGTTGGTGGAGTTATAGCCCCGTAGCGGGTTGCCGGCGGCATCGGTCTGGGTAGTCACGTTGGTGCCTTCCTGGAGGCTGCGCGTTTGTAGTCCGTTCGCCGTGGCACCCAGCACTGTGCGCTCCGAAAGGCTGTAGTCGAGCCCCGCTTTCCAGCTGTGCGACTGGTTGTGGCCCACGCTGTAGTTGTCCTGGTCGGTGCTGCCATCGTAGACCTTGCCCAAATCGCTGGGCCGGTAAAAGTCGCGGTGAATGGTCAGGGCCCCGTAGTTGCGGCGGTTGGCGTAGGTATAGGAGCCGAAGGTGTTGGTTTTCCTGGTGCGGTGGTTCATCGTCAGGCCCGAGGTGAACTTGCCGAAGCGGCCCCGCCCGTAGCTGCTGCTCAGGCTGCCATTGGTGCCCACGCGCTGGTCTTTTTTGAGGTTGATGGCAATAATGCCCGCGCTGCCCTGGGCCTCGTATTTGGCCGGCGGGTTGGTAATCAGCTCGATGCTTTTGAGCTGTTCGGCCGGCAGCGCCCGCAGGTAGTCGGCCAACTCGATGCCCGTCATGGGCTGGCGCTTGCCATCAATGAGCACCAGCACGCCCTGCCGCCCGCGCAGCCCAATGTTGTCATTGCCATCTATCGTGACACCCGGCGAGCGGCTGAGCACGTCCAGGCTCGTGTTGCCCGCCGCCAGCGTCGAGCCTTCCACGTTCACGATGGTGCGGTCGGCTTCGCGCTCAAACAGCGGCTTCTGGCCCACCACTTTCACCTCCTTCAGGGTTGTAGCGCCGCTGGCCGACAGCGTCAGCACCGGCAGGGCCACCACCTCGGCTCCCACGGCAAAAGCCTTGCTCCAGGTGCGCACAAAGCCTACCTGCGCGCCCGAAACCAGGTAGGTGCCCGCGCTGGTTTGCTCGAAGCGAAACGTGCCTTTCTCGTCGCTGAACTCCGATTTTACCACCGTCGAGTCGGCGGCGCGGTGCAGCGTCACGGTGGCGAAGTCGATGGGCGCGCCGGTAGCCGCCGTCAGCTGGCCCGTCACGGCCGGCCGGGTTTGGGCCAGCGTGGGAAGGGCCAGCAACAGGAGCCCAAACAGCAGCAGCAAGGACCGGCGCAGTGGCCGTCCGGATTCGGAGGGTATCATAGGGGAGGAGAAATGAGAGGCTAACGCGGACAAAAACGAGTCAGGAACCCAGTGCCGGTAGCTATTAGCGCCGCACCCAGGCAGGGGAAAAAGGCATGCGAAATGCCCGGCAACTCACCCAAGCCGCTGCTTGCCCACGGCCAACGGGCAAGCATATGAATGAATACGAATTGTTTCGTAGCAAACATACGAATGATTTCGTATATTCAAATTACTCAATTAGTATTTTTCGGTTTACGCCTGGTTGTCCGAATCTGAAGCAGGGGAGCAGTTCACGTAAATGCGGTCCAGAAGCTGGCTCAGCAGCGCCTGATCCGCTTCCGTCAGGCCTTGCAAGGCTAGTTGGCGGTTGCTGAGCACGATAGGCTGCACGGCCTCCAGAGTCCGCTGTCCTTCCTCTGTGACGCGCAACCGGGTGCGTCGGCCATCGTGGGGCAGGCTCTCGGCTGCCAGCAGCCCGCGCTGGGTAAGCAACCGAATGATGCGCGCCACCGACGCCTGGTCTTTGAATACCCGCTCCCCGATATCGGTTTGGGTCAGGTCGTCCTTCTCCAGTATCACGCGCAGCACCAGCCACTGGTCAATCGTAATGGCAATGCCCGCCCGGTCGATGTTGGCCTGGGCAAAGCGCCGATACTGCTTGATGGCTTTGTCGAGCGAGTAGAATAGAATATGGGAGAGCATGGGCAAATGAAGCAGAAGTAATGGATGAATGTATGATATATCATGAAGGTTGCCCGGTAAGGAAAAAATGGTGGCAGTGGCAGTGGCATACTCTACGAATACATCGACCTTACTGTGGCATTTACTGCGGCTCCTACACCTCCGGAGTTGTGTACAACCTACGACTGTACACAACTCCGGAATATCCATTCTGATGATCAAATCCAACAAGGCACTCCTGGTACTCTTGCATCTTTTGTGGCAGCCAACGCGGGACAGAACCGTTGTGAGGTGATTGGCCAGCGGGGTTATCAGAATATTATGCCTGGAGTAAATTTGGCTATGAGACCGACGATAAGATATATTCGTGACCCGTTGAATCCTGATAGTATCATTGACCGTCGGCATATGTTAGCAGTAGCCTACTACGGAATGGGAGTTGGTAATACTGTAGAGGTTTTTCAAGCAGCAGGTGCTCACCCAAGCGCTTATGATCATCAGGATTATTTCTCTAATCAAATGGGTTACGATTTTTTTTACTACTATGGCACCAGTCTTACTTCCAAGTGGCCGCGTTTTATAGAATTACTTCAAGAATTTCTCATGGACCCTAATAAACGTTCCCGTAATTCCAACCCTTGCCTAATAAATCAACGCTGTCCATAATATTATTATGCGCAAAACTTTATTAGCAGTCACAGGGTTGGCTCTTAGTGTCTTATTAGGTTTTTGCTGCCTTGCCTTGCCTGGCTCAGCCCAGCTGCCCGAGTGGGCAAGCACAATCAACAACAGTCTTATTTAGTGCAGCCTGGTATGACGTTACAGCAAGCGTTTAAGATCATGGGGCCGGCTAAGCAAAAATTAAAATCTCGGGATGGAAGTGGTGTGATTTATATCTATCCTGCGCACCCGTTTGCGTCCGATAATATATGCTTAGGCGTTGGGGCTACAGGAGTCGTTGAATGCATAAACCATGGTGAATAGAATAGTAGCTCGGTTAACGATTTGTTCTAGAGCCGCATTTGATGCGAGCCTGAAACTATGTCGATAATAGATTGGATGTAGTACTATGAAATTTTTCTTCAAATTCCTTTTGCTGGTATATATTGCGTTAGCAATGTCTTGTTTGCTATTGGGTTTTTCAAGAGGATCTGAATCAGGGAGAGTTTATTCCTATTTCATATACTCATTTTTTATAATACTAGTGTATGGATGGTGGGCGTACATTCCTTTTATGAAAATTCACGAATATGTATTCAGGCATTTATGCCCAAATTGGATGGTGTCGACTGCTTTAGGAGTTACTGTTGCTATGGTCATTACTTCATGTTTAATTTACTTTCCTATTGTCACTGAGTTTCCCATTTTCGGCACATCCAGGGTAATTGATGTTTTAAGTTTTGGATTTGGAGGCGGAGTATATGGTATGCTATACTACCTGTGGCTAGTAGCAAAGCTGTTTAGAAAGTCGCCAGAACGGCGTAGAGACGCATAGTTGCGTCTCGTCGTTGGGTGATACCCGCAGTTTCCGTTCAACGACGAGACGCAACTATGCGTCTCTACATCGGCGAACCGACTTTCTAAACAGCTTCAGCTTCTCATAGAAAGAATGCTTCATAAAAAGATTCTTTAAGGCCATCACAAGGACTAGATAACGAAGCTGTCTAGGAAGTCTAAAGACCGTCCTGCTGAGCTTACCGAAGCACCTCTACTGCATTGTTGAACGACTCCTGCAAAGCGGGAGAGATGCTTCGACAAGCTCAGCAGGACGCAAGCGAGGTTTCCACCAATTCCCAGACGCGCGCTTAGTTTGGCGGTGGAGATGCGTCGATAGGCAGACGCCAGATTAAGCAGGAGGCCGGAAACCCGAGCACGCGCTCAGTTCTTCACCGCCGCCAGCACCCGCTTAATCAGCTCGTTGGGGTTGCCGTTGTGCCAGCGCCACACAATAACGAGGTCGTGTTCGGGGTCGACCCAGATGGTGTTGGAGCCGGCTCCCAGGGCGGCGTAGCTGCTGGCCGGCGCGTCGGGCCAGGCTTTGCGCTGGGTGTTGAGCCACCAGAGGTAGCCGTAGTCGGGGCCGACGGGGCCGGGCGTGGTGGCCTGCTGCACCCAGGTTTTGGGCACTAGCTGGCGGTTTTGCCACCGGCCCTGGCGCAAAAACAGGTAGCCAAACCGGGCCTCGTCGCGGGCATTGATCCAGAGGCCGCCGCCCCAGCGGGTGCCACCGCTGACCGAGGCCATGGGCTTGCCGTCAATCAGGGCGGTGGAGTTGGTGTAGGGCACCCACTTCCAGGAGTCGGAAGCGCCGATGGGGTTCATGATTTCGTCGCGGAATACTTCCGGCAGCGGCTTGCGCCAGAGCTGGAGCAGGGAAAGGGAAAACCGGTTGACGCGCACGTCGTTGTACTCGTAGAAGGAGCCGGGCTGCTGGAGGGCGCGGGGTTTTCGCTCCCCGTTGCCAAATGCTTGCTTACCTACAAAATCCGCGTTTTTGCCCCATAGCTCGCCTTCCCACTCACTGGTCTGGCGGGCGTGGTGCTCCCAGGTTACGGTGCGGTTCTGCTCCGAATCGTAGCCGCCGTCGTGGATGTAGCGGGCCACGGGGTCCTGCATGTTCTTGATCAGGCCCCGCTCGATGGTCACGCCCAGCAGCGTCGACAGCACGCTTTTGGCCACGCTGTAGGTAGGGTCGGGGCGCTGGGTGTCGCCCCACTCGGCCACGATGTAGCCGTGGCGCAGAATCAGGCCGTTGGTGGCGGCCCGGCTGGTAGGCATGGGGCCGAGCAGCTTGCCAAATATTTCCTCTTGTGTGGAGAAATTCGGAGTCATCTGGGTGGTTTCCTGCTGCTGGGCAAACGTGACGGCCTCCTGGAGCCGGGTGGCATCGAGGCCCGCCTGCTCGGGGGAGCGGCGCTGCCAGTCGGTGCCGGGCCCCGGATAGTACGCCGTGGCCGTGGCGGCCGGGCCGGTGGGTTGGGGGAGGCGGGAGCAGGCCAGAAAAGGCAGCAGCAGGAGCAGGAGGTGGGTTTGGGACAGGCGCATGGAGCGAAAAGAATAGCGGACGTTCGACGTGTCGCTAAAGCTACGAAGCCGAAAGCTGGGTACAGCCGGCGCGGAATGCTAAACTTGCGGCCGCTAAACCCAGTTGCCATGTCCGTGACCGAATTTCCGATTTCTTCCCTGGCCGCCCTGCCGACCGTGGCCGCGCAGGTGGCCCCGCTGCTGGCGGGCCATTCCATCATTTTGCTTGAGGGCGAGATGGGGGCGGGCAAAACTACGTTCATCAAAGCCTTGTGCGCCGTGCTGGGTGCCCCCGACGACGTGAGCAGCCCCACCTTCGCCCTAGTGAATGAATACCGCGACGCCCGCGACCAGCCCATCTACCACTTCGATTTCTACCGGATTGAGGATGTAGAAGAAGCCGAAAACATTGGGGCGCTAGAGTACTTCGATTCTGGCTATCTTTGCCTGATAGAGTGGCCAAGCCGCGTGGAGGCGCTTTTGCCCCCGAAGAGGCTACTCGTCACGCTCACCGTCACTGGCCCCGAGTCGCGCTTGCTGCGTCTGGAGCCGCTGCTAGCCTGAGCCGCTGAACCACTATCCGCCCAATGCCCGAAGCAATACCCCCCGGATTTGAGTCGCTGGCGACCAGCCGCGCGTTTTACACGCAGGAATCGATGCTGGCCGTGGAAACGCGCAAGCGCAAGCTCTTTATTGGCTTGCCCCGCGAAACCTCGCTGCAGGAAAACCGCATCTGCCTGACGCCCGAAGCCGTGAAGCACCTCGTGAACGAGGGCCACGAGGTGGTGATAGAAAGCGGGGCCGGGGAGCCCAGCAAATACTCCGACCACGACTATTCCGAAGCCGGGGCCACCATTGCGTACTCTGCGAAAGAGGTCTACGAGGCCGACATTATCCTGAAAGTGGCCCCGCCCACGCAGGAGGAAATCGAGTACCTCAAGTCCAACCAGACGCTGATTTCGGCCTTGCAGTTCGGCTCCCTGACCTCGGAATATATAACGTCCATTCTGCGCAAAAAGGTGAATGCCATCAGCTTCGAGCTGATTAAGGACCCCTCGGGGGCCAAGCCGGTGGTGCGGGCCATGAGCGAAATAGCGGGCTCGACGGTGATGCTGGTAGCGGCCGAATACCTGGCCCGCTCCAACGAGGGCAAAGGTGTCATTCTGGGCGGCATCACGGGGGTGCCGCCGTCGCAGGTCGTGATTCTGGGAGCGGGCACCGTGGCCGAGTACGCGGCCCGCGCCGCTACCGGGCTGGGTGCGGAAGTGAAAGTATTTGATAATCATTTGTATAAGCTGCGGCGGCTGAAGCAGAATTTAGGCACCACGCTCTACACCAGTACGCTCGACACCTTCGTGCTCAACCAGCAGATCCGCCGCGCCGATGTGGTGATTGGAGCATTGAATGCTGAAGAAGGCCGCATTCCCTTTATGGTACCCGAAAGCGTAGTAGCCTCCATGGCACCCGGCTCGGTCATTATCGACGTCAGCATCGACCAGGGCGGCTGCTTCGAAACCTCGGAGATGACGAGCCACAGCAAGCCCGTGTTCCGCAAATACGACGTAGTACACTATTGCGTGCCCAACATTGCCTCCCGGGTGCCGCGCACGGCCACCAACGCGCTGAGCAACATCTTCACGCCTATTCTGCAGGAAATCAGCCAGCACGGCGGCATCAACGAGGTGCTGTTTACCAACGAGCATTTCCGCTCCGGTGTGTACGTCTACAAAGGGTCGCTGACCAATGCCGCCATTGCCAAGAAATTTAACATGCGGTATAAGGAGCTGGGATTGATGATTGCGGTGCGGAATTAGATTCTGAACCACGGATTCGGCCGGATTTATCGGACTGGTCGGATTTTGGGGACGATTGGGTAAGTTTAGGAGCCTGCACTTTCGTGTGGGCTTTTATCGTTTGCTGGCTATGCGTATTCACTTCCTGCTCCTGATTGTATTGACACTGCTGGCCTCCTGCCATTCCGGATCCCACCCGCGCACGCTGCGCCTTAAGCTGTTGGCCGATACCCAGCAGCGCGCCAACGACCGGCTGTTGCGGCAAGCGGAAGGAATTGTGCGGGCTATTGAGGGTGAGGCTGTTAAAAACAGGAACCAAGCGCGCGACCTGGAGGTGCTGGCGCAGGCGCGGGTTATTCTGGCCCGGACACACGCGGTTTCGGCGCGGATACGGGCCATGCGCACCGCCCTGCTTGACCAGTCCAATGCTGCAACGGAGCCCGACAACCTAGCCGACCCGCAGTCAGTGCGCGACGTGCTGCTGGCCGCAGCCGGTCCGGCTTCTGCCGATAGTTTGTATGGTCATCTGAGGTGCTTCATTGCTTATACTCAACCATTAGCCGCAGACTTTTCGGACCCGTTGGACTAGCTGCCGGCCGCCGTCAGGGAGCCCAGCACTACCCGGCTGCTGCCCGCCGGCCAGGGTGCCTACCGGGACTTCCTGTTTGCCGATGCCACCGTTGCCGAAGCTTTGGCCGCCCTAGCCCAGCAGGAGGCCGGGGCCGTGCGGCTGGGGGTGGAGGCGTTGCTGAATGAGCGGCTGAAAGTGGGGGGCATAGTCGATAACTTTTACCGGTTACAGGCGCTGGCCGTTCCTGCATCCAGCATCGTGCGGGCGGGCGGCCTCTACAGTGCCGACCTGCTGTTGGTGTCGGGTTACAGCCGGAAGCAAGGCCTATGGATGCAGGTAAATGGGGATACCATTCCGGTTAGCTCCGACGGGCGGGGGAAAGTGCGCTTTCCGGTGGCCCGCCAGCTTCCGGCGGGGCAGGACAGCCTCGCCGCTTTCTGGGATGGGAAAGTGACCGTGCAGATAACGGAGGACTACTACCAGACCCTGCGCGTGCGGGTGCCCTATACGATTGTGCGCTAGCCAGCTGTCCCGGTCGCGTCTGCTCAGTCCACGCATTCGGCCAAATCAGGTTTCTACTGGCTACAGTCGCACGGTTTTTCTGAAGTACAGAACAGTGGTATCGTAAAGTGCCGGACCAACTGGCGGCGGCCATCCAGGCGCAGCGTGTCGTAGGTATTCTGGATAGCGCCCTGCGGGGCCGGCCAGCAGGCAGCCGGGGTGGCCTGGCTTTCCTGGTACTGCCGCAAAAAGCCGGAGGAAGCTATCCGGGCCGAGTCGGATGTGCTGTAGAAGCTTTCGATGGCGTAGAAACGGCTGTTGCGGTCCACCGCCACATACAGCACCAGCTGGCCGTGTCCGGCCGCGAAGTCCGCTACCCAGGCCGGCCCCATGCTCCGGCACAGGCACTGCAGCAGGTTTTGCCGCTGCCAGTCCCCGGCCAGGGTGGCATTCTGACAGGGAGCCTGGGCCGGCCCGTGCGGCGCTGCCGGCGTACAGCTGCTGAACAGGGGCAGACCAATCAGAAACGACCAGCGCATCGAACAATCACTATTAATCGCGCATGCCGGCCACAAAGTGCTGAACGTGCTGCGTGGTGGAATCATACACCAGCGTATGAATGTAGGGAAAGAACGTGGCCCGGTACGCCACGGTGTGCTGCGGGCTGATGGTGATGGGGCGGCGAATCAGGTCGCTGTAGTACTTCAGGTGCCAGGCATCAACATCCTTGGGCGAAATGCGGGTGAACCCCCGGTTCCAGGGCGAAGCTGCCGCGAACTGTTTGTGCCGGAGCAGTTCTTGCCAGGCGACCCGATCCAGGTCGTAGGTGAAGTAACCCCAGCTCATAAAGTCGAGCAGCGGATTATCATTGCCCTTGCCCTCGAAATGCGTGGCTTCGGCCGGTATCTCCAGGTGAAGAAACAACCGGTACAGCTGGGCCGGCGTCTTAAACCAGCGACAGCCGCGCACGCCGCACCCGAGTGCCACCAGGAGCAGCAGCAGGCATACTTTGCGACGGATCAGGGGCGACAGGGTCATGTTATCGGCGGAGGATGGGCATGGGGTGAGGAGGCAGCAGAGCAGCCGGCTATTGGGTCCCGGCCGCCAGCAGCAGCACTTTCCAGGCTTCGAGCAGCTTGCCTTGCTCCAGCAGCTGCTGGCCCAGCAGCGTCAGCTGCTTCTTCAGCTCCGCAGGAGTTTCGCGGTATTTATGCAACGTGTAGGCTACCAGCGGCTCGGTGCGGAAGGCTTCCACTTGCGCGGGTGTGGGCAGGGCTTCGTGCTCGATGTTGCCCAGGCGGCCCAGGTTGTTGCCCGTGAGCAGGTCGGAATTGCGGATGTGCGCGGGCAGCTGGTCGTAGCCGATGCCCATGTTGCGATTGGGCTTGGGTACCTCAAACAGGCTGCTGCCCGAGGCCCGGCAGTACCAGTCGCCGCCGAGGCGGGCAATGGCGTCGAGCCGGAACGGGTCGATGCCCAGGCCGCTGGGCAGCACGATATCCTCGCGGAAATGGGCCAGCACGACCCGGCAGATAATCAGGTTGCCGGCCCCGTTGTTCTGGCCCAGCTCGATGATTTGCTCCACCACGCACTCGAAGGCGGCGGGGGCTTCGGCCACGCGCGGCGGCTGTACCCGTTGGCTCGGTATTTCCGTAAAACCGGCCTTCACGAACTCATTCACGCCCTTTGCGTACTCGGTGCTGGCCAGCGACATCTGCTCGACCATGGCGTAGTCGCAGATATGGATGACGACTTCGGGCACCTCGCGCACGTTTTGCAGCGTGTGCTTCTGCGAGTTGTCGCGCACCCGGTTGGCGGGCGAAAACACCAGAATCGGCGGGTTGGAGCCGAAGCAGTTGAAGAAGCTGTAGGGGCTCAGGTTCACGCTGCCATCGGCCGAGATGGTGCTGGCAAACGCCACCGGCCGCGGGGCCACCGCGCCCACCAGAAACGGGTGCAGCTCGCTGGGCTTGATCAGGGCGGGGTCGATGGTGCGGAACGGGGTGGGCGTAGTGGGCATGGTGCGGGGCTGGGTTTGGCGGGCGAAGTTCAGGGTTTATAGGCAAATAGTTGTTTGGCAGAACGTCACAGGACGTCATTCCGAGCGAAGCTGAGGAATCGCGCGTGCTGACGTTGTTGGAAAAAGGCCATCATGCTGAGCGTTCCGCGCATCAAGCGTAGTCGAAGCATCTCCACCGCAGTGGTAATCATTGGCACTGCAACGAAGCGGTAGAGATGCTTCGACTTCGCTCAGCATGACGTTCTTCATCAGGCACTCACCCCCACACTATTCGCAACTATGGATACTTTTACCGCCGCGCCACTTTCCTCACCACACCTACTATGTTCGGAATAAACCATATCCAGTTCGATTCGATGACCTACGCCATTCACTACAAGAATGGCAGCATTGTGAAGGAGGGGCGGGGTTTGTCGTTCTATTATTTTGGGCCAAACAGCTCCATCGTGGCCATCCCGATGGGTAGCAACGACCTGCCCTTCATCTTCAACGAAACCACCCGCGACTACCAGACCGTCTCCATTCAGGGCCAGATAACCTACAAGGCCGGCAACCCCAAGCAGCTGGCCGAGGTGCTCGATTTCACCGTCGACAGCCGGGGCGTGTACAAGAAAAACGACCTGGAAAAGCTCCACCAGCGCATTATCAACGAGGCCCAGACCGCCACGGCCACCTTCGTGCAGAGCCTCACGCTGAAGGATGCCATGCGGGCGGCCAAGGCCATTGAGGTGAACATCGTGGAGGGGCTGGCCGCGTCGAAGGCCGTGGGGCTGCTGGGCATCGAGGTGCTGGGCGTGAATATTCTGGCCGTGAAGGCCACGCCCGAGATGGGTCGGGCGCTGGAAACCGAAACCCGCGAAAAGCTGCAGCAGGAAGCCGACCAGGCCATTTTTGAGCGCCGCAACTTCGCCGTGGAGCAGGAGCGTAAAATCAAGGAAAGCGAGCTGAACACCGAAATTGCGGTGGAGGAAAAGAACAAGCAGATTGCCGAAAAGAAAATCGAGGGGCAGATGCAGCAGGCCGACAGCACCCGCAAGCTGCGCGAAATGAAGGTGCAGGCCGATATTGCCGTGGAAGAGCAGCGCAAATTGCTGATCGAGCAGAACGCCGAAAACCAGCGCCGCGAGGCCGATACCCGCGGCTACGTGCTCGAAACCACCCTGCGGCCCTACAAAGACATGGACTGGAAGCTGCTGGTGGCCCTCAGCAACAACCCCGACCCCAAGTTCAACATTGCCCTGGCCTTCCGCGAGCTGGCCGAAAACGCCGCCAAAATCGGCACCCTCAACATCTCGCCCGACCTGCTCGACTCGCTCGTGAGTGACGCCGCCGACCGGCCTCAAAACCCGCCTAGCAGACGATGAGCGGCATCGACTACGCCATTCTGGTGCGCAACAAAACCCGGCTGGAGCAGCTCGTCGAGCGGTTTAATACCAAGGGTCAGGCGCAGTTCTACATCGAAAGCCTGGGCGGGGAATTTGCCGAGTACGAGGAAGAAAACGCCCGGTTTCAGGAGTCGTTTTCCCTGGTGCAGCGCCGGCTTTCGTCCGTGCTCAAAAATAAGGTAGTGGAGCGGGCATTTCTGCCTTCGTTTCTGTTCAACCAGCAGCAATTGGTGGTGGTAGTGGGCCAGGATGGACTGGTAGCTAACACGGCCAAGTACGTGGGTGGTATCCCCATTATTGCCGTCAACCCCGATCAGGAGCGCTACGACGGGGTGTTGCTGCCTTTCACACCCCACGATTTTCTGCCCGCCGTGCAGCGCGTGGTAGCCGGCCGCCACCGCGTGCGGGAAGCCGCCCTGGCCGAAGCCCGCCTCAACGACGGGCAGCGCCTGCTGGCCTTCAACGACCTGTTTATCGGCAATGCCACCCACGTGTCGGCCCGCTACCGCATCGGCTACCAGGGCGAGCAGGAAAACCACTCGTCGTCGGGCGTTATCGTGTCCACCAAATCGGGGGCGACGGGCTGGCTCAGCTCCGTTTTCAACATGACGGCCGGCATGAGCCGGTTTCTCGACTCGGATGAAATACTGCGGCCCCAGCCGGCATTTGGCGAAAGTGAGCTGATGTTTGTGGTACGCGAGGCCTTTCGCAGCAAGCGCACCCAGACCAGCCTCGCGGCCGGAATCCTGGACGAGCAGGAGCCGCTCATCATCGAGTCGTTTATGCCTGCCAATGGCGTCATCTTCTCCGACGGCGTGGAAACCGACTTTCTGCAGTTCAATTCGGGCGCTATTGCCACCATCGGCGTGGCCCCGGAAAAGGCCCGGCTGGTGGAGAAAGGGTAGGAGGGCGGCGTTATTGCCCCCGGAAAGGTGTACATCTGTTTTTAGAAAACGAAAAATAGATGTACACCTCTTCTTTTCTCCTTGTACAGGTGTTTTTTGGTTTCTGAAAATACATGTACAAGCATCTAGGCTGAAGAAGCTGTTTAGAAAGTCAATTGAACGTCATGCTGAGCGAAGCCGAAGCATCTCTACCGCAATGGTAAACTGAATTACTATTGCGGTAGAGATGCTTCAACAAGCGGACGCCAGATGAAGCATGACCGTCTGATCCCTGTTGGGGACTTTCTAAACAGCTTCGAAGTGTCCCAGCCATCTGTTTTGCCTATTCCGCTATGCTGTTGCCAAAAATCTGCCTGGCTGCGTTGCTCGTTAACTTTGTGCCGGGCCAGGCAGCGGCGCATACGCCAGCGCCGGCCGATACCACCCGCCTGCGCCGCCACCTGGTGGCCCTCACCACCACGCCCGAGCCGCGCAACTATCAGCACCTGGCCAGCCTCAACCAGGCTGCCGACTACATCCGCCGGCAGCTGCAAGCGGCCGGCAGCCGCCTCAGTGAGCAGCCCTACCTGGTGCAGGGCAACACCTACCGCAACGTCATCGGCTCCTTTGGCCCCGAAACTGGCCCGCGCCTGATAGTGGGGGCGCACTATGACGTGTGCGGCGAGCAGCCCGGCGCCGACGACAACGGCACCGGCGTGGCGGCGCTGCTGGAGCTGGCGCGGCTGCTGGGCCAGCAGCCGGCGCTGCCCTACCGCGTGGAGCTGGTGGCTTACACGCTGGAAGAGCCGCCGTTTTTTCGCACCAAAAACATGGGCAGCTATGTGCACGCCAAGTCGCTGCACGACGCTGGAGTAGAGGTCAAAGGTATGGTGGCTCTGGAAATGCTGGGCTACTACGACGACCGGAAAAACAGCCAGGACTATCCGCTGGGGCCGCTCAAGCTGGTATATGGCAGCCGGGGCAACTACGTGACGGTGGCCCAGAAATTCGGCAACGGCCGCTTCGGCCGACAGTTTGCCCGCCGTTACAAAGCCTCGGCGGCTCTGCCCGTGCGGCGCTTCAAGGCCCCGGCCTGGCTGCCCGGCATCGACTTTTCCGACCACCTCAACTACTGGCAGTTCGACTATGCCGCCGTGCTGCTCACCGACACGGCCTTCTACCGCAACAAGCATTACCACGAGCCCACCGACACGCTCGACCGGCTCGATATGCGCCGCCTCGCGCTGGCCGTAGACGCACTGCTGACCGCCCTGCTGGTTATGTGAAGCCAACGGGGGACCGTCCCACCCACACCCAGCCCGTGTGTACCAGATTAGTTTCGCCCTGGGCTGTCGTCTGCACCGTGATGCTGTGCCCGCGCGGCGGCAGAGGCGGCGCAGGCCGCGCAGCTTTTTTCGGCGACTTATTATGCTCGTGTGGCGGCCGTCGTTTGCGGTAATATTAGCTAATTACCTATATCTTCACTAAAATGCTATAGCTTTTTTAAACCCGCGCGTATACCGGCCTATGTCTCAGCCAGCCTGCCCCAAATGTGAAGCCACCGAAGCCACCAAAAGTGGCGTGGTTGGCGGCCGTCAGCGCTTTAAGTGCAAGAAGTGCGGCTACCATTTTTCCGTCGCCAAAGTTGGGCGCGAAGTCAATACCTACTACGTTATCAAAGCCTTGCAGCTGTATGTGGAGGGGGTGAGCTACCGCGAAATTGAGCGGCTGCTGGGCGTGAGCCACGTGAGCGTGATGAACTGGGTAAAGAAGTACGGTATGAAGGCTCCCCGGCAGACGGATTATCACCCGACGTACAAAATATTGAATCAGAAGGAATTGGCGGAGTTTTTTCAGAATCCGAACAACGTGAAGGGGGCCGGGATGATGGTTACGGAACTCGGCGACAAGTACATGATGATCCGGTGGGAGCGGTTCAAGGCCAGCTAGGGCTATAGCTGTTAGCAGAAGTATAGCACGCGCTATACTTCCTGCGGTGGGTTTTGCTATTTGGTTGGACCGAATCAGGAAGTAGCTTCCTGCATTCCCGGTATCCGCCCTCTGGCTCACCCAAACCCACCAAACCCAATGCAAACTACCCGTTACGCGCTGACTTTTAGTGCGCTGCTAGCTGCCGCTACCGTGGTTTCGGCTCAAGTGCAGCCGCCACCGGCCGGTGGGCAGCCCGCGCCGCCACCCGCCGCGCCTGCCGCAGCCCCGGTACCGGCTGCTCCCACCGAGTCGGTACCCTACGGGGCGGGCATGAAGTTCAGCCTCTCGCCCGACGGCTCGAAGTACGTGCGCTTCATTACCTGGCACCAGATCTGGGCCCGCTACACCGAGAACAATACCGGTACGCTGCGTGCGCCCGGCAAGCCCCAGTCCGACCAGCTGGACTTTGCCATTCGCCGCTCCCGCTTCATCGTGCTTTCCCAGCTGAATCCGCGGTTTCTGGTGTACACCCACATCGGCATCAACAACCAGACGGCCGTGAGCGGAGGTGCCGCGCCCGCCGTAGATGGCAAAAAGCCGCAGCTGTTTGTGCACGAGGCGGTGGTCGAGTATAAGGTGAATAAATACCTGAATCTGGGCGCTGGTATGCACTACCAGAATGGCCTCTCGCGCATGACGCGCTCCAGTACCATCAACTTCCTGACTCTGGACGCGCCGCTCACCAACTGGCCCACCATCGAAGCCATCGACCAGTTTGTGCGGGGCATCGGGGTGTACGGCAAGGGCCGCGTCGGCAAGCTCGACTACGTGCTGAGCGTGAACGAATCGATGCTGACCAACCAGACCGGGACGCTCAGCAACCCGCTGGGTCTGGGGGCTACCACGGGCACGGGCGGCGCGGCCGTGAATACGGGCACGAACGTGGCCCAGTACAATCCCCAGGGCACCAATCACATCTATCAGGGCTACTTGAGCTACGAATTCCTGGATCAGGAAGCCAACCTGCTGCCGTTTAACGTGGGCACCTACCTCGGCACGAAGCGGGTGTTCAATATCGGGGCCGGCTTCTTCTACAACAAGGACGGCATGGTGTCGCGCCCGACGAGCAGCGTGCTGGATGCCGCCGGTATTTCGGCGGCCACCGCGGCGGGCACCAGTGCTTTCAATACCGTGCCCAACGACAAGAGCGACATTGCCCTGTTCTCGGCCGACGTGTTTTTCGACACGCCCGTCAACAAGGAAACCGGCACTGCTTTCACGGCCTACGGCGTGTACTACAACTACAATATGGGCCCCAACCACGTGCGCTTCATTGGCGCTTCCAACCCCGGCTACGGGGCTGATGCCCGCCGGGGCAATGCCGTGCCGCACTCGGGCACCGGCAATGTGGGCTACGTGCAGGCCGGGTTCCTACTGCCCAAAAACCTGCTGGGCCCCAAGCTGCGCCTGCAGCCCTACGCCTCGCACCTGCTGGCCAGCTACGACGGCCTGAAAACCACTAGCGGCGACACCAAGAACGTGAACATCTTCGATGCGGGAGCCAACTTCTACATCGACGGGCACAACGCCAAATTCACGCTCAACTACCGCGCCCGGCCCGATTTCACGGATGTGAACAATGTGAACTACCGGCCCGAAATCACGCTGCAAACGCAAGTGTCCTTGTAAGATAAGTGAGCAGGTGCCAGGCTGACGTATGGCCGGTTTGTGCCTTGGGCACCAACTGAGCCCGCCCGCCCGGTTTCACCACCTCACCATTGTACCACCTCCCTATTCTCATCCAGTATGTACCAGAACTTACCGCAGCGCGACGCCTACGCCGGGGCCACACCGCTGGGCGGCGCGGCCACCGACGATGCCATAGCCCACGACAACAACTCGGTTTCGACCAGCAAGATCTGGCAGGTGATTACCGCTTCCTCCGTGGGCACGGTCATCGAGTGGTACGACTTCTACATTTTCGGCTCCCTGGCGGCCATCATCGGGCCGGTGCTGTTCGGCTCCACGGGCAAGATTGAGGACACGATTTTGGGCACGCTGGCCGTATTTGGCGCGGGCTTCGTGGTGCGGCCCTTCGGGGCACTGTTCTTCGGCCGCATCGGCGACATGATCGGGCGTAAGTACACCTTTCTGCTCACGCTGCTCATCATGGGCGGGGCCACGTTCGTCACGGGCCTGATTCCGAGCTACGACAAAATTGGTATTGCCGCCCCCATCATCGTTACCATTCTGCGGCTGCTGCAGGGTCTGGCGCTGGGCGGCGAATACGGCGGGGCTACCACCTACGTGGCCGAGCACTCGCCCGACAACAAGCGTGGCTACTACACCAGCTTCATCCAGATTACGGCCACGGCCGGGCTGCTGCTGAGCGTGTTGGTGATTATTGCCACGCGCAAAACCATGGGCGAAGTGGCCTTCAAAGAGTGGGGCTGGCGCATTCCGTTTCTGCTCTCGGGCCTGTTGGTTATTGCCTCCTACTACATCCGCCGCAGGCTGCACGAGTCGCCGCTGTTTGCCAAGGCCAAATCGGAGGGCAAAACCAGCACGAACCCGCTGCGCGAGTCCTTCGTGAACCCCGTAAACCGCCGCTTGGTCCTGATTTCGCTGTTTGGTGCTACCATGGGCCAGGGCGTGGTGTGGTATACCGGGCAGTTTTACGCCTACGCTTTTATGCAGAATACGCTGAAGCTGGACCTGGTTGATGCCAGCCTGGTGTTGTGCAGCGCCCTGATTCTGGCCAGCCCGTTCTTCGTGTATTTCGGTTCGCTGTCGGATCGTATCGGCCGCAAGAAAATCATCATGATGGGCCTGCTCTGCGGGGCGCTGTTCACCTTCCCGATCTTCTATGGCCTGAAGCAGTTCGCCGGCCCCATCACGGAAGTAACGGCGGCTACCGTGGATGCCACTGGCAAAGCCATTCCGGCCGTGATGAAGTCGTTGGCGCCGAACCTGCCGGCCATGACGGCCCTCGTGTTCTGCCTCGTGCTGTTCGTGACGATGGCCTACGGTCCGATTGCGGCCTACCTCGTCGAGCTGTTCCCAACCAAGGTGCGCTACACGTCGCTGTCGTTGCCCTACCACATCGGCAACGGCGTGTTTGGTGGTTTCGTGCCTCTGATTGCCACGGCCCTCACACTGCGCGCCGCCGCTTCCGACACGCCGTTTATCAAGGAGTACAGCACGCTGGCGGGGTTGGTTTATCCGGTAAGCATCGCCCTGATCTGCTGGTTTGTGGGGCAGGCCCTGATGAAGGACGTGCGCAACGTGAAGCTGATGGACGAGCAATAAATCAGACAATGCATTGATTTGGTGAAAAGTCCGTCGCGCCCTTGGTTCGGCGGACTTTGCCACATTCAGCCTGGCCCGCAGCGTTGCTTGCCGGTGGGTTTCGGTTTACCTTTCAGAAAGCTTTTTTACGTCAAAATACTACCCCTATGGCTACTATGTCTGCCCAAGAGCAAGCCGAGCAGCGCCGGGGGCAGCGGCTGCTTTTTGTGAGCCTGCTGTTTGGGGTGCTGCTCAATTTTCCGCTGCTGGCGGTCTTCGACCAGAAGGGGCGGGTGGCCGGTGTGCCGGTGCTGTATCTGTACGTGCTGCTGGCCTGGGTTGCGGTGGTGCTGCTGACGTGGCGGCTGGTGCGCCACCACCGGCCCGAGACTTTCGGCCACGACGAGCCCGCCTTGCCTCCCGCAGCTTCTTCGGCCGGCTCGCGTGTCTAAGCTCCTCGTCATTGGCTTCTCGCTGGGGTATCTGGCGCTGCTGTTTGGCGTAGCGTACGCGGCCGAGCGGCGTTCGGCGGCCCGCAAAAGCCTGGTCAGCAACCCGTATGTGTATGCCCTGAGCATGGCCGTGTACTGCACCGCCTGGACCTACTACGGTAGTGTGGGCCGCGCCGCGCACTTCGGGCTGGAGTTCGTGGGCATCTACCTGGGGCCGACGCTGCTGGCCCCGGCCTGGTGGCTGGTGCTGCGCAAGATTATCCGTATCTGCCGGCTGCAGCGCCTCACGTCCATTGCCGACTTCATTTCGGCCCGCTACGGCAAAAGTGCTTCGCTCGGAGCCTTGGTAACCGTGGTGAGCGTGCTGGGTATTGTGCCCTACATCTCGCTGCAAATCAAGGCTATTGCGGCTTCGTTTGATATCATCACCGGCGGGCCGGGTAGCGGGCTGGCGCTGCACTCGGGCAGCGCGGCGGGCTCGGCTCTGTATACCACGGCGGCCCTGGCTTTTTTCACTATCATCTTCGGGGTGCGCAGCGTGGAAGCCACCGAGCGCCACGAAGGCATGGTGCTGGCCGTGGCCCTGGAGTCGCTGGTGAAGCTGGTGGCTTTTCTGGCGGTGGGCATATTCGTCACGTTCGGGCTGTTCGATGGCTTCGGCGACGTGTTTGCCAAGGCCTCGGCCGTGCCCGCCCTGAGCCGTCTGTTCACGCTGCAAGGCGCGGGCACCAGCGGCACGCAGTGGTTCACGCTGCTGGTGCTGAGCGTGGCCGCCATTCTGGTGCTGCCCCGGCAGTTTCAGGTGTCGGTGGTCGAAAATGTGAATGAGGACCACCTGCGCAAAGCCATGTGGCTGTTTCCGCTCTACCTCATCGTTATCAATCTGTTTGTGCTGCCCATTGCTTTCGGCGGTGCCTTGCTCTACGCCGGACGGGGCCTTGATGCCGACACCTTCGTGCTGGCGCTGCCGCTCGATTCGGGGCATCCGTGGCTGGCGTTGCTGACGTACCTGGGCGGCTTATCGGCGGCCAGCAGCATGATTATCGTCGAAACCATTGCCCTGAGCGTCATGATGAGCAATAGCCTGCTGATGCCGCTGCTCGTGCGCATGCCCGCCGCCCACGCCTCGGCCCAGACGCGCTGGTTTGCCTACCTGGGGCAGGTGGCGCTGCAAAGCCGCCGGCTGGCCGTGGTGCTGGTACTGCTGCTTGCCTATGGCTACTACCGCTTCATTGGGCACACGCTGCCCTTGGTGAATATCGGGCTGGTGTCGTTTGCGGCGGTGGCGCAGTTTGTGCCCGTGGTGCTGGGCAGCCTGTACTGGAAGGGCGGCACGCGGCGCGGCGCTATGGCGGGCATTCTGGCCGGGTTTATCATTTGGTTTTTCACCCTGGTGCTGCCCACGATGGTAGGCTCGCATATGCTGCCCGCCACGTTTATCAGCGAGGGCGCCTTTGGCTGGAGCGGGTTGCGGCCCTTCGCCTTGTTTGGCCTCGATGGCCTCGACTACCTGTCGCACGGGCTGTTCTGGAGCTGGTTTTTCAATATCGGCCTCTACGTGGGCGTGTCGCTGCTGGCGGAGCCCTCGGCCCTGGAGCAGCGGCAGGCTGATGTGTTCGTCGATGTATTCCGCTACCGCAACGTGTTTGAGGGACCGGCGGGCTGGCAGAGTAGCGCGGCCCTGCCCGATGTGCGGGCGCTGCTCACGGGCTTTCTGGGTAAAAAGCGCACCGCCCAGGCCCTGCGCGCCTTTGCCGACCGTTTTCCCGACGCGCACCCCACCGAAACGCTCGCCACCGAAGCCGACCCGCGGCTGCTGGCCTACGCCGAGAAGCTGCTGGCCGGCTCGATCGGGCCCGCCTCGGCGCGGCTGCTGCTCACGTCGTCGGTAGGAGTAGAGGATATCAGCTTCGACAACGTGGTGGTGATTTTGCGCGAGTCGCAGCAGCTGCTGGAAGCCAACCGACAGCTGCAGAAACAGTCGCGGCAGCTCCAGCGCCTCACCGCCGACCTGCGCACGGCCTACGACCAGCTCCAGGCCCTGGATCAGCAGAAAGACGAGTTTCTCTACACCGTGACCCACGAGCTGCGCACGCCGCTGACCAGCATCCGGGCCCTGTCCGAAATCCTGGCCGACAACCCCGACATCGAGGAAGACGAGCGCAACCATTTTCTGCAGACCATCACTAAAGAGTCGGAGCGCCTCAGCCGCTTGATTACGCTGGTATTGGACCTGGAAAAGTATGAGTCGGGCAAAGCCACGCTGGACTGCACGCCGGTGGACGTGGCCGAAATCATCACCGACGCCATCGACTCGGTGGGGCAGCTGGTGCGGGCCAAAGGCATCCGGCTCGACGTGGCCGTGCCGCCGGGGCTGCCCATGCTCTCCGGCGACCGGGACCGGCTGATGCAGGTGCTGGTGAATCTGCTGTCCAACGCCGTCAAGTCGTGCCGCGCCGATGGCACCGGGCACATAGCAGTGGCCGCCCAGACCCCCGGCGGAGCCGTGCTGCGCCTCAGCATCACCGACAACGGCAAGGGCATCGACCCGGCCTATCACACGCTCATTTTCGACAAGTTCTTTCAGGCCCAGAATCAGACCACGCGCAAGCCCGAAGGCTCGGGGTTGGGGCTGGCTATTACCAAAAAAATCGTGGAGCTGCACGCGGGCCGCATCTGGGTCGAAAGCCAACCTGAGCGGGGAGCCTGCTTTTCCCTGGAGCTTCCCACCGTCCCCTGATTACTGCCTTTTTCGTTGATTTCTCGCTCTCTCCAACCCCACCCGACTTCTAAGCTATGGCTGCTACCCATATTCTAATCGTTGATGATGAGCCCAACATCGTCCTGTCCTTGGAGTTTCTGATGCGCAAAAGCGGCTATCAGGTCAGTATTGCCCGCAACGGCACCGAGGCGCTGGAGGCCATCGACCGCACCGCTTTCGAGGTCATTCTGCTCGATATCATGATGCCTGACGTGGACGGCTACCAGGTATGCCAGCACGTGAAAAGCCGCGCCGACCGCCAGAATACCAAAGTTATCTTTCTGAGTGCCAAGAGTAAGGAAGCCGATATTGAGCGCGGCTATGAAGTAGGGGCTGATATGTACATTCCGAAACCCTTCAGCACCCGCCAGCTCATGGTAAAAGTGAAGGAGCTGGTAGCCCAACGCTCTTTATCGTAAGTTGAGTTACCCGTGCTGGCCCTGGCTGGCAGTACCCCGCTTCGCCGCTTGCCTGCTTGCCACCTCTCACCCATGGCCCGTTTCCATCATGAAAATTTCCACGCACACCTACGCTGAAGACCACGCGGCCAGCCTCGCCGATCCGGCCGCCTTTTGGGCGGAGCAGGCCCGGCAGATTCAGTGGTTCCGGGAACCGGTCGAAACGCTCAGCACCGACGAGAACGGCTTGTACCGCTGGTTCCGGGGCGGCAAGCTCAACACCTGCTATCTGGCCCTCGACTACCACGTAGCGCACGGCCGCGCCGACCAGACCGCCCTGATCTACGATTCGCCCGTGACGCGCACCCAGGCCCGCTACACCTACGCCGAGCTGCTCGACCGAACGGCGCGCTTTGCCGGCGGCCTGCACGACCTGGGCGTGGTAGCCGGCGACCGGGTGATTATTTATATGCCCAACACGCCCGAGGCCGTGGTAGCCATGCTGGCCTGTGCCCGCCTGGGGGCAGTGCATTCGGTGGTTTTTGGGGGCTTCGCGCCCCACGAGCTGGCTGTGCGCATCGACGATGCCCAGCCCCGCGTTATCATCGCGGCCTCGGGTGGGTTGGAGCTGGAGAAGGTAATTCACTACAAGCCGCTACTGGATGCCGCCATCGAGCAGGCCGAATACAAGCCGGCCCACACCGTCATCTTCCAGCGCCCGTTTGCGCCGGCCGATATGCAGCTGGGCCGCGACGTTGACTACCAGCAGCTGCTGCAAGCTCCGCCGGCCGAGTGCGTACCCGTCGACGCCACCGATCCGCTGTATATTCTGTACACCAGCGGCACCACCGGCAAGCCCAAGGGGGTGGTGCGCGACAACGGCGGCCACGCCGTGGCCCTACGCTACAGCATGGCGGCCATCTACGGGCTGGAGCCCGGCGAAACCATCTTTACGGCCTCCGACATCGGGTGGGCCGTAGGCCACAGCTACATCGTGTACGGGCCGCTTCTGGCGGGCTGCACCACGATTTTGTTTGAGGGCAAACCCGTGCGCACCCCCGATGCCGGCACCTTCTGGCGCGTGGCTGCCGAACACGATGCCCGCGTTATGTTTACGGCTCCCACCGCCATTAGGGCCATCAAGAAGGAAGACCCCGACGGCCAGTTGGCCCGGAGCTACGACCTGAGCCGGCTGCGCTATCTGTTCTTGGCCGGCGAGCGGTGCGACCCCGCTACCTACCACTGGGTGGCCGATATTCTCGGCGTGCCGGTCATCGACCATTGGTGGCAAACTGAATCGGGCTGGCCAATGCTGGCCACGCTGACTGGTCTCGACGCAATGGGGCCGCCTCGCCCCGGCAGCGCCGGCCACCCCGTGCCCGGCTACGACGTGCAGATTCTGGACGAGGCCGGGCAGCCCGTACCCGCCGGCACCACCGGCCTGGTAGCCGTGCAGTTGCCCTTGCCGCCGGGCTGCCTGCCCACGCTCTGGCAGGACGACGCCCGCTTCCAGCGCAGCTACCTCGACACCTTTCCCGGCTACTACCTCAGCGGCGACGGCGGCTACCAGGATGCCGATGGCTACTTCTTCATCATGGGCCGCGTTGATGACGTGATAAACGTGGCCGGCCACCGCTTGAGCACCGGCGAGATGGAAGAGCTGCTGGCGGCCCACCCCGCCGTGGCCGAATGCGCCGTGCTCGGCATTGCCTGCGACCTGCGCGGGCAGCGGCCCGTGGGGCTGGTGGTGCTCAAGGATGGGCAGACGATAGGCGAGGAGCAGTTGGAGCAGGAGCTGATCAGCCTGATTCGGGAGCAAATAGGGGCCGTGGCCAGCTTCCGCAACGCCCTCATCGTGAAGCGCCTGCCCAAAACCCGCTCCGGCAAGATTCTGCGCAAAACCCTGCGCCACCTCGCCGACGGGGAGGAGTTCACCGTTCCTTCCACCATTGACGACCCGCTGATTCTGGACGAAATCCGCGAACGGCTACAGGAGCGGGGCGTGGGGCTGGCCTTCAGTCAGGAGTAGAAGCTGCACGTTGTCATCCTGAGCGGCGCGCAGCAAAGCGAAGGACCTCTCCTGCTTTGTTGCCAAGCTAACTTCACTATTTATGAGGGCCCACAAGTACTTCGTCTACATTGTTACCAATCCCACGAAAACCGTCCTCTACACGGGCATTACCAACGACCTTGAAACCCGTCTGCATCAGCATTGCGAAAACCGGGACTTGCCCACGACTTTCGCGGGACGGTACCACTGCTATCTGCTGCTCTACTTCGAGCACTATCGGGAGGTGGAGCAAGCCATTGCCCGCGAAAAAGAAATCAAAGGCTGGACGCGGCTGAAAAAAGAGGCCTTGGTCCGGCAGTTCAATCCCGAATGGCAAATCATTGACCCTCAGCTTTGGCAGCCAGCTGAAGAGTAGTTCAGCAACGAAGCGGTAGAGGTCCTTCGCTTTGCTGCGCGCCGCTCAGGATGACAGTTTAATAAACGTTTTCAACCCTCAACCCTCAACCCACCACCATGCCCGCAGAACATCCCCGCATCCATTCCTTCGCTGAGTATGAGGAAACCTACCGCCGCAGCGTCGAGAATCCTGAACAGTTCTGGGCCGAGATGGCCGAGCCTTTCACCTGGCGCCGTAAGTGGGACACGGTGCTGAAAGCCGACCTGGTGGGTGGCCACAACGAGTGGTACAGCGGAGCCAAGCTCAACATCACCGAAAACTGCCTCGACCGCCACCTGGCCAAGCGCGGCAACAAGCTGGCGCTGATCTGGGAGCCCAACGACCCCAAAACCCGCCAGATCCGCTACACCTACCGCGAGCTGCACCAGCACGTGTGCCAGTTTGCCAACGTGCTGCTCAACAACGGCGTGGAGAAGGGCGACCGGGTGTGTCTCTACATGCCCATGATTCCGCAGCTGGCCATTGCCGTGCTGGCCTGCGCCCGCATCGGGGCGGTGCACTCGGTTATCTTCGCCGGCTTCTCCGCCACCGCCATTGCCGACCGCGTGAACGACGCCCAGGCCACCGTGGTGCTCACGTCGGATGGCCTCAACCGCGGCCCCAAGCAGATTCCGGTGAAGCGGGTGGTGGATGAAGCCCTGGAACACTGCCCCTCGGTGCGCCGCGTGATTGTGGTGGAGCATATCGGCTGGCCCGTGCACATGCAGGAAGGCCGCGACGTGTGGTACCACGAAGAAGTGAAGGACGCCAGCAAGTCGTGCCCGGCCGAGGAGATGGACGCCGAGGACCCGCTCTTCGTGCTCTACACCAGCGGCAGCACCGGCAAGCCCAAGGGCGTGGTGCACACCACCGCCGGCTACATGGTGTGGGCCGACTACACCTTCCGCAACGTGTTTCAGGTGCAGGAAAACGACGTGTACTGGTGCACTGCCGACATCGGCTGGGTGACGGGCCATTCGTATCTGCTCTACGGTCCGCTGCTCAGCGGTGCTACCACGCTCATGTTCGAGGGCATACCCACCTACCCGGATGCCGGCCGCTTCTGGGAAGTCATTGACAAGCACGGCGTGAACGTGTTCTACACCGCGCCCACGGCCATTCGCAGCCTGATGGCCACCCCGCTCGACAACGTGCTGAGCTACTCGCTCGATTCGCTGCGGGTGCTGGGTACGGTGGGCGAGCCCATCAACGAGGAAGCCTGGTACTGGTATCACCAGCACGTGGGGAAGGAGCGCTGCCCCATCGTGGACACCTGGTGGCAGACCGAAACCGGCGGCATCATGATTTCGGCGCTGGCGGGCATTTCGCCCCTCAAGCCCACCCACGCGGGCCAGCCCCTGCCCGGCGTGCAGCCCGTGCTGCTGACGCAGGAGGGGAAGGAAATCGAGGGCAACGACGAGGAGGGCTACCTGGCCATTAAGTTTCCGTGGCCCGGCATGATCCGGACCACCTACGGCGACCATGAGCGTGCCCGCCAGACTTACTTCGGCCCGTACCCCGGCTACTACTTCACCGGCGACGGCGCCCGCCGCGACGAAAACGGCCTGTACCGCATCATCGGCCGCGTTGATGATGTGATAAATGTGAGCGGCCACCGCTTCGGCACGGCCGAAATCGAGAATGCCATCAACCAGAATGCCAACGTGGTGGAAAGCGCCGTGGTGGGCTACCCGCACGACGTGAAGGGCCAGGGCATCTACGCCTTCGTCATCTGCCGCGACGGATCCTGCAACTCCGAGTCGGACAAACCCCACGTCGAGGCCAGCATTATCGAAACCATCGTGGCCGAAATCGGCAAAATCGCCAAGCCCGACAAGATTCAGATTGTGTCCGGGCTACCCAAGACGCGCTCCGGCAAAATCATGCGCCGCATCCTGCGCAAGGTAGCCGAGGGCGAAACCAGCAACCTCGGCGACATCACCACCCTGCTCGACCCGGGCGTGGTAGATGAAATCATCAAGGGAAAGAAGTAAGCCCACGGCGCATCTTTCCTGTTCCCCTGCTTGTTGAATGCCACAAAAAAACCGGCCCGCATAACAGCGGGCCGGTTTTTTTGTGGCATTCAACAGCAACTAGCGGTTCGGAGGGAACCGGTAATTCAGCTTTCTGCGGGACGGTTTATCTTTTTGCGTCAGCAGTACCACTACGCCAGCCGTGACGGCGGCAATGGTCGCCATCTTGGTCACGAAAGCCGTGCGGTTGTATTTCCACTCCATATCGTAGCCTTTTTCGGCCCAGATATTGGGCAGCTTGCCATGGGCCAGGTCTTCCACGATGCCTTCTACTACATTCACCCGGTCGGCTACTATGAGCGGCAGCCAGTGGCGGTAGCGGTTTTCGCTGTATTTGAACGCAAAGCGGCGAATCATGCCGCTCAAGCCCACGGGAGGCGACGTGGTCCCAAAAACCGCCGATACGTTCGGCCGCTCAATGGACTGCAATAGCTCCGTATCCTCGGGCTGCAGCGTTGGTCTGGCTTTGCTGTCGGGGTCCTCCGTCACGTTCATGCGGTGCCGCATAGGATACGTCGGGTCGTTCTTCGGATCCGCGTCTACTCCCCAGCCTTTGATCTGCTTTGGATCTATCGTTTTATTTTCCATGATCGGTCAATTACATTTTAGCGGATGGCGGGATCATAACGGTCTTGATACAATTATCAAGCTTGGCGGAGAACATCCGGTAGCCGTCGGCCACTTCCTCCAGCGGCAGGCGGTGCGTAATCAGCCCTTTGGGGTTGAGCGTCCCATTCTGAACGTGCTCAATCAGCCGGGGCAGCAGCCGCTTCACTGAGGTCTGGTTGCCCCGGATGGTAAGGCCCTTGTTCAGCACATTACCGATAGGCACGAGGTTGTCGGTAGGGCCATACACGCCCACGATGGAAACCACGCCGCCTTTTTTTACGGAGTTAATAGCCCAGTGCAAGGCCGTAGCCGAGCCCGCCTGTAGCAAGAGCTTGCGGCCGGTGATGGTCTGCATGGCGTTGCCGGCGGCTTCCGCGCCCACGGCATCGATGCACACATCGGCCCCCATGAAGTCCGTTATCTTCTTGATAAAGACCACCGGGTCGTTCATTTCGTTGAAATTGTAAGCCTCGCAATACGAATAGTTGCGGGCAAATTCCAGCCGGTAATCTTCCTGGTCGATGATGATGACGCGGCCCGCGCCAAACAGCCAGGCGCAGCGCGCGGCCATAATGCCAATCGGGCCGGCCCCGAATACAACTACCGTGTCGCCGGTCTGGATGCCCGCCATTTCGGCCGCCTGGTACCCGGTCGGCACCACGTCGGTTAGCAATACGGCATCATCGTGGTCCATGCCGGGCGGAATGATGGTAGGGCCCACGTTGGCGTAGGGCACCCGGGCATATTCGGCCTGGCCGCCGTCGAAGCCGCCCGCCGTGTGCGAGTAGCCATAGATACTGCCCACGGCGCTGGCCATGGTATTGGATTCCTGGCAGTTGCCAAACATGCCCTGTTTGCAGAAATGGCATTCGCCACAGGCAATGTTGAAGGGCACAATGACATGGTCGCCGACCTTGACCTTGGTCACTTCCGGGCCAACTTCTTCCACTACGCCCACAAATTCGTGCCCGAAGGTGGTGCCCACGCGGGTATCGGGCACATTGCCGTTGTATAAGTGCAGATCGGAGCCGCAGATACAGGTACGGGTCACCCGCACGATGGCATCCTGGGGATGCTTTATCTCGGGCATGGGTTTTTGAACGGCACGGACCCTTTTTGGGCCCCGGTAATCCATAGCTAGCATAGGTCTCCGGTTTTAAGGTTCGGGTGGAACAGCAGTACAGGGTGAAGCGCACAGTGGCGCTACTAAGTAGTACTGACCTCTATTTTTAAGGTTGCTAAGGCTGGTTTAATCGACGGTAAATACGTGTTTACACGGGCAGCTTTTGCGAATAAATACGGAGAGGATGTTCCCAGTTCAGAACGTGTTTGGGATTTTATTTTCCAGACTTGTTCCTGAATTAGGAACCGATGCTAACATTCGGCTGTCATGCTGAGCTTGTCGAAGCATCTCTACCGCAATGCTGTACCACTGCGGTAGAGATGCTTCGACAAGCTCAGCATGACAGCCTTTTTGTGTTTCGCTTTATTCAGGAACAAGTCTTCCGTATTACAGCGGTTTCACAAACCGTAGCCACCCAATGTAGAGACGCGTATTCGCGTCTCGTCGTTGAACGAAACCGGGCAGGCGGCACGAACGACGAGACGCGAATACGCGTCTCTACAGCAGCTGGGTTGCACCGTGCACGAAACCGCTATATGCCAGATCAGGCAGGAAACGAAAAGCAAATCCCCAACACGCACTTAGCGCGTGTTGGGGATTTTTCCTGCTTCATCTGGTGTCCGCGGAGTCGAAGCATCTCTGCTGCCCTAGTGCTCTGATTGCCATTGCGGTAGAGATGCTTCGACTCCGCTCAGCATGACACGAAAAGCAAAATCCCAACCACGCTCTTAGCCCAAGGCCGGTAAGATGGTGCCCGTTACTTCGCCGAAGCCAATACGCACGCCATCCTTCTCCGCAAAGCCGCGCATGGTTACCGTGTCGCCGTCCAGGATGAACTTGCGCTCCGAGCCATCGGTCAGCGGCAGGGGGCGGGTGCCTTTCCAGGCCAGCTCCAGCATCGAGCCCAGCGAATCGGGCGTGGCCCCGCTGATGGTGCCGCTGGCGTAGAGGTCGCCCACCTGCAGGTTGCAGCCGTTGCTGGTCTGGTGGGTAAGCTGCTGGGCCATGCTCCAGTACATATACTGGAAGTTGGAGCGCGAAACGGTGGTTTCGGGACCGTCGGCGGGCTGAATTCCTACTTCCAGCCGGATGTCGAAGTTGTGCTGATCGGCCTGGCGCAGGTACAGCAGCGGCTCGGGCTCCTGCACCGGGCCAGCCATGCGGAAGGGTTCCAGCGCATCCAGCGTCACGACCCAGGGCGAGATGCTGCTGCCGAAGCTCTTGCCCAGAAACGGCCCCAGCGGCACGTATTCCCAGCTCTGGATGTCGCGGGCACTCCAGTCGTTGAACAACACCAGGCCGAAAATATGCTCCTCGGCGTGCTGCAACGGAATGGGGTGGCCCAGCTCCGTATTCTTGCCTCCGATGAAGGCTACTTCCAGCTCAAAGTCAAGCTGCTGCGACGGGCCGAAGGTAGGTGCCGCCGCATCCGGGGCCTTGCGCTGCCCGCTGGGCCGCCGGATATCGGTGCCCGACACCACGATGCTGCTGGCCCGGCCGTGGTAGCCAATCGGGATATGGCGCCAGTTGGGCAGCAGCGCGTTGGCCGGGTCACGAAACATAATGCCCACATTGGTGGCGTGCTCGATGCTGGAGTAGAAGTCGGTGTAGTTCTGGGGCTTCACGGGGCGCAGCAGCTGCACCTCGCTCTGGCGCAGCAGGCAACTGCGCATGGCTTCTTCGTTGCCGCGCAGCGTGTCATTGTCGTGGCGCAGCAGCTCCGACACGCGCTGGCGCACGGCCCGCCACACCGGCCGGCCCAGGGCAATAAAGGTATTCAACGACCGCCGCCGGAACACTTTGGGCTGGGTCGGAATGTCGAGGTCTTCGAAGAAGCCAAACTGACTCACCGCGTACAGATCCAGCACGTAGTCGCCGATGGCGACGCCTACTCGTGGCCCCCGCTCCGGCGTTTCAAAAATGCCGAATGGCAGGTTCTGGATCGGAAAGTCGCTGGTGGGCGCAATATCAATCCAGGAGCGGAGCGCGGAGTTGTTGGGGTTAGGCATCGGGAATAGCTGGGTGGATACGGAGCAAAGGTAAAATAGCTCGCCACATGAAAAGGAAGTTCATCTAAAAAGGAGCGTCGTTTAGGCAAAATCCACCAAAGCCCCTACCTTGAGCCACCCCACCCGCTGCCGATTGCCGCTACAGTGGTGGGGAGCTGAGTTGCGGGTATCGTGCCAACAGCAGGATGATACCCGCAACTCAGGCAAGGGATGGTTGCGGCAATACAGATGTTGCATGCAACTTTAAACGACATCACGAAAATCAAACTCAAATAATATTTATGGGACTTTTTGACTTTTTAAAAAAGAAAGAGCAAGTAATAGAAAATAAAAATGGTAAAATACTTCTTGCAATGCCAATGTTCAATAATGAAGAAAGCTTTGACCTTGACAAAGTAGTTGGCTATTTAAAATCAAATTGGAATGTTATCGTTAGTGATATTAATGGCGACAACAATACTGTAACATTTACAATACAAGGAGAAATGGTTGCCTTTGCAACTATGAATGTTCAAATTCCTTGGGGCGACATACAAGAAACAGCACAATATGCCTACAATTGGACGACAGCAGAAAAGGATTTAGAAAATCACAATTCTCATATCATTGTGACAGTAATGTCGAGTAACAAAAGTGAAATTGAAAGATTTGGAATACTTACAAAAGTATTATCATCAATTCTTTCGACAACAAATTGTATTGGAGTTTATCAAGGTTCACAATCTTTACTAATTTCCAAAGAACAATATCTTGACAGTGCCGAAGCATTGAAGCAAAATGAAATTCCTTTTGACCTTTGGATATATATTGGACTTAGAAAAACAGACAGTGGAAACAATGCTTATACATACGGTCTTAATTCATTCGACAAACTTGAAATGGAATTTATTAATTCTAAACTTGAACTTCAAGAAATGTATAATTTTTTAGGTAACATTTGTGCTTATATCATCAACAGCAATGTGAAATTTAAAAATGGGGAGACATTAGGTTATACTGATGAACAAAAAATTAAAATCACACAATCACAAGGAATTTTCGTTGAAGGACAAACTTTAAAACTTGAAATGTGAGAAGAAAAGCTGCATACAACATGGGGTTTTGTGCAAGCATGGCTTGACGTTGTTAGCTTCGGCATTTGTTCGCTATCAACTTCAGTTTGGGCTTGACAAACATCGTTGAAATTTTGGTTGTTATCTTGAACGTTTGTTTTTCAATCAGCAGCGGTTCCGGGCGGACGTTTTTCAAATCCCACGCCTGCACAAAGCCCTGTTCGTTGTGCGTCACCTTAGGTTACATTTATTAAAAATATAGAACTTCTTTTTCACACTCTAAAAATCAAAATCAATGTCAACAGAACAAATGAAAGCAGCACTTACACCTGCTAACACGAATGCTCTCAACGCACCAACGCTCAATGTTTTGGGTATGTCAACATCTGTAAAATTAACTCACGAGCAAACTTATGGACAATTTTCATGCATTGAAGTATCTCTTGCGCCGCGGCAGATGGGACCACCGCCACATGTTCATTACGAATTAGACGAAATTATGCGTGTGCTCGAGGGCACGATTTCGGTTTTGCAAGGTGATGAAGTGATTGAAGTTGCCGCAGGCGGTTGGCACTTTCGCCCAAGAGGCATAGTGCATACTTTTTGGAATGGACACGATGCCCCTGCCAAATTTATTGATATGTATCCGAGTTCACAGGATTTTGCCCACTATTTGGAGGAGCTATCACAACTGGGTCTTGATATGCACAACGAAGGCGTTAATCCATTTGCACCTGAAAATATAGCCCGTTTCAAAGCCTTGGATGCACGGTATAATCATGAAGTATTTTATGAGCAAATGCCTGCGTTTATGGAAAAGTATGGCCCGAAGTAAGACCTACACTTTCATATTTCAGAGGCTTCTCTTTATTGATATGATATGTCGTGTAACTTCCTCAGGTTATGACCAAAATATAAGGCGAACGCACAACAAAAGTATTTGCAAAAGCAGGGCAGGGCTATGCAACATAAGCTTTGTACAACCATCAGCAGTGGTTCGGGCTGACATTTATAAATTTGGCTTTTAGTTGTTAACTTCAACTTTACATTTTCAATTGGCCATTTGTACCAGGCTGGACGAACAATGAATTCCCTGCCTTCGCAAATACTCAACGTAGGGTATTTTAAAAGACAACGACACAAACAAAATGACAGCAATAAGAAAGAAATTAGAATTTACAGTTTCAGAGACTATTGACTTGAATGAAAAGACAATTGAATATTTCAAGAAATCAAATTTTAAACATATTGACAGCAACCCGACTGACAGAAAAATAAGATTTGAACGTGGCTCGATTGCTTCAAATATGTGGACTTTTAATTCATTAAATTGGAAATCCGAAATCGATATTGAAATTAACGGACAAGAAGTTAAAGCGAACTTCAATATTAATGCAGCAGGACAAATCCCAACAAACAAAGACGAAATGCTTTGGGAAACATTTATTGACAATTACCAGAAATATCTTCGTGACTCAAACTTTGACTTCCTGACCGAAAACACAAAGACTTTAAAAACAACAAAAAAGTAAAAATATAAAATATATAGGTTGGGCTGCACTTGGCGGCCTAATTGGCGGAATATCAGCGGGACTGATTGCATATTGGACAGGAATAAATATTAATGTGACTATTGGAGCAGCAGGTGGAGCAATTGCACTTATGACAAAAAAATCAACGACGACAAAAAGAAAAACGGCCTATAACAGCGGTTTGGCAAAAGTGGCGGTTCAGTGCTCTGTAGATACATTTGTGGTTAATCAAAGTATGGTTCTCCGCATCAACATTTGTGATGAAAATTGCCCTCAGTCTGGCGCGAGTTTAGCGCAGCGTAACTCGTGCCGAATATCCGGGCGAGGCTGTGCCTCGCATCAGAACGATGGCAGTGAACGAAGCAGGCGGTGCGGTACTGGTTTGCCGCTGCGCGGCAGGGGAGATACAATCTCCACATCGTGGGTAGGCACGAGTTACGCTGCGCTAAACTCGCACCAGACTGATGTTTCCGCCCCAAACAAAAAAGGCCAACTTCCCTTGCGGAAAGCTGGCCTTTTGCACTTAAAATCTAACTCTAAAACTCGGGCGTGGGCACCGGGGCCGGCGACACGGGGTGGCCGGTCTGGCCGGCGGGCTGATCGGCCATCGACGTGCCGTTGAGGGCTTCCACCCGCACGATTTCGGGCACGGCCTTTCTCACCGATTCTTCCACGCCGGCTTTCAGCGTCATCGGCGACATGGGACAGGTGCCACAGGCCCCCAGCAGCTCCAGCTGCAACACCAGCTCATCGGTAATGCCCAGCACGCGCACATTGCCGCCATCGGCCGCCAGGTACGGGCGAATCGAGTCCAGCGCCTGCTCGATGCGGGCCAGCAGGGGATGCTCAAGAACTGCGGAAGAATTCATTCGAAAGGGATTGGGACTGGTGCCAGCACCGGGAAAATACAGGGTAAAGATACAGCTTTTGGCTAGTCAGCGGTAAACAGCAGGCCGGGACGCAAAGTTGCGTGTGGTGGCTACAGCCGACCTAAACCGGCCTGCTCTACCGGCTACGACTTCATTTCCACCACCTGCGTGCGGGGTGCCACGGCGTTGCGGATCGATACCTGACGGGCCAGCTCTTCGGCCAAATGCTCGAACAGCACTGCGGCCGGCGTGCCGGGCTCGGTGATGGCCGGCGTACCGGCGTCGCCGTTTTCCCGGATGCTCTGCACCAGCGGAATCTGGCCCAGCAGCGCCACCTCGTGCTTCTCGGCCAAGGCTTTGCCGCCGCCTTCCCCGAAGATGAAGTAGCGGTTGTCGGGCAGCTCGGCGGGCGTAAACCAGGCCATATTCTCCACGATGCCCAGCACTGGCACATTGATCTGGGGCTGGCGGAACATCTGCAACCCCTTCTGGGCATCGGCCAGGGCCACTTTCTGCGGCGTGGTCACGATGAGGGCCCCGGTGACGGGCACGGTCTGGACCAGCGTGAGGTGAATGTCGGAGGTTCCGGGCGGCATGTCGATCAGCAGGTAGTCCAGCTCGCCCCAGGAAACTTCGGTGATGAACTGCTTCAGGGCCGACGACGCCATGGGGCCGCGCCACACGATGGCATTGTCGGAGGGGGCCAGAAAGCCGATGCTCATCAGCTTAACGCCGAACTTTTCGATGGGCTGAATCAGGTTGCGGCCATCGGGGCCCTGAAACACGTGGGGGCGGGCATCTTCTACGCCAAACATCAGCGGCATGCTGGGGCCGGAAATATCGGCGTCGACGAGGCCGACTCTGGCCCCGGTGCGGGCCAGGGCAATGGCCAGGTTGGCCGTGACGGTGCTTTTGCCCACGCCGCCTTTGCCCGAGGCAATGGCAATGATGTTCTTCACGCCCTGGAGCACGGTCGAGTTGGCGGCCCGGGCCGTCGTCACGCGCGAGGTCAGGTTCACCTTCACCTCGGCCTCCTTGTCGACCATCGTATGAATGGCGCGCACGCAGGCGTTATGAATCAGCTCTTTGAGCGGGCAGGCGGGCGTGGTCAGAATAACGGAAAACGAGACGGTTTTGCCGTCGATATGCACGTCCTCAATCATGTTGAGCGTCACGAGGTCTTTGCCCAGATCGGGCTCTTCCACGTAGCTGAGGGCCTTGAGGACGTCTTCTTTGGTAATAGCCATAAGTCGAAAATGCAGAAGTGCGGACTGCAAAGATAACCCGGAAATGTGGGTGGAGGTTGTGGGCGGGTAAGAGTAAGTTGTAAGCAGAGCTATTCCTGTACAGTCTGGCATCCTGAGCCTGCGAAGGATCTTCCTCACCTGAGTGATAAACTTTATTCAATGTGAAGAAGCCTTTCGGGATGAGTAGGGATAAGAGGCTGTTTGCGTGAGGGCTGGAAGGGTGCAGAGACGCCTACTTGCTTCTCGTCGGCCGCGCCGGCACAACGATTTTCGTTCAACGACAAGACGTAAGTAGGCGTCTCTACATCATTTTGACGGCTCTTGCGCTAACGCAAACAGCTTCTAAGGGATTTTTTGCGTTGGTAAGCGCTTCAGTGGGGTAGGTGAGGAAGGTCCTTCGCGAAGGCTCAGGATGACAGATGAATGGGGCAAGAACAGTCAAGTCAAAAAATAATTTCTGCTTTGCTGTAACCTTACCTTGGTGGCGCGGTGTCCACGACCACAGAACCCCTCACCACCTACCTCTGCCCGGTTGGACTCGCTCACAGATAATGCGCTTATGCTCCGGGTCAAGGCCGGGGACGTCGACCGGATGGGGCTGCTCTTTGAGCGCTACCACCGCAAGCTGTTCAGCTTTCTCTACCACATGCTGGGCCGGGCCGATACCAGCGAAGACCTCGTACAGAACGTGTTTTACCGCATGCTCAAGTACCGCCACACCTATACCGGCGAGGGCGAGTTCCGGACCTGGATGTACCACCTGGCCCGCAACGTGCTGGCCGACCACGTGAAGAAGAACCGCCACGCCACGCACCACGCCGACGTGGCCGACTTCGCCGAAAAAATAGGCGGTGGTGCCCGCGCCGACGAGCGGATGGAGCACGAACAGGAAGTAGCTGCCCTACACCGCGCCCTGGGCCGGCTCAGCGCCGACAACCGCGAGGTTTTGATTCTGAGCCGCTTTCAGGAGCTGAAATACGAGGAAATAGCCCGCGTGCTGAACACCACCGAGGGAGCCGTGAAAGTGCGGGTGCACCGCGCCATGCACGAGCTGAAAACCATCTATCTGCGCATCGAAAACTGAAGGGAAGGCTATGAATTGCGAACAAGTGCAGCCGCTGCTGCCCGAATACATCCACAAGCATCTTGCCCCGGCCGACCACGCCCGGCTGGAGGCACACCTGGCGCAGTGCCCGGTGTGCCAGGAAGAGCTGCGCGCCACCCGGCAGGTGTGGCAGGCGCTGGGCGCGGTGCCGGTGCCCGAGCCCAGCGAAAAGCTGCGGCCCGAGTTCTACGCCATGCTGGCTGCCTACAAGCAGGAAGTACACGAGGCTCCCGGCTCCGGCTCCTCGTTGGCGGGCTTCTGGCAACAGCTGCGGGCGCTGCTGGCTCCGGCGCAGGCGCTGCGGCTGGCCTATGGGCTGGGCTTGCTGGTGGTGGGGCTGGCGGCGGGCTACTGGCTCAACGGACCCAAGGTAGCGGCTCCGGCCGACCAGCAGCAGCAGCTGGCGGCCCTCACTACGCAGGTGGAGCAAATGCGGCAAGTGATGCTGCTGGCCCTGATTGAAAACCCCTCGGCTACCGAGCGGCTGCGGGCTGTGAGCTACACCAAAGAGCTGGGCGAAGGAGCCAACGAACGGGTGGTGGAAGCGTTGCTGAGCACGCTCAACCATGATGAAAACGTGAATGTGCGCCTGGCAACGCTCGAAGCCCTGGCCCAGCTGGCCGATGCGCCCAGCGTCCGGATGGGGCTGGTGCAAGCCCTGCCGCAACAGGAGTCGCCGCTGGTGCAGGCGGCGCTGGCCGATGTGATGGTGCTGCTCCAGGAGCGCCGCTCGGTGCTGCCGCTGCGCCGCCTGCTGCGCCAGCCCGGCCTGAACCAGGCCGTGAAAAGCAAAATTGAAGAAAGCCTTAAATCCTTGTCTCCGGGCCGGCCGGCCGCGCCCTCCACTACACCTTCCTCCCATGAAACGCTTCACTATTCCCGGCCTGATCGGGGTGCTGGCCTTGCTGTGTAGCTGCCGGCTGCAGGCTCAAAACCATTTCAAAGAACAGATCAGCAAGGAGTTTACGCTCACAGCCGACCCCAGCCGCAGCACGCTGGCGCTGTATAACATCAACGGCACGGTGCGCGTGCGGGGCTACACGGGCACCAAGGTGGTGCTGGAAGTAACCAAAACCATTCGGGCCCAGAGTGCGCAGCAGCTGGAACTGGGCAAAAAAGAAGCCTTCCTGGGCTTCACGCAGCGCCACGACAGCATCGTGGCCTACATGCAGGGGCCTTTCGACTCCCGGCCCGGCAACCGGCGCGGCGACCAGCGCCACCACCGCCACACCGACTACGACTACACCTTCGACTACGTGGTGAAAGTGCCCGCGCAGATGAATCTGCACATCTCGACCGTCAACAATGGTGCGGTCGTGATTCAGGATGTGAGCGGCAGCCTCAAAGCGCTGAACATCAACGGGGCCGTGACGCTGAAAAACGTGCGCGGCACCACCGAGGCCCGCACTATCAATGGCAACGTGGAGGCGTCGTACCTGGCCAGCCCGGCCGGCGCTTCGTCCTACAGCACCATCAACGGCGATATCACCGTCACCTATCCGGCCGATGTGTCGGCGGATGTGCACTTCAAAAGCATGCACGGCGAGCTGCTGACCGACTTTCCGGAGGTGGCCGCGCTGCCGGTGCAGGCCATCCAGAACAAGCAAACCACCACGAGCGGTACCAAATATAAACTCTCCAAGGACACGGCCGTGCGCCTGGGCAAAGGCGGCCCAGACTTCCGCTTCGAAACCCTCAATGGCGACGTGACCATCAAACAGCAACCCAAATGAACCCTATACCTTCCTTCCTGATCCGTGCCCGCACCGTGCTTCGGGCCGGGCTGCTGGCGGCCCTCGTGCTGCCCGCCACGCTGCCCCTGGTCGCCCAAACCGGTGGCAAAGAGCAGCTAACGGTGGCCCTGAGTGCCCCCGGCAAACCGGGCGTGCTGCACGTGAAACTCGTGGGCGGCTCGATTACGGTGGTCGGCTACGGCGGGAAAGACGTCGTGGTGGACATTGGAACCCAGGGCCGGCAGCGCGACAAGGACGACGACGATGACGCCGCGGGTTCGGAAAACCGAAAAGGCCTGAAACGCATCAGCAGCAGCTCGGGCTTCGACCTCACGGCCGAGGAGAAAAGCAACCACGTGTACGTGAGTACCAATTCCTGGCAGCAGGCGGTGGCCCTCACCATCAAGGTACCCCAGCGCTTCTCGCTGCAAATCAGCACCGTGCAGGATGGCGACATTCTGGTGGAGAATGTGGCGGGCGAGCTGGAGGTCAGCAACGTGAACGGCGACGTGCGGCTGAGCCAGGTGTCGGGCTCGGCGGTGGCCAGCACCGTGAACGGTGACGTGACGGCCAGCTTCCGGAGCGTGACGGCCGGAGCGCCGATGGCCTTCTCTACCGTGAACGGTAAAATCGACGTGACCTTACCCAGCACTACTAAAGCGGCGCTGAAGTTGAAGACGGATAACGGCGAGATTTACAGTGACTTCGATCTGACGGCTGATAAAACGCCGCCCACGGTAAACCGCACCAGCAAGGGCGGCGTCTACCGGCTCAACGTCGACAACTGGACCTACGGCAAGCTCAATGGCGGCGGGGCAGAAATCATGATGAAGACCCTGCAGGATGATATTTATATCCGCAAAGCCAAGTGATGGTGCGGCCAAGGAAGCGGCTTGGCTGCTAAATACGGCTTTACTGAAACTTTACCGCGCCGGCTTCGCTATGTAACACAGACCCAGCACCTCCCCACGTCCGGGCGGCCGCTGCAACGGTAGCCGGACGTGTTGCCAACCCGGAAGGTGAGTGCCGGGGCTGGTGATGGGGGAGAATTGTCAGTCGTGGCTGGGCAACGCACGGCTGACCGTATGTCGAAAGGCGGCCTCTGCACGGCGCGGGGGCCGCCTTTCTGTGGGTACGCCGCCCGCCGCCCCAAAGGAAAGTGGTCTTCGGGCTGGCGAAACTCGTACCTTCGTAGTCCTGTTCTGCTCTTGTACCTGTTGCTGTAAGTATCCTTGGCCCGCATCCCGAAAGAAACCGTTGATCAGATCATTCACCTCGCTGACATCGTGGAGGTGGTGGGTGATTTCGTGACCCTGAAAAGAAAGGGTCAGAATATGTGGGCCTGCTGCCCCTTTCACCACGAAAAGTCGCCTTCGTTTTCCGTGGCGCCGGCCAAAGGGCTCTACAAATGCTTCGGCTGCGGCAAGGCCGGTGGCGTGGTGCAGTTCATCATGGACATTGAGGGCACCAGCTACGTGGAGGCCCTGAAGCACCTGGCCAAAAAGTACGGCATCGATATTCAGGAGGAAGAAAAAACGCCCGAGGAACAGCTCGTGCAGAACGAGAAAGACTCACAGTTTATCGTTTCCAACTGGGCCAAAGACCATTACCAGAAGCTGCTGCACGAAACGGAGGAAGGCGAGAGCATCGGGCTGAGCTACCTGATGCAGCGCGGCCTGAACCAGACGACCATCAAAACCTTCGAGCTGGGCTACTCCCTCGACCAGTGGGACGACCTGCTGAAAGCGGCCCAGAAGCAGGGCTACGAGGCTAAGTACCTGGAGAAAACCGGCCTCACTATTGTGCGCGAAGACGACCCCAACCGGCGCTACGACCGGTTTCGGGGCCGCGTGATGTTCCCGATTCACAACGTGTCGGGCCGCGTCATTGGGTTTGGAGCCCGCACGCTGAAGGCCAACGACAAGACGGCCAAGTACCTGAACTCGCCCGAGTCGGAAATTTACCACAAGTCCGATGTGCTCTACGGCCTTTACCAGGCGCGCCAGCCCATCCGGACCGAGGACGTGTGCTACCTCGTGGAAGGCTACCTCGACGTGCTGAGCCTGCACCAGGGCGGCATCAAGAACGTGGTGGCGTCGTCGGGCACGTCGCTCACCGAAAGCCAGATCCGCCTCATCGGGCGCTACACCGACAACGTGACGGTGCTCTACGACGGCGACGCGGCCGGCATCCGGGCCTCGCTGCGCGGCATCGATATGCTGCTGGAAGGAGCCCTGAATGTGCGCGTGGTGCTGTTTCCGGATGGCGACGACCCCGACAGCTACATCCGCAAAGTCGGCGACCAGCGCTTCAAGGACTACCTGGAAAAGAACAGCCAGGACTTCATTTCCTTCAAAACCCGCATTGTGTCGCAGGAAGCGGCCCACGACCCGGTGAAGAAGGCCGAAGCCATTCGCGACGTACTCCAGAGCATTGCCAAAGTGCCCGACCCCATCAAGCGGCAGGTGTTTTTGCAGCAAACCAGCACCACCTTCGGCATCGACGAGCAGGTGCTGATTACCGAGTACAACAAGCTGGTGAAGAAGGACTCGCAGCGGGCGGCGCCGGGTGCCGGCAGCAGCGGCAGCAGTGGTGCTCCTCGCTCGTATTCTTCGCCCAAACCCGCCAGCCAGCCTTCCCAAACCGGCTCCAGCGCGGAAGAAGAGGCTGAAATGGCCATGTACGGCGCCACGCCCGATGACTTCGCGGCCGCCGGCGGCACGGCCGGGGCCGCCGACGAGGACCTGGAGCCCGTGCCCGATGTGCTGCAGGCCTGCGAGCGGGAGGTGCTCCGGCTGCTGGTGCTCTACGCCGCCCAGCCGCTCACCGAGGATATGGCCGTGGCGCAGTATCTGTTTGGTCAGCTCGAAGAAACCACCATCCAGACTCCGATTTACGCCGACCTGCTGCACCTGTGCCGCCAGGAGCTGGAGGAAGGCCGCTGGCCCGATGTGCGCACGTTTATTCAGCACGGCCGGGCCGATATCCGTTCGATGGTGAGCGACCTGGCCACCGAAAAGTATGAGCTGAGCCCCAACTGGAGCACCCACCAGATTTACGTGCCCCGCGAAATCGACCAGCTGCAGCAAGCCTGCGACAATGCCATTCTGCGCCTCAACAAGGTGAACGTGCAGCGCGAGCTGTCGATTCGGCTCGAAGCCCTGCGCCACCCCATGGATGAGCTGGCGCTGCTCGAAACGCTGCATACCATCAAGCTGCTCAAGAAGATGGACGATGAGCTGGGTAATATGCTTGGCACGGTCATTCCGCGCGGGGCCATGTAGCCAGATTAGCAGGTGCGTTTAGGTAACAGAACGTCATGTCGACCATTCTGCGCTTCAAGCAGAAAGGAGACATCTCGCGGGCTGCTGTTGCACTACCATTGATTATTATGGCCCGCGAGGTTCCTAGCTTCGCTCGGAATGACGGTCAAAAAAGTAGAATTTAAACCAAATACATGTGGAAACGCGCTAATCTAAGCCGCTTTGTCATTGCCCTGCTGCTGGCCAGCATTGCGTTTGGGGTGGGCATCATCGGCTTCATGACCATTGAGAACTACAACTTTCTCGATGCGCTCTACATGACCATGATTACCATTTCCACGGTCGGCTTCGGCGAGCTGCACCCGATGTCGGCGGCGGGGCGGCTGTTTGTTTCGGTCTATATTTTCTTCAACCTGCTCGTCATTGCCTACCTCGTATCGGTGCTCACTACCTATATCTTTGACGGCGAGCTACGCACCATTTTTAAGATGTTCAAGACCGACCAGGAAATTCGCGGCTACTCCGACCACGTCATCGTCTGCGGCTTTGGGCGCAATGGGAGCAAGGCCTACCACGAGCTGCGCGCCAACGGGGCCCGGGTAGTGGTAGTGGAGCAAAGCCCGGAGCTGCTGCGCGACGCGGCCGAAAACGGCGAAGGCCACGTGCCCACCGTCATCGGCGACGCCACCACCGACGAAACCCTGCTGGCAGCCGGCGTCGTGCGGGCCCGCGCCCTGATTACGGCCTTGCCCAAGGATGCCGACAACGTGTTCGTGGCCCTCACGGCCCGGGGCCTGAACCCGGACCTGAAAATAATTGCCCGCGCCAGCCTCAAAACCAGCGAAAGCAAGCTCCTGCGCGCCGGAGCCGACTCAGTAGTAATGCCCGACGAGATTGGGGGCTCCCACATGGCCAACTTGGTGATGCGGCCCGAGGTAATCCGCTTTCTGGAAATGATGAACGGCCTGGGCCCCAACAAGCTGCGGCTCGAAGAGCTGAGCTACCGCGAAATCCGGCGCGAATGGCGGGGCCTCAGCATCCGGGAGCTGGACATCCGCTCCCGCACGGGCGCCACCGTCATTGGCCTCAAGCAAAGCACCGGCGAGTTTCTGGTGAGCCCCAATGCCGACACCCGCCCCGCCGCCGGCGACGTGCTGCTCGTGCTGGGCACCGACGACCAGATCAACGCGCTGGTTGCGCAGTTTCGGGTGTAACGGGCAACGGGCTGAATGGTCGCCCGCCTAGCGTGCTTCGCTCAGGATGAAAGACGATTGGACCGGCCGGAAAAACCTCCCAGGTCCGCATACCCGGCATCCGGCGGCTTCTGTGTAGCTTTACCGCCCGCTACTCAGGGCCTTTCTACCGACTATTTAGTACGTGCATATCCTTCAACTCTGTTCGCGCGTGCCGTTTCCGCCCCACGACGGCGGCGCCATTGCTATGCACGACGTAGCGGCCGGCCTCGCCGCCCAGGGTCACCAGGTCACGGTGCTGGCCCTCAATACACCCAAGCATTTTCAGCCCGAATCGGTGCTCAGTCACCTGCCCGGCGTGCGCCTCGTTACGGTGCCCGTCGACACGCGTTTGTCGCCCGTGAAGGCCCTGAAAAACCTGCTGGTGGGCCAGGTGCCCTACAATGTGGAGCGTTTCATCAGCCCGGCGGTGGAGGCGCGCCTCACCGAGCTGCTGCGCACCACTGCCTTCGACCTGGTGCAGGTGGAAGGTACCTTTGTGGCTTGGTATGTGGATGTTATTAAGCGGGTTGCGCCCCGGCTGCCCGTGGTGTTGCGGGCCCACAACGTGGAGTATACCATCTGGCAGATGCTGGCGGCGCGGACGACCAACCCGCTCAAGCGCCTCTACCTGACCCACCTGGCCAAGAGCCTGAAGCGGTTTGAGGAAAGCTACCTGTGCCGCTTCGACGCGGTAGCGGCCATCACCGAGCCCGACCAGCGCCGCCTGCGGGCCATGGGCTGCCCCGAGCCGGTGGTGTTCGTGCCCGCCGGCGTCGATATGAGCCGCTTTCAAATAGACCCGCAGATCAAACCCAAGCCCAAAACCCTGTTCATGATTGGCTCCCTGAACTGGCTGCCCAACCTCGAAGGCCTGGACTGGTTTCTGACGAACGTGTGGCCCTATGTCAATCAGCAGATGCCAGAGCTGGAGCTGCATATTGCCGGCAAAGACACGCCCGCCCGCATTCATAACCTGGGCCTGAAAAACGTGGTGGTTCATGGCTTCGTGGAGTCGGCGGCGGCTTTTATGCAGCACTACGACGTCATGATCGTACCCCTGCTCTCGGGCGGCGGCATGCGCATCAAGATAATTGAGGGTATGGCTTTGGGGAAGTGCATCATCAGCACCGGGCTGGGCTCCGAGGGAATATTCGTGCGCAATGGCCACGACATCGTGCTCTGCGACGAGCCCACTGAGTGGCTGGCCCGCCTGCGCGCCTATTACCACAACGAGCTGGGCCACCGGGAAATAGGGCAGGAGGCCGCCCGCACCATCACGCGCCTCTACGACAACGGGCGGGTGATAGAAAGCTTCCTCGATTTGTACAGCATTGCGCGCAGCCGCGCTGCCACCGCGTAAGTTTGCCGCCCTCCATGAAGCTGCTCGTTTTGTTGTCCCGGTTTCCGTACCCGCTCGATAAGGGCGATAAGCTGCGGGCCTTTCATCAGCTCCGCTACCTGGCCCGTCACCACGAAATCTGCCTGTTTGCCCTCACCGATGAGCCCGTGGCCGACAGCGCCTATGCTGCCGTGCGCCCCTTGTGCCGGGGCGGGCTGCATGTGCATCAGCTCGGCAAGCCCGGCATTGCCCTGAACATGGCGCGGGCTCTGGCTACGGGTCTGCCCTTGCAGGTAGGCTACTTCTACGATGCCGCCGCCCAGCAGCGCCTCGATGCGCTGCTGCGTGCGTTTCAGCCCCGGCACATCTACTGCCAGCTCATTCGGATGGCCGAATACCTGCGGCCCCACACCGGTCGCTACCCGATGACGCTGGACTACATGGATGTGTTTTCGGCCGGTATGGTACGCCGGGCCCAGCAGGCTCCCGTCTGGCAGCGGCCCGTTATCAGCCTCGAAGCTCGCCGCCTGCTGGCCTACGAGGCTGCCGTATTCGACTGGTTTGAGCATCATACTATCATTTCCGACCCCGACCGCCAGCTCATCAGCCACCCCCAGCGCCAACGCATTCAGGTGGTGCTCAACGGCATCGACACCGATTTTTTTCAGCCCACGACCCAGCCCCAGGAATACGAGCTGGTTTTTTGCGGCAACATGAGCTACCATCCCAACGTGGATGCCGCCGAGTTCCTCGCCACGGAAGTGTTGCCGCTGGTGCACCAAACGCACCCCCAGGCCCGGCTGCTCATTGCCGGTACCACGCCGGCGGCCCGGGTGCTGGCGCTGGCTTCGCCCTTTGTCGTCGTTAGCGGCTGGCTGCCCGATATCCGCGACGCCTACGCCTCGGCGCGGGTGTTTGTGGCGCCCATGCGGGTGGGTACGGGCCTGCAGAACAAGCTGCTCGAAGCCATGGCCATGCGCCTGCCCTGCGTGACGACGCCCCTGGCCAACAATGCTTTGCGCGGCGTGCCCAGCCAGGATTTGCTGGTCGGCGAATCGGCGGCCGAGCTGGCTGCGCATATTACAGGGCTGCTTTCCGAAACCGAAGCTGCGGAGGCCTTAGCCGGCCGGGGCCTGGAGTTCGTGCGGCGGCACTACAACTGGGCCGCCGCCACGGGCAGGCTGGAAGCACTGTTTGCAGAGTAGGAAAAGAACATCATGCCGAGCGTGGCGATGTTGTTTATGCTGTTTTGTCTGTCATCCTGAGCGGAGCGAAGGACCTTCCTTGCCTCAGTGATAAGTGCTATTCAACGTGCCAAAGCCCTTTGCCACCGGCGCGGGAAGGGGCTTTGGCACAGTGGCAAGGGCTGCAGTGGGGTAGGTGAGGCAGGTCCTTCGCTCCACTTCGTTTCGCTCAGGATGACAGACGGAAAAAATAGCGCCTCGGTTTTGTTTACCACGACCATCGTTTCCCCACCAGCGGCTGCCGCAATTTGCCCCATTCCAGCCCTGGCACCGAAAAGCCCCGCTAACCCTCGTAACTTCGCGCCGCCGCCGGTGGTTATGCTGCCGGGCACTTTACTCTCCCTGCCCCCCAACCCCATGCTTGACTCTATTGAAGACGCCATAGCCGATATCCGCGCCGGCAAAGTGGTAATTGTTGTGGACGATGAGGACCGCGAAAATGAAGGCGACTTTATCTGTGCCGCCCGCTGCGCCACGCCTGAGGTTATCAACTTTATGGCCACCCACGGCCGGGGCCTGGTGTGCGCCCCGCTGATTGAGGCCCGCTGCGAGGAGCTAGGCCTGGAGCTGATGGTGGGCCGCAACACGGCTCTGCACTCCACGCCCTTCACCGTCAGCATCGACCTGCTCAAAAATGGCGTCACGACCGGTATTTCCGCTTCCGACCGCTCCAAGACTATTCTGGCCCTAATTGACCCGGATACCAAGCCCGAGGAACTGGGTAAGCCCGGCCATATTTTTCCCCTGAAAGCGCGCAAAGAAGGCGTGCTGCGCCGCGCTGGCCACACGGAGGCCGCCATCGATTTGTCCCGCTTAGCTGGTTTCGAGCCGGCTGGGGTGTTAGTCGAAATTCTGAAGGAAGACGGCGAAATGGCCCGCCTGCCCGATTTGGAGCTGGTGGCCAAGCGGTGGAATCTGAAGCTGATTTCGGTGCAGGACCTCATTAAATACCGTCTGCAGAAGGAAAGCCTCATTACCCGCGACATTTCGGTGCAGCTACCCACCGAGCACGGCGACTTCGAGCTGGTGGCTTTCACCCAGCGCTCGACCAACGCCCAGCACTTGGCCCTAGTGAAAGGCGACATCAGCGGCGACGAGCCGGTGCTGGTGCGCGTGCACAGCTCCTGCGTCACGGGCGATATTTTCGGCTCCTGCCGCTGCGACTGTGGCCCCCAGCTGCACCAGGCTATGCAGCAGATTGAGCGCGAAGGCCGCGGTGTGATTGTATATATGAATCAGGAAGGCCGCGGCATTGGCCTGATCAACAAGCTGCGCGCCTACAAGCTCCAGGAGCAGGGCCGCGACACGGTGGAGGCCAACCTGGAGCTGGGCTTCGGTATGGATGAGCGCGACTACGGCGTGGGCGCTCAGATTTTGCGCCAGCTAGGCATCAGCAAGATGCGCCTGCTCACCAACAACCCCCGTAAGCGCACCGGCTTGGCCGGCTACGGCCTCGAAGTGGTCGACTCAGTGGCTATTGAAATCGAAGCCAATGCGCACAACGAGCGCTACCTGACCACCAAGCGCGACAAGCTGGGCCACACCATCCTGACCAAGGACCGCACCGCCCACGCCGACCCCGACGCGGCCGTGCCGGTAGGATAGTAAGCATTAGACTTGTTCCTGAATTAGGAACCGATGCTAACATTCGGCTGTCATGCTGAGCTTGTCGAAGCATCTCTACCGCAATGCTAAGTACCACTGCGGTAGAGATGCTTCGACAAGCTCAGCATGACGGCCTTTTTGTGTTTCGCTTTATTCAGGAACAAGTCTATTGTATGACGAGTAAAAAAGGGTCGCCCCGCTGCATGCAGCGGGGCGACCCTTTTTTACTCGTTGCTGGAGGTTTTGCCCGTATTCTCCCTGGTTTTCTTGCTCTCGTACCCCGCTGGCTTCACGGCCCGCTCGGTGAAAGCGGGTACGTCTGTGCCGCCTCGTGGAGCCGTATTTTGTTGTTGCCGCAAGTGTCAGATTCTAGCCGCCGCCACGGCCGAAGCCGCGCCTGCGGCCTTCGTGCGGCTCTGGCTGCTGGTGCGTCAGGTCGGCCGAGTGGCACCTGCTACGGATGTGGGCCGCAGCCCTGGAAGCCGCCGCCGCCTTAGCCGCGCCGCTGCTACCCGATACGCTGCACAAGCTGGGATATGCCCCCAGGCCCGGCCGGGCTTGAGGCCGCCATCAGGCCCGGCCGACGGGTGAACCGGGTGCTGCCGCCAGTGGTTATGCAAGCATGGGAAGCATACCAACAAAAAAGCCTGGTAAGTGCCCGTATACCCTGATTTTTGGGTTAACTTTCTTCCGCTATGAAAACTCTGCGTTTTTCTTTCGCGGCCTGCCTGCTGGCCCTCGCTGTTGGCCTCGGCGGCAGTGCCGTGGCCACGGCCCAGCGCCTGAGCCTCACCCAACAGTTTGCGGGTAGCACCGTTCTGCTCACCTCCGGCGACACGTTGCAGGGCCCGCTAGCCCTGCATCGCACCGAGGACGTTATTCTAATTACGCTCCCCGACAACACGGTCAGCACGCTCTCGGCGGTGGCGGTGCAGAGCTTTGCCGTGAAAGGCCAGAAAGACGACCGGCGCAATGGATACGACGATTTTTACGACAGCCGCTCGGGCTATTACTACGGCAACCCCTACTACTCCGCGCCTCCCCGCGAGCGGCGCGAGCGGGTCGATACCAGCCTGGTGCGCGTGTTTCGCACCTTCCGCTGGAACCATGACAACGACTACAGTGACTTCAAGTCGCCGGGCTTTTTTGAGCAGCTCAGTGGTGGCCCCAACATTTTGCTGCGTCGCGAGTCGCTGGTGCAGCGCACTGCTTCTTACAACGACCCGCTGTACCGGGGGGGCTACGGCGGCTATGGTAACCCCTACGGCGGGCCCCGGCAAATGGGCTCCTACAACGAAATAAAGGATGTGTTTTACCTAGGGATGCCTAGTGGCAACGTGCTGCCGCTGCGCAATCCAAAAAAGGACCTGCTGGCCATATACCGGCAGCAAGCCAAGCAAATAGAACAGTACGCCAAGGGTAATAAGCTCAGCTTCACCGATGCCCGCGAGCTGGCGTTCATCGTCAACTACGCCAACTCGTTGCAGAAGGAAGCTAAATAGGAAAAGAGCTAAGCTGTGTGGATAGCAAGTAGAGAGAACGTCCTGTCGAGTAGGGTGATACATCTCGCGTGCTGATGCTTCCAGCGTACTCCTGGACTACCGCACGCGAGATGTCTCGTTCGCTGCTTGATGCGTAGAATGCTCGACACGACGTTCAAAGTAGACTAAACACCACAAAAGTGCCACTGGCCAAAAGGGAACGGGTCAGCTTCGCTTGGGCAGCTGTTGGCGGCTTTCTTTAGAACATGGTCGAAATGCTGAATTTTGTTGTCTTGCCTGACCTGCGCGGGCATCAGGTCAAGCACGCCCCACCCATTCATATTCCTACAAATCCCGGTTGCGCAGCAGCAGGTAGCTCAGAAACCAGAACAGGGCAATGTAGGCCAGGGCCAGGGGCACGGCCTCGATAGGCAGCAGCGCATTGGAGGACCCCGTGATGGTATTTATCATCTCCCGGCCGGGGGTGGGCGTCAGGCTGTCGAAGACCTTGGCGGGGAAATAACGGTCTAGCTGGTCGGGAGTGACAAAGCGTATCAAGGGCTCCACCACCCACGCATAGAGCATGAAGCTGAGAATAGCCGGCCCGCTTTTGCGGATCAAAAAGCCCAGCGTGCCCGCCACGGCCAGGTAGCCCAGCGCCTGAATGCCGTAGAGCAGCACGGCACCGATGGTTTCGGGGGCGTGGCTCAGCGTTTTGGGTGCTCGGGTGAACCCGAAAAACAGACCCACACCCAGTACCGCTACCATCCCGAACAGCGCCAGTAGTCCGGACACGGTCAGCTTGCCCTGCACGAGGCCCACCGGCGAGCTGCCGTCGATGATCTGCTGGCGAAAGGTGCGAAACTGAAACTCGTCGGTAATCAGAATGATGAACAGAATACCCAGCAGCAGGTTGAAGTAGCTCGCTACGTAAGCCAAGCGGGGCCACAGGGTCGGGAAGTCGTAAAGCGCATTGCCCAGCTGCTTCCCGTTGATGGTGACGCCCCCGCCCACCGACACGAAGCCGGCCAGCAGCAGTACATACAGCGCCAGAATAACCCAGACGGTGCGGTAGGGGAAAAGCTTACGAAATTCGGCGCGAAGAAGCATGCGGGCAAAATGAAGTGGTAAGGGAAAGGAGAAGCTGCCAAGCCTGGGAAGTACCCTGGCGAACCCGGTCGAACGTAGCCTGAGCATATCAGGGGCCAGAGTGCCTAAAGCAGTTTGGCGTTTGGGGGCCAAAAGCGCGGCCGGTGTAGTTCGCGTGTCATGCGCCAGTCGAATCGTTGTGGTATGCAACTACACAGGTCGCGCCACTGCCCTGGTACGTATCCTAAGCTGCGAATCACACTATTTAGTAAGCTCCAGAAACTGCGCTTCCAGGCTGCGGTGCCGCACTTCCAGCCCGGCCAGCACAACGCCATGGGCAAATAAGCTCCGGTTCAGGTCGGCGGGGGAGTGCTCGGGAGCCAGCACGGCGCTGTGGCCGCCGCCGGGTTCGGGGCGTACGTCGCTCACCCAGGGCAGCTGGCCCAGCGCGTGCAGCAGCGTGGCCGGGGCTATATCGGCGGCCAGACGTAGCAGCACCCGGTCGGTGGCGGCCAGAATGGTGCCGACGGGGCCGGCGGCCCGCAGCTCGCCGCGCTGCAACACTGCCACGTGGGTGCACACCTTCTCAATCTCATCGAGCAAATGGCTGGCGATAATAATGGTTTTGCCCTCGGCGGCGAGGCGCTGAATCAGAGCCCGCACCTCGGCAATACCTTGGGGGTCGAGGCCATTGGTGGGCTCATCGAGTACCAGCACGTCGGGGGTGCCGAGCAGGGTAGAGGCCAGGGCCAGGCGCTGCTTCATACCCAGCGAAAATCCCCGAAATGCGTCGTGCTGCCGCGCCGTGAGGCCCGCCAGCTCCAGGGCCGCGTCTACGGTGCGCGGGTCGGCACGCTTCACGTCGGCGGCCAGCAGCAGGTTTTGACGGGCCGAGAGGTAGGGGAAGAAATTGGGCGTTTCGAGCAGGGCTCCTACCCGCTGCTTGCTCTGGGTTGAGAGTGGCTGCCCAAACCAGCGCACCGCGCCGCTGTCGGCCCGCAGTACGCCCAGCGCAATGCCCAGGGTGGTGGTTTTGCCGCTGCCGTTAGGCCCCAGCAAGCCGTATACGCTGCCTTGCTCTACCTCCAGAGTAAGGCCCCGCAGCGCGGCGGTGGTGCCGTAGTGCTTGGAAAGGTTATCGAGCTGAAGAATCATGGGATATGGTATCAAGATGCTGTTTTCGGCGGTTCGGGAGCCTGTGACTTACCGGTGCGAGCTACACCTGCGCGCTGTTACAGTTTAGAGGGTACTGGGGGAATTTTGATTTTCGTGTGTGTGTCATGCTGAGCTTGCCGAAGTATCTCTACCGCAGCAGTACTCGTGTCGACTCAATGAAGCGCTAGAGATGCGTCGGCAACCACAGCAGGACAATTACCCCACCCAACTACACCCAGAGTAAAAAAAATAGAATACGCCTGCGGGCTGTGGCTTCGAAACTACGCTAGCGCGAATCCACTGGTAGGGAGCCGCCCTGCCAGCGCACCACCGGATAGCGCAGATGCGACTTTTCGTAGTTGGGCGACTGGCGGTACATGAAATCCAGCTGGGCTGCCCCGCTGGCGGCAAAAGCCGGGGTGGCCTGCTGTAGCTTGTCGAGGCGCTGGCGCAGGTTGGGGTCGCGCTTGAGCAACTCAGCGGCCACATCCTCAAATACATAATCGGAGAAATACTCTTTTTGCTGCAGAATGCCGTCGAAAAAGCCCCAGGCGAAAAACGAGTCGGTGGCCTGCGGCTCCAGGGTTTCGATGAGGTAGCGTGCTGCCGGCTGGTTGAGGTACGCCACGTAGTCGCCTTTGTGGAAAGCCACGGCCTGCTGCTCGGCGCGAAGCTCCACCTTCGTGTGCAGATAATGGCCTTCGTATGGTCGCTGGCCCGTTTTGTAGTCGGCAATGTAATAGACCTCGCTCCTCAGCACGGTGTCGCGGGTAAGGCGGCGGAGCTGCACGTCGCTCAGGCGCAGCCGCTCCACTACTTCGCCCCAGGCCTGCGGAATCAGGTAGGCCACGGGCCGCGCCACGCTTACGGTAGGCCGAAAGGTATTATAATAGTTGATGGCGCGGGTGTAGGGCGCTTTTCGGTCGTACCACAGGCGCGGCTGCCCGCTTACCTCACTGGCTTTGGTTTTGCCCTCGTAGCCCCGAAAATTTACCTGCTCAACGGCAGTAGTGTCAAGTGCCCAGGCCAGCGGAAACCGGGCTTGGGTTAGAAGCTGCTGGTCGGCCTCGGCCCGCGCCTGGGCCAGTGGGGCGGCGTTTTGGTGCACGGCCCGCACCAGCAGGTCCAGGAAATCGTACTGCGCCCGTACCCGGGGGGTGTAGGCTTTCAGCATGTGGGTTTCGGTCACGAACCCGATGGTGTTGAACAAGGCCGCGTAGCCGGTAGAATAGCGCGGCGTTTCCAGAAAACCCTGCAGCCCCCGGGCGTCGGGCGTGCGGCCCTCAAAATCTACGTAGGGCGACATCGGCGACTTACGCTTCTCCATGCCGCCATATAGTGCCGGCAGCAGGCGCTGGGTCATATACTGGCTGAGCACCGGATGCAGCTTGTCTTTCTGGGTGGCAATGAGCGTCATGGTGTACTGGTAGTCGGCCCCGTCGGAGGTGTGGGTGTCCACGTACACATCGGGCTGCCAGCGCCGAAACAGCTGCGCGAAAGCCCGGGCATTGCGCGAATCCTGCTTGATATAGTCGCGGTTCAGGTCGAGGTTGCGGGCGTTGCCCCGAAAGCCATATTGCTCAGGGCCGTTCTGGTTGGCGCGGGTCGTGGCGTTGCGGTTCAGGGCCCCATCCACGTTATAGATCGGGATGATGACCAGCGTTACATCGGCCAGCTGCCGCCGCAGCTCCTTTTTCTGCACGTAGTCGCGCGCCAGCATCATTGCCGCGTCGATGCCCTCGGGCTCGCCGGGATGAATTCCGTTCTGAATAAACACGATCCGCCGGTTTTTGCGCCGCACCGATGCCGCGTCAGCGTCGCCGTCGAGCGACACCACCACTTCGTGCAGCGGCTGGCCGATATCGGTGGTGCCAGCTTCCCGCAGGGTTATTTCGGGGTAGGCATCATCGAGCCGCTGGTAGTAGGCAATACACTCGGCGTGGGTCGTGGTGGTATTGCCATTGCCTTTTTCAAAGGGTGTACGCCAATCGGCGGCGGGCGGGGCAGCCACAGCGGCTACCGATAGAAGCGTGGAAAGCAGGAAAGCAAGCATGCGGGCGAATGTAGCAAGGAGCCGCGAAGCTAGACTAAAATATCAGTTGTGGGGCCAGCGCGTCCGGCGCGTGGCTCTCGCGAAATATTCCTTCGCCGGGGCCTCGGGTGGTACTGCTCACCCAGCTCAGGGCGTGGGGATAGTAACGTTTGTTGAGCGCTTTTCGTCTTTCCAGAACGTCCTGCCGAGCCTTGGCGAGCCATCTTGCGGTCGGTCGTTGCATTGTTACTCAGACGACCGCACGTGAGATGTCTCGTTCGCTGCTTGATGCGCAGAATGCTCGACATGACGTTCAAAAAGCATTCAGGACTGCTTTTTCGATTACGGTTCACCCGGCCTAGTAGAGGCGGCGGCGGTGCGGAAACAGCGCTTGGTCGAGGCTGTACTTGCCGGGGCCGATAAAGAGCAACCCCAGGAACAGAATAGCTGATTCCAGCGCGTGGGAGTAAGTATTGAAGTCGTCGCCGCTGAGCACGTGCATGAGGGCGGCCATCAGCATAGTTGCCAGCAGAAAAGCGCAGGCCAGGCGAAAAAACAGGCCCAGCGCCAACAACTGCCCACCCACAGCTTCGGCCAGGGCGGCCAGCAAGCCCCACACCGCCGGCGCGAAGCTGATACCGACCATTTTCATAACGCCTCCCAGTTGAACCCACGATTCCTGCCCGCCCATCAGCTTGGGGTAGCCATGAATCGTGAACATAACCCCAATCCCGATGCGGAGCAGCAACAAGCCCAAATCGTGGTAGTGGTAGCGGTTTTCAAACAGGACCATAAAACTGGCGAGGAGAGGCTAAGACGGGGGACGGGGGACGGGGGACGGGGGAAGCAAAAACGACAATATAGCCGTGCTGCCATCGTTGCCAAAGTACAAGAATTATGACGGAATCCCATAATGGTACGGAGGAGCTACCGCACTCGAACCCCCATGATGCGCGTTGCCGGGGGGATTTCCGACGTGCTGATGTCGTTGCCGTGCCTGGCGGGCAACGAGTTTTCGTCCAGAATCCAGCCAATGCGCATCTCGCCCGAGATGGCCACAAAATCGTCCTCGTCCTGCCGCACCCGCGTGAGGCCATATACTTGCCGGGCCGCGCCGAACGGGGAGCCCACCCCAATACCCTCGGCCGTGCGATACTGCGGGTCGTAGATCCGGATGCGGCGCAGGGTGTACTGGGTAGAGTCGGAGCCAATGAATTCCAGGATAGTCGCGGGGGCCGTGGGCTGCTGGGCATCGCGCATGCGGTATGCCGGGTAGGTGGCTCCCTCAAACTGGTGGGTGCTTTTGGTCAGCTGGGCGGCGGGCACCACGGCCAGCAGCTCGTGCTCCTTCATGTTAAGGCGCAGCCGCCCCACGCGGCTCGGGCTAATCAGGTGCAGCGAGTCGGGAAGGCGGGCCGCCGAGGTACTGAGCGCGGCCGGGTCGGTGGCGCCGTTGGTACCCGCGAAGGGCGTTTCGGCGCCGGCGGAAGCGGCTGGGGTGCGGGACGACGACGACGAGTCGCAGGCGCTTAGGCAAGCCCCGAGCACCACTGCGGCGGCACCACGGAAAAGAGAGTGGATCATGGTAGAAAAGAAGTACGGCGGTCGGGGGGCCGGGCGTTAGAGTACGGATCAGCTTTACGTAGCCGTAACAGTGCAAGCCGTGGCCTTGTGTACCTTTGCACGTATATTCTGACTTTAACCCCCGCTGCCCGTGAGTCCCAAAGCCCGCAAACCGCTGATTTTGATTTCTAACGATGATGGCATCACGGCCCCCGGCATTGCCATGCTGGTGCGCGTGATGCGGCGCATCGGGGAGGTAGTGGTGGTAGCGCCCAACTCGCCGCAGTCGGGCATGGGCCACGCCATCACCATCGGCACTTCCCTGCGCCTCGACCCCAGCACTATTTTCGAGGGCATCGAAGCCTACGAGTGCAGCGGTACGCCCGCCGACTGCGTGAAGCTGGCCAAGCATTTTGTGCTCAAAGACCGGCGGCCCGACATCGTCGTATCCGGTATTAACCACGGCTCCAACTCCAGCGTAAATGTGCTGTACTCGGGCACGATGTCGGCGGCCATTGAGGCGGCTATCGAAGGGCTGCCCGCCATTGGCTTCTCGCTGTGCGACTACGGCCACCAGGCCGATTTTTCGCACACCGAGGAATGGGTGGAGCATATTACCCGGCAGGCCCTGGCCAATGGCATTCCGGCCGGCACGGCCCTGAACGTCAATATTCCGAAGAAGTCGGCCCGGCCCATCGTGGGGGCCAAGCTCTGCCGGCAGGCCCGGGCGAAGTGGCAGGAGGAATTTGACCTGCGCCACGACCCGCACAACCGCCCGTATTACTGGCTGATCGGCAACTTCGTGAACGAGGACCAGGGCGAGGACACCGACGAGGTGGCGCTGGCCAACAACTACATTTCCATCGTGCCCTGCCAGTACGACCTGACGGCCCTGCACGGGCTGACCCAAATGAGCAGCAGCTGGCAATTGACGCTGGGCACGCCCGCCAAAGCGCCGGCAGCGGCTAAAAAAACGACTTCTCCCCAACCGGCGGCCACCGCCAAAGCGGCCCCGGGGGCCAAAAAAGCGGCCAAGAAGTAGGCGGCGCGCTGCGTACCCACGAGCCCCGAAAGTCCTTTTCGGGGCTCGTGGCGTTTCGGGGTCAGGCGTTGCAAATGGTAGTCATCCGCTCCGTATCAGCCCGCCGGCGCAGCTGGCCGATACCAGCGTCTTCTCGTTTCGTTATTGCCCGGCGTGCTTCGAATTCTTCTCAGCAGTAGCTGTGGGTTTACTCCGGTAGGATTTCTGCTTTATCTTCCGGCCCGTTCACGCTTCCTTCCTCGTTCATGCTGCTCAAAACCCGCCTTTACCTGGCTGCGCTACTGGTGCTGGGCCTGGCCCGGCCCGCCGCCGCGCAGGTCTATACCGCCTCCGATCCGCTGGCGCACACGTTTTCCATCGTGGCCCGCGACCCGGCCACCGGCGACATGGCCGTGGCGGTGCAAAGCCACTGGTTTTCGGTGGGCACGGCCGTCTCGTGGGGCGAAGCGGGCGTGGGGGTGGTGGCCACGCAGTCGTTTGTCAATAAGTCGTTCGGGACGCGTGGGTTAGCCTTGCTGAAAAGCGGCAAAACTGCCCAGCAGGCCCTCGACGAGCTACTGGCTACCGATGAGGGCCGCGACGTGCGCCAGGTAGCCATTGTGGATGCCCGCGGCAACGTGGCCACGCACACCGGCAACAAGTGCGTCGATATGGCTGGCCACCAGAAAGGCAGTCAGTTTTCGGTGCAGGCCAATATGATGCTGACCGATAAGGTATGGCCCGCCATGGCCAAAGCCTACGAGCAAAATGCCCGGCTGCCCTTCGCCGAGCGGGTGCTGTCGGCTCTGGAAGCGGCCCAGGCGGCCGGGGGCGACATTCGGGGCAAGCAGTCGGCAGCCTTGCTGGTGGTGCGGGGCCAGGCCACTGCCGCCCCCTGGGACGACCGCCTCATCGACCTGCGGGTAGATGACAGCGCCGCGCCGCTGCCCGAGCTGGCCCGCCTGCTGCGCCTCACCCGCGCCTACGACCACATGAATGCCGGCGACCTGGCCGTGGAAAAAAACGACATGACCCGCGCCATTGAGGAATACCAGGCCGCCGAAAAGATGTTTCCCCAGAACCTGGAAATGCAGTATTGGCACGCCATTTCTCTGGCCAACAAGCAGCAGTTGCCCGCCGCTCTGGCGCTGCTGAAGCCGATTTTCCGGCAGGAGCCTAACTGGCGTACGCTCACCGAGCGGCTGCCCAAAGTCGGCCTGTTGACGGTTTCGGCGGCCGAGCTGCAACAGATTCTAGCGTTAAAATAGCCTACTCCCTTCATGCACTACTTCCTCCTTTTTCTTGCCGGTAAGCGCGCTTTCGCCTTCAATAGCTGTCTGCTGGCCCTGTTGCTGACCGCATTTGGCTGCGCGACTACCCCGCCCACGGCTGCCGTCGTAACTACAGTGTACATCGTGCGGCACGCCGAAAAAGACCCCACGCCTGGCCTCGCCGACCCAGCCCTGACGCCCGCCGGCGAGCAGCGGGCCACGGCCCTGCGGGACAAAATCGGCCAGCAGCCTGTTGTGGCTATTTTTACCACCAACACCACCCGTACCCGCACTACCGTAGCGCCGCTGGCCGCCGCCCGCCAGCTCACGCCTCAGGTGTATGATGCCCGGCAGCTAGGCGCGCTGGCCGACCGGATTCGCGGGGAATTCGCGGGCAAAACGGTGGTGGTAGTGGGCCATTCCAATACCATTCTGGAAACGGCGGAGGCGCTGGGCGTCACCCGCCCGGTGGCCATCGTCAACGACAACGAGTTCAGCTACCTGCTAGAGGTGAAGCTGCCGTCCAGCGGTGCGCCTACGGTGGACGCCAGCCGCTACGGAGCCCAATAACGGGCCTCCAGCAGCCGTTGAGGCCCGCCATGCCCTGCTCGACGCAACCTTGCGGCTAGCACTTGCGCCCTTGTTGCTGCCGGCTTCCTTTCCAGTATCTGACTTTAGACCTTGCGCCGATGAGCCACCTTACTCGCCGGTTTTACTCCCAACTTCCTCGTTCATGCTACGCTTTCCTTCCTTCCTGCGCCATACTCTGGCGGCGGGCTTCGTGCTGTTGCTGACAGACGCTACGGCCCAGACTACGGCTAAAACCGACTCGCTCAACCTGCGCAAAATCTACGACGAGGCCTTGCTGCGCGGGCAGAGCTACGAAAACCTGCGCTACCTGACCGGCAAAATCGGGGGGCGGCTCAGTGGCTCGCCCCAGGCCGAGCAGGCCGTGCAGTGGGGCAAAACCACCATGGAAAAGCTGGGGCTGGACCGCGTGTACCTGCAGGAGGTGATGGTGCCGCACTGGGTGCGGGGCGCGAAGGAAAAAGGGGAAATACGGGCCGACAAGGGTAAGGGCGTCGATATGAACGTCTGTGCCTTGGGTGGTTCGGTGGGCACCAACGGCAAGCTGCGGGCGCAGGTAGTGGAGGTGAAAACCTGGGCCGAGCTGGCCGCCTTGCCCGACGAGAAGATTCGGGGCCGGTTCGTGCTGTTCAACCGTCCTATGAACCCGGCTTACATTGAGAGCGGGCAGGCGTACGGCGAGGCCGGCGACCAACGCCGCAACGGCGCCGTGGAAGCCGCTAAGCGCGGGGCCGTGGGGGCCCTGGTGCGGTCATTGTCGCTGGCGCACGACGAGTTTCCGCATACCGGCGCGATGCGCTACGACGACAAGGTGACCAAGATTCCGGCGGCTGCCCTGAGCACTAATGGGGCCGACCGACTCAGCCAGCTGCTCAAAGCGGACCCCGGCCTCACCTTTGAGCTGGAAATGGCCTGCCAGACGCTGCCCGACGTGAAAAGCTATAATGTAGTGGGCGAAATTAAAGGCACTAAATACCCCGACGAAATTATCGTGGTAGGTGGCCACCTCGATTCCTGGGACTTGGCCGAGGGTGCCCACGACGATGGCACGGGGTGCGTGCAGAGCATGGAGGCGCTACGTTTGCTGAAGGCAGCCGGACTGAAGCCCGAGCGTACGGTGCGGGCGGTGCTGTTCATGAACGAGGAAAACGGCGTGCGCGGCGGCAACAAATACGCCGAACTGGCCAAAGCGGCCAACGAAAAGCATCTGGCGGCTATGGAGTCAGACGGCGGCGGGTTTACGCCGCGCGGGTTCAACATTGAAGCGCCGGCCGCTACTGTCAAAAAGATTCAGCAGTGGCAGCCCCTGTTTCGGCCCTACGGCAGTGGCGAGTTTACGGCCGGTCACGCCGGCACCGATATTGAGCCGTTGAAAGAGCAAACCAAAGCCCTTATTGGCTACGACTGCGACTCCCAGCGCTACTTCGACATTCACCACACCGGAGCCGATACGTTCGACAAGGTAAACCGCCGCGAGCTGGAGCTGGGCGGCGCCAGCATGGCCGGCCTGATTTATCTGCTGAGTAAATACGGCCTGTAGGCGAGGAGTGTAGTAGGTAAGAGCGTGTTTGGATTTTTGATTATTGTGTCATGCTGAACTTGTCGAAGCACCTCGCGGGCAGTCGTTGAAGTACTACTTCTACGTCAGCACGCGAGATGCTTCGGCAAGCTCAGCATGACGATTCCTCTGCTTCCTGTCCAACCTCCCACACAACAGATGAGCGAGGAACTCACCACAGTACGACGGCCTACGGCACAATCACCCTTATTCCTGGTGGCGGTGTTGCCGCCGGAGCCGGTATTTTCGGCGGTATGGGCGCTGAAGCAGGAAGTGCACCAGCGCACCGGTAGCCGCAACGCCGTGCGCCTGCCTCCGCACATCACCCTAATTCCGCCGCTGCGCCAATCCGCCACGTTTGAGGCCGCGCTGCGTAGCGCATTGGCCGACTTTGCCCAAACCCAGCCCAGTTTCGATGTTGGACTGCGGAGTTTTCGCTGGTTTGGCAGCCGTACGCTGTTTGTGCAGGTTGCCCAGCCCGAAGCTATACAAGCTTTTCACGCGGCGCTGCTCAAGTGGTGCGCCGAATATGTACCGCAGGTGCCGCACGAAACCCGGCCCTTCACGCCTCACATGACGCTGGCCACGCGGGATTTGCCGGCTGCCGATGTGCCAGAACTGCGCCAGGATTTTGCCGCCCGCCACTACGAAGCCACGTTTCCCGTGACCAGCCTCGTCCTGTTTCGCCATGATGGTCAGCAATGGCGCCAGGTGCAGGAGTTTTTGTTGACCGGAGAGTGAGAGTGAGGAGCAAGACCCACCGCAGCTCTCTTTCAACAGCTCGAAGGAGCAGCTCGCACCTAGCAGTCGCTACACAGCCCCCAGCTATTGAAGCTGTTTAAAAAGTCGCCAACCGCAATTAGCACGTCATGCTTGATCTGGCGTCCGCGAAGTCGAAGCATCTCTACCGCTTCGACTTCGCGGACGCCAGATCAAGCATGACGTGCTTTTGACTTTCCAAACAGCTTCATTGTCTCGGTCGAAACAATGGCTGGGGGCTGGTGCGTGTTAAAAGTCGTTGAGAAGTGACATTAACAGCATATCCGCCAAACTGAAAGAGCTGCCGCAGGACAACTCTAAACACACGCTTAGTTGGCCTCCAAAATCTGGAACAGCTCGTCGAGCTTAGGCGTCAGGATGATTTCGGTGCGGCGGTTCATGGCTTTTTCGGCGGGTGTGGTGTTGGCTGCTACCGGTACAAACTGCGAGCGGCCTGAAGGCGTTACCTGCGCAGGGTTTAGCCCCGAGTCGGCCAGAATTCGGGTGATTTCGGTGGCGCGCAGCACGCTCAGGTCCCAGTTGTCCTTCATGCCGAGCGTCCCTTTCGAGATGGGCACATTGTCGGTGTGGCCTTCCACCAGCACATTCACATCCTGGTTGCCCTGCAGCGCCGTAGCCAGCTTTTTCAGGGCTTCCTGGCCCTTGGGGTCCACTTTCGTAGAGCCCGACTTGAACAATAGCTGCTCCGACAACGACACGTACACCTTGCCGTTCTTCACGTTCACCGTCAGGTCGTTGGCATTAAAGCCGAGGAGCGCGTCGCCTACTTTCTGGCGCAACGACTTCACGGCGGCATCTTTCTGGTCCAGAATGCGCTGCATTTCGGCAATGCGCTGTTCCTTGGAGCGCAAATCGGCCGAGAGCTGGGTATTGGTCTGCTGGGCGCCGCTGAGGTTGTCGTTGAGCTGATTGACCTGCTGGTTCTTATTGAGCAGGTTGGAGCGAAGCGCATTTTCGTTGCTTGCCTTCTCCTGCTCCAGCGCCGTTTTCTGGGCCTGCAGCTGTTCCCGGGATTTGGTCAGGTCCTCGTATTGGGTTTGCAGGGCGGTATATTGTTTCTGAGAAACGCAGCTGCTGCCGAGCCCCAGTATACTGGCACTGAGAGCAACAACAACGGCTGGACGAAGAAAGGAGTGGTTCATAAGAGAGGGAGAAGTAAAAATACTTGCTTCTTCAAACGGTGCCGTACCAGGCGGAGTTGTCGGGCCGCGCGTTTGCCGCCCACTACCGCCGCCGCCGCACTTTGCCAGTACGGCCCGCGCAGCCGATACCCGAATTCTGGTGTAAGCCCCGGTTTGCAGGCCGCCGATTTTCTTCCCCGCAGAGCCGCGTTTTCCCGCGCTCCTCGTACCTTCCCTGCTACATTCCCGCCCGCATTTTATTCCGCGCCACCTTGTCTGTGCCTCGTCGTTGGTCTTGTTTTGATTGGAACACACGCCTGATAGCCGTTTGCTGGCTCGTGCTGACCAGCGCTCCGCTGCTGGCCGCTCCGCTGCGGTTGCTCCCGCCCACGACGCGCTACTGGGTGCGGCTGCGCCACAAAGCCGGGATGTGCTTCGAGCCAGCCACCTATTTCACCCCGCCGGCCCAGGCCCGCCGCCAGCGCCAGCACCTGCCCGCCGCCGACAGCACCGACTTTCCCGTTCGGCCCGATTTCGTCCGCCAGATTCGGGCCTTTACTGATTCCGTAACGCTGGTCAGTCGTTGGTTCAATGCCGTGGCGTGCCGGGCCACGCTGGCTCAGGCGGCCCGGCTGCGCCGCCTGCCGGGCGTGCTTAGCGTCGAAGAGTGGGAGGGAAGGCCGCTGCTGCCCGCCGCCCGGCCCGGCCCCGCCGAGCGGGGCTCCATGTCCCTTTCGGCCGACGACCGGCAGTTGGCGCGCCGCCAAACGACCAGCCTGGGCAGCACCGATTTCCGGCAGGCGGGCCTCGTGGGGCAGGGCCTGCGCATCGCCATTTTCGACGTCGGTTTCGTGGGCACCGTCCGTCACCCGGCCTTTGCGCAGCTGGTAGCTGAGAAGCGTATCGTGGCCACCTACGACTTTGTGCGAAACGGTCCGGACGTGTTTGTGGGCGGCACGCACGGTACGGAAGTGCTTTCCTGCCTGGCTGGTCGGCTGCCCGATGGTACGCTGCTCGGCCTGGCCCCCGGGGCCGAGTTTCTGCTGGCCCGCACCGAGCGGCTCAATCGGGAAATTTATGCCGAGGAAGAAGCCTGGCTGGCTGCCGCCGAGTGGGCCGACCGCAACGGAGCCGATATCATCAACTCGTCGCTGGGCTACACCGACCGTCGCTACTTCCCCGAGCAGATGAATGGCCGAACCAGTCTGGTGGCCCGGGCCGCCGAAATGGCCGTGCGCAAGGGAATTCTGGTCGTAAATGCGGCCGGCAACGATGGGGAGGACACCGAGTGGCGCACTATCGGCACGCCCGCCGACGCCGACTCGGTGCTGACCGTGGGAGGCCTCGACCCGGATACCTACCTGCACATCGGTTTCAGCAGCTACGGCCCCAGCGCCGACCGACGGCTGAAGCCCAACGTCATTGCCTTCGGCACGGTGCTGGCCGCCGTGCCGGGCGGCTATGCCCGCATCCAGGGCACTTCCTTCGCCAGCCCGCTCATGGCCGGCTTTGCTGCCTGCGCCTGGCAGCAGCAGCGCGACCTTCCCGTGATGCAGCTCTTTAGTCAGCTCCAGACCTGCGCCGATCTGTACCCTTATTTCGACTACGCCCATGGCTATGGCCTGCCCCGGGCCGCCGCTTTTCTGCGACCCGTTGGCCCAGGCACCAGTGGCCAGCCTACCGTCGATTTCGTGCCACAGGATACCGTGGTGACCGTCCTGATTCGGCCCGAGGCGGCAGTTATTCCGGCTCAGGTGCTGCCACTCTATTCCGACTCGGCAGCGGTAGTAGGCTCAGCGCCGAAGGTGTCGGCTGTGGGCCGCGAGGATATAGTGCCACCTGTGGCCAAACAGCCAGCCCAAAGCCAACCCGAGCCCGAGCCGGCGCTGGCGGCGCTGCTGCGCCCCGGCTATTTGTACTGGCACATTGCCGATCGGCACGGAGTATTGCGCTCCTACGAGGTGCGCGAAGTAACCCAGCGCGCCGTGCTCCGAATCCCGGTGCGCGCGCTCCGACCCGGCGACACGGTGCGCGTCTGCTACCGGGGCATCACCCAAAGCTACTCCGTGCAATGAGGAGCCTGCATTTCCTGCTGATGGGCACCCTGTTGTTTCTGGCCACTTTGCCGGGCGCGGCCCAGCGTGTTCTGCTGCGCGAAAACCTGGCGGCCGACACTGCACGCAGTGTTTTCGGCCCGAACCGTGCTTACTACAATCATTTTTATCTGGGCTTCGGGATGGTGGCCGGCCCAGCGGCCGGCACTGGCGCGGAGGTGCGCTACGGCAGCTCGGCCGAGCTGGTGGTGGGGCTGCGCAACAAGTTCCGGGTTTCGCAGGCCCTGGCCCTGGGCTTCGATGTGCGCTACGCCCGAATAGCCTATTACCTGGCCCAGACGCCCCAAAAAACAGTTCCCACCTCTGCCCAGCATCACCGCGAATACCTGGCGCTGCCTCAGGCCCAGCTGGAAGCCTTTGGGCGACTAAACTACGGTCGGCGCGGCAACGTAATTGGCCGCTACCTCGACGTGGGCGGCTGGGGCGGCTGGGTCCTCGGCACGGCGCACCACTACGAAGACAAGCCAAGCCACGGAGCCAAGCGCGTAACCGTGACCGAGCACGGCCTCGACTACCCCCGCCGCTGGGCCTACGGCGTGGGCGGGCGCATCGGATCCGGCCGCTATGCCCTCACCGCCCGCTACCGGCTTTCCGACGTTTTCCGGGGCGGCGTTGACCCGCAGTATCCCGAGCTGCCGCGCTGGGTACTCGGGGTGGAGGTAGGCTGGCTTTGAGGCGGTGACTGGGTTACTGTAAAAAGACAACCTTCGGCGGGTTTTTGGGGTACATGCACCCAATAAGTTTGCAGTTGGTACAAAATTAGCACTGCATCTTCGCCCAGGTAGCAAGGCTGTTCGGGGCGTTTTGTATTTTGCCGAACCGATTAGATGATGGTTGATTACCCCACAATGAAAAAACTTGTTCTCTCCGCTGTTTTCGCGGCTTTGTCGCTCCACCTGACCTCGTGTCTCAATACGGAGCGGGAAGTCGGCACGTCGCAGAACGCTGATAAAGTGTATACCCCACCCACGGCTACTACCCGCGTCGGCAGCCGGACAGTGCTCAACACGGTGCGGGCCTCGCACTATTTCTCCAATACCAAAACCAAGGATAATTTCATTTTGCAGCTGCAAGGGGCCAAAATCCTGAACGCGCAAGCCCGGTTCATTATCGTGAACAGTGCTGGTGATACGCTGCGGAAGGAAGTAATGCCCGCCAGCGCCCTGCTCGATGAGCGGGAGCTGGAGGACCCACAGGCAGCTACGGTGCGCGACAAGGAAATTGCGATTCTGAAAGGCATGAACAGCTTCTTTGCCGAAGACCGCTTCACGCAGCCAGCTGTGCCGAAAGCAGCTACCCAGCCCGCCGAAATCGACGCCCAGTCGTGGGCGGCTGTGAAGGAAGACACCAAGGCCGTGGGTTTCGACTACACCACGGTGGGGGGCAAGGAACGCCGCATTGCATACGCTAAAAAGCTGCAGAAAGCCGTTATTATTGCTGAGTAAGCTCTCACCGCTACCCCCCTAAAGAAAGTCTCGCTACACTCGTAGCGGGACTTTTTTGTTCAGGCAATCTGATAATGCGCTCCTGGCAATCAGCGAAGAGTCACTTTCAGAAAAAAGCAACAACTACCCTTTAGGCATGGCAGCAGCCGGGAGCCATCCGATGGTGCCGGCCGTGCTGCGCACAAGCCGGAAGCCCCGAAACTCTCCCAAAACGGCCACCTGGCTGCGGGCCGGCAGCGTATCGAGTGACGTGGCGCTGGTGGCGGGCCGGGCATATAGGTCGGTGGCGGCAGCTAGCGCCTCGCGGCGCAGCACGGGTGCGGCGGCGGGTACCACGGCTTCAGCGGCCACGTAGCCAATACGGCCGTCGGGCTGCTCTACCCGGTACCAATTCGCCTGGCTGCCCAGCACGAGTAAGGGCGTATTGCGGCTCATGGCACCCACGGTAGCCCCTCTAGCAACCGGACTGTGGCGCAGAGTGGCAGTTTTCTCCCGCACCCGCACCCACTGGCCCAGCCGTTCCGGACTGGTGCGCGGCGCGGGCGGCAGCGCATCGGCCCGCCGCACAAAGGGGAAAGGGTCGACGGCTCCTCGGCCGCTGCGGTACACACCGAAGTGCAGGTGTGGCGCAGTAGTGCGGGCGTTGCCGGTGTTGCCGACCAGGCCCAGCGTGTCGCCGGCCCGCACCACTTGGCCGGTCTGCACGAGCTGCTTGTCGAGGTGAGCGTAATAGATATGCTGGCCGTGCTCGGTATCGGCCAGCCACACAACTTTGCCGCCGAGGGGCGTTTCGCCGGTGCGCGTTATCAACCCCGAAACCACGGCTACGGCCGGCGTGCCGCGCTTGGCAAAGATGTCGATGCCTTCGTGCCGCCGGGCTCCCTGGTCACGGTCGGCCCCCCAGAAGCTGCCCACGGCCACATCGTTCTTGCCTTTTACCGGGAAGCCCAGCGACGGGCTTCGTTGGATGCGCAGCGTATAGCGGCCGGCGCGCAGCAGCTCGGGCTGCACGCGCAGCAAGTGCTGCTGGTCGTCGGTGGCGGCGTAGCTGAACGACAGCGCCGTGGTGTCGGCCGAGGCTATGGGGCTGGGCAGCTGGTTGGGGCTCAGCTCATAGGCATCCAGGAAAACGTGCGCGTCGGAGCCGGGGGCCAGCGTGAGGCTAATGTTGATTTGCTCGCCGGCCCGCACGGCATACCGGTAAGAGGCCGCCGAAGCCCGCTCGGCCCGAAACAGCCCGGTTTCCTGAAAGGGCAGCATCACGACCAGCGAATCGCGCAGGGCGCGGTCAGCGGCGGCCAACCAGTCGCGGCCGAGTGCGGTTTCGTCGAGGTGAGCCTGACGTAGCTGCCGGGCGTAGGCTTCGTGGGGAGTGCTTTTCTGAAAGATGCCTTGCAGGGTTTGCTGTTTGCCGCAGGCGGTGAGTAACAGGAGAAGAAACAGGCGGAACGACGAGCGGAGGGAAATTGGGGGCATTAACGGGGGTGAAATAGCAGGCTAGATAGGTAAGGAATAAACCCCATTTTCCGGGCAGAAGGTTCTACTTGCCTACTTTTACCTCTTCACCTACTTCCCACCGCCTATGAAGCTCATCGAATGCCCCCGCGACGCCATGCAGGGCCTGACCGAGTTTATCCCGACTGCTACCAAAACGGCCTATCTCCAAGCCCTGCTGCGCGTGGGTTTCGACACGCTGGATTTCGGCTCCTTCGTGTCGCCGAAAGCTATTCCGCAGCTGCGCGACACGGCCGAAGTGCTGGCCGGCCTCGACCTGGGGCTGACGCGCACCAAGCTGCTGGCCATCGTGGCCAACCTGCGCGGGGCCGAAACGGCCGCCACCTACCCCGAAATTCAGTGCATCGGCTTCCCGCTGTCGGTGTCCGAAACCTTTCAGCTGCGCAACACCAACAAGACTATTCCGGAGGCCCTGACGGAGCTGAGCGCCATTCAGGAGCTGTGCGTGCAGTCGGGCAAAACACTGGTTACGTATCTGTCGATGGGCTTTGGCAACCCCTACGGCGACCCGTGGAGCCCCGAAACCGTGGCCGAGTTCACCCAGCGGCTGGCCGATATGGACGTGCGCATCGTAGCCTTGTCCGATACCATCGGGGCCTCCTCGGCGGCTACCATCGAGCTGCTGTTCAGCCAGCTGATTCCGGCGTTTCCGGCTATTGAGTTTGGAGCCCACCTACACACCACGCCCAGCACCTGGCGCGAGAAGGTAGCCGCCGCCTACGCCGCCGGCTGCCGCCGCTTCGACGGCGCCCTGGGCGGCATCGGGGGCTGCCCCATGGCGGCCGACGAGCTGACGGGCAACATGCCCACGGAGAATCTGGTGGCCTACTTCGCCGAAGTGGGGCAGGAAACCGGGCTTGATCCGAAGGCTTTTACCCAGGCCTGGCAGGCGGCGGGCTCCGTGTTTCATTTTTAACGGGTCATTGCTGCGTCAGGCCAACTTTAAAATTGTTCTATGGAGTCTACATTGCTGTTGAGATCTATGTATGACCAGCAGGCCACAAAGCTGACCTTGTGGATAGAAATTGGCTTGCATTGCGGTCATCTTGGAACCTGAGACAGAGTAGCGAATAGAATCAGACGAAACTGAATATTGAATAGAATTCAGGAAGGAGAACTTCATAGTTCTTTACTTACCGTACCGCTTTGGGCCGAAAGTCTGCAAGCGGCCTCACCCCGAGGATTTTCAAAATTTGCCCGCCTGGGAATTGGTCGAAGACTATTTCTAACCTCGCCAGTTGTTTTCACTCCGGACAATATACCCACACGCCATGCCTACTGCCGTCGACCTTTTCATACCCTGCTTCGTGGATCAACTCTTTCCCGACACCGCCATGAACATGGTGAAAGTGCTGGAGAAGCTGGGCTGCGAGGTGCATTACAACGGTAACCAGACCTGCTGCGGGCAGCCGGCCTACAACGCCGGCTACAAAAATGAAAGCTGCCAGGTGGCTACCAAGTTTCTGCGCGATTTTCCCTCCGAGCCCGGCCACTACATCGTGAGCCCATCGGCCTCGTGCGTGGGCATGGTGCGCAACACCTACGCCGGGCTGTTTGAAAGCGGGCCCGAGCAGAAGCAGTACCATGGCGTGCAGCGGCGCATCTTCGAAATGACCGAATTCATTGTGGATGTGCTGGGCGTGTCAGCCATTCAGGGAGCGCAACTGCCCGGCAAATACACCTACCACGATTCGTGCTCGGCGCTGCGCGAATGCGGCATTCGGGAGGCCCCGCGCCAGCTCCTCGACGCCGTGCAGGGCCTGGAGCGCCTGGAAATGGCCGAAACCGAAACCTGCTGCGGCTTTGGCGGCACCTTCGCCGTGAAATTCGAAGCCATATCGGTCGCCATGGCCGAGCAGAAAGTGGAGCACGCCCTGGCCACCGGCGCCGACTACCTCATCAGCACCGACACGAGCTGCCTGATGCACCTGGACGCCTATATCCGCCGCGAGAAAAAGCCCATCAAAACTATGCATGTCGCCGATGTGCTGGCCAGCGGGTGGTAAGTTGAGGCGTGTCTTGGCAAGCAAAGCGCGGCCACCCGTCCGTTGAAATGTACTGCGCTGCCTGAAGCGAAAAGCCCCTTTCCATACGAACGGAAAAGGGCTTTCTGGTACCAGAGCGAGGCGAGCTGCTGGCGGACGGATGGTCGTGCTTCGCTTGCCAGCAAAACACTTGCCCTGGCAAGGGCAGGAGCACTACAGCAGCCGCTGAATCCGTTGCTTCAGGCCTTCTGTGGCGTCGAGCAGGGGCAGGCGTACGGCACCCGAGCAGATGCCCTGCGCTTCGAGCACGGCTTTCACCCCAACGGGGTTGCCTTCCTCATACATCAAGGGATTCAGGGGCAGAAACTCGAATAGCAGCTTGGTGGCCTCGACGTAGTTGCCGGCCAGGGCCAGGCGGGTCATGTCGCTCATGCGCTGCGGGAAGGCGTTGCCCAGCACGCTGATGACGCCTTCGGCCCCGAACGAAATCATGGGCGTGGTCAACATATCGTCGCCGCTGAGCAGCAGAAAGCCGGCGGGGCGGCGGGCCGCTATGGCCATGCACTGCTCCAGGTTGCCGCTGGCTTCCTTGATGCCGATGATGTTGGGGTGCTGAGCCAGACGCAGCGTCGTGTCGGCCGTTAGGTTGGAGCTGGTGCGGCCGGGCACGTTGTACAGAATGATGGGCAGCGGGCTCAGGTCGGCCAGGCGCAGGTAGTGCTGGATGATGCCCTGCTGGCTGGGTTTATTATAGGCCGGGCTGGCCGACAGAATGGCGTCGATGCCGTCGAGGTCGGTCGTGCGCAGTAAGGTTTCGAGGCTGGCCGTATCGTTGCCGCCGATGCCGTACACGAGCGGCACACGGCCGGCTACGTGCTCTTTCACGACGCGCAGAATCTCGGTTTTCTCCTCGGCCGTTACCGTCGGCGACTCGCCCGTGGTGCCGTTGATGACGAGGTATTCGACGCCGCCTTCGATGTTAAAATCCAGTAGACGGCGCAGGGCGGGGTAGTCTACGGCGTGGTCGGGGGCGGGGGTGAAGGGCGTGATGAGCGCAACGCCCGTGCCGCGAAGTTTGTCCATGCGGGGAAATAGCTGTTGTTTTGTGACTTGGAAGGTCCGGGGCGAAGATACGATGCTCTTGGTCCCGGTCGTCTTCCGGCTTTTTTTCTTCCCAAAAGTACCTGGTCTGGCTCGTTGCCGCCGCTATTCTCCTCATGATTTTGTTCCGTACCCCACTTTTCGCCGCCGCTCTGGCCGCCAGCACCTTTCTCACTGCCTGCGAAACCAAGCCCGCCACGGCTACCGAAGTCGGCAGCCCCACCGCTGAACCCGCCGCCGACTCGGCCGCCGCGCCCGTAGCCCCCAGCGCTGCCACCGAAGCCAGCACTACGCCCGCGCCCGATCCAAACAGCATCCCGGCCGGCAGCATTGCCGACGCGGCCACCATCACGGCCCGCCCCCAGGTGCCCATTCTCTGCTACCACCAGATTCGGGACTGGCGTGCCAAGGACTCGAAAGGGGCTAAAGACTACATCGTGCCGGTGCAGAAGTTTCGGGACCAGATCAAGATGCTGGCCGACAGCGGCTACCACACCGTGCTGCCCGACCAGCTCCATGCCTACCTGACCACGGGGGCCAAGCTGCCGAGCAAGCCCATCATGCTCACCTTCGACGACACCGACCTCGACCAGTTCACCGTGGCTCGCCCCACGCTCGAGAAGTACGGCTTCAAGGCCGTGTACTTCATCATGACCGTGAGCCTGGGCCGGCCCAACTACATGAGCAAGGCGCAGGTGAAGCAGCTCTCGGATGAGGGCAACGTTATCGGCTCCCACACCTGGGACCACCACAACGTGAAGAAGTACCAGGGCCAGGATTGGGTGACGCAGATCGAGAAGCCCACCAAAACCCTGGAGGAAATCACGGGCAAGAAAATCAACTACTTCGCCTTCCCCTTCGGCCTCTGGAATCAGCAGGCCATTCCGGAGCTGAAGAAGCGCGGTTTCGTAGGGGCCTACATTCTGGCTGAGAAGCGCGACCCGATTGACCCGTTGTTCACCATCCGCCGCATCATCGCCAGCGGCTACTGGACACCCCGGACGCTGCACAACAGCATCGTACAGAGTTTCTAAGCAGCGGCCAGAGGCGACTTAATCGTCTGTCATTGCGAGCAGAGCGTAGCAATCCGTTCTGTATAATGTGCCAAACTTTGTACCAGCAGAAGGCCCCGACGTTAGTTTGCGTCGGGGCTTTCTGCGTCAAGTAGAAAAACCGCAGGTGGCAAAGCAATCAGATTCGCTAATACCTGGTCACGCACATTCTCATTGCTACAGGCTAAGAAGCTATTTGGGTAATTAGAAACGGTCATGCTGAGCTTGTCGAAGCATCTCTACCGCTTCGTTTGAGCAGTGCAAGGAAGCGGTAGAGATGCTTCGACAAGCTCAGTATGACCGTTTTAGAATATTTTTTTGCTACCTCAAACAGCTTCTAAGAACAAGCTTCAATTGTCAATTTGTTGCGTAGCATTAGCACCCAGCCGCTTGCAGTCGGTCACATTGTACTACTCCCCAAAAACTGGACAGTTTAGGCGGGGTTTGTTAAGCAAATGGACGAGGTGTTGAAGGTAGGGTTTTGGGCGAAGATTTGCGCGGGGGTTTGGCCCTTCAGACCTTGATGGGGGCGC